>NZ_LGJH01000164.1 GCF_001298105.1 Novosphingobium sp. ST904 | reverse complement strand
GGATCAGGCCCGCACGATCCGCATCCCGGTGCACATGATCGAGACGATCAACAAGCTGGTCCGCACCAGCCGCCAGTTCCTTCACGAGCAGGGCCGCGAGCCCACGCCGGAAGAAATGGCCGAGCGCCTGTCCATGCCGCTCGAAAAGGTGCGCAAGGTGATGAAGATCGCCAAGGAGCCGATCTCGCTCGAAACGCCGATCGGCGACGAGGAAGATTCGCATCTGGGTGACTTCATCGAGGACAAGAACGCGATCATCCCGGTGGACGCGGCGATCCAGGCGAACCTCAAGGAAACGGTCACCCGCGTCCTTGCCTCGCTCACCCCGCGTGAGGAACGCGTGCTGCGCATGCGCTTCGGCATCGGCATGAACACCGACCATACGCTTGAGGAAGTCGGCCAGCAGTTCTCGGTTACCCGCGAACGTATCCGCCAGATCGAAGCCAAGGCCCTGCGCAAGCTCAAGCACCCGAGCCGCAGCCGCAAGATGCGCTCGTTCCTCGATCAGTAACAACTGCACGAAGATACAAGAGCCTCGCTTCGGCGGGGCTCTTTTTTATGGACATCATCCCCTGATGCTCCCTCCCGGTTGGAAGAACGATAAGCCATGGCCTTCGGGGATACCGATATTGTCAGCGAAGCGGGCGCTCGCGAAGCAACGCTCTGTGCCGCAGGTGCCTGCATAACTTTCCCATCGTTGATCCTGATGGGCCTGCTGGCAGTGCTGCGGATCGCCGGCCCCGCCTTCCTGCTCACACTGCCGCCTCCGTTACTCATGCTCCTTGCTGCAATCCTTGCGACATCCTTCGCCTGCGCTTTTCGCTTCTCCCAGCAGAAGGGTGAGCGTGCAGGCTACCTGATGCTCCTGGCCCTCCTGGGCAGCGTTCTCGCGACATCTTTCGTGGCTTTGAGCATCGATGCAGCGGGTATCTTTGCTGTCATCCCGATTGCCACTCTGGCTGCCGTGGTCAGCAAGTTAGTCCTGCATGGTATGCGCGGCGCGCGGAACCTGCGCGAGCCGCCGCCCGAGTTCTTCGAATAGCGCTCAGGTCTTACCGTGGTTCTTGCCAGCGTCCGAATAGGCCGCGATGCTGGCCGCTGGAGCATCCAGCCGCAGCCACAGGGAAACACCGATGGCCATCAGCAGCAGCAGTGCCGCCAGCACCTGCGAACCGCGTAAAGGTAGCGCAGGCTGTAGCGGCACCAACGCGCAAACGGCGATCGCCAACGGAAGAACCGCCACCATCGGCATCGTCGGCCCCACTGCCTGCAACAGCGAATAGCCGAGCATGAGCGCGTAGCCTGTTACCACACCGGCAACGGTCGCTCCCGCCGCCCGCGCCAGACTGCCAAGCCCGAACGCTCGCAGCAGCGCCACTACGCCTCCCAGCATCAGCGGCACCGCTAGCACATAGGCGGCTGACGGAGCGTAAGCCTGAAACACGGTGCCGCCCAGAAGCAAGGGCAGCACCAATCCGGCCTCCCCCGCCTCGCCGTCCGGCTTGCGGCCCAGCAGAAGCACCGAGACGGCCATACTGACGCAAAACGCCACGATCTGGAGCCTCGGGATAGCAGCAAGGCGGTCGTAATAGTTCACCGGGCCATCTGCGCCGGACAACAGGTTGAGCAGATAGAGCGCGCCCGCCGTCACCAGAACAAGCCCAAGCATTCGCACAGCACCATCCAGGAAGGCCCTGCCCTCGAACCGGCGTAGCGACAGCAGCCCATGGCCGACGAAGCCCACGGCCAGCATCACCCAGCCCCACCAGACCGCATAATGCACCACGAACAGGCCGAAAACGTCGAAGAACACCACGTCCGGCGCCCGGCCCGGTAGTTCCGCTCTGCGGGCAAGGGCCCGTGCAAGTCCCAGGGTCTGCTCCCCCATCTGCTGAAGAGAGCCTCGGTCGAGACTGTCTGCCGTCGCCATCGGCGAATGATAAAGCCCCGGCCTTCCGATGAAGGCGAAGTTCCACGCCGGGTAACCATGCGGCAGCGCCACCGAGAGATCGGTATCGTTAGGCAAGACGCTGTAGATGAAAGTTGCCAGCGACGTACCCGCCGGATGCGGTGCCGTATCCGCCCAGAGCCGCGCGACATCGCCGTTCAGCGCGGATGTCTGAAACAGGTTCGCCTTGCCGCCGCCACCGCGCGTTTCCAGGTTCACGATCGCGCCGATCCGCCGCGCTTCAGGGGCCTGGGCAAAGAACATCCTCGCCCCCAGCAGCCCGGATTCCTCCCCATCCGTGAGAATCACCACGACATCCCGCCGAAGCTCCCGCTCCAGCGAGAGCGCACGCACGGTCTCCAGGATCGACGCAACTCCCGCCCCATCGTCGGCCGCAGCCGGAGACCCCCAGACACTGTCATAATGCGCCATCAGCGCCACGGCGGGCAGGTTCGGCTCGGATCCCCTCAGAAGGCCGAGTACATTCGTCAACGGGATGCGCGCGGCATTACCGCCACTGCGGGCATTCAGGCCCCGGCGTGCGTCCTCCGGAAAAGTCCCTTCCTGCGTGCGCACCGTCAGGCCCAGTTCGCCAAGCCGCTGCATCAGGTAGCCACGCAAAGCCGCATGTTCGGCCGATCCGCTGGGATGCGGCGCGCGGGCGATACGCTCCACATCGCCCATCGCCCGCAAGGCGGAGAAATCCCGGGCGGCTGCCGTGACCTGAGCGGGTCTCGGCGGCGTCGTTCCCAGGATCGCCAGCCCCACGGCGAGAAGCAATGCCACAAGGAACCATTTGCCGCTCTTCACGCGATCCTCCTGATTTTCGGGAGCAAGTCGGGCCGACAATGCCACGTCCTTCACCGCTCGCCAGTCCCTTTCGACTCCAGATGCGCGCAAGACTGGCAAAGCGACGAACTCGCGACTAAGGGGAGCGCGAAAGAATCCTCGCATCCAGGACAGGCGAACCGATTCCATGCGCATCGCGATTGCATCAGACCACGCCGCCGTCGACCTCAAGGCCGAACTGCGCGAATACCTCATCGAACAAGGTCACGAAGTGGCCGACCTCGGCCCGGAAACCGCTGACCGCGTCGATTACCCCGACTACGGCTACAAGCTCGCATCGGTCGTCGCTGACGGCACGGTGCAGTTCGGCGTCGCTCTGTGCGGCTCCGGAATCGGCATCTCGATTGCCGTGAACCGCGCCCCGGCCTGCCGCTGCGCGCTTGTTTCCGAGCCGCTCTCCGCAGCGCTGGCGCGCGAGCACAACGATGCCAACTGCATCGCCATGGGCGCGCGACTGACCGGGATCGACATGGCCAAGGCCTGCCTCGACGCTTTCCTTTCGACCGAATTCGGCGGCGGCCGCCATGCCGGACGCGTCGAAAAACTTTCCAATCCGTCCTTCTGAAGGGGCTTTCAGAACATGACCGTTGAAACCGCCATCCGTTCACCCGGCTTCTTCACCGACAGCATCGCGCAAAGCGATCCCGCCGTGGCCAAGGCCATCGGCCACGAACTCAAGCGCGAGCGCAAGCAGATCGAGCTGATCGCCTCGGAGAACATCGTCTCCAAGGCCGTGCTCGAAGCGCAGGGATCGGTGCTGACCAACAAGTATGCCGAAGGCTACCCCGGCAAGCGCTACTACCAGGGTTGCGAGCCCTCGGACGAAGTCGAAACGCTCGCCATCGAACGCGCCAAGCAGCTGTTCGACTGCGGCTTCGCCAATGTGCAGCCCCACTCGGGCGCGCAGGCCAACGGCGCCGTGCTGCTCGCCACCGTGAAGCCCGGTGACACCATCATGGGCATGAGCCTCGATGCCGGCGGCCACCTGACGCACGGCGCCCGCGCCGCGCTTTCGGGCAAGTGGTTCAAGGCCGTGCAGTACGGCGTGACCAAGGACACCCACCTGATCGACTACGATGAGGTCGAGGCCCTTGCCAAGGAGCACCAGCCCAAGCTCATCATCGCCGGCGGTTCCGCCTACCCGCGCGTGATCGATTTCAAGCGCATGCGCGAAATCGCAGACGCCGTGGGCGCGCTGTTCCAGGTCGACATGGCGCACTTCGCCGGCCTCGTGGCCGCTGGGCTGCACCCCTCGCCCTTCCCGCACGCACATATCGCCACCACCACCACGCACAAGACGCTGCGCGGTCCGCGCGGCGGCATGATCCTCACCAATGACGAGGCGCTGGCCAAGAAGATCAACTCGGCGGTGTTCCCCGGCCTTCAGGGCGGCCCGCTGATGCACGTCGTCGCTGCCAAGGCCGTGGCCTTCGGTGAGGCGCTGCGTCCCGAGTTCAAGGACTACGCCGCGCGCGTGATCGAGAACGCCAAGGTCCTCGCCGAAACCCTGAAGGAGCGCGGCGCCGCGATCGTTTCGGGCGGCACCGACACGCACCTCGCCCTGATCGACCTCTCGCCGCTGGGCGTGACCGGCAAGGACGCGGACGAGGCGCTGGAACGTGCGGGCATCACCTGCAACAAGAACGGCATCCCCTTCGATCCGCTGCCGCCGATGAAGACCAGCGGCATCCGCGTGGGCTCGCCCGCCGGCACCACCCGCGGCTTCGGTCCGGAAGAATTCCGCGAAATCGGCAACATGGTTGCGACGTTCTGGACGGCCTTGCCAAGTGCGGCGAAGCGGGCGACGCTCAGGTGGAGCAGAACGTGCGCACGCGCGTTGAAGCCCTGTGTGACCGTTTCCCGATCTACGAGGACTGATGCCATGACCGACCCCAACCGCCCCCACGACAATGGCGACTTCATCACCGATGCACGCCATGAAATCGCCGGAATGCTCCAGGATGGTCTCGACCATCCTTCGACCAAGCCGGTGCTTGTCTGGGGCGCGTTGGGGGCGGTGGCCGGCGCGGTATTGCCGTTCGTATCGATCCCGCTCGGCCTTGCCGCCGGTGCAGGATATCAGTTCTACAAGCGCGTGCGCCCCTGAAGTCTCTCAAGTCTTGAAAGTATCTTACTGAATGCGCTGTCCTTTTTGCGCCCACGACGATTCCCAGGTCAAGGACAGCCGCCCGACCGAGGACAACACGGCGATCCGTCGCCGCCGCCAGTGTTCAAGCTGCGGCGCGCGGTTCACGACTTTCGAACGCGTCCAGCTTCGCGAGATCACCGTCGTCAAGAACGACGATTCCCGCGAGCCTTTCGACCGGGCCAAGATCGAGCAGTCCGCCACTCTCGCCTGCCGCAAGCGCGGGATCGAGCGTGAGAAGATCGACCAGCTCGTGTCCGGCGTGCAGCGCCAGGTGGAAACGCTCGGCGAATCCGAAGTCTCGTCGCGCGAAATCGGCGAGATGGTGATGGAAGGTCTGCGCCAGCTCGATTCGGTCGCCTATATTCGCTTCGCCTCGGTCTACCGCGCCTTCAACGAGGCGCGCGACTTCGAGGAATTCGCCGGGACGGTTCGCGATGTCGCGGGTCCGGGCCACATGGAAGGTCGCAACGATGACTGACGTTAAGAAGCCGGTCATCGTGCTGGTCCGCCCGCAGCTCGGGGAAAACATCGGCAAGGCCGCACGCGCCATGCTGAACTTCGGCCTTTCCGAAATGCGTCTCGTTTCACCGCGCGACGGCTGGCCCAACCCCTCCGCCGGTCCCGCCGCGGCGGTGCCGACCTGGTCCTGGAACGCGCCGAAGTCTTCGAGACCCTGGCAGAGGCCGTTGCCGATTGCGGCAATGTCTTCGCCACGACCGTTCGCAAGCGCGGCGTCACCAAGCCTGTCGTCACCCCCGAGGAAGCGGCACGCGAAGTCCATACCGCGCAGGGCCGCTCCGCCTATGTCTTCGGCCCCGAGCGCTCCGGGCTGGAGACAGAAGACGTTGCGCTTGCCCGCGCGATCCTGACGGTGCCGATCAATCCCGAATTTGCCTCGCTGAACCTTGCACAGGCAGTGATCCTTTGCGCCTACGAATGGTCGAAGGGCGCGGTCTCGTCAGGTGAACTGGCCCAGCCGACCGTCGAGGACCTGCTCCCCCCTGCCCCGCAGGACGAACTGGAAGGCCTGATCGGCCATTTCGAGCGGATGCTCGAACCCAAGAACTACTTCTGGCCCGAAACACGTGCCGCCGCCAACCGGCTGACCTTGCGCAACCTGCTGACCAAGCCGGCATGGAACCACCTCGAAGTACGGACCCTGCGCGGGGTCCTCTCCGCACTGGAGAAAGAGCGCCGCAACCGCGATTGATCCGCGGATTGCGGCGCCAGCCCGCTCCCCCATCAGCCGTCCTGCAGGGCCGCCATTTCAGGTGGGCTCACACAAGGCGGATGGGGTAGCGGGCCGGCGCCGCCGTAAGATGTGCCGAAGGCATGTCGTTACGACGCATTCGAGACCGCAAATCCACCGATGCGGCTTGACTTTCCGGCCCCAGTCCGTAAGGGGCACGCCTTCACATGGCGCCTGCCTGTTTCGGCAGCCCGTCCATTCGGCCCCGCACCCCGGTGAAGCGGCGGCCGCATCCCGCAAAGTAGGCTGGATGGTGCGCCCCGGGACAACACGGATCGCCTCCAGGTCGGAGGCGGCAGCAGAACAGGAGACGACTTATGTCGAAGCGTAAAAGCGCCAAGTACAAACTCGACCGCCGCATGGGCGAGAACATCTGGGGTCGCCCCAAGAGCTCGGTCAACCGCCGCAGCTACGGCCCGGGCCAGCACGGCCAGCGCCGCAAGGGCAAGCTTTCGGACTACGGCATCCAGCTGCGCGCCAAGCAGAAGCTCAAGGGCTACTACGGCGACGTGACCGAGAAGCAGTTCAAGCGCACCTACCAGGAAGCTTCGAAGATGAAGGGCGACACCGGTCAGAACCTGATCGGCCTGCTCGAACAGCGTCTCGACATGGTCGTGTACCGTTCGAAGTTCGCACCCACCATCTTCGCGGCTCGCCAGATCGTTTCGCACGGCCACATCCGCGTCAACGGCGTGAAGTGCAACATCGCTTCGCGTCGCGTGAAGGTTGGCGACGTCATCAGCCTCGGCAACAAGGCCAAGGAAATGGCTCTCATCATCGAAGCACAGAACCTGCCCGAGCGTGAGATCCCTGACTACGTTTCGACCGACGGCACCGACAAGGTGACCTTCGTGCGCGTTCCGACGCTCGACGAAGTGCCTTACCCGGTGAAGATGGAACCGAACCTGGTCGTCGAGTTCTACTCGCGCTAAGGTCCCGGTCCACCGACAAGACATGCGAAGGGCGGCCCTCACGGGCCGCCCTTTTCTTTTGTGCGACGAACCGCCGGGAAGCGCGGTAAATCGAGGAATTTGTCAGGGAACGGACATGGTTCTCGTGCATTGGACAGTCACCATGTCACGCTATCGATTCATTACCCCCAACCGCACCGGAAAATGGTATCCCGACCTCGAAACCGCGAAGCAGTTCGCGGCGGAAATCGGCGCCGGATTTCTCGATTCCCGCACTGGGCGTTTCGTCGCCTATGTCGGCACGAAGCTCGAGATCGGCGCACTTCACGAAGAAGCCGGAGAGGCGCTGCAACCGGCCTGAGCTTACACTCAGGCCCGGAGAGCTCACTCTTTCGGCATCCCCAGGTTCTCGCGCAGAAAAGCGTCGCTCTGAGCCAGCATCCTGGCCCTCGCCTCGCCTTCAACCAGCGAGTGCGTGAGCCCTTTGAAGGTGACCAGTTCGGCCCGCTTCCCGGCATCGAGCAGGCGCCGCTGCATCAGCTCTGACTGGTCGACATCGACGTTGGTATCCCAGTCGCCATGAAACATCAGGACAGGCGCCTGAATTTTCGCGGCGTTCTGCGCGGGTGATCCTTGCGAAACATGCGGCCCGTTGCCGATCATGGCGTCGACCAACTTGTAGTCCGAATAGTTGAGATGATCGTTGCGCAGCTGCTGAAGGTCGGTGACCGGAGCTACAGCGATGATCGCCTTGAACAGATCCGGCTTCAGCACCCCGGATTGCAGCGCCGCATATCCACCATATGACCACCCGAAGATCGCCAGCTTGCCTTTCGCAGCGATCCCGTTCGATACCAGCCAATCTCCTGCATCGGTGACATCACCCACAGCCGTGCGCCAGGACTGGAATCCGTTCTTTTCGAACCAGGCTTCGCCGTAGCCCGACGATCCGCGAAAATTCGGCTGAAGAACGGCAAAACCACGTGCCGCAAAAAACTGCACGAGCCAGTCGAAACCCCATTCGTCGCGTGCCGAGGGTCCGCCGTGCGGCATGATGATGGCGGGAAGATTTTTCCCATCGCTGCCGGGCGGCAGGGTCAGGTAAGCCGGGACCATCGTACCATCAGAAGCCCGAAACTGAATGGATTTCATGGGCGAGAGCGTGCGTCCGGACATGGCTGTCCGTAGCGGGAGGACTTCCTCCAGCTTGCGTGTGGCCTTGTCGAAAATATAATATTTCCCCGGATCGATATCGCTCCCCACGAACATGAGCAGCTTGCTCTCATCAGCGCTGGAATCGACGATCGTCACCGAAGGATCACCGGGCAGCGCCTTCGAGAGCGCCGAGCGCAAGGCTGCCAGCTTGGGGTCGAAATACTCGATCTGGCGATAATCCGTGGCGAATGAGACGCCCACCACCCGCCTTGATCGACCGATGCGGATCAATTCGTCAACATCGACACCGGGCTTCGAGATGACTTCCTCCCGGCGGTTGGAGCCATCGAGGCTCTGCCGGTAAAGTGCGGAAAAGCCGTTCTTGTTGTCGAAACCAAATACCGAATTGCTCTCCGGGTCGACTGCCACGGGCCGGAAACCCGAATAGGTGCCGGAAGGATTGACGGTGACCCTTCCCAACGGGTTCCAGCCGTGCTGCCCCACCAGGCGATAGAAATAATCGGTATAATTGCGATCATAGCCTATACCCATTGCAGGCGTGCTCGCCATGATGCGGATATTGCCCATTCCGTCGGTTATGTAGCCGGCGGCTGTCCGGTTCGGCTTTTCCACGGTAGCACGGCGCAGGGTGCGAACATTCAGGCTTTCGACACCGAGCCCTTCCCCTGATTGGGCCAGCCGCGTCCCTATCGTATTTTCGGGAATGTACTGACGCAGCATCAGCACTTCTTCCGGCTTCCCGCCCTGCCAATCGATGATGTCGCCCCCGTATCGCGCCACCCCCAGCGAACGGCTGTTAGCGCTCTGCGTGAGCATCTTGGCAGGCGAACCGTCCAGACTGAGCGAAAGAAGGCGACTGAACGACAAGACGTTCCCAGTGCTCTTGTCCTGGACGAGGATACTGCAAACCAGTTGTGCGTCGCTGGGCCAAGAACAATAGCTGACATGTTCTCCCTGTCCGGACGCGTTCAGGATCGTCCGGGGAGCACCGCCCTTTACCAGGTCGGCGATCATGACCTTGTCACCACGCCCGCCCGAAGGCGCGACAATAGCGGCAAGTGCGCCGCCCGGAGCAAGGCTTATGTCCGTGATATCCTGCCGAGCGCCGAAAGCAGCCGCCAGTTTTTCGACGCTTTCGGCTTCGGCCGTTCCCCATCCTGCCATGCCCAGCACAAAAGCCGGGCCGGCGAGCCAAATCTTCTTCATGTAATCCCCCCAGTGGATAGCCATCGACTATCCTTGAGAGAGAACCTCTTCCAGTTAAATCTGCTGGTAGATCAATGGAGATACTCGCGACGGAAGTCTGCCGCGAACTGGGCGAAAGTGCCGGCGGCGATGGCGTCGCGCATGCCCTGCATGAGTTGCTGGTAAAACGAAATGTTGTGCTCGGTCATCAGCATGGAACCGAGAATTTCCCCCGCCTTCACGAGATGATGCAGATAAGCGCGGCTGTAGGTCGCGCAGGTAGGGCACTTGCAACGATCGTCCAGCGGGTTGCTGTCCTCCGCATGGCGGGCGTTGCGCAAGTTGAGCGGGCCGTTCCAGGTGAAGGCCTGGCCGTTGCGGCCCGAGCGGCTGGGCAGCACGCAGTCGAACATGTCGACGCCGCGCTCCACCGCACCGACCAGATCGTCGGGCTTGCCGACCCCCATGAGATAACGCGGATGATCGGCCGGAAGCTGGCCAGGGGCGAATTCAAGCGTGGCGAACATCGCCTCCTGCCCTTCGCCCACCGCAAGTCCGCCGATGGCGTAACCATCGAAACCGATATCGGTAAGCGCATCAGCCGACGCCTTGCGCAGGCCTTCGTCGAGCGCGCCCTGCTGGATGCCGAACAGGGCGGAATTGGCCGCATGCTCGCCGCCGCTGTCGAAACCGTCGCGACTGCGCCGGGCCCAGCGCATCGACATTTCCATGGACCGTGCGATCACGTCGCGGGGCTGGTCGATCTTAGGACATTCATCGAAGCACATCACGATGTCGGACCCCAGCAGGCGCTGGATTTCCATCGAACGCTCTGGCGTCAGCAGATGGCGCGAACCGTCGAGATGACTGGCGAAAGTGACGCCGTTCTCGGTGATCTTGCGCAAGTCCGACAGGCTCATGACCTGATAGCCGCCGCTGTCCGTCAGGATCGGGCGGTCCCAGTTCATGAACTTGTGCAATCCCCCGAGCCGGGCGACACGCTCGGCACCGGGGCGCAGCATGAGGTGATAGGTGTTGCCCAGGATGATCTCAGCGCCGGTGGCGCGCACATCCTGCGGCTTCATCGCCTTCACGGTTGCCGCCGTGCCCACCGGCATGAAGGCTGGCGTGCGGATTTCGCCGCGGCGCATCTTGATCGTGCCGGTACGGGCCTTGCCGTCGGTGGCGTGGATGGAGAATTCGAAACGGGGGTTCATGACCCGCCCGTTACAGACTTCAGAAGCCGTAGACCAGTGAGAAGCGAGAGATCGTGTCGGTCTGGAGCGAACCGTCCGGCGGAGAGGTTTCGTGCTCGATCGAATAGGACAGGCGCGCCTTCAGCCCCTTGCTCATTCCCGCTTCAAGGCCGGTAGCCGAGGTGAAGGTACTGTTGCCGGTTTCAACATAGGACGAGGCATCCTGCGTGAGCTTGATCGTCGGGCTGACCTGCCAGTCGAAATCGAGCGAGGTCAGCGTCGACCACGTCGTTTCCTTCGGCACGGTGACATAGCGCGTGCGGCGAAGCGCCGGGCCGATTTCCATCGACAGCGTCACATTGTCACGCTTGAGCACACGGTAGCCGAGCCCGCCCGACAGCGAGTAGCGATCCAGATAGCCCTGAATGCGGTCCTTTTCGTACTGCATTCGGCCATAAGTGAAGAAGCCGTCGTTCAGGGTATATCGCGGCTGGTAGCTGGCCCCGTACTGCTCACGCGTGACCGAGCCGCGATCCTTCTGGAAATCCGCGTTGAGCTGGATCGTATGCTGCCAGTCGATGCCTTTACGGTCCAGCTTGACCGCCCCGGTATAGCCGAAATTGCTGGTGTTTCCCGTCGCGCGGAAAGCGCCGAGTTCGACTTTGCCGGTCCAGAGTTCGAGTAGCGCGGCGCGGCGGATCCGCTCCGTTTCCGCATTCGCCTTTTCCGCGATCTCGCGGGCGTTCGCATCGAGGAACG
The DNA here is from genome assembly GCF_001298105.1 of Novosphingobium sp. ST904. GTDB lineage: Bacteria > Pseudomonadota > Alphaproteobacteria > Sphingomonadales > Sphingomonadaceae > Novosphingobium. The sequence goes on along the minus strand of NZ_LGJH01000164.1, from coordinate 213,300 downwards.
CCTGCTGCATCGTGCGGATTTCTTCCTTGTCATAAGGCTGTGTGGCTAGCGCCGCCTTGACCACCGCTGCAACGGTGGCCGAATCCTTCGTCTTCACCGCCGCCTCGATCATGGCCTTCACATTGCGGGGAAGACGCGGCGGCGGCGCCGGGATGAACGGCGGCGGAGAGACATAGTCCGGCAGCACGAGACGAATCGGCAGCTCCACGACAGGAACCACCGACACGATCTCGATATCCGGGAAGGGTTCGAACTGAAAGGATTGGGGCGGCTCTGCCTGAGCCGGGACGGCAATCAGCAAGGCAGGCACACCAATCGAAACAGCCAAACGCATTGTCATGACACGATATTACCGACTCAGGCGCGCAGGCGCCACCCTGTGCGGAAGATCCAGGCGATGAACGCCACACAGAGCGCGAGGAAGCCCAGCGTCATGCCGAGCGACAGGCCGATGGGGAAGTCCGAACTGCCGTAGAAGCACCAGCGCAGCCCGTTCACCAGATAGACCACCGGATTGGCCATGGCGACCGAACGCCAGGGCTCGGGCAGCAGGTCTATCGAGTAGAACGTACCGCCAAGGAATGTCAGCGGCACGATGAACAGCACCGGAACGATGCCCAGCTTTTCAAAGCTGTCCGCCCATATCCCCAGAATGAACCCGAACAAGGAGAAGCTTGCCGAAACCAGCAGGATGAAGCCCAGCGCATAGAATGGATGGGCAATCGTGTAGTCGACGAAGAACGTGGCCGTCACGAGGATGATCGCCGCCAGGATCAGGGATTTGGTGGCCGCTGCTCCCACGAAGCCGATCAGCGTTTCGGCAACACCCACCGGCGCCGAAAGCAATTCGTAGATCGCGCCGGTGAAGCGCGGCATGTAGATGCCGAAGCTGCCGTTCGACGTGCTCTCACTCAGCAGGGTCAGCAGCAGCAGGCCCGGCACGATGAAGGCCCCGTAGTTGACGCCGGCCATGCCCGAATCCATCTTGCTGCCGATCGCCGCGCCGAACACGACAAAGTAGAGCACCGTGGTCAGAACCGGTCCGAGGATGGACTGCATGGCGGTGCGCATGGCCCGCATGACCTCACGCTTGTAGATGGTCCAGGTGCTGCGCGCGTTGAAGGCGATCATGCCGCCGCTCCTTCCAGAAGATCGACGAAGATTTCCTCAAGGCTCGATTCGCGAATTTCGATCGAGGTGTAGTCGATGCCGTTTGCCACGAGCTCCTTGGTGAGCTGCGCCACTTGCGCCTTGCCGCCGCCCGAACCGTCGCCGCCGCGATAGACGAGTTCGAGCCCGCCATTGCCCAGCGAGAGATTGTACGGGGCCAGCGCTTCGGGGACGAGCGCCAGAGGCGTGGCCAGGCCGATATGCGCCTCGGTACGGCCGAGCCGCTTCATCAGCGAGCGCGTTTCTTCCACCATGCGGATGCTGCCCGCCTGGATGATGCCCACGCGGTCGGCCATTTCCTCGGCCTCCTCGATATAGTGCGTGGTGAGGATGATCGTGGTTCCGCGGTCGCGAAGCTCGGCGATCTGCGCCCACATGTCGCGGCGAAGCTCGACATCGACACCGGCGGTCGGCTCGTCGAGGAACAGCAGGTCGGGTTCATGCGCCAGCGCCTTGGCAATCAGCACGCGGCGCTTCATGCCGCCCGAAAGTGCGCGGATCTGCGCCTTGCGCTTGTCCCAGAGGCTGAGCGCACGCAGGATTTCCTCGACCCGCGCGGGGTCCGGCGCCAGGCCGAACAGGCCGCGCGAATAGTTCACCGAGTGGATGACCGTCTCGAACATGTCGGTCGCCAGTTCTTGCGGAACCAGCCCGATGCGGGCACGCAGGGAGCGCCAGTTGTGATTCATGTCCTCGCCGAAGGCGCGCATGGTGCCGCTGGTCGGCCGCACGAGGCCGCAAACCGCGCCGATCAGCGTTGTCTTGCCCGCACCGTTAGGCCCGAGCAGCGCGAATATCTCGCCCTTGTTGATCGTGAGGTCCACGCCCTGGAGCGCGGTGAAGCCCCCGGCGTAAGTCTTGGTCAGACCGCTGATTTCGAGAATGGGTTCCATGGCCCGCGTGATGCGCGAAACCGGTGACAGTTCCAAGTCCCCTCAGGGCAAAAGAAGGCTGGAATCCCCGTAGGAGTAGAAACGGTAACCCTGCGCGATCGCATGGGCGTAAACCGCCTGCATCCGCTCCAGCCCCATCAGCGCCGAAACCAGCATGAACAGCGTGGACTTGGGCAGGTGGAAGTTGGTCATCAGCCCGTCGATCGCCTTGAAGCGATAGCCGGGCGTGATGAAGATCGAGGTGTCCCCTTCGAAGGGACGAATCACGCCATCCTCGCCCGTCGCGCTTTCCAGCAGGCGCAGGCTGGTGGTGCCCACCGCGATGACCCTTCCGCCGCCCGCGCGCGCGGCATTCAGGCGATCGGCGGTCTCGGCATCGATGCGGCCCCATTCGGCATGCATCTTGTGGTCCTGCGTCTCATCCGCCTTGACCGGCAGGAAAGTGCCGGCACCCACGTGAAGCGTCAGCGTCTCGCGCTTCACGCCCGCCGCATCCAGCCGCTCGATCAGTTCGGGCGTGAAGTGCAGCGCGGCGGTGGGAGCGGCAACGGCGCCCTTCTCGCGCGCGAACATCGTCTGGTAATCGCTGGCGTCCTGCTCGTCGGTCTCGCGCTTGCCGGCAATGTAGGGTGGCAGCGGCATGCGCCCTGCCCGCTCCAGCAGGACCTCGACGGGCTCGTCGCCCTCGAACAGCAAGGTCCAGCTGCCGTCATCGTGGCGCTCTTCAGCGACGGCAGTGACGTCTGCGGGAAATTCGATGCGATCGCCCGCCTTCAGGCGCTTGGCATTGCGGACGAAAGCCTGCCAGCGGCGAAGGTCGATCCGCTTGTGAAGCGTCGCTCCGATACGGGCCTCGCCGCGGCGCCCTTCGAGCTGGGCGGGAATGACGCGGGTGTCGTTGAAGACGAGGATGTCGCCGGGGCGCAGTTCTCCGGGAAGATCGCGCACGACGCGCTCGACCAGAGCCCCTTCGTCGCGGCCCTGCGCGACCAGCATCCGCGCCGAATCGCGCGGACGCGCGGGGCGGAGGGCGATATTCTCGGGAGGAAGGTCGAAGTCGAAAAGGTCAACGCGCATGAGCCGCCCTCTAGGGGCGCACTCACGCGGCGTCATCCATTTTTCGCTTCAGGTCACCGGGTCAGGTTACCTGGACTTCGATTTGCTGAGCTGGTCGGCCGTGATTTTCGCAGGCGGCGGCGCGACCGGGGCGGGCGGCGGCGGCGCCTTGTTCTCGGATGCCAGCGAGGCCTGCACGATCCTGGTCGGGTTCTGGGGCGGTTCGCCGCGCTGGATCGCGTCGACATACTGCATGCCCGAGATCACGCGGCCGAAGTTAGTATACTTCCGATCGAGCGAGAAACGCGGGTAGAACACGATGAAGAACTGGCTGTTCGCGCTGTTCGGCTCGTTGGTGCGCGCCATCGATACGGTGCCGCGAACGTGCGGCATCGCGTTGAATTCGGCTGCCAGATCGGGAAGCTGCGAGCCGCCCTGCCCGGTGCCCGTCGGGTCGCCCGTCTGCGCCATGAAACCGTCGATCACGCGGTGGAATATCTGGCCGTTGTAGAAGCCCTGCCCGGCGAGCGTCTTGATCCGCTCCACGTGATGGGGCGCCCATTCCGGCATGAGACGAATGGCGACACGGCCACCGTCCGAGAGATCGAGCAGGAGCACGTTCTCGGGCTGATGGGTTACATCGGGATCGACGAAAGTCGGCAGCGCCGCCACCGGCGGCGTCGGGGTCGGGTCTTCCTTCTTCTTGGCCATGGCGGGCGTAGCCGCCAGCGCCAGGCCGATCATCGTCGCGGTAAGGGTCAGGCGAAACGTCATCGAATACTCACAGGAAGGAAGCCGCTCAGGCCAGGGGCGATAGTGCCCCGCTGCTGACGTGACAATGAATGAATTTGTCGCAATCGTTTCTTGGGCGTTCTCAATAGTCGCCGAGAAGCCCGGTCTCGGCGATCCGCGCGACGACATCGGCGCGCACCGTGGGGCTGACGAACTTGGCGATCTCTCCGCCGAACGTGGCGATTTCCTTGACCAGCTTGGAGGCGATCGGCTGAAGGCTGACGTCCGCCATCAGGAACACGGTCTCGATGGTGGGGTTGAGCTGCTGGTTCATCCCCGCCATCTGGTATTCGTACTCGAAGTCCGCGACGGCGCGCAGCCCCCTGATGATGACGCTGGCGCCCTGCTTCTGCGCAAACTTCATCAGCAGCGCGTTGAAGCCGACCACGGTGACGTTCTCGATCCCGAGCGCCGCCACTTCGCGTTCGACCATGGCCATGCGCTCCTCGGGCGTGAAGAGCGGGTTCTTCGAAGGGTTCGTCGTCACCCCGATGATAAGGCGATCGACCAGCTTGGCGCCGCGCCGGATGATATCGGCGTGACCCAGCGTGATCGGATCGAACGTGCCCGGATAGACACCGATGCGTTCACCAAGGCTCATCAATGATCCCTCTCGATGATGTAGCGCGCCACTGCGCGCAGCAGGTCGGCTTCCTTGCCGTGCTGGGCGAGGTGGCCGATGGCCTGCTCCACCAGCATGCGGGCCTGTTCGCGGGCGCGTTCGGGGCCGAGCAGCGAGACGAACGTCTCCTTGCCCGCCTCGGCATCCTTACCAACGGCCTTGCCGGCCACCGATGCATCGCCTTCATGGTCGATAAGGTCGTCGGCGATCTGGAAGGCCAGGCCGATATCGCGGGCATAGCCACGCAGATGTGCGCGACCTTCCGGCGGCAGGCGGCCCAGGATCGCGCCCATTTCCACCGCCGCGCCAAGCAGCGCGCCGGTCTTGAGCTGCTGGAGCCGGGTTACGGTCTGAAGATCGAACTCGCTCGTCTCTGCCACCAGATCCATCATCTGCCCGCCGGCCATGCCCTGCGCGCCGCTGGCATGGCCAAGCGCCTGCACCAGTTCGATGCGGGTGAAGGGATCCGCGCTCGTCGCGGGATCGGCCAGCACCTCGAACGCGAATGCATGGAGCGAATCGCCCGCGAGCACAGCGGTCGCCTCGTCGAAGGCGATATGCAGGGTCGGCTTGCCGTGACGCAGCGCGTCATCGTCCATGCACGGCAGGTCGTCGTGGATCAGCGAATAGACGTGGATCGATTCGATGGCGATGGCGGCCCGGATCGCGGCTTCGCGAACCACGCCGTACATATCCGCAACGGCTGTGAGCAGGAGCGGCCGCAACCGCTTGCCGCCGCCGATCGCGGCATAGCGCATCGCCTCCAGCAGGCGCGCGCGGGCATCGTCCGGCACCGGCAGCATCGCATCGAACGCTCCGTCGATCTCCCGCGCGATCCGCGAGAGGCCTTCGGCGAGGATCGGGTCGGTCACGGCGACCTCACCCACGAATCAGCGATCCGCCGCGTCGAACGGCTGGGTGCCGGCGGGCACCCCGTCGGGACCGGCGACGATACGCTCGATCCGGGCCTGCGCGGCGTCGAGACGCTTCTGGCAGTGCTGGCGCAGCGCTTCCCCGCGTTCGTAGAGCGTGATCGAATCGTCGAGCGGCACGTCACCGCTTTCCAGACGGCGGACCACGTCTTCAAGCGCCCTCAGCGCATCCTCGAAACTCATCTCGGCGATTTCGGCACTGTTCTCAGTCATGATCACCGCAATGGAGCGGGCGCGTTCACCGGTCAAGGCGGGACTATGCGCCACTGCCCCGGCGCGCTGTATCGGCCGCCGCGAAAACACCCCTTTTTACGTCTAGCGAAGAGCCACGCACGGCGCTAAGGCGCGTCGCATGTCCGAAATCACCCCCGATGTCGTCAGGCGCATGGCCTCAATTCCGAGGAATACGAGCGGGTCCTGAACGCGCTCGGCCGAGAGCCCAACCTGGTTGAGCTTGGCATCTTCTCGGTCATGTGGTCCGAGCACTGCTCGTACAAGTCGAGCCGCTTCCACCTAAAGAAGCTCCCCACGAAGGCCCCCTGGGTCATCTGCGGCCCCGGCGAGAATGCCGGCGTGATCGACATCGGAGACGGCCAGGCCGCATCTTCAAGATGGAAAGCCACAACCACCCGAGCTACATCGAGCCTTATCAGGGCGCGGCCACCGGCGTTGGCGGGATCCTGCGCGACGTCTTCACCATGGGCGCCCGCCCGGTCGCCAACATGAATGCACTGCGCTTCGGCCGCCCCGATCATCCCAAGATGAAGCACCTCGTGCAGGGCGTCGTCTCCGGCATCGGCGGCTATGGCAACTGCGTCGGCGTGCCGACCGTGGGCGGCGAAACCAACTTCCACAAGGCTTACGACGGCAACATCCTCGTCAACGCCATGACCGTGGGCGTCGCCGATACGGACAAGATCTTCTACTCGGCCGCCACCGGCCTCGGTAACCCGATCGTCTATGTCGGATCGAAGACCGGCCGTGACGGCATCCATGGCGCCACCATGGCCTCTGCCGATTTCGACGAGCATTCGGACGAGAAGCGCCCCACCGTGCAGGTGGGCGATCCCTTCACCGAAAAGCTGCTGATCGAGGCCTGCCTCGAACTCATGGCCACCGATGCCATCGTCGCGATCCAGGACATGGGCGCGGCCGGCCTCACCTCCTCGTCGGTCGAAATGGCCAGCAAGGGCGGCGCCGGCATCCGCCTGAACATGAACAACGTGCCCTGCCGCGAAGAGGCGATGACGCCTTACGAGATGATGCTCTCGGAAAGCCAGGAGCGCATGCTCATGGTGCTTCAGCCCGGCAAGGAAGCCATGGCCGAAGCGATCTTCAAGAAGTGGGAGCTCGACTTCGCCGTGATCGGCGAAGTGACCGACACCGGCCACATGGTTCTCGAATTCAACGGCGAAGTGGTCTGCGATATTCCGCTCGGCCCGCTCGCCGACGACGCGCCGGAATACGAGCGCCCCTACGTCTCGCCTGAGGAATACAAGGCCTGGGCCAAGGTTCCGGCTCTCGGCGAAGTGGGCGAAAGCGCCGACATCGGCGCCGACCTGCTCAAGCTCATGGGCACGGTCGACCTCGCCTCGCGCAAGTGGATCTGGGAACAGTATGACAGCCAGGTCGGCGGCGACACGATGCAGAAGTCCGGCGGCGACGCCGCGGTCGTCCGCATCCACAACACGCAAAAGGCGCTGGCGATCAGCACCGACTGCTCGCCCCGCTATTGCTACGCAGACCCTTACGAGGGCGGCAAGCAGGCCGTGGCCGAGACCTATCGCAACATCAGCGCCGTCGGCGGCCTTCCGCTCGCCATTACCAACTGCCTGAACTTCGCGAACCCGCAGCGCCCCGAAATCATGGCGCAGATCGTCGGCTGCCTGAACGGCATGGGCGATGCTTGCCGCGCGCTCGACTATCCGATCGTTTCGGGCAACGTCTCGCTCTATAACGAATCGAAGGCCACCGGCGGCGGCTCGGCGATCCTGCCGACCCCGGCAATCGGCGGCGTGGGCATCCTTGTCGATCACGACAAGATGGCCACCGTGGCGTTCAAGAACGCCGGCGACGATATCTTCGTTCTGGGCGCTGGCGAGGGCAAGCTCGGCTCGCACCTCGGCCAGTCACTCTGGCTGCGCGAAATCGCGGGTCAGGAAGCGGGCGAAGCGCCCAAGGTTGATCTCAAGGCAGAGGCCGGCAACGGCGCCACGATCCGCGAGTGGATCGGCGCCGGCAAGGTCACGGCCGTCCATGACGTAAGCGACGGCGGCCTCGTCGTCGCGCTGGCGGAAATGGCGCTGGCCAGCGGCCTGGGCTGCAATCTCGAAGTGGAACTGACCACCGCCGAGGCCTTCGGCGAAGACCAGAGCCGCTATGTCGTCACCGCAGCTGCCGGCACGGAGCTTCCGGGCGCCGTCCGCATCGGCACGGTCGCCGGCACCAAGGTCCTTGGCAACGAAGTGACCGAACTTCGCGAAGCCAACGAGGCCTTCTTCAAGGACTGGATGGAGGGCTGATCGCCTTCCCGCCTGACACAGTACCGGAAGGGCGCCCCTTGTGGGCGCCCTTTTTGGTTGGTGCGGGCAGTTTGAGGATACGACGCCTCAGTGCCCGCCCGAGGACGAGGCGAGCACATTCACCGTCAACGCCAGAATGCCGAGGTTGAAGGCGAAGGCGAACAGCCCGTGAAAGGTGGAAACCCGCCGCACATCCGAATCGGTAATCTCGATATCAGCGGTCTGGCAGGTCATGCCGATCACGAGGGCGAAGTTCACGAAATCGGCAAAGTCCGGCACACAGTCGCCTGGAAAATCGAGACCCTCGTGATCCGCGCCGCCGCGCGACGAGTAATAAAGCCGGGCGTAGTGGAAGGCGTAGATCAGGTTGGCGAATGTCCAGCAGGCCAGCAGCGTCACCACCAGCAGCGCGATCTCGCCGGGAACGAGGCTCTTGTTGTCGAGCACCAGCGTGCCGAGCGCGGCAAGGATCACCGTGGAGATCACCCCTGTCAGCAGGAGCAGCATCACCTGCCCGGCGTCGTCACGCTTGGCCTGACGCCGCATGACATCGGGATTGCCATCCCGCCACAAGGGGATGCAGGAAAACACGAAGGCGATCACGGCGAGGTCGAAGGCGGTAACGATCGCCTCGACCAGCCCTATCGCCGGGATCAGCGGCCAGACCGAGATCGCCAGCACGCCAAGGAACAGCAGGTAGCGCGGATGCGACAGCCGGCTCAGGATCGAAGTTCCGCTACCGGCCATCGCGTGTCGCTCCCTTAGCTGCGGACCCATTCCTGTTCGTCGATGCCGAGAAGGCGCAGGACGCTGGTGAGGTCGCCCCGATCGATCCAGCCGTTCGACGCGGCACGCGCCTTGGGCTTGGCATGATAGGCGATACCGTAAGTCGCCGCTTCAAGCATGGGAATGTCGTTCGCGCCGTCACCGGTGGCAAGGCTGGTGACGCCCTCTCCTGCTGCCGCGATCTCGGCAATCAGCGTGGCCTTCTTGACCGAGCTGTCGACGATCGGTCCGACCAGGCCGCCGGTCAGCATGTCGTCGGCCACCTCGAGCCGGTTGCCGACGACATGCTCGAAACCGAGCCGCCCGGCGACGGGATCGGCGAAGTGGTGGAAACCGCCGGTGACGAGCACCGTGCGGCAGCCGAACTTCCGAAGTGTCGCCACCAAGGTTTCCGCACCCGGCATCGGCTTGATGCGGGTGGCAAGGCACTCGTCGATGGCACTGACGGAAAGCCCCTTGAGCAGGCCGACCCGTTCGCGCAGCGCCTGTTCGAAATCGAGTTCGCCCTGCATGGCGCGCTCGGTGATTTCGGCAATGCGGTCCTTGAGGCCGGCGAAATCACCCAGTTCGTCGATGCATTCCTGTCCGATCATGGTCGAATCCATGTCGGAGATGAAAACGCCCGGCAGGATCGGCTCATGATCGGAGACGAGACCGTCGGTCGGCGCAAAATGATCGTCGAGCGCCTTGCGCAGCGCCGCCGCATCCTCGTCCGGCGAGGCAAGCTGCATGGTCTGCCCGCAGAAATCGAGCATCGCCGCCGAAGCGAGACGTACGCCTCTTTCCTGCATTTCGGTGCGGGCCGCATCGATTCTTGCCGTGAGGTGGTCCGGTTCTGCTATCAGCCGCGCAATGAGCACTGCGAATTCCCTTGAAGCTGCGTATGAAAATTCCACAGGCGATGTGCCGAACGGGCAAAAACCGCCGCTCGCGCTCATTGCAGGGCCGACCGCCAGCGGCAAGAGCGATTGTGCCGTTGCCCTGGCGCAGGAACTGGAAAGGCGCGGAAAGCGCGCGGTCGTCATCAATACCGACAGTTCGCAGGTCTATGCAGACCTGACGGTTCTCAGCGCCCGCCCCGCGCCCGAGGAGATGGGCGGCATCGATCACCGCCTGTTCGGCACATGGGACGCGCCGAAACCTGTTCCGCCGCCGACTGGGCACGGGCCGCACGCGAAACCATCGCCGGCGTCCATGCCGAAGGCGCCATACCGATCCTCGTTGGCGGCACCGGGCTTTATATACGCACGCTGCTGGAAGGCATCGCCCCGGTACCGGCCATCGATCCCGATGTACGCGAGACGGTGCGCGCCCTGCCGGTTGCAGATGCCTATGCCGCCCTGCAGACCGAAGACCCGGAACGCGCCGCCAGGCTTGCCCCGGCAGACGCTGCCCGCATCGCGCGCGCGCTTGAGGTCGTGCGGTCTACAGGGCTGACCATCGCCCATTGGCAGGCCCGGACCAGCGGCGGCATCGGCGGCGATGTCTCGCTTCACGCCGCGATCCTCCTGCCCGAGCGAAAAGCGCTCTACGCACGCTGCAACTTGCGGTTCGAACGCATGATCGAGCGCGGAGCCCTGCGCGAAGTGGAAGCCCTGCTCGCAAGAAGGCTCGATCCCGACCTGCCGGTAATGCGTGCGATCGGCGTTCCCGAGCTTGCCGCCGTGGTGCGCGGAGAAACCACGCTGGAAGAAGCGATTGCCCGCGGATCACAGGTCACGCGGAACTATGCCAAGCGTCAGTTCACCTGGCTGCGGCACCAACCTCCGCAAGATTGGACAAGGATTGAGTTCGAATATTTCGACGAAAAATCCATACAAGATAGATTATTTCACGTTATGGGGTTGACGTAATATTTTCGTCCCCTTAGAGCCCCCTCACCTGCTGATGAAAGTATGCAGGGAGGAGAGGGAGGACCCGGCACGGCGCCCGTCGTGTCGGGTCGGTTTCATTATAGTTCGCCAACAAGCGAACTGTGGTTTTTTGGTAATGCGCACCGTGATTGGCGCGCAACATTCGAAGGGCAGCCCATCCCTCGGGAAACGCCCACGAGTCGGAAAAGGAATATGTTGTGACTGAAGAGCGCAGCGGCGCGAACATCCTGGTCGAAAGCCTGGTCAAGCAGGGAGTCGAATTCGTATTCGGTTATCCCGGCGGCGCCGTGCTACCGATCTACGATGCTCTATTCGGCGACGAGCGACTTCGGCACATCCTGGTCCGTCACGAAGCCGGCGCGGCCCACGCGGCCGAAGGTTACGCGCGCTCGACCGGCAAGCCCGGCGTCGTTCTCGTCACCTCGGGCCCTGGCGCCACCAATGCCATCACCGGCATTGCCGACGCCTTCATGGATTCGATTCCGCTGGTCATCATCACCGGCCAGGTTCCCACCGCGCTGATCGGCTCGGACGCGTTCCAGGAAGCGGACACCGTCGGCATCTCGCGTCACTGCACCAAGCATAACTACCTGGTGAAGGATCCGGCAGACCTTGCCGCGACCATCGACGAGGCGTTCCAGATCGCCACTTCGGGGCGGCCCGGCCCGGTTCTGATCGACATTCCCAAGGACGTCCAGATCGCCAGCGCCATCTGGAACGACACGCCGACGCAGCGCCGCCAGCGCTATTCGCCGCGCACCGAAGGCACAGCGGACGAGATCGCGCAGGCCGTCGAACTGATCGCCAAGGCCAAGGCCCCGGTGCTCTATACCGGCGGCGGCGTCATCAATTCCGGCCCGCGGGCTATCGAGCTGCTGCGCGAGCTTCAGGCGAAGACCGGCGCGCCCGTCACCTCGACGCTGATGGGCCTCGGCGCCTTCCCGGCCGACCATGCCGACTGGCTGGGCATGCTGGGCATGCACGGCACCTACGAGGCCAACCTGGCGATGAACCAGGCGGACCTGATCGTCTGCATCGGCGCCCGCTTCGATGACCGCGTGACCGGCCGCCTCGACGCATTCGCGCCGAATTCGACCAAGATCCACATCGATATCGACCGCGCATCGATCAACAAGACGGTCCGCGTCGACCTGCCGATCATCGGCGATTGCGCCACCGTGCTCGACCAGATCCTGACGCTCTGGGGTGATCGCAAAGGCCAGGACCTGGCGCCTTGGAAAGCCCGTGTCGAGGAATGGCGCGGCAAGAACAGCCTCTACTTCCCGCTCTCGAAGAAGGCCATCATGCCGCAGCTCGCGGTCCAGCGCCTGTTCGAGCTGACGAAGGACAAGGACCCGGTGATCTCCACCGAAGTCGGCCAGCACCAGATGTGGGCGGCGCAGTACTTCCACTTCTTCGGTCCGAACAAGTGGCTGACTTCGGGCGGCCTCGGCACCATGGGCTATGGCCTGCCCGCCGCGATCGGCGCTCAGCTCGGCAACCCGGACAGCCTCGTCATCGACATCGCGGGCGACGCCTCGATCCAGATGAACATCCAGGAACTGGGCACCGCCACCCAGTACCGCCTGCCGGTGAAGATCTTCATCCTCAACAACGAGTGGATGGGCATGGTCCGCCAGTGGCAGGAACTGACGTACGAAAGCCGCTACTCGCAGTCCTATTCGGACAGCCTGCCGGACTTCGTGAAGCTGGCCGAAGCCTATGGCTGGAAGGGCATCCGCATCGAGAACGAAAGCCAGCTCGATGCCGGCATCCAGGAGATGATCGACTACGACGGCCCCGTCATCGTCGATTGCCTCGTCGCCAAGGAATCGAACTGCTTCCCGATGATCCCCTCGGGTGCGGCCCATACGGACATGATCCTCTACGGCGATACCGTCGCCGGCACGATGGACGACGAAGCCAAGGCTTTGGTCTGAGAACGCGCGCGCAGGATCCGAAAGACATATCATGATGCACATCAAGCAAGAGGCCGAGGAACGCCACGTCCTCACCATCACCGTCGATAACGAGGCGGGCATTCTCGCCAAGATCGCCGGCCTGTTCACCGCACGCGGCTATAACATCGACAGCCTGACCGTGGCCGACATCACCGAGAACCACGCGGTGAGCCGGATCACCATCGTCACCCACGGCCCGCCGAGCCAGATCGACCAGATCCACGCCCAGCTCGAACGCCTGGTACCGGTGCACAAGGTGGTGGACCTGACCGAAGTCGGTCCGCACGTCGCCCGCGAACTGGCGCTTATCAAGGTGGCCGGTCTCGGCGAAAAGCGCGTCGAGGCACTGCGTCTGGCCGATATCTTCCGCGCCAAGGCAGTCGATACCACCACCGGGAGCTTCATCTTCGAACTCACCGGGGCGCCGGACAAGATCGATACCTTCGTGCAGCTGATGCGCGACCTCGGGCTTGTCGAAGTCGGCCGCACCGGCATCGTCGCCATGATCCGCGGGCCGCACGAGGCCTAGAACCGAGCTTAATCCATCCTTCGGCACACGGTGCCGGAAACAACGAACCACGCGCCCACGGCGCATATCAATCAGGCCCCGCCTTACGGGAACGGGCCGTCGAAAGGGTACTACGATGAAGGTCTATTACGACGCCGATTGCGACATCAACCTGATCACCGAGAAGAAGGTCGCGATCCTCGGCTACGGCAGCCAGGGCCACGCCCACGCGCAGAACCTGCGCGACTCGGGCGTCAAGGAAGTGGCCATCGCGCTGCGGCCGGGTTCGCCCTCTGCCAAGAAGGCCGAAGGCGCCGGCTTCAAGGTGCTCGCCAACGCCGAGGCGGCCGCATGGGCCGACGTGCTCATGATCCTCGCCCCCGACGAGCATCAGGCCGCGATCTACGCCGCCGACATCCATGAGAACCTGAAGCCCGGCGCGGCGCTCGCTTTCGCCCACGGCCTCAACGTCCACTTTGGCCTGATCGAACCCCGCGCCGACATCGACGTGATCATGATCGCGCCGAAGGGCCCGGGCCACACCGTCCGCGGCGAATACGTCAAGGGCGGCGGCGTGCCCTGCCTCGTCGCGATCCATCAGGACGTGACCGGCAATGCACAGGACGTCGCTCTGGCCTACGCTTCGGGCGTCGGCGGCGGCCGTTCGGGCATCATCGAGACCAACTTCCGCGAGGAATGCGAAACCGACCTGTTCGGTGAGCAGGCCGTGCTCTGCGGCGGCACCACCGCGCTGGTCCAGGCCGGCTTCGAAACGCTGGTGGAAGCCGGTTACGCACCGGAAATGGCCTACTTCGAGTGCCTCCACGAGCTGAAGCTGATCGTCGACCTGATGTATGAAGGCGGCATCGCCAACATGCGCTACTCAATCTCGAACACCGCCGAATACGGCGACATCAAGACCGGTCCGCGCATCATCACCGAAGAGACCAAGAAGGAAATGAAGCGCGTTCTGGAAGACATCCAGTCGGGCCGTTTCGTGAAGGACTTCGTGCTGGACAACCGCGCCGGCCAGCCGGAACTGAAGGCTTCGCGCATCGCCGCCAAGCGTCACCCGATCGAGGAAACCGGCTCGAAGCTGCGCGCCATGATGCCCTGGATCGGCGCCAACGCGCTGGTGGACAAGGCGAAGAACTAAGTTCCGTCCAGACGCTTTGGCGTTTGACGAAACATCGGAGGCGGCGCAGAAATGCGCCGCCTCTTTTGTTCAGGAGCAGACCCGATGCGCCGTCCGCATATCGCTTTCGCTTTGGTTGCCGCTGCCGCGCTTGCGGCCCCCGTCATCGCCCAGCCTGGCCCCGGCGGTGGACGCGACCGCATGGAAATGCTGCACGGATCGGGCACCCCCGCCGACGTCAAGGCCGGAACTTACGCCGTCGAGCCGGCCCATACGCAAGTCACCTTCAGCGTCTCGCACATGGGCATTTCGCCCTTCGCCGGCACGTTCTCGGGCGCGAGCGGTTCGCTGACGCTCGATCCCAACAAGCTGTCGGCCACCAAGCTCAGCGTCACCATTCCCACAACTTCCGTGCAGACGACCAGCAGCAAACTTTCCGAGGAACTCGTCAGCGCCGACTGGCTTGATGCCGGCAAGTTCCCGACTGCCACTTTCGTCGCCACGTCGGTCACGCCGCGCGGCCCCGATGCCGCCTCGATCGACGGCACGCTGACCCTCCACGGTGTCAGCAAGCCGATCACCATTATCGCGCGCTTCTTCGGCGCTGCACAGAACCCGATGAGCAAGAAGGATTCGATCGGCTTCCTCGGCCGCGCCCTGATCAAAACGCTCCGACTTCGGCGTTTCCAAGTACGTGCCGGTGGTCTCCGACGAAACCGTACTGGTCATCAACGCCGCCTTCGAGAAGCAATAAGCGTCATCGACCGTTCACGGCCCATGCGCCATGGGCTCATGGCATGAATGCTCGAAAGGAGATCGGCATGAAGACCAGACTGACCGCGACTATCACCCTGGCCACGGCGCTCTTCGCCCTTTCTGCCTGCGCCAGTACCGGGAACGACAAAGTGGCCGATGCAACCCCGCCGTCGATGGAGCCGAGCTGCGGCGCCGAACAGTTCGCTTCCTACGTCGGCCAGCCTGCCAGCGACGAGGTTATCGCCGCAATCACCGCATCGCGCGGCGACAAGCCGATGCGCGTCATCACGCCCGGCTCTGCCGTGACCATGGACTACCGGCCCGACCGCCTGAACGTCCAGGTCGGCGATGACGGCAAGATCAAGGGCTTCACCTGCACCTGATCCCATACCATCTGACATCTTGATCCGGGCGCTCCGCTCCTCCAAGCACCATTGCTGGAATGTAACGGAGCCCCGGATGAACGAAGCTGACGATATCGAGCGCGAGGACGGCCTCGCCCGCGTCGAGGCGTTCTCGGACGGCGTGCTCGCCATCATCATCACCATCATGGTGCTGGAGTTGAAAACCCCGGTCACCGAGGGACTGAAGGCGCTCTGGCAACTCTGGCCGATCTTCATCGCCTATGTGCTGAGCTATGCCTACGTCGCGATCTACTGGGTCAATCACCACCGCCTGCTCGGCCATGCGCGGGTCGTGACCAGCGGGCTGCTGTGGTCGAACATGCCGCTGCTGTTCACCCTCTCGCTGATCCCCTTCTCCACCGCCTATCTCGGCGAGCATCACTTCAGCCGCGAGGCGACCCTGCTCTATCTGGCAACGATGCTGACGCCTGCCCTCGCCTATGTCCTGCTGCAGGGACGAATCGCGACCACCGGCACACGCACCGCCGCCAGCCGCCGCTATCACAAGGCCTCGCACCGCAAGGGGATCGCCGCTTCGGCAGTATATGCCCTCGGCATTCCGCTGACTTTCGTAACCCCATGGCTCGGCATCGCCTGCGCGGCCCTGGTCGCCGTATTCTGGATGTTGCCCTGGAGCGTGCTCGACCGTCTGTTCCTCGACAGGGTTCCGCCTGCCTAGATCATGAAGCGCTTCGCCCTCTGCGGGCAGGAAAAGGCCCTTTTCTCTTTACATCGACCAAGCGAATGCCCATAGGCTCCGGCAATGAACCTTCTTCTAGGCCTTACCCTGCGACTTACTCGCCCTTGGGCGTGAGTTGACGCGTCGGTCCTGCGGCGCGCTCGGCGCTCAAGGGGACCCGGAAAGACCGGCCTGAACTGGACCGGCAAGCCTTTTAACCGAAGAAGTTTTTCCGAGCGAGATTACCCATGACCATGCTGCAAGACCCCTCGGTCAAGTACCGTCCCTTCCCGCAGATCGACCTGCCGAACCGCCAGTGGCCCTCGCAGGTCATCACCAAGGCGCCGCGCTGGCTCTCGACCGACCTGCGGGACGGCAACCAGGCACTGATCGACCCGATGGGCGCCGAAAAGAAGAACCGCTTCTTCGACCTGCTGGTCAAGGTCGGCCTCAAGGAAATCGAAGTCGGCTTTCCCAGCGCGGGTGCGACCGAGTTCGACTTCATCAACGGCCTCGTCAAGAACGACCGCATTCCCGAAGACGTGCTGGTGCAGGTGCTGACCCAGTCGCGCGAAGACCTGATCACCCGCTCGTTCGAGAGCCTGGAAGGCGTCCACGCCGCGATTGTCCACCTCTACAACGCCGTCTCGCCGCTGTGGCGCAACGTGGTGTTCGGTATGGACAAGCAAGAGATCAAGGGCATCGCGCAAGGCGGCGCCAGGATCCTGCGCGATCAGGCGGCGAAGTATCCCGCCACCAAGTGGCAGTTCGAATACTCGCCCGAGACCTTCTCGACCGCCGAACTCGATTTCTCGATCGAGGTCTGCGAGGCGGTGATGGAAATTCTCCAGCCGACGCCGGAAAATCCGATCATCCTCAACCTGCCGGCAACGGTCGAGGCGGCAACGCCCAACGTCTATGCCGACCAGATCGAGTATTTCTGCCGGAACCTGCCGAACCGCGAATCGGCAGTGATCTCGCTGCACACCCATAACGACCGCGGCACCGGCGTCGCTGCCGCCGAACTGGGCCTGATGGCCGGTGCGGACCGGGTCGAAGGCTGCCTGTTCGGCAATGGTGAGCGTACCGGCAACTGCTGCCTCGTCACCGTGGCGATGAACATGTACACGCAGGGCGTGAACCCCGAGCTGGACTTCTCGGACATCGACGAAGTGATCCAGACGGTGGAATACTGCAACCAGCTGAAGGTCGGCGAACGCCATCCCTATGGCGGCGAACTGGTCTTCACCGCCTTCTCGGGCAGCCACCAGGACGCCATCAAGAAGGGCTTCGCCGCGCAGGAAAAGCGCAACGACCAGATCTGGTCCGTGCCCTACCTGCCTATCGACCCCGCCGATCTGGGCCGCGATTACGAAGCCGTGATCCGCGTCAACTCGCAGTCCGGCAAGGGCGGTTTCGCCTGGGTGATCGAACAGGACCAGGGCCTGAAACTGCCAAAGCGCATGCAGGCGCACTTCTCGAAGCATGTGCAGGAACTGGCCGACGAACTGGGCCGCGAACTCCAGGCCTCGGACATCTGGGAGGTCTTCCGCAAGGCCTACCGCATCGACGACCCGCAGCACTTCCAGCTCATCGACTGGGAAGAAGCCAAGGCCGCCGACGGCACCCGCGTCTTCGCCGGTAAGATCGGCGTGGACGGCAAGGAGCAGTCGGTCTCCGGACGCGGCAACGGCCTGATCTCTTCGGTTACGGCCACGCTGGCCGAGAGCTTCGGTGTCACGCTCGACGTGCGCGACTATGCAGAGCACTCGATGGGCAAGAGCTCCGACGCGCGTGCAGCGGCCTACGTGGAATGCGTGGCCCCCGATGGCCGCGTGATCTGGGGCGTCGGCATCGACGAGGACGTGGCCACCGCCAGCGTCCGCGCAGTACTCAGCGCTGCGAATACCGCACGCATCTGACCGCAAGACATACGCGTTTGAACATAAGCGGCGGGAGCACGATGTGCTTTCCGCCGCTTTTGCGTTCCGCCTTTAGATTTGCGAAGCAAGGGGCGCGCGCCCCTAGGGCGGGAAACGAAAAAGGGCGGCCCAAAGCCGCCCTTTTCCTTTTTTCCGTTACCGGTTTCGATCAGTCGCCGGTCAGAATGCGGTCGACCAGTTCCTTCACGGTCGGCGTGTAGCCGTTCGAATAGAACGGATCCTGCTTGAACTTGTAGGCAGCATGGCCCGCAAACATCAGGTTTTCGTCGACCGGGCCGCCATGGGCAATGTCCTGAAGCGTCTTCTGGATGCAGAAGCTGCGCGGATCGGCAAGGCGACCCGTGGTATAGTCGTCGTGATCCTTCCACGAAGAGAACCCGCAGTGCGACAGGCAGCCCATGCAGTCCGCCTGATCCTTGCGGATCTCGTCACGCTCGGCCGGATTGACGAAGATGATCGTATCGTCAGGCGTCCGCAGGCCGTCCGTGAAGCCCTGGGCCGACCAGCTGCGCGCACGGTCGAGATCCTTGGGCGCGACCCAGAAGTTCTTGCCCTTCACGCCGACGTCGAGACGCACCGTGTGCTCTCCGGCCTCGACCTTCGAATAGGGAATCTGGCGTTCCGAACGCGCTTCGAGGTTCCGCAGGAACGGGTTGCGCACGGCCGAGGAATAGAACCCGGTCGGCGAGAAGCGGTGCAGCAGCACGTCGCCCGGTTCCAGCGTGCGCAGATGGTCCTTCCACGCCTGCGGGATCGGGCTTTCCTGCGTCAACAGCGGGCGCGTGCCGTACTGGAACGCGATCGAGCCGAGTTCAGGATTGTCGATCCAGTTTTCCCAGTCACGCAAGAACCAGACACCGCCGGCCATGACGATCGGCACGCTGTCCGGAATGCCTTCTGCACGCATGGTATCGCGCAGCGCCTTCACGCGGGGATAGGGATCTTCCGGCTTGAGAGGATCCTCCGCGTTGGACAGGCCGTTGTGACCGCCGGCCAGCCAGGGGTCCTCGTAGACCACCGCGCCCATCAGGTCAGAGACCTTGTGATAGGCACGCTTCCACAGCGCGCGGAAAGCACGGGCGGAGCTGACGATCGGCAGGTAGTTCACGTTGAAACGCGCTGCGATCTCGGACAGCTTGTAAGGCATGCCCGCGCCGCAGGTGACGCCGGTGACCATTCCCTTGGTCTTTTCCAGCACGCCTTCCAGCACGGCCTGGGCGCCGCCCATTTCCCACAGGACATTGATGTTGATTGCACCCTTGCCGCCGGAAATCTCGTAGGCACGGCGAACCTGCTCGACTGCGCCGTCGATGGCGTAGTCGATCAGCTCCTGATGGCGTTCCTTGCGCGTCAGGGCATTGTAGACCTGCGGGACGATCTTGCCTTCGGCGTCATAGCTGTCGGCATTGACGGCGCTGACCGTGCCGATGCCGCCAGCCGCCGCCCAGGCGCCCGAGCTCATGTGATTGGTCGCGGCAACGCCCTTGCCGCCCTCGACGAGCGGCCAGACTTCGCGTCCACCATAGACAATCGGCTTGAGACCCTTGAAACCCATCTTCTCTTTCGTCTTTCCCCCGGCGTCGGGCACGCTGGTTCAGCGGCCTTATATACGCCCTGTGCTACTGACGCTCACTACTTTTGCGCCGTGGTGTTGCCGGACATCCGGAAGGTACGATGTTTGCGGGTTCCGGCCGCGCTCCTGCGACCTCGAACTGCGCGTAGTAGCCTTGTAACTCCGGCTTACGGACAAATTCCGTCAAACGAAAGCCCAAGGACGCGAATTCGCAGAAAAGCAGCTGCGGTGGAATTCCGTGGCTGTCGCTCGCGCGGTCGACATCGACCACGACCACGCGGCCTCCCTTGCGCAGCGCGGGGCGCAGGCGCCAGAGGAAGGCGTAAGGCTCCGTGACCTCGTGGTACATATGTACCAGGAAGACACGGTCGAAACTGTTTTCGGGCAGCTTGGGATCATCCTGCGTGCCGAGCTTGATGGAGACGTTCTCCAGCTCTTCACGCATGACGCGGTTGCCCAGCCGCTCGTTCGCTTCACGGTCGATATCCTCGGCCAGCACGCGCCCCTTGGAGCCGACGCGCTGGGCCAGACGAACCGTGTAATATCCCTCGCCTGCGCCGAGATCGGCCACGCTCATGCCCGGCTCTATCCGGGCGAGGTCCATGACGACCTGCGCCTCGTTCATGCTGTCACGCTGGACTTCGGTGCCGACGGCGCCGTCTGGCGTCTTGGAAATCGGGCGATCCGCCACCGGAAAGGCCCGCGCGGTTTCAGGGCGCGATTCGTCCACCGGCTCGCGATGGCAAGCCCCCAGGGCAAGCCCGAGAGCGAGCGTCGAGACCGCGATGGCGGCGCGACAGACAAGGCGGGATGACAAGCGCATGCGGCCCTTTAGCGGTTCGCCCGCGCTTGGCAAAATCGGCTGCCAAGCTGCGGTCCGAACGCGCTTCGAACTCAGTCTACGTCTTCGACCTCGACCTTCTCGCCCGTGACGCGCTGCGACAGGGCAGCGGCCATGAACGGATCGAGCGCGCCGTCCAGCACGTCGCCGGGCGCGGTCGAGACGACACCGGTGCGCAGGTCCTTCACCTGCTGATAGGGTTGAAGCACATAGGAACGGATCTGGTGGCCCCAGCCGATATCGCTCTTGCTCGCGTGTTCGGCGCTGGCGGCTTCCTCGCGCTTGCGCATTTCTTCCTCGAACAGGCGTGCCTTGAGCATGCCCATCGCGATTTCACGGTTCTTGTGCTGCGAACGGTCGATCTGGCTCGCCACCACGATGCCCGATGGCTGGTGCGTGATGCGCACCGCCGAATCGGTGGTGTTGACGTGCTGCCCGCCGGCACCCGAAGCGCGATAGGTATCGATCTTCAGGTCGGACGGGTTGATGTCGATCTCGAAAGTATCGTCGATCACCGGGTAGACCCATACCGACGAGAAGCTCGTGTGGCGCGCGCCGAGCTGTCGTAAGGGCTGATGCGGACCAGGCGGTGGACGCCGCTCTCGGTCTTGGCATAGCCATAGGCGTTCTCGCCCTTGATGAGCAGCGTGCAGCTCTTGATACCCGCGGCTTCACCGGCGTGATAATCGACCAGTTCGACCTTGTAGCCATGACGCTCCGCCCAGCGCGTGTACATGCGCTGGAGCATCTCGGCCCAATCCTGGCTTTCGGTTCCGCCGGCCCCGGCGTGAACTTCGAGATAAGTGTCGTTACTGTCCGCCTCACCCGAGAGGAGCGCGGTGACCTTGTCTTGGTCGGCACGATCAGCCAGCGCAGCCAGCGTCGCGATACCCTCGTTGATGGTATCCTCGTCGCCTTCCATCTCGCCCAGTTCCACGAACTCGACAGCGTCCTGCATCTCGCGGCTGATGTCGTTCACGGCGCCGATCGAGGCTTCGAGACGGCGACGTTCCTTCATCACCGCTTCGGCTTCCTTGGGCTTGTCCCAGAGCGTGGGGTCTTCGACGCGCGCGTTCAGCTCGTCGAACCGGCGCAGGGCGCGGTCCCAGTCGAGGAACTTGCGGACCAGCGCGAGGGCCTTCTCGATACGCGCAATGTGGGCCTGCCCTTCGGCACGCATGACTTCAAACTCCCAGAAACGAGCGCCGCGCATAGCGCAGTGGCGACGTAAGTAAAGCGCGCGCGATGCCCATCGTCAGGCAAGCCGTGCGAAAGCGGCGCTATTACCCGCTGATGGGGGTGCTGTTCAAGAGCCGTGAAAGGCTCTCTCAGCCCTTCAGCTTCCTGACCGCTTCCAGCGTGAGCTTCACGTGGTCGCGATAGTCGAGGTCGGAATGGACCATGACGATCCTTCCGTCCCGCGCGATCACATAGCTGGTACGATCGGTCATGCCGGCCGGCGCGCCTTCGCGCTTCAACGCAACGTCGTAGGCCTTGATCACCGCCGGCGTGGCAACGGCAACCGCGAACTTGTCGCGGCAGGCTTCGGTCGAGAATTTCTGGAGCGTGGGCAGATCGTCGTTCGACATGCCCACCACGGTGGCACCGAGCTTGGCGAAATCATCCGTTGCATCGGCGAAAGCATGCGCCTCCAGCGTGCAACCCTGTGTGAAGGCCTTGGGGTAAAAATAGAGGACGACCGGCCCCTTTTTCAGCGCCGCCTTGAGATCGAACGACATGGCCTTGCCGCCCTTCGCGCCCTGCGTCGAAAAAGCGGGCGCCTTGGCGCCGACCGGCAGCGCCGCATCGGCGGCACCGGCAGAAAAAGCGAGAGCCAGAGCGGCGGCGACGGCGGGAAGAGTCTTGCGCATGCGGCGCAATCTGGACCTGGAAAGAGGGCCTGTCCAGCCCCCTTCCCCGTTGCCATTATCGGTTGGAATTACCCCAGCTTACTCGATGTAGCCGAGTACGGTTCCCACCTCGTAGGTTTCACCGATGGCGGCCACGATCTTGAGCGTGCCCGAAGCCGGCGCTTCCACCTCGTTGGTCGACTTGTCCGCTTCGAGCGAGAAAAGCGGCTGACCTTCGGAAACCGCGTCCCCGTCCTGGGCGAGCCATTCTGCGATCTGCCCTTCCTGCATGGAGAAACCGATCTTGGGGAGCAGGATTTCAACGGCCATGGTCTTTCTCGATCCTTTGCGAATGTCTTTGACCATTGCCTATCGCGCGCCCGTGCACCGGCATAGGGCCGAGAGCCTGGGCGCGTGCAGGTTTCGCCGGTACGATTACATCGCCAGCGCCGCGTTTTCTCGCGCGCAGTCCGGTACGGGCAACGAGGCGCGCTTTTCAGCCAGTTCTGCCCGCGCAGCAGCGATATCGGCGGTGAAAGCCGGTTCGGCATTCAAACGGGCGAAGACAGTGGTCGCAACGATCCTTCCTTCCTCGACATCGCTCAGCCAATGAACATTGCAGATCCGGCGGCTCTCCCCGAAGGCACGCCCCCGCGCGACCAGTTCTCCGGCGCGATCAGGCACCAGATCGGCAAGGATCAGCCCCATGCCGAACCCGATGGCGCTGTGCCCCGAGGGGTAGGAGCCATCCTTGCGCAGGATCCCCTCCTGATCGGGCGTGCAGATCGCCTTGCCGTTTTCCATGAACGGACGCGCCCGCTTATAATGATTCTTGGTGGGATAGCTGGCGAGGCCGAAGTCCATCATGGCCTTGAACAGCAGGGCCTGAACCCGCAGGGTGGTGTCCGCGCCGATGCGGAAACCGGCAGCGCAGGAAAACGTATCGGTGAGTTTCGGCGTAAAGAGATCGGCATCGATCTTGGCCTGTTCCCAGCGCGGCGTGCCATGCAGGGCGAGGGCCGCCTTCGCCGCCTCTTCGTCCCGCGCCATGGCTGCGGAGCCGGGTGCCGGGGGCGCCGGGTTATAGAGCAGGCTGTTCGGCGCGCCGCCTCGCGGAAAGTAGCTGCCGTGGCGCATTATCTCCGCCATCGCCACCTTGTTGGCATCGGACGGGGAAACCGAACTCTGGGCAGGCGCCGCGACTTGCGCCTGACCCATGGCTACCCCGGCAGCCCCAGCCGCGATTGCGATCACCCCGCAGATACGCGTTGCCAGCCTTGCACCCTTCATCGCCGAACTCCCTTTTTCTGTTATTCACGCTTTTCCAGCTTGAGTAACAGGATCGTACCGGCAGGCCATCAGGCATCGTGCCGGTATCGCCCGGGCAATTCCCCTTAGCCCGGCGCCTTTCCATCCTCGTGCGCCATCCAGTGCACGAAGCGGTGGAGAGGATACATCGCATCGTGCGGGTTGCCGATCGTCGAAGGCCCCGCCTCGCCCAGATGGACGACGCGCTGCGCGCCGCCCGCCGCCAGCCGGTCGCGGTAGTCCGCCATCCGGTCGAAGGGGTAGAACCCCACGGTCTGCGTGGCGACGTTGATCCACTTCACCGCCTCGTCGAGACTGTCTACCCGCACGACATTGGCGGTCTTGTTGATCGGATGGAAATCCACCGGCTCATCCGAGCGGATCACCAGCCCCTTGCCGTCGGTCCTGCCCCAGACGCCGTATTCGTCCTCCATCAGGATCATCATCTCCACCGCCTCACGCATGTCGCGGTCCAGCGGGCGGACATCGCCGCTTTCGGCGGCGCGCCGGGCGACGTGATGGTGCAGACGCTCGCAGAAACGGTCAACGTCCGCCTCGCTGCCTTCCACGAATTGGAAGCGACTGGCGACGCAAGCCTCCTGATTGAGGGTCATGACGTCCGCCGAGCAGAGATCCGCAACCCGATCTACCGTTTCATCATCCACCAGGGCTTCGCGCCCCACGAACGAGATCGACGTCTTGGGATCGAACGAAACGAGCTGAAATCCTGGTCCCAAATATTTG
The DNA here is from genome assembly GCF_001298105.1 of Novosphingobium sp. ST904. Lineage (GTDB taxonomy): Bacteria > Pseudomonadota > Alphaproteobacteria > Sphingomonadales > Sphingomonadaceae > Novosphingobium. The sequence continues at coordinate 188,951 of NZ_LGJH01000164.1, read as the reverse complement.
ATAACATTGTTTATAGCATCGCCGCCACCCCAGGCCACGATCTTGTCGAAGTACTGCGGGCGATAGAGCACGCGCTCGGTCGCGTCGTCACCCCCGCGCCAGTAGACCGCCGACATCGAGCGGACGATCGGATGGTTCGGGTCGATATCCGCCATGGTCCGCAGGATCGCGACCATGGTGAAGGGGTCCGCGCTGCTCATCTTGAACAGGTTGATCGCCTTGACCATCGAGCCTTGCGCCACCGACTTTACCGCCACGCCGGGCGAATTGCCCGGCAAGACATGGATCAGGCGCGGCGCGAAGGCGCGCACGAAGCTTCTGCGGCCGGTGAAATCCTCCTTGGGTACCCATTCATCAAGTGCGCGCGGATCGGGGAAGTTCTGCTCGACCTCGGCCCGAAGCACCTTCTTGTCGAGATAGGCCGCGGCATGGCGGGCGGTATTCTCCACCACCGCGCGCGGCAGTATATGCGTGCGGCACATCCGCTCGATGCATTCCTGCATGTGATCGTTGTCGGTAGCGATAAGCCGCTGGCCGGTCTCGACTAGGAAGTCGATGATCTCGTCCAGCGGAACATTGAGCAGGGGCGGCACCTCGGTACGCGGCGGCACAGCCCGGTCGAAGGGTATGCGCGGGGTGGCGAAGGTAACGCCAAGGTCGCGCGATGTCTGGATCACATCGGTGCCGTGAAGAACTTCGCCGCGCAGGAAGAACGGCGCGGAAACGAGTTCTTCATTTTCAATAGTTTGGATAACAGAGTTCATGCCACACCTCGCACATATGCATCGACCGTACCGGCGCAACCGATCTTGTCGTCACCTTCCAGGTCCGCGTAACGAACGATGTTGTCCCGGACCGAAGGGCCGTGGTTGCCGCACTTGCAGGGGCTGTAGTCCAGCGAAATCCGGTCCCCGGTGATGATGCCGCCCCAGCGCCCGTCTAGCGAAAGATCGAAGAATGCCGCGCGGCCCTCCATCTCGCCCTGTCCATGATCGAGCGCATTGTCACCGGTCTTGTCCAGGAGGATCGGAACCACCCACGGCGGCACATGATAGCGCCCGCCCTCCCGACACTTCGGCATGCCGGAGTTCAGTTCCTGCATGGAATAGTTCTGAAAGTGACGATCCTCGGGAATGTTGAAAGTATCGAACACATATTCCTTATAATCATCGGGAAGTTGTGCCCGCTTCAGCCCGCCACCGACGTAGATCGAGTTGTCCGGATCGAAATCGTCCCGGCCGTAGCCCGCATCGCGCACCGCCTTGGCCACTTGCCATAGCCCGCTCCAGAGACCCGAGAGCTGGAGCTTGCGATGGCGGTTCTCGATTATGAACTGCGCCGTAGCCGGAATGGCGTCGGCCACTGCCCTCCCCCGCGCGGCAGAAGTCTCCTCGAAGGCGGCAATCTCCTCGGGGCGCGCCGTGCCCTCTGCGATCTTCTTGCGCATGACCACCATCGAGGTCAGCGACCCCACGGTGATCGGCGGCACCGGATAGCTCCAGCGCGGATACTCGGGATTGGCGAAAGCCTCGTACTGGGCTTGCGCTATCGTCGCGTTCTTGGGCACCGTGGCGACCGGCGCGCAGCCGACGATGAGGCGGTCCTGCGCAGGCGCCACGCCGGAACCCCAAGCAAAGACGTTGACCGTATCGATTTTCGACCAGTCCATGTCCTTCTGCGAGGCGATCAGCATGGCGGACTTGCCGGTGGTGCCGCTGGAGCACGAGATGAAATGGCCCAGCGCCGCCAGCCGCGCGATCCAGTCGTCGATCCCGGTGATGCCATCAAGCTCCAGCCCCTCGATCGGATAGGGCGAAATCGTGCCGAGCCACTTGGTCAGCCGGTCCCAGCGCTCCTCGATCAGATAACCCTCGGGGTAGGACTTGTAGGCGGTGTGCGGGAACAGCAGCGGCACCACCTCCGCAACCGAGCCAATCCTCTCCACCCCGGCGTCACGCGCACGCAGGCCAAGCAGCCTGATACGGTCCTTGCGCTCCTGGAAACGCTCATCGAGCGCGGCGACCTGCGTGGCCCGCAGTTCTTCGGCGCTGAAGGTAAAACGCTGCGGATCGGCGACAAGGGCCATGAGTTTGTCGGCGGCTTCGGCCATCTGGTGCTCTCCCGTTCTTTTCTTCGCGGCCCGGTCCAGATGGACATCGGCCCGCGACTCGATTAATGGCAACTAATGCGTTTCATTATTCACGGTCCCCTTGGCAGCGCAAGCCCGATCGGTTCCAATGCCGAAATGACCGAAAAGACCGACGTGATCGAAGCCGCCACTTCCGCTCCAGTCGCCGTTCGTGCGGGACGCCCGACGCGGGAACAGGCGCAGGCCCGCCACGCGCAACTGCTTGACTGCGCCTTCGAAAATTTCCTTGAAAAGGGGTTCGAGCCCACCACCATCGAGGCCATCGCCGCCGAAGTGAGCATGACCAAGCGGACCGTCTACGCTCGCTACCCGGACAAGGCCGCACTGTTCCGCGCCGCAATCCGCCGCGGAACGGAATGCCGCGCGGCGAGCCCCGAGGCGATTGAGGCAACGCGCGCCGATACGCTTGAAGAAACGCTCGTGCGGATCGCGCTGCTGCGCATTCAGCTGGCCGGAACGCCGGAAGGCGTGAAGCTGCAGCGCCTCATCAATACCGAAGCCTATCGCTTCCCGGACATCTTCCAGACCTATTACGAGATCGCCGCCCTGCCCACCGTGCGCTTCCTCGCTGAGCTTCTGGAAGAAGAGACCCTCGCCGGGCGACTCGCCATTGAGGATGCGATGCTTTCGGCCAATGTCTTCATGAGCATGGTCGTCAGCGCTCCCGTACGTTTCCTGATTTCGGGGAACGAGCTTCCGGCGCAGGATGTGGATCGCAGGGTACGCTTCGCAGTGCGGCTGTTCCTCCGGGGCGCGGAGCCGCGCTGAGAGAGAATTCAAAGGGAGAGTAACGATAATGTCGCAATCAGACGGCCAGCCGGACCTTAGCAAGCCGCCCGCCGAAAAGTCCGATGCCCGCCAGCGATGCGCCGTCGTCACGGGCGCCAGTTCCGGCATCGGCAAGGCCACCGCGCAGGCCTTCGCACGCATGGGCTGGCACGTTATCGGCACGGGACGCGACCCCCGCCGCTGCGAACAGGCCGAGGCCGAAATCCGCGCTGCCGGAACGGGAGCCGCCCGCATCGACATGCTCCGGGGCGACTTCGCCGAAATGCACGAGGTCCGCCGCGTCGCAGGGGAAATTCGCGCGTTGACCGACAAGGTCGATGTTCTCGTCAACAATGCGGGCGGCGTGCGGGATGGATGGCATGAGACGTCCGAAGGCCTCGAATCCACGTTCGCGGCCAATCACCTCGCCCCGTTCCTGCTCACGCGCGAACTCCAGCCGCTGCTCGAACGCGCGGCCGAGGATGCACCTCCCGGACTGGTGCGGGTGATCGCCGTCTCGTCGAGCGGGCACCGCGCCTGCGCGGGGATGCGCTGGTACGATCTGATGATGAAAACCGCCTTCGACGCCAGTGCCGCCTACTGCCAGGCCAAGCTAGCCAACCTGCTGTTCACGCGCGAACTGGATCGCCGGCTGATCGACAAGGGTATTGTCGCGCTTTCCATGCATCCCGGCCGGGTCGGTTCGAACTTCGCCAGCCACGGCGACGAGGCGATGCAGAGCTACATGGCCGCTAACGAATGCGCAGCGCCCGAGCAACCCGCGCGAACGATCGTCTGGCTGGCCACTGCCGAGGACCTAGGCGGCAAAGGCGGACGCTATTTCCACGAGTTGGCGGAGGAGCAACCGGCAGCTCAGGCGCAAGATAATGTTGCGGCTGCAAAGCTATGGCAGGAAAGCGAAATAATCCTGGAAAAAATCCTGGAACCGGCCGGCTGAGGGCAAATTACCGTCCCGCGCCGCGCCTGTATCCGGAGCGGTCGCGGGACGATATGCGACCCGTAAAGGGCTATCGCAGCAGCAGCCGAAAAGTTCCGGCTCACGCTTAATTCGATCACTCATGCGAACGATCGTTAACGACGAATCAGTCGTTAGCGCATGTTTCAAACGATTGCATCACCGAATAACCTCTCGCTTGTCCGTGGCGCGAATTCCGCCCCGCGCCAATCGCCCCCGTGGTCAGCGCCCGGGCAGCCTTGACCTGCCGGCCCCTCTCCGCAATGCGTCCGGCAACTGCGAGGAAACCCTACCGATGACCGCCTCAGCTTCCGATACCGCCCATCGCCACGCCGCAGCGCGCTCTATTTGCCCGCCTCCAACGCCAAGGCCCTGGCCAAGGCGCGCACGCTGCCTTGCGACGTGGTGGTGCTGGACCTTGAAGACGCCGTGGCGCCCGAAGCGAAGGAGGAGGCCCGCGCCGCCGCCATCGCCGCCGTTGCCGAAGGGGGCTTCGGCCACCGCGAAGTCGCGATCCGCGCAAACGGCATCGATACCGAATGGGGCGCGGCCGACCTTGCCGCAATCGCCGGATCGCAGGCCGCGGCCGTGCTCGTCCCCAAGGTCAATTCGCCCGAGGACATCGCCCGGTACGATGCGGCGCTCCTTGGCGCGGCCCCGCAGATGCAGCTCTGGGCGATGATCGAGACCTGCGAAAGCGTGGGCAACCTGCCCCGGATCGCCGCCATGGCCCGCACCACGCGGCTGTCGCTCTGGATCATGGGCACCAACGACCTTGCCAAGGAGATGCGCGCGCAGCTCACGCCGTGCCGCACGCCGTTCCTGCCCTTCCTGTCGATGGCGGTTGCCGCTGCACGCGCCGAGGGGATCGCGATCCTCGACGGCGTATGCAACGAATTTCGCGACATTGACCTGTTCGAGGCCGAAACGCGCCAGGGGCTGATGTTCGGTTTCGACGGCAAGAGCCTGATCCACCCCGCCCAGATCGAGCCCTGCAACACCGTCTTCTCCCCAAGCGAGACCGATCTCGCATGGGCGCAGGCCGTGATCGCGGCGTTCGCCCTCCCGGAAAACCAAGGCAAGGGCGCGATCCGGGTGGACGGCAAGATGACAGAGCTGCTGCACCTGGAACAGGCGCGGCGGCTGGTGGAAGTTGCCGGCCTCATTCAGGCGATGAAGTAGTACAACCTCGGCAAGACGAAGCCATCCGTCTCCCGGCGCGATCGCGGCGCCGCCGACAGGAAGGGGGCAATAGCCCCCTTCCCTCGCCGTCAGCCTTCGCCCTTCGATCCGGGCACTCGGGCGATCTCGCCCGGCTCATTGGCGATCACCTTGAGCACCGCCGTCCAGGCATCGACGTTCTGCTGAAGTGCTGCCGGATCGACTTTGTCGAGCGTGTCGTCGGGCGTGTGATGCAGGTCGAAATAGTGCATCCCGTCCTGCCCAAGATCGACCACCGCCAGTTCCTGCCTGGCGATGATGGCCGAGACGTCCGCTCCGCCGGTGGCCGCGCCGTCGTGTTGGACGATGCCCATCGGCCAGAGCGCGGCCTTGATCTTCTCGGCCACGGCCTTGTTGCTTTCGGCCAGGGTCAGGCGGAACTGCCACACCTTGTCGGCACCGAAGTCGCTCTCCATCGCCACGGCATGGGGTTCATTGCCATGCATCTCGGCATAGGCCTTGCTGCCACCGCCGGTGACGCCCATTTCCTCGTTACCCGCCCAGAGCACGCGGATCGTGCGCAGGGTCTTGCCGTCCTTCTGCGCGGCAAGCGCGGCTGCGGTGACGATGCCGCAACCCGATGCATCGTCGATCGCGCCCGTCGCCAGGTCCCACGAATCGAGATGGCAGGCGAGCACGATCTTCGGAAGCGAAGGGTCGCGCCCCGGCAGGTCGGCGATCACATTGCCCGAAGGCGCATCGGGAAACGGCTTGCCGAGCATCGTCAGGTCGATCTTCATCTGCTTGCCGCGCTTGGCGATGCGGGCGATCAGGTCGGCATCGGGGTTGGAGACCGCGCCGGCCGGAATCGCGGCCACGTCCTTGGCAAATACGGTAACGCCGGTGTGCGGATTGCGGTGGCTGTCGGTACCGGCCGAGCGGATGACAATGGCCGAAGCCCCCTTCTGGGAAGCGATCGACGGCCCCCGGCGGCGTACATCCCCGTAAGGGCCATAGCCCGAGCCGTCCTGCGCCGCGCGCATGGCGTGGTCCACGAAGGCGATCTTGCCCTTGAGCGATCCGTCCGGCGCCGCGCGCAGGGCATCGAGCGTGGGGAAGTAGACGAGTTCGGCCTGAAGGCCCTTGGCCGGCGTGGGGGCCGAAAGGCCAAGGGCGTGATCGCCAGCGCATGCGCATAAGGTGCGGTCAGCTTCGCGCGTTCCTCTCCGCGCGTCCAGACGAGGGTCTTGAACGGCTCGATCTTGACGTTCTGGAAACCCAGCGCGTTGAGCTTGGCCTCTGCCCAGAGGCGGGCCTGCCCCTCTTCGGGCGAGCCGGCGAGCCGCGCACCAATCTCGGTGGTCAGCCCCTCGACGATTTCCCAGGCAACGCCCGAGCCTTCGGCAGGCGTGGCCAGAGCGGGAACCGGGAGCGAAGCGGCGGCAAGGAGCGAGGAGGCGGCGAGAAGCGCCGCTGGGGAGAATCTGCGTTGCATGACAGATGCCTAACGCGCCCCGTCGCTCCTGCCAACCGGTCCATCTGGATCCCGGACCGGGGGGCCAGCCGGGTTTCGATCAGGGCACCAGATCAAGCCGCATGAACTGGTTGTGCGGGCTCGGCTCATAGTCGGCAAATGCCTCGCACGAGATAAAGCCGGCGCTCCGGTAGAGCGAAATCGCCGGGACATGTAGCGGCGCCGTGCCGGTTTCGAGGTACAGGCAATTGTACCCCCTTGCCCGCGCCTGCTCGACGATATGGGCGAGCAGGGCCCGCCCCACGCCGGTGCCGCGCGCGGAGGGCGCCGCACGCATCGACTTCACCTCGCCCCGGCGCGCATCCAGTTCCTTGAGCGCGCCGAAACCGGCCAGCATCTCTCCGTTCCACGCCGTCCAGAAGGTCACGCTCGGCACCGAGAGGCCGCTCGCATCGAGTGCGAAGGCATGTTCGGCCATGACCTCCTGCAATTCGCGAAGATGATGCTCCAGCAAAGGAGCGACATGGGCCGCCGTGGGATCGTCCTGCCGGATGTGCATTGCGCTCATGTCCCTTGGTTCCTGCTACAGCCAGTTGCGGCCATCGGGGGTGCCGCAGCCATAGGGCGGCAACTGGCCCGGGAAGCGTGCCTGCATCTTGTGGCATCCCCAACTGCGTAGCGGCGAGGGGGCATAGCCGTTCAGCGCGATGCCGACTTCATCGTAAGGCGTATCGCCCTGAGCGACATACATGTACCAGCGGCCACCGAACATCACCGCTCCGGCAACCACAAACACGGTGACAACCTTTAGTAATTTCTGCATTTTTTCTCCGTCGGGGATCGGATAGGGGGGGGCAAGGCCCTGCCCGCTGCCGGCTTTGCGATCAAGCCCCTTTGTCGCCCTCGGCCTGGCCGGCCGCTTTCCTACCCGGCGCAATTCTGAGAGGATCGAGACCATTCTCTCTCCGCGAAACCCGCTTCCAATGGCCCTTCACATTCCCGTTTGCCCGAAGTTCACACCCTCCTGTCGTGGCCGACCGGCATTTCCTGCTGTTTTCAGCAGATGGCGGCCACTTGAAAATCCGGCGGCACGACACATTTCGGACGTTCCGTGTAAACTGGCGCGCCACACGCTCCGGGCGTCCGGCCCTGCCCTTGGCAACGGGGCCTCGCACCTGTAGAGCGAGCGCAACTTTTCAGATCCAGATCCTATTTCCAGAGGAAACCGATGGCTGCCCAATACGCCTTCGTCATGAAGGGCATGACCAAGACCTTCACCGGCGCCCCCAAGCCGGTGCTGTCCGACATCAACCTGCAGTTCTACCAGGGTGCCAAGATCGGCATCGTCGGCCCGAACGGCGCAGGCAAGTCGACCCTGATCAAGATCATGGCCGGCATCGACACCGATTACACGGGCGAAGCCTGGGCGGGCGAGAACATCACCGTCGGCTACCTCGAGCAGGAACCGGAGCTCGATACAAGCAAGAGCGTGCTTGAGAACGTCAAGGACGGCGCACGCGAAACCGCCGACCTCGTCGACCGCTTCAACGAGATCTCGAACCTCATGGCCGATCCGCCGGAAGACGCGGACTTCGACGCCCTGATGGAAGAGATGGGCGACCTTCAGGGCAAGATCGATGCGGTTGACGGCTGGACGCTCGACAACCAGCTTGAAATCGCCATGGAAGCACTGCGTTGCCCGCCGGGCGACTGGCCGGTGGACAAGCTCTCGGGCGGTGAAAAGCGCCGCGTCGCGCTGACCCGCCTGCTGATCCAGAAGCCCTCGATCCTGCTGCTTGACGAACCGACCAACCACCTCGACGCAGAATCCGTCGAATGGCTGGAAAACCACCTCAAGGAATACGCGGGCGCGGTGCTGATGATCACCCACGACCGCTACTTCCTTGACCACGTCGTTGACTGGATCCTCGAACTCGACCGCGGAAAGTACTTCCCTTACGAGGGCAACTACTCGACCTACCTCGAGAAGAAGTCCAAGCGCATGGAGCAGGAGGACCGCGAGGAATCCGGCCGCCAGAAGGCGCTCAAGGACGAACTGGAGTGGATGCGGCAGACGCCTGCGGCCCGCCAGACCAAGTCCAAGGCGCGTATCCGCAAGTTCGAGCAGCTCCAGGAAGCCCAGTCCGGCCGCAAGCCCGGCAAGGCGCAGATCGTCATCCAGGTGCCCGAGCGACTTGGCGGCAAGGTCATCGAGGTCAAGGATATCTCGAAGGCTTACGGCGACAAGCTGCTGTTCGAGAACCTTTCGTTCATCCTGCCGCCGGGCGGCATCGTCGGCGTGATCGGCCCGAACGGCGCCGGCAAGTCGACCCTGTTCAAGCTGCTCACCGGCAAGGAAACCCCGGACGAGGGTTCGATCGACATCGGTTCGACCGTGCACCTCGGCTTCGTCGACCAGAGCCGCGACCACCTCGACCCCAAGAAGAACGTCTGGGAGGAAATCTCCGACGGGCTCGACTACATGAAGGTCAACGGCCACGACATGTCGACCCGCGCCTATGTGGGCGCGTTCAACTTCAAGGGCGCCGACCAGCAGAAGAACGTCGGCAAGCTCTCGGGTGTGAACGCAACCGCGTCCACATGGCCAAGATGCTGAAGCTGGGCGGCAACGTCCTCCTGCTCGACGAACCGACCAACGACCTCGACGTCGAAACGCTCGGTGCGCTCGAGGAAGCGATCGAGAACTTCGCCGGTTGCGCCGTGGTCATCAGCCACGACCGCTTCTTCCTTGACCGTCTCGCCACGCACATCCTCGCGTTCGAGGGCGACAGCCACGTCGAATGGTTCGAAGGCAACTTCGAGGCCTATGAAGAAGACAAGCGCCGCCGCCTTGGCGACGCCGCGGATCGCCCGACCCGCCTCGCCTACAAGAAGCTGACGCGCTGATTTCGGCACTTCGCTGAACAGCTTCGGCGGAAGAACATGAGCCGTCGCTCCGGAAACTCCGGGGCGGCGGCTTGTTCATTTCGGTAGCACTGAAGATGAACAGAAGGCATTACCACGGTTCACCTCTGCGACAGCGCATCTCATATAGGAATACACTCAGGATGAACCGCCATCGCCGGGCGGCAAATCCGGTTTGGAGACCGGAAAAATGAAAAAGGAACATACTCTGAAGGCGAGCAGGCTTCTCTCTGCGGGCGCGATCGGCGCAATGGCGATTGCTGTAGCAGGCCTGGCCCTTCCCGCAGCCACAATGGCGGAGCCCCGCCAGGATCGCGCGCCCCGGCAGGAGCGCAGCGGTGGAGAACGCCCCAGCGGAAACGGCGGCGCGTCTCGCCCCGCACCGCGCCCCGAAGCCCCGCGCCCGCAGATGCAGCAGGCCCGGCCCGACATGGCACGCCCGCAGGCGCCCGAGCGCCCTCAGGCCCAGTCCGCATGGCGCGGAAACGATCAGCGCCAGCAGCAGGCCCGTCCCGTCCCCCAGCAGCAAGGGGATCGCTCCTGGTCGAACGCCCGCCCTCCGCAGCAGGGTCAGCAGCGCCCCGATCAGCAGCCGAATTGGAAATCCGGCAACCGCTGGCAAGGAAACGGCACCCCTAGCGCCTGGCAAAGAGCCAAGGGCAATATTGACCGCGGCGATGCCGACCGCCGCGACGACGATCGGCGCTGGAACGCTGGCAATGGCCGTGATCGCCCCGATGGGCGCCCGGATGGCCGTCCGGGCACCCGTCCGGGGAACGACCGGCCGGACGATCGGCCCGCCTGGAATGGCAAGGACAATCGTCCCGACCGCAACGCATGGGGCAAGGATCGCCGGGACAACGATCGTCGTTGGTCCAATGGCGACAACCACCGCTGGGATCGCGATAACTGGCGCCGCGACAACCGTTACGACTGGCAGCGCTACCGCGACCGCAATCGCTCGGCCTATCATATCGGCGGTTACTATGCGCCCTATCGAGGCTATTCGTACCGCCGCCTGAGCATTGGCTTTACCCTGGGCTCGATGTTCTATGGCAGCAACTACTGGCTGGACGATCCGTGGTCCTACCGTTTGCCGCCGGTCTACGGCCCTTATCGCTGGGTCCGCTATTACGACGACGTACTGCTGGTAGATACCTATTCCGGCGAAGTGGTCGACGTGATCTACGACTTCTTCTGGTAGAATCCCTGATGCCCCCGGATCGCATGATCCGGGGGCGTTTTTCTTGAGCCCAGCAATTCAGCCACAACTTTGTGAATAGCAGCAATTGATTGACCCCGCCCGCGCGCGTAGTCTGCCTGCCTTCATGCAGAAAACCATCCATCCGGACAGCGAAACCCTGACGAGGATAGGCAGCAGCGTGCGCGGGCGATTGTCCGAGAGCCCGGCGATAAGGCGCGTTCCGGTGGAAGGGGCGGAAATCTACACGGCCGAGCAATTCCTCTCGCCGGTGCACTGCTCCCATCTCATCGGCCTGATAGACGCTGTCGCCTGCCCTTCCCTCCTGGCCGAAGAAAAGGATTGGGAAGGCTACCGCACGAGTTTTTCGGGCGACATCGATCCGAACGACCTTGTCGTCCGCGCACTCGACACGAAACTGAGCGAACTCACCGGGATCGATCGCGCCTGCGGCGAATCCGCGCAGGGTCAGCGCTACAATCGAGGCGAGTTCTACCACGAGCATTGGGACTGGTTCGACACGAGCGCGCACTACTGGCCGCGCGAAAAGCGTAATGGCGGACAGCGAAGCTGGACGGCGATGATCTATCTCAACACCGTGGACGAAGGCGGGATGACGGACTTCGTCCACCTCGGCCTCAAGGTTCAACCGATCGCGGGAACGCTCCTGATCTGGAACAATGCCCTGCCTGACGGTACTCCCAACCCCCTGACCATGCATGCCGCGCGGCCCGTGGTGCGCGGCGTAAAGTATGTCGTCACGAAGTGGTTCCGCGCGCGTTGCTGGTCCTGAACGCGATGGCACCGGGTCATGAGTTAAAGACCTAACACTCCTCGCCGTCTTCGGCCGAGCGGCGAGCCTCCAGATACTCCATGAGATGATCGAAACGCCGGTGCAGCCGGATGATCTCAAGCTGCGTGCGCAGATTGACCTCATAGTCGTGCCGCGCGGTGATCCGATCCTTGTCGGCCTGCCGGTTCTGACTCATCATGATGACAGGCGCCTGGATGGCGGCCAGCATCGAAAGCATCAGGTTCAGGAAAATGTAGGGGTAGGCGTCGAAGGGCTTGATTCCGATCGCCTGAAGGATCGTGCTGTTCAGCAGCATCCAGCCGAACAGCACCACGCCGAAAGCGATGATGAAGCCCCAGCTTCCGCCGACCGCCGCCACCCGGTCGGCCAGCCGGTCCGCGCGGGTTGCATGAAGCGCGGCCAGCTCATCGGCATTGGGGCCAACGATACTGCCGGTCGCAATGCGGTCGAGGACCTCCCGGTCCTCCCTGTCGAGATCATCGAACCGACGCCCTAGCAGCTCTTCGGCGAGTTCCTCGGGCGTCTTGGGGTTCTTGTGCATTCAGGCCCCGATCTTTCCGTTCAGCCAGCGGCCGAAAGGGCCTCCGCGATCAGTTTGCGCGTTTCAGGCACGCCGTAAAGGGCAATGAAGCTGCCCATGCGCGGCCCCTGCGAAGAACCGAGCAGCGTTTCGTAAAGCGCCTTGAACCAGTCACGCAGCGTCTCGAACTGATAGGTCTCGTTCTTGCCGATCTCGTAGACCACGTTCTGAAGCGCTTCTGCGGTCGCTTCCGAGCCGGCCTTCTCCAGTTCGGCGTCCAGCACCTTCAGCGCTTCGGCCTCGTTCGCAGTCGGCGCACGGCGCTTCAGGGTAGGTGCAATGAAGTCATGATTGGTGGCGAGCGCGGCGCGGACCATCTCCCCCAGTTCCGGGTGCGCCTCGGGCGTGGCATCGGCGACATAGTTGCCGAGATAGGACCAGACCTGCTCTGCAGTCGCCTCCGCGCCGAGAACCCCGACGAGGTTGAGCAGCAACGAGAACGTCACCGGCACAGTGTCGCCGGCACCTGCATCTTCACCATTCGCGCGCAGCAGGTGCCACACGGGATTGCCGAGTTGCTTGTCGAGCGCCTGACCGGCCAGATTGCCGCGGAACTGCCAATACTCGTCGACAGCCTTGGGGATCACCCCGACATGAAGTTGCTTGGCGCTCTTGGGCTCACGGAACAGGTAGAAGCCCAGCGACTCCTCCGTGCCATAAGTCAGCCACTGCTCGATGGTGAGACCGTTGCCCTTCGACTTCGAAATCTTCTCGCCATTCTCGTCGAGGAACAGCTCGTAGATCAGCCCCTCCGGCTTACGACCGCCCAGAATCTGCACGATCTTGCCGGACTGGGTCACCGAGTCGGTCAAGTCCTTGCCGCACATCTCGTAATCGACACCCAGCGCATACCAACGCATGGCCCAGTCGACCTTCCACTGGAGCTTGGCCTTTCCTCCGAATACGGACTGCTCGACGACGGTGCCATCCTCGTCCGTAAAACGGATCAGGCCGGTGGCGGAATCGAGCACTTCGACCGGGACCTGGAGCACAACACCACTGGTGGGCGAAACCGGCAGCACGGGCGAATAGGTCTTGCGGCGCTCCTCGCGCAGCGTCGGCAGCATGACATCGAGGATCGCCTGGTTGCATTCGAGCACGCGCGTCAGCGCTGCGTCGAATTCGCCGGAGTTGTAGCGATCGCTGGCCGAGACGAACTCGTAATCGAAGCCGAAGCGATCGAGGAAGTCGCGCAGCATCGCGTTGTTGTGATGCGCGAAGCTTTCGTGCGTGCCGAATGGATCGGGTATGCGGCTAAGCGGCTTGCCGAGGTTGGCGGCGAGCACTTCCCCGTTCGGGATATTGTCGGGGACCTTGCGAAGGCCGTCCATGTCGTCCGAAAAGGCGACAAGACGGGTCGGCGCTCCGCCCGTCAGCGCTTCGTAGGCACGGCGGACGAGCGTAGTACGCAGGACTTCCTGGAAAGTGCCGATATGCGGAAGGCCCGACGGACCGTAGCCGGTCTCGAACAGCATCGGCGCATCGCCGGGTTTGCCGTTCGGATAACGCTTGAGGAGCTTCTGGGCCTCCTGGAAGGGCCAGGCCTTGGACACGCGTGCGGCTTCAATCAGGGCGTTTTCAGTCATGGCAGCGCTCTTTGGCGAAAAGCGCGCATTTCGCAAGCAAGAAGGCATGCGCCTCGCCCTCGAAAGTGCCCTCATCCCGAACCTGATCGAAGGCCGCTCTCAAAGAGACTCATCGCTCGCAGCGAAGCATCTCCAATCGTCGGCAATGGAAGATCAGGTCCGGGATGACGCGAGAACTCAAGCTTCCTGCCACTGCCAGTCGTAGGCGAGCGGGGCCTCACGGAAAGCAAAGCGATCGATGTGGCGGGCGACCACGTCGGTCAGGCCCTCTACATCCTCGCGCTTCTCACCGGTAATGGTGATCGCGATACCGCCCTCGTCCGCAGCCATGACGGCCACGGCGGAAGGAAAGGTCACGGTTCCGGTATCACCATCCACTTCGGTCTGGAGCTTATGGCTCCAGTGCTTGCAAAGCTGACGGACGTATTTGCCACCGCTTTCGGTCGCGACACGGGTAGCGATGCTGTTCATCCCTCGATCCTTTCGATCTTGCGAGTGGCCTCGTCGAGTGCATCTGCGATCTGCAGGATGACATCCCGATTGGCGCCATCTTTCGAGAGCCGGTCGAACATCGCGATTTTCAGCGCATGCATCGCCCGGCGCACCGGAGCGGGATCAACCTTCTCGCGCGCTTCGGCAAGAGCCGAAAGCCGTGCCTTCAATGCAACCGCCTTATCGGCATCCGCTTCTGCCTGGGCCTTGCCCTGCTCGGTTGCTTCATAGGACTTGCGGGAGGTTTCACCGCTAGCCGGCGCGATCAGCCCGGATTCCTCCATGTAAGTGAGCGCAGGGTAAACGACGCCCGGACTGGGCGCATAATCTCCACCCGACAGCCCTTCGATCTCGCGGATCAGGTCATAGCCATGGCGCGGCGTCTCGGCGATCAAGGCTAGCAGCAGGATCTGGAGTTCGGCCTGATCGAACAACCGTTTGCGGCGTCCACCACCCGGACCCCCTCCAAATCCGCCGCCGAAACCGCCGCCAAATCCGCCAAAGCCTTCGCCCCGGCCGCCACGCCCGCGTCCCCGGCCGCCGGGAAATCCGCCGCCGAAACCTTCGCCAAAGCTGTCGCCATCGGGCCCTCGGCCCATTCCGAACCCGCCGCGCCACGCATGCCGCGCAGTGCGAACTCGTCCGAAGAATAGTGCTCGCGATGATGCCCGCGACGGCTGCAACGGCCCTCACCACGCTCGATGCCATGGCCATGATCGCGGCCCCTGCCGCGCTTGTGAGAATGCATATCTCTCATTTCGATTTCTTTCCAATTCATGATGGCCTCAAAATATATCTTAAAGGGAAATTCGCAAGAGCCTAAAATGTATCTTGATGTATTTTTTGTTCCGACACTGCGGTTTTCGACGATAGCCGGCTTCGCAAGGTTTCCCTTTTGTCCGCAGCTTGCCTAAGACGATCGGCATGGCCGCCCTGCCCCTTCCCGCACTCCATGCCAGCCACGGCGGCTCGTGGCTTCGCGACGGGTCCGGCAACACCCGGCCTGTCTCGAAGGGCGAATCGGTGATGGCGGCGGCAGACACGCCGCTGCTGATCCTCAACGCTCCCCTGGTCGCCACGCGACTGGGCTATCCCGACCTGTCCGGCCTCGACCTGCTCGAACTCTACGCCTTCGTGCATCCTGCGCGTTTCGTCGTGCCGACGCCCAAGGGTCTCGGCCAGGCGCTCGATCTCGAAATCCCGAAAGACGATGCCGACGTCCCGCGCCTGCTTCAGGAAGCCGCCGGCGCCCTGCTCGCCATTTGCGAGAGCCCGACCTGGCCCGAACGGGAAGGGGCATGGACGTTGCTACAATCGCTCGTCCGCATGCGCTGGCCATGGTCGAAGCTGCTGGAATCGCGCATCGCTCGTCCCGAACGCGCCGAACGCTGGCTGTTCACGCGCCTGCCCGAATGGGAGGAAAGCCCCGAACTTCCACAACCCCGGCAGATTACGCTGGAAAAAGATGAAGTACTCCAGCGCCTGGCGCGGCTGACGGGCAGCGGCGCGGAGCAGCGCCCCACCCAGCAGGCCTATGCCGCAGAAGCCGCGGCTGCATTTGCCCCGCGCCAATCCTCCGGACGCCCGCACGTCCTGCTCGCGCAGGCAGGTACCGGAATCGGCAAGACGCTCGGCTATCTGGCCCCCTCTTCGCTATGGAGCGAATTGTCCGGCGGCACCACTTGGGTTTCCACGTACACCAAGGCACTGCAACGCCAGCTCCGCAAGGAGAGCCGCCGCGCATGGCCGGAACGGCGCGCGGACGGCAGCCAGCCCGTCGTCGTTCGCAAGGGCCGCGAGAACTATCTCTGCCTGCTCAATCTCGAGGATGCCCTGCAGGGCGGCTTCGCCGGGCGCGCGGCAATCATGGCGCAACTCGTCGCGCGCTGGGCGGCCTATACACAGGACGGCGACATGATCGGCGGGGACCTGCCGGGCTGGCTCGGTACCCTGTTCCGTCAACGCGGCATCACAGCCCTCACCGACCGGCGCGGCGAATGCGTCTATGCCGGCTGCCCGCACTACCGGAAGTGCTTCATCGAGCGTGCCGCACGGGCCAGCGCCGGGGCCGACCTCGTGATCGGCAATCATGCACTCGTCATGATCAACGCCGCGCGCGGCCGCGACCACGCTGCCCGGCCGACCCGGATCGTCTTCGACGAAGGCCATCATGTCTTCGACGCCGCCGATTCAACGTTCGCCGCCGCGCTCACCGGCGCCGAGGCGATCGAACTTCGCCGCTGGGTAATCGGGCCGGAAAAAGCCTCGCGGGGACGACGGCGCGGCCTCTCCGCCCGGCTCGCCGATGTCGCCAGCTATGACGAAGCGGGCGCAAAGGCGATCAACGCCGCCCGCGCCGCGGCCGAAGCGCTTCCCGGCGATGGCTGGATGCAGCGCCTCACCGAAGGCGCGCCCTCCGGCCCGATCGAAGAACTGCTCGCCGCCGTGCGCGCAACCGTCTACGCCCGCGACGAGAGCGGCGGACAGGAAGCCGGCTACGGACTCGAAACCGAGGCAGCCGGACTGGACGGCGCCTTCGTCGAGATCGCGGAAGCCGCACGCGAGGCCCTGGGCGAACTACGTCAACCTCTCGTCCGTCTCGGCCTGAGGCTGGAAGCGCTGATGGAAGATGGGCCCGACTGGCTTGACGGTCCCGGCCGAGCGCGCATCGAAGGAGCCCGGCAATCGCTCGGCTGGCGTGTGGATATCCTTCTGGCCTGGGAAGCGATGCTCGGCAGACTCGCCGGCCCCGCCGATCCCGAATTTGTGGACTGGCTGGCGCTCGATCGTTCGGAAGCGCGCGAATACGATGTCGGCATCCACCGTCACTGGCTCGATCCGATGAAGCCTTTCGCCAGCGTCGTTCTCGAACCGGCACACGGCGTCGTGATGACCTCGGCAACCCTGCGTGACGGCGAGAACTGGGACAAGGCCATCGCGCGCTCGGGCGTCCGTCATATCGACGTTGCCCCGAAGCTTTCGGAACATCTCAGCCCCTTCGACTATGCTGCACAGGCCGAAGTCCTCATCGTCAACGATGTGCCTCGCGGCGATATTCCCGCGCTCGCCGGCGCCTACGCGCGGCTGATCGAAGCGGCAGGTGGAGGCGCACTCGGCCTGTTCACCGCCATCCGCCGTTTACGCGCCGTCCATGGCCGCATTGCCGACCGGCTCGCCGCGCGGCCTGCCTCTCTATGCGCAGCACGTCGACCCCATCGACACCGGCACGCTGGTGGATATCTTCCGCGACGATCCGGCCGCATCCCTGCTTGGCACCGATGCCTTGCGCGACGGCGTGGACGTGCCGGGCGAATCGCTGCGACTGGTGGTGATGGAGCAAGTGCCCTGGCCGCGCCCCACCATCCTGCACCGTGCCCGGCGCGTTGCCGGCGGCGGCTCCGCCTATGACGACAGCCTGATCCGCGCAAAACTGGCGCAGGCTTTTGGACGCCTGATCCGCAGTCGCGGCGATCGCGGGCATTTCGTCGTCCTCTCCTCAGCCTTCCCCTCGCGATTGCTGAGCGCTTTCCCTGAAGGAACGCCGGTGCTTCGAATTTCGCTGGAGGAAGCCTTGCATCGCGTCGCCTGGAATGTTTCAGGAGAAAGCGAAAAGCAGAGCGATGCGGCCCGACCTTCCGTTTGACCCCGAACTAGTGTGAACCGAACTACTCGATGAAAACTCTCGGAATCTTCAGACATGCCAAGTCCGACTGGCACGACGCCCGCCTGCGGGATTTCGATCGCCCGCTGAACAAGCGCGGGCGAAAAGGCGCGGCCTTGATGGGATTGCACATCCGGGATCATGCAATAGGCTGGAACCGCGTCCTCGCATCGCCTGCCGTCCGCGTCACGCAGACGATCGAACTCGCAGGCGAAGCTGCAGGTGAGATGCCGCCCATCACCTGGGACCGCCGCATCTACCTTGCAAGTTCGGCAACGCTGATAGACTTGCTGCGCGAACAGACGGGTGACCCGCGTTCGATCATGCTCGTTGGCCACAACCCCGGACTGGAAGATCTGATCTTCGACCTCGTGCCGGATGACGGCAGCAGTCCGATGCGCGATGTGGTCGAAGAAAAGTTTCCCACCGCTGCATATGCGGTGTTGGAACTGGACATCGATTCCTGGGACCAGATCCGCGAAGGCATCGGGCGCCTCGCCCACCTGACCCGTCCCCGGGATCTAGACCCCGAACTGGGACCGGACATTCAATTCTGAATAGCGGGCAAGCCCGCCTCACACCTCGACGAGGGCCTGGGCCAATCGCTCGCGAATTTGGTGCAGCGCGTTTTCGAAAGCGTCGATAGCTTCTACAGGCTTCGGATTCGTGGAAGGGTCGACGCCGACCGAAATGGACGCCGTGGCCAAGCCCGTGGCCGGCTGCTCTTCAAGCGCCATCCGGGCGCCGCGCAAGGTATAACCCTCACGATTGACCAGCCGGTCGATCGCCGCGATCAGCACGACATCCTCGCGCCGATAATAGCGACGATTGCCGCTACGCTTGATGGGTTGAAGCGACGGAAACTGCTCTTCCCAGTAGCGCAGGACATGTTGCCGGATGCCCAACGCCTTGGTCACCTCGCCGATCGTGCGCAGCGCATCAGGCGCCTTGCCATCGTCAAAGCCAAAAGGGTCGAATCCGGAACCGGTTTCGCCGCCCGCTTCACTTGCTGCCATGGCTAAAATCTCCGCATTCCTGGCCGCAATCAGCCAGTAATGCGGTCCTTCAGCATCTGGCTTGCCCGGAAAGTCATGACCCGGCGCGGCGTGATAGGCACTTCGACCCCGGTTTTCGGATTACGTCCGATCCGCTCGCCCTTATCGCGCAAGAGAAAAGTTCCGAACCCGGAAATCTTAACGTTTTCGCCCTCGGCGAGGGCCTCCGACATGTGTTGCAATATCGCTTCGACCATCGCAAGCGACTCGGACCTGGACAGTCCAAGCTTCCTGTGGATGGCTTCAGCGATCTCCGCCCTCGTCAGTGTGTCCGTGGAACGCATCAGTCCCGCATCCCCTCCGTGCGACAAACCCCCACGAAGATAATATGAAAAAATGCGGGAAAAGCAATGCCGCACGCAGCAATTGCGGGCACTCCCCCATACCGGAGCAAATTCACATCCGGATCAGGCTGGCGCCCCAGGTGAAACCGCCGCCCATCGCCTCCAGAACGACCAGATCGCCCTGGACAATTCGTCCGTCGCGAACCGCCTGATCCAGCGCCAACGGGACCGAAGCTGCCGAGGTATTGGCATGCTGCCCCACCGTCATGACGACCTTCTCACGTGGAAGATCAAGCTTCCTGGCGGTGGCTTCCAGAATGCGCGCATTGGCCTGATGGGGCACGAGCCAATCGATATCGTTTGAAGAAAGACCAGCTTCTTCAAGGACTTCGTTAAGGACCTCAGCCAGATTGACCACGGCATGGCGGAAGACCTCGCGGCCTTTCATGCGCAGCTTGCCGACCGTCCCCGTGGTTGACGGACCGCCGTCGACATAAAGGAGCTGGTTATGCGCACCGTCAGCATGAAGACGCGTGGCAAGAACGCCGCGCGGCGCATCACCGTCCTGCTCCTGCGCTTCGAGGATGATTGCTCCCGCACCATCTCCGAACAGGACACAAGTGGTGCGATCTTCCCAATCGAGGATGCGGCTGAACGTTTCCGAACCGATTACCAGCGCACGCTTGGCCATGCCGGAGCGCAACATCGAATCGGCAACGCCCACGGCGTAAAGGAATCCAGAGCACACCGCTGCCACGTCAAAAGCGATTCCGCCCCGGCAACCGAGGTTGCTTTGAACGATGGTAGCCGTTGCCGGAAAAGTCTGGTCGGGTGTTGCCGTGGCAAGCACGATCAGGTCGATCGAGGAGGCGTCGATCCCGGCAGCCTCAATCGCCTTGCGTGCGGCATCCGTTGCCAGGCTCGACGTGGTCTCGTCGGGCGCGGCGATGTGCCGGTTGGAAATGCCGGTACGCTCGACGATCCACTCGTCGCTCGTATCAACCTGTTCGGCAAGTTCCGCGTTGCTGACCGAGCGGCGCGGCAGGGCGGAACCCGTACCGACCAGAACCGAACGAATCATCAGGCACTCTCTTCCTGGACACGCGACTTGCGCAGGGACGCCCCGCCCACGCGGGCAAGGTCGGCGGATATCCGCTCGGTCACGTTTTCCTCCAGGAGCCGCGCGGTCACCGCCACGGCATTTGCGACGCCTGCGGCATTCGCGCCGCCATGGCTCTTCACGACAATACCGTTGAGGCCCAGGAAGACCGCGCCATTATGGTTATTGGGATCGAGGTGGTGCTTGAGCAGCTCGGTAGCAGGCTTCGAGATCAGGAAACCGATCTTGGAGCGGAGCGAACTGGTAAATCCGCGCCGCAGCAGGTCCGCCACGAATCGCGCCGTACCCTCGACCGCCTTCAGAGCGATGTTGCCCGAGAATCCGTCGGTTACGACGACATCCATCGAACCGCTGCCGAGCTTGTCCGCTTCGGTGAACCCGTCGAAAGACATCGACAGGTCGCCAGCCGCTTTCTTGAGGGTCGCCGCCGCTTCGCGCAGCATATCAGTGCCCTTGGTTTCTTCCGAACCGATGTTCAGAAGACGCACGCGCGGCTGCTCACGCCCCGTGGCGACGCGGGCATAGGCAGCACCCATGATCGCGAACTGCACGAGGTTGCGGGCATCGCACTCGGCATTGGCGCCGAGATCGAGCATGACAAGATCGTTGTCCCCAAGCGTCGGCAGCAGGGCTGCAAGCGCCGGGCGATCGATTCCGGGCATGGTCCGCAAGGTCAGCTTGGAAATCGCCATCAGCGCGCCGGTGTTGCCGGCGCTGACGGCGGCTCCGGCGTCACCCGCCTTCACCGCCTCGATCGCGCGTCCCATCGAGGTGCCCTTGGCCCGGCGCAAGGCCTGACTGGGCTTATCCTCACCGCTGATAACGCCTTCGGTATGCAGAATCTCGGAAGAAGCCCTGAGATTCGGATGATTTTCGAGCGCGGCCTTGATCCGCGGCTCATCACCGACCAGCAGGAACTTGAAACGATCATGACGACGGCGCGCGAGCGCAGCGCCCTCAATCATGACGCGCACGCCCTCGTCGCCGCCCATCGCATCGATCGCGATACGCGGCAGACTCATGGGCACTCTCCGGGAATCGTCGTAATCTTAGACTTCAACCGCGACGATTTCACGACCATTGTAGTGGCCGCAAGCGTTGCAGAGGTTGTGCGGGCGCTTCAGCTCACCGCAGTTGGGGCATTCGTGGAACGCTTCAACCTGCAGAGCATCGTGGCTGCGGCGCATGCCCCGGCGAGACGGGGACGTTTTTCTTTTAGGGACAGCCATTTCGGCACCTGTTCCTGGAATTGAATGTCAAAAAGGCCGCCGGAAACCGTGTTCGCGGACCGGCGGCTTGCGAAGGCGCGCCTATAACCGATTTCACACGAGTTGCAACCCGTTCCGCCCCGCCGCATGAACGCGAAATCGACAAAGAGGAAATTGCACCAATGATTCTGCAGACCACACTGTGCCTTGCGGCCGCCGCCGGTGTCATCACCTTCTGGCATATAGTGCGGATCGGACAATTGCGCATGCGCGAAAAGGTGCTCTTCGGCGACGGCGGTCACGAACGCCTGGGCCGCCGCATGCGCGCGCAGCCGAATTTCGTGGAAAGCACTCCCTTCCTGCTGATCCTCGTCGCCGCGATCGAGATGACGGGCAAGGCCGGCCCCTGGCTGGCGATCGCCGGCTCGATCTTCATGCTGGGCCGTGTGGCACACGCTCTTGGAATGGACATCGGCAAGCCCAACCTGCTGCGGGTAGGCGGCGTTATCATTACAGTGCTGACGCTGCTCGGGCTGTCGGTCATGGCGCTGCTGATCGCGCTGGGACGGTTCTGAGAATCAAAAAGGGGCGGCGCATCGACGCCGCCCCTCTCAAGAGTACCAAAGCCCGGCCGCTTCAGCCCGGAAGCCCCCGCTCCAGCGCAACATCCCCGACATAGGGATTCGTCCGCCGCTCATCCCCGAACGTGCTGATCGGGCCGTGACCGGGAACGAACGTGACATCGTCACCCAGCGGCCAGAGCTTCCGGGTTATCGAATCGACGAGATCCGCCAGATTGCCCCGCGGGAAGTCCCAGCGGCCAATTCCGCCCTGGAACAGCACGTCCCCCACCATGGCGAACTTACTCGGCTCATGATGGAAGACGACATGGCCCGGCGTATGCCCCGGGCAATGGACGACATCGAGCTCAAGGTCTCCCACCGTTACCTTATCGCCATCGTCGAGCCATCGATTCGGCTCGAAAGTCTGCGCCTCCATGTTCCAGCGAGGGCCATCGTCATTGAGCTGGGCGATCCAGAATCGGTCTTCTTCGTGCGGCCCCTCGATCGGCACGCCCATCTCCCTGGCGAAGATGCCGGCCATGCCGCAATGGTCCAGATGACCATGAGTCACGAGGATCTTTTCCAGAGTAACGCCCGTTTTCTCCAAGGCCTGACGCAGCTTGGGCAGGTCACCGCCGGGATCCACGAACGCGCCGCGCATGGTCTTCGTGCACCAGATCAGCGAACAATTCTGCTGAAGCGGGGTAACGGGAATGATGCCGACGCGCATCGGCTGCTCCTGAATATCGGTCATGCCTGCGGAAATGGCCGCAAGCCCCGGCCAATGCAACCGTCACCGACAGCCGCTAGATGCGCCCGCCCTTCCACACGACGCGGCCGATCACCTGGATATCCTCAAGCCCACATTCGAGCGGGCGATAGGCGGAATTGTCGCTCAACAAGGTGATACGTCCGCCTCGCCCCGCAGCCAGGCGCTTCACCAATACGGAATCATCCAGACGAACGACGTGAATACCGTCACGCAACGGCCGCCAGTCACGGTCCACGAGAATCTCGTCTCCGTCACGCAAGGTCGGCTCCATCGAATCGCCGCTGACCGCGATTGCGGAAAGCATGTCCGGGCGCAGCCCCATCGATCGCAACCATCGGGACGAAAACCGAATCGCCCCGAATACATCCTCGCCATCCGGCAAAGCGCCGGGACCAGCGGAGGCGCCCACTGAAAGGCGCGGAACTTCCACCCAATCCCCACTGGAGACATTTCCCGCGACTTCGGCGTATTTTTCTTTCGCCTTGCCCAGCTCAGCCTCGTCCACCCCGAAGTACCGCGCCAGCAGGCCACGGTCCTCCTCCTCCAGTTTGCGAGGGCTGCCCTTCTTGATAAATTGCTGAAGATAGCTCTGATTTTTGCCGATCATGCGTGAAAGACTGGACAAGCTAGCACCGCGAGCCTCGGCCAATTCAAGCAGTCGGGAGCGGACTTCAGGGCTTTCCATAATGTAATCCATAACAAGAGGAAATTTCCTAGACAAGTAGGAAATAGATGGAACATAAAAAGAACGCAAGCCCATCGAACGGAGCCTCTCATCCCGATGCTTATTCGCCAGATCGAACGCTTCCTGCGCCTGACAGACATGGCCTGGACCAGATTCGGACGGCTCGCCGCCCATGATCCGCGATTTGTCGGCGATCTCCGCAATGGCCGTACGCCCCGCGCCGGAACGGCGGCGCGGATCGAACTATTCATGACGAACTACCTGGAGAGCACCCATGCACGTTAATCTCGCCCATGACCGCTCGATGCTGGCCTCGGCGCACGCATCCGCTCGGGAAGCCATGGGCGGCGCCGCACGCGGTCCCTGGGTTCCGCTGCTATCGGCAGTGCTGAAGCTGGCAGGGCCGGAAGTGGAATTCCTGCGCCATGCCGAGCGCCCCTGGAGCAGTGCCACATTCTCAGGCTCGCGCCACACCATCGCTCTGGCCTTTACCGGCGAGGCCGCCATCACCGCTGGCGAGAACCTTATCGAAGCCCTGCCCGAACACGAATTCACCATTCCCCGACAGCTCGTCGCCGATGCGGCGCTCGGTGAAGTCGCGCACGAAGCCGGGCCGCCTGCACGCATGACGGTGGAACTGGAACTGCTGCTGCTTGAGGACTTCTGAGATCGCCGAAAGGCTGAAATGAAAAAGGCAGGGATGAAACCCTGCCTTTTTCATATTATCAAAGCGCTGCCGAAAGCTCCTTGATCTCGATATTGAGGATCCGGTCGTTTTCCGAATAATCGA
This sequence comes from Novosphingobium sp. ST904, assembly GCF_001298105.1. Lineage (GTDB taxonomy): Bacteria > Pseudomonadota > Alphaproteobacteria > Sphingomonadales > Sphingomonadaceae > Novosphingobium. The sequence continues at coordinate 164,687 of NZ_LGJH01000164.1, read as the reverse complement.
CCGGGCAATCTATCAGGTGGACACCGGGCGTATCCCGGCAATGAGCCAGCAATTCCTTGAGATGCGCGGCGCTTTCAACTCGGTAGCCGTTCGCGCCATAGCTTTCGGCATACTTCACGAAGTCCGGGTTGCCATAGGTCAGACCAAAGTCGGCAAAGCCCATGTTGGCCTGCTTCCAGCGGATCATTCCGAAAGCGTTGTCGTTCAGGATCAGAACGGTGAGATTGAGACCAAGCCGCACCGCCGTCTCCATCTCCTGGCTATTCATCATGAAGCCGCCATCGCCGCAGACGGCGAAAATCTTCCGATTCGGATAGACCATCGCGCTTGCCATGGCCGAAGGTAGCCCTGCCCCCATCGATGCAAGCGCGTTGTCCAGCAACACGGTGTTCGGCTTGCAGGCGCAATAACCACGAGCGAACCAGAGCTTGTAGACCCCGTTGTCGAGACAGACGATCGCATCATCAGGCAGCGCTTCACGCACCTGCTGAACGAGATGGGGCGGGAAGATCGGAAAGCGTTCGTCAGCCGCCAGTCGGTCGGTATGCTCGACCTCGGCCTTGCGATAGCCGAGCATGGCTTCGAAATTCCATCTGGCAGAGGGCGTGATCGCTTCCTTGATCTGCCACATGGCGTTGGCAATATCGCCGATCACCTCGACATGCGGGAAGTAGACGGGGTCAACCTCGGCGGTCTTGGTCGAGATGTGAATGACCACGCGATCATCCCGCGTACCGTCGTTATGCATGAAGAACGGCGGCTTCTCGATCACGTCATGGCCGATGTTGACGATGCAGTCGGCATCCTCGATCGCACGGTGAACGAAGTCCCCCGACGACAGAGCCGCGCAACCGAGGAAACGGGGATGGCGCTCGTCGATCACGCCCTTGCCGAGTTGGGTGGTCAGGAAGGGAATGCCGGTCTTCTCGACGAACTCACCCAGCATCTTGCTGGTCATCTTGCGGTTGGCACCCGCTCCGATCACCAGCACCGGCCGCTTGGCCTTCTCCAGCGCTGCCACCGCCTGTGCGATCGATTTCACATCGGCGGTTGGCCGGCGCACCGTCGAGCGCAGGATGGGGCGCGAATCGGTGTACTCGTCGGCAATGTCTTCCGGCAGTTCGACATGGGTCGCGCCGGGCTTTTCCTCCTCGGCGATGCGGAATGCCTCACGCACGCGGCTCGGGATATTGTCCGAACTTGCCATCTGGTGCGCATACTTGGTGATCGGCTGCATCATCGAGACGACATCGAGGATCTGGAACCGACCCTGCTTGGACTTCTTGATCGGCTTCTGGCCCGTAATCATCAGCATCGGCATCCCGCCCAGCGTCGCATAGGCGGCAGCGGTGACGAAATTCGTTGCCCCCGGGCCGAGGGTCGAAAGGCATACCCCCGCCTTGCCGGTATGGCGGCCGTACGTCGCCGCCATGAAGCCCGCGCCCTGCTCGTGACGCGTGAGGATCAGTTTGATCTTCCGCGACCGTGAGAGCGAATCGAGGAAATCGAGGTTCTCCTCGCCCGGAACGCCGAAGATATATTCGACGCCTTCCGCCTCAAGACATTCGATGAATAGATCGGACGCCTTGCGCTTGTCGCTCTCTGCCATGTGCACCTTCCCTCAAACCGTTTGCACATGTCTCGGGAAATGTGGCGCACAATTCAATGGCGCTCATGCCGGCGCTTCAATAGCCATTCGACAGATCGACCAGGTGTTCGAGCGGCTCACCGCGAACGAAGTGTTGAAGATTGCCGAGAAAACGCGCCGATCCGCGCTCGAACAATGCATCCTGCGCGCGGCCGGAGAGATGCATCGATATATGGATATTTGCACGCGACCACAGCGCATGGTCTGCGGGAAGCGGTTCAGGCTCGGTAACGTCGAGGAACGCTCCGCCCAGATGGCCCGAGTCGATGGAAGCAAGCAAGGCATCCTGCTCGATCACCGTTCCGCGTGCGAAATTGAGGAAGACGGCCCCCGGCTTCATCGCCGCGAACTCGGCCTCGCCGAACATGCGCAAGGTTTCCGGTGTGGAAGGGACCACGGCAATCACCCAGTCGAACCGGCCAAGCTCGGCCCGCCACGCGTCGGAGCCCAGCTCGCCCGCCCCCGGCCGCGCCGGACCCCGGTGACTTCCGCCCCGAATACACGCAGCATCTCGCCGATACGGCCGCCGATCTCTCCCGATCCGACCACCAGCACCTTCGAGCCAAGCAGTTCGCGCTTGCCGGGCGGTTCCATCAGCCATTCATGCCGGTCCTGCGCCCTCACCACTTCGCGCCAGCCCTTCGCCACCGTGAGCATGCCCATAAGGGCATATTCGGCGACGGACTGGGCATGAATTCCCGAACCATTGGTAAGCCGGATTCCGCGCTCGCTCAGAACCCGGAGCGGGAGCCAGTCCACGCCCGAAGAAAGAGCCGTGTACCAGGCCAACCTTTCGGCAGCCTCGATGAATTCCGCCGCGACAGCAGGCGCGACCGGATCGAGCCACGCCACTTGCGCCTGCGGCGCAAGCTCCAGAAGCTGACTGTCGCTTTCGAACCAGAGCGGCTGCACGCCATCAGGCAGGCGGCCCTCCAGAAGCGGGCGCGACTGGGCGTTGATCACGGCGACGGTCATGGCGAACTCCGATAAATGGCCGATTAGAGGCCCTTATCGTTTGATCGGGACAGCCGGATGGAATGGCAAGCCCCCCAATGCGCCGGTTAACGCAAGTGCAGTCCCGCCCTGCTCACGCGCTCAGCCGAGCTTCCATTCCCAGCCGAGCGGATCGCCGTCCATCACCTCAACACCCTTCGCCGACAGTTCGTCGCGAAGGGCATCGGAACTCGCAAAGTCCTTCTCCGCGCGCGCCTGATTACGGCGAGCGAGCACATCCTCGATTTCGGCCTCGGTGATTTCGGCAGCCTTGGGACGAATACGCAAGTCGGCACGGCCCGTCCCGAACAGATCGAGCCCCAGCACCGAATCCATCGCCTCTATCGCTGCCCGCTTGGCTGAGGGGTCCACCTTCTTGGCGGCGAGCACATCTTCCAGCGCCGTCAACGCGACGGCGGTGTTGAGATCCTCGCCGATCGCCTTTTCGAACGTTTCGAGCATGGGCGCGAGCTTCGGGTGATTGGCGTCCCCTGCCTCCACCTCACCGAGGCGTTCGGCCACGATGATCATGCGCTTGAGGCGCACCAACGCGGCGGCAAGGCCTTCCCACGAGAATTCGAGCTCCGACCGGTAATGCGCCTGAAGGCACATCATGCGGTAGCCCAGCGGGTGGTAGCCCTTGTCGATCAGCAATTGCAGCCGCAGGAACTCGCCCGAAGACTTGCTCATCTTGCCTGAACGCTCAACGAGGAAATTGTTGTGCATCCACACCCTGGCGCCCGAATTTGCGGGAACGTCGAGGCCGCAAGTATCATCGGGCTTGCAGCAGAACGCCTGGTTCTGCGCGATCTCGTTGGGGTGATGGATTTCGCGGTGGTCGATCCCGCCGGTATGGATATCGAACGGGAATCCCAGCAAGTCGCCGGACATCACCGAGCATTCGAGGTGCCAGCCCGGCGCGCCCTTGCCCCACGGCGAATCCCATTCCATCTGCCGCTTCTCGCCCTCGGGCGTCTTGCGCCAGATCGCGAAGTCGGCGGCGTTTCGCTTGCCCTCGACGGCCTCGATACGGCCCTCCCCCTCGTCGGTCACGGCACGCGCGAGGCGGCCGTAATCCGAGACCGTGGAAACGTCGAAATAGAGGCCGCTCTCCAGTTCGTAGCAGTGCCTTGGCGCGATCTTTTCGGCAAATTCGATCATCTGCGGAACGTAATCTGTCGCGATGGACCACTTGGCGGGCTGACGGATGTTCAGCGCCTCGATGTCGGCCCAGTAGGCCTGCGTATAATGCGCGGCGATATCCCAGATGGACTGGGCCTGGGTCCGCGCCATCTTCTCCATCTTGTCCTCGCCCGCGTCGGCGTCGTCGGTGAGATGGCCGACATCGGTGATGTTGATGACGTGAGTGAGCCTGTAGCCCTTGTGGCTCAGGGTACGGCCGAGAATGTCTGCAAAGACATAGGCACGCATGTTGCCGATGTGGGGGTAGTTGTAGACCGTCGGCCCGCACGTATAGACCCGCGCCTCGCCTTCGTGGACGGGCTGGAACGGCTCCAGCTGGCGGGTCAGGCTGTTGAACAGCGTCAGGCTTTGCGTCTCGGTCATGACGCAGGGCAATTAGGCAGGAGCCGGGCGCAGTCAAGCCATCAGCGATGCGCCCGGCGGTTCCTCGGACTTGTGGAAACGATCACTCTTCCTCGAACAGTCCCGCGAGTTGCTCGATCATCGTGCCGCCGAGTTGCTCGGCGTCCATGATCGTCACCGCGCGCCGGTAGTATCGCGTCACGTCGTGGCCGATGCCGATGGCGACGAGCTGGACCGGGCTCTTGGCCTCGATCCATTCGATCACCCGGCGCAAATGCGCCTCCAGATAGCCTGCGGAGTTCACCGATAGCGTCGAATCGTCCACCGGAGCGCCGTCGGATATCACCATCATGATCCGCCGATCCTCAGGGCGGGCAAGCATGCGGTTGTGCGCCCAGAGCAACGCCTCGCCGTCGATGTTTTCCTTGAGCAGGCCCTCGCGCATCATCAGGCCGAGGTTCTTGCGCGCACGGCGCCACGGCTCATCCGCCTTCTTGTAAATGATATGGCGCAGGTCGTTGAGGCGGCCCGGGTGCTGGGGACGGCCACTCGCAAGCCAGGACTCACGGCTCTGCCCGCCCTTCCAGGCGCGGGTGGTGAAGCCGAGAATCTCGACCTTCACGCCGCAGCGCTCCAGCGTGCGTGCCATTACATCGGCACTGATCGCCGCGATCGAGATAGGGCGGCCGCGCATCGAGCCGGAATTGTCGAGCAGCAGGGTGACGACGGTATCCTTGAACTCCACATCGCGCTCGATCTTGTAGGAGAGCGACTGGCCGGGCGAGACGACCACGCGGGCAAGCCGCGCGGCATCGAGCATGCCCTCTTCCTGATCGAAGTCCCACGAGCGGTTCTGCTGCGCCATGAGGCGGCGCTGGAGGCGGTTCGCAAGACGCGTGACAACGCCCTGCAAGCCCTTGAGCTGCGCGTCGAGATAGGCGCGCAGGCGCGTCAGTTCCTCATCGTCGCAAAGCTCGGAGGCGACCACCACCTCGTCGTAGGCCTCGGTGAAGACCTGGTAGTCGAAGCTGTCCGGGATATCGGTCCAGGGCCGGTTCGGGCGGACGGGCAACATGCCCTCCTCGCCCTCCTGGCCTTCCTCGCCGTCGTCCATGTCTTCCGAGTTATCGCCCTCGGCCTCGCTCTCGCCTTCGTCCTGACCACCGGAAGGCTCGGCGGCCATTTCCGCAGGCTGCTGTTCCTGCCCGCTTTCGTCGCCGGTCTCGTCTTCCTCGGTCTCCTCGTCGCCGTCCATGTCCTCGGACTCTTCGGGCGGCTGCTCGATCTGCTCGGCCTGGGTCATCTCCAGATGCATCAGCATGTCGAGCGAGAGCTTCTGGAAAGCCTTCTGGTTCTCGATCGAGTCGGCCAGAGCCTCGAAATCGTCGCCGGCCTTCGATTCGATCCAGCGGCGCACCATGTCCACGCCAAGTTGCGCCGCTTCCGGCACCGACTGGCCGGTGAGCCGCTCGCGCAGCAGGAGCGCCAGCGCTGTCGGGATCGGAACGCCGTCCGGGCTATCCGCGCGCGAAATCGGATCGCTGGCTATCCGCGCCTCCAGCGAAGCGTCGAGATTGGCCCGCATCCCTTCGTAACTGTTGGCGCCGAGCGCTTCGTAACGCACGGCCTCCACCGCATCGTAACAGGCCCGGGCCGAAGGATCGGACGGGGCGTTGCGCATGTGCAGCCGGTCGTTGTGATGGCGCAGCCGAAGCGCGAAGCTGTCGGCATAACCGCGCGCCTGCATGGCAGCCCCGCGCGGAATCGAGCGGCCCGGCATGGGCACCCGGAAGGTCTGGCCGGTGGAACTGGGAGCGTCGGCAGTCCAGTTGACCTCGACTTCGGCATCGTGCGCGATGGCGCGCGAGGCGCCGGTCAGGGCCAGCTTGAAGCGATCGACGGGAGTATCTTCGGACATGGCACGCTCAATGGCGGCTTAGTCCGCCCGGTGCAAGCCGGGATGAAAGGGCATCGCTCCGAGTTCGCCCCGGAATGATGCCCTTCCTGTTCAGATCGGCAGGATCAGAGCGACTGGCCGGTCTTCGCCCAGTCGGCCATGAAGCCTTCGATGCCCTTGTCGGTGAGCACGTGCTTCACGAGGTTCTTGATGACTGCGGCGGCATCGTCGCCACGTCAGCGCCGATGCGGGCGCATTCGAGAACGTGGACAGGGTGGCGGATCGAAGCAGCGAGGATTTCGGTGTCGAAGGCGTAGTTGTCATAGATCAGGCGGATGTCGCGGATCAGGTCCATGCCGTCGAAGCCATTGTCGTCATGACGGCCGACGAAAGGCGAGACGAAGCTGGCGCCGGCCTTGGCCGCGAGCAGAGCCTGGTTGGCCGAGAAGCAGAGGGTGACGTTCACGAGCGTGCCGTCGCTGGTCAGCTTCTTGCAGGTCTTGAGGCCGTCGATCGTCAGCGGCACCTTGATGCAGACGTTGTCTGCGATCTTGCGGAGGATTTCGGCCTCGCGCATCATGCCTTCATGGTCGAGCGCGACGACTTCGGCACTGACCGGTCCATCGACCAGGCCGCAGATTTCCTTGGTGACTTCCAGGAAGTCGCGGCCGGACTTGGCGATCAGCGAAGGGTTGGTGGTGACGCCGTCGAGCAGGCCGGTGGCGGCCAGATCGGCGATGTCGTTGGTGTCGGCGGTGTCGACGAAGAACTTCATGGCGCGGTTCCTGTGGATGCGGGGCTGCGACGGGCGAGTCTAACGCGCCCGTCGATTCTGGCGCTCCCTATAGGGATGCGCGGCGTTCTGCGCCACCCTGGCCCCGCTGCTCCGGCGAATCAGCCCTGCTTCAGCGCGCCGATCAGCGCTGCGTCATTGGTTTCCCCCGGATTTTGCCGGATAGCCGCTTCGGCTGCGCCGACTTCGTACCAGATGCCGTTATCTGCATCGAGTGCGAGAGCATGGGCGGCATCCTGGATCGTCACGCCCTTGAGCGCGGCGATCGCCTGGTTCAGCGTCGGATCCTGGGCTTCGCGCATGGCACGCTCGATCTCGGGAATCATGGCGTTGACTAGAGCCGGGCCCATGTTCCGACGAAGGAACGTCGTCGCCGCGGTATTGCCTCCGCTGAGGATTTCGGCGGGTTCGCGGACGGGAATATCCTGAACGGCCTTGAGCGCCACCGGCCCGGCAGCGCGGGCGCCCGGCGCCGCGAAAAGATTGAGCTGATATTGCAGCTTGTCACGGAAGGCCTTCGACTTCAGCACCCCGCTGTTGGTGCGGCCGGGACGGCTGAACAGAAGCGGAAGCGGCAGGCGCGCAACGGGGCTGGTCCAGAAACCTTCCGGCTGGCCGAGCCAGGTGAACGCGCGCTCCGACGAATAGCGCATGAGGCGGCGCACCGGATCTGCGCCGGCGGAGCTGCTTCCACCAAGCGTCGAGCAGCCGGGCAGCATCAGCACGCCGGTGGCGAGCATACCGACCAGCACGCCCCTGCGGTTCCAGTCGGCGGGGCGCGAATTCTCGCCCTCGGACAGTCCGTTTTCCCCTGTTCCCCAGTTCACCATCATCAACTCCTTCACGCCCCGTGCAACCAGTGCCTATATGCAACCCACATGAAACGCGTCCGAATCCTCGTCTTCAACGCCGCGCTGGGCGTCCTCGACTACCGCGTCCCCGAAGGCATGGCGATAGAATTCGGCGCCGTGGTGATCGCGCCCCTCGGGCCAAGGCAGGTCCTCGGGATCGTCTGGGAACCGGAACGCCTGAGTACGCAGGAAGTGCCTGAATCCAAACTGCGTCCACTTCTCGAAGTGCTGCCCGTACCCCCGCTTCCCGAACGACTGCGCCGATTGATCGAATGGACGGCGGATTACTATTGTGCCTCGCTCTCCTCGGTCGCGCGCATGGCACTCGGCAGCATGGCAGCGCTGCGCGGCGGAGGCACGACCACCGAATACCGCCTGACGGGGCATGAACCCGCCCGCCTGACCCCCCAGCGCGCCGCCGCTCTCGATGCCCTGCAGGGCGAGCAGGGCTCGATCAAGGAACTTGCGGAACTGGCATCCGTCTCCGAAGGCGTGCTGCGCGGGATGGTCGGCGCGGGATTGCTGGAGCCCGTCGTGGTCGATCTGGACCGCCCCTATCCGCGGGCCCTGCCCGAGTTCGCCGAACCGAAACTGTCCGACGGCCAACAGGCTGCGGCCGACATATTCGTAGAGGCCGTGCGCACGCACAAGTTCGCCCCCTTCCTGCTCGACGGCGTCACCGGCTCGGGCAAGACGGAAACCTATTTCGAGGCGGTGGCCGAAGCCCTGCGTCTCGGGCGACAGGTCCTGGTACTGCTTCCCGAGATCGCGCTCACCGAAAATTTCCTCCGCCGCTTCGAACATCGTTTCGGTGTCCCTCCGCTGCTTTGGCATTCCTCGCTCAAGTCCAGCGAACGGCGGCGGGCCTGGCGTTCCATCGTCCTTGGTGACGCTCAGGTGGTCGTAGGGGCACGTTCTGCCCTGTTTCTACCCTATGCCCGACTGGGCCTCATCGTGGTGGATGAAGCACACGAAGTCTCGTTCAAGCAGGATGACGGCGTGCGCTACAACGCACGGGACGTCGCGGTGATGCGCTCCAAGTTCGAGGGTATTCCGGTGGTTCTCGCCAGCGCCACCCCCGCCCTCGAATCGATGCAGCTTGCGGAAGCGGGGGTCTATCGCAAGGTCGACCTGCCGGCCCGTTTCGGCGGCGCGCAACTGCCCGATATCCAGATCCTCGACCTCCGGCAGGAAGCGCCGGAGCGCGGCAAATGGCTTGCTCCCCGCCTCGTCGAGGAGATGAAGAAGCGGCTGGCGAAGGGCGAACAGTCGCTGCTGTTCCTCAACCGCCGGGGCTATGCGCCGCTGACGCTTTGCCGCCACTGCGGTTATCGGTTCCAATGCCCGAACTGCACGGCCTGGCTGGTGGAACACCGCTTCTCCGGGCGCCTAGCCTGCCATCACTGCGGCCACGAAGTGCCGGTTCCCGATGCCTGCCCCGAATGCGGCACGGGCGACTGCCTCGTCGCCTGCGGTCCCGGCGTCGAACGCATTGCCGACGAGGTAGCGGAAATCCTGCCCGAGGCACGGGTGGCGCTGGTCACGTCGGACACGATGAATACGGCCGAGGCCGTCGGAGAATTCGTCGCCAAGGCAGAGGGCAAGGCGATCGACGTGATCGTCGGAACGCAGCTTGTCACCAAGGGCTATCACTTCCCCGACCTTACGCTGGTGGGCGTGGTCGATGCGGATCTCGGCCTTGAAGGTGGCGACTTGCGCGCTGCCGAGCGGACCTATCAGCAAGTCGCTCAGGTGGCCGGTCGCGCGGGACGCGGCGACAAGCCAGGCGAGGTGCTGATCCAGACCCGCCATCCCGAAGCCTCCGTTATAGCCGCCCTTGCCGCCGGAGACCGGGACGCGTTCTACGCCGCGGAAACAGACGCCCGCCGAGACGCCGGCGCCCCGCCGTTCGGCCGCTGGGCAGCGATCATCGTGTCTTCCGAAGACCAGTCCGAAGCGCAGGCAGCCGCTCGCGCCATCGGCGGAACCGCGCCCAACCATCCCGACATGCTGGTGCTCGGCCCGGCTCCCGCGCCGCTTTCACTGCTACGCGGACGTCACCGTTTCCGCCTGCTCATCAACGCCCGGCGATCCGCCGAATTGCAGAAGATGCTGCGCGAGTGGCTGGAGCCGCTTCAATTCCCGCGCAGCGTCAGGGTAAACATCGACATCGATCCATACTCGTTCGTATGAGCCCAGCGGTTCAGCCCCGTTCCCGCTTCAACAGTTCTCGCTTGATCGCCTCGCCATAGGCATAGCCGCCGATAGAACCATCTGCCCTGATGACGCGGTGGCACGGGATGAGCACTGCAACCTTGTTCGCGCCATTGGCCGAACCTGCTGCACGCACCGCGCCCGGCTTTCCCACCGCCGCCGCGATCTGCGCGTAACTCCGGGTCTCACCGGCAGGAATACGTTGCAACTCGCGCCACACCGCCTCCTGAAATGCGGTCCCCTGCACGTCCAATGGTATCGCGCGAGACTGGCCCGGCTGCTCCACTGCCGCGACGACCTTTTCCAGCAGGCTCTCGAATTCGCTACCCCCCTCGACGAGCTGCGCATGGGGGAACCGCCCGGCCAATTCCTCGCCTCCTTCATCGAACGAGAGACGGCACACGCCTTTTCCGGTCGCGGCAACAAGCATCCGCCCCAGACTGGTCTGAACCACGGCCCAATGAATCGTCACGCCTCGCCCACCGTTTCGCCAGGCCGATGGGGTCATGCCCAATCTGCCCTCGCTGGCTTGATAGAACCGCGAACTCGCGCCGAACCCCGCCTCGTAGATCGCCTCGGTCACACTGGCGCCTCCACTCATGGCATCACCGGCACGCTCAACTCGGCGTACGCGCAGATATTCCGAGGGAGAAAGGCCGACGGAGCGCTTGAACACGCGCTGGAAATGGGTGGCACTGTATCCCACCGCTTCGGCCAGTTCCGAAAGACGCGGTGAGACTTCATCCGCATCCAATATCCGCAGCGCATGCGCAACGGCCTCCTCATCGCGCGACACGTCGTTGGGGCGGCAGCGCAGACAAGCCCTCAAGCCTGAACACTCCGCTTCGCCAACCTGCGCGAAGAACCGAACGTTCTCTCGCCGGGGATGCCGGGCCGAACAGGACGGCCGGCAATAGATACCCGTCGAAAGCACACCCGTAACGAAGCGCCCGTCGAAGCTGCGATCCCGTTCGAGCACCGCCTGCCATGCCCGCTCGTCCGTAATGCCTGCCTCAGTCACGCCGATGTCCTCGAACTTCATTGTTGGCCTCCATGACCCTCGATCCGCGCAGAGAAACATCCGCGCAAACCACGCAGCCACCGCGAGCGGGCGACGAAGCGCTCACCTTCCGGCACGTCCTCCGGAATATATATCGTGCAAGCGGTACGATAGGGATTAGCGTCATCGTGCCTCCCGCAATCGAGCGGCACCAGGCTCTCGATCAACCCGGCGTCGTCCCTTCTGACGCGGCAGCGATGAGCCGGTTGTCCATCGGCAGTCATACGCTGCGCTTCGTGTCTGGCCAATTCCGCGGGGTCCATCCCGAATAAGGGCTGGAATTGCAGCACAGGCAATTCGATGATTCGACAGGTCATGGGAAACTCCGCAGGATCGTTTGTCCCGACCTTGCCGCACCCGCGATCCTGTTACTTCCCGCCCCTTGCTTTTAAAGCGCTTTCCCAAGCATTGTCTCAATCGCGCCTGCGGCAGCTTGCATCGTAACACTATCGTCGCTATGCGCGCCCCGTCTGCGGGCCGGGGGGCACGTCATTGTCGTGCGCCCCAAAGTGCCCCAGCCCACCCGATGTAAGGATAGGACACGCGTGGAGAATTCCGGCGGCATCAAGGCCAGCTTGCAAGGACGCTACGCTTCGGCGCTGTTTGATCTTGCCAGCGAGAACGGCACCGTAACGACGGTCGAATCCGACCTCGAGAAGATCGGCCTGGCGATCAGCGAAAGCCGCGATCTCGCCGAGTTGATTCGCAACCCCGAAGTCAGCCGCAAGGCTGCCGGCAAGGCTATCGAAGCCGTCGCCGACGTGCTCGGCCTCGCACCTCTGACCAAGAACTTCGTGGGCGTGCTCGCGGCCAATCGCCGCCTCTCCGCCCTGCCCGAAATCATCCGCGCCTTCGTAGCGATCGCCGCCGCCCAGCGCGGCGAGGCGACCGCCGAAGTCAGTTCTGCCCACGCCCTGAACGACCAGCAGGTCGAGCAGCTGCGCCAGAAGCTGGAACTGCGCGAAGGCCGCAAGGTCAAGGTCCGGACCAACGTCGACCCAGACCTGCTTGGCGGTCTTGTGGTCACCATCGGGTCCAAGCGCATCGACAGCTCGATCCGCACCCGTCTCAATTCGCTCGCCCAGGCCATGAAGGGCTAAGAAAGGCAGAACAATGGATATCCGCGCAGCAGAAATCTCGAAGGTCATCAAGGACCAGATCGCCAGCTTCGGCACCGAAGCCCAGGTTTCCGAAGTCGGCTCGGTTCTGTCGGTCGGTGACGGCATCGCCCGCATCCACGGCCTCGACAAGGTCCAGGCCGGCGAAATGGTCGAATTCGCCAACGGCGTTCAGGGCATGGCGCTCAACCTCGAAGCCGACAACGTCGGTGTCGTGATCTTCGGCTCGGACGCCGAAATCAAGGAAGGCGACAGCGTCAAGCGCACCAACACCATCGTCGACGTTCCCGTCGGCAAGGGCCTGCTCGGCCGCGTGGTGGACGCTCTCGGCAACCCGATCGACGGCAAGGGTCCGATCATCGCTGACAAGCGCGCGCGCGTGGAAGCCAAGGCTCCGGGCATCATCCCGCGCAAGTCGGTGCACGAACCCGTGCAGACCGGCCTGAAGGCGATCGACGCCCTCGTCCCCGTCGGCCGCGGCCAGCGCGAGCTGATCATCGGTGACCGCCAGACCGGCAAGACCGCCGTCGCCATCGACACCTTCATCAACCAGAAGGAAGCGAACAAGGGCGACGACGAGTCCAAGAAGCTCTACTGCATCTACGTCGCTGTCGGCCAGAAGCGCTCGACCGTCGCGCAGATCGTTCGCCAGCTCGAAGAAAACGGCGCGATGGAATACTCCATCGTCATCGCCGCGACCGCTTCGGAACCGGCTCCGCTTCAGTACCTCGCGCCCTACACCGGCGCGCCATGGGCGAGTTCTTCCGCGACAACGGCATGCATGCCGTGATCGTGTATGACGACCTTTCCAAGCAGGCCGTCGCCTATCGCCAGATGTCGCTGCTGCTGCGCCGCCCGCCGGGCCGCGAAGCCTATCCCGGCGACGTGTTCTATCTCCACAGCCGCCTGCTTGAGCGCGCTGCGAAGATGAACGAGGAAAACGGTGCAGGCTCGCTCACCGCGCTGCCGATCATCGAAACCCAGGCTGGCGACGTTTCGGCCTACATTCCGACCAACGTGATCTCGATCACCGACGGCCAGATCTTCCTTGAAACCGGCCTGTTCTACCAGGGCATCCGTCCGGCCATCAACGTGGGTCTGTCGGTGTCGCGCGTCGGCGGTGCAGCCCAGACCAAGGCGATGAAGAAGGTTGCCGGCTCGATCAAGCTGGAACTGGCGCAGTACCGTGAAATGGCGGCCTTCGCGCAGTTCGGCTCGGACCTCGACGCTTCGACCCAGAAGCTCCTCAACCGCGGTGCGCGCCTGACCGAACTGCTCAAGCAGAAGCAGTTCTCGCCGCTTGCGTTCGAAGAGCAGACCGTGTCGATCTTCGCCGGCACCAACGGCTATCTCGACAGCCTGCCGGTTTCGAAGGTCACCGAGTACGAAGCCGAAATGCTCGACTTCATGCACGAGCAGCATGCCGACGTCCTCGCGCTGATCCGCACGACCAAGGACTTCGGCGACGAAGCGAAGAGCAAGACCAAGGCTGCGCTCGACGCCTTCGCCAAGCAGTTCGCGTAAGTACAACCGCCATCCCGGCGAAAGCCGGGACTGCCGGCAGGGTCGCATGACGCTGCCAGCGGTCCCGGCCCATGGTCCAGGATGACGAAACGAGGAACAACGAGTGGCTTCGCTCAAGGAACTCAAGGGCCGCATCAACTCGGTCAAATCGACCCAGAAGATCACCAAGGCCAAGCAGATGGTCGCCGCGGCCAAGCTGCGCAAGGCGCAGGCCGCCGCGGAGTCCGCGCGTCCCTACGCCGCGCGTCTGGCCGAGGTGATGGGCTCGCTCGCGAGCAAGATCACAGTCAGCGAGAACAGCCCCCGGCTGCTCGCCGGCACCGGTAGCGACAAGGTGCACCTGCTCGTCGTCGCGAACTCGGACAAGGGCCTTTGCGGCGCGTTCAACTCGAACATCGTCAAGGCCGCCCGCGTCAAGGCAAAGGAACTGGAAGCCCAGGGCAAGACCGTCCTGTTCTATCTGGTGGGTCGCAAGGGCCGTGCGCCGCTGCGCCGCGAATTCCCGAAGCAGATCGCACACCTGTTCGATACCACGGACGTACGCGATCCCGGTTTCGACGAAGCCGAGCGCATCGCCAACGAACTGGTCGCCCTCTATGAGGCCGGCAAGTTCGACGTGGCGCACCTGTTCTACTCGAAGTTCCGCTCGGCGCTCGTTCAGGAACCGACCGACCAGCAGATCATCCCCGTTCCCGCTCCCAAGGCCGTCGTTGCGACCGCCGGCGCGGATGCGGTGACCGAGTATGAGCCGGAGGAGGAAGAGATCCTCGACGCGCTGCTGCCGCGCTACCTGCGCACACAGCTCTTCGGCGCCCTGCTGGAAAACGCCGCGTCGGAACAGGGCGCGTCGATGACCGCCATGGACAACGCGACGCGCAATGCGGGCGACCTGATCAAGAAGCTGACCATCCAGTACAACCGCAGCCGTCAGGCCGCGATCACGACTGAACTCGTTGAAATTATCGCGGGCGCGGAAGCGCTCTAAGACATCGCAGGCAAGGAAACCAAAATGGCCACCGCCCCCGTGCTAAACCAAACCGCCACCGGCAAGATCAGCCAGATCATTGGCGCCGTCGTCGACGTCACCTTCGAAGGTGAGCTGCCGGCAATTCTCTCCGCGCTGGAAACCAGCAACAACGGCCAGAAGCTGGTCCTTGAAGTTGCCCAGCACCTTGGCGAGAATACCGTCCGCACCATCGCCATGGACGGCACCGACGGCCTGACCCGCGGTCAGGACGTGATCAGCACCGGCGCCCAGATCTCGGTGCCGGTCGGCCCGAAGACCCTCGGCCGCATCATGAACGTCGTCGGCGATCCGATCGACGAGCGTGGCCCCGTCGGTTCGGACATGTTCGCCCCGATCCACGCCGAAGCCCCGCCGTTCGTCGACCAGTCGACCGAAGCGGCGATCCTGGTCACCGGCATCAAGGTCATCGACCTTCTCGCGCCTTACGCCAAGGGCGGCAAGATCGGCCTGTTCGGCGGCGCCGGCGTGGGCAAGACGGTTCTCATTCAGGAACTGATCAACAACATCGCCAAGGGCCACGGCGGCGTCTCGGTCTTCGCGGGCGTCGGTGAACGTACCCGTGAAGGTAACGACCTTTACCACGAGTTCCTCGACGCCGGCGTTATCGCCAAGGACGCCGAAGGCAACGCCACCTCGGAAGGTTCCAAGGTTGCCCTCGTGTTCGGCCAGATGAACGAGCCCCCGGGCGCCCGTGCCCGCGTCGCTCTCTCGGGCCTGACCATGGCCGAGTACTTCCGCGACCAGGAAGGCCAGGACGTCCTGTTCTTCGTCGACAACATCTTCCGCTTCACCCAGGCAGGCGCGGAAGTGTCGGCTCTGCTCGGCCGTATTCCTTCGGCAGTGGGCTATCAGCCGACCCTCGCCACCGACATGGGCCAGTTGCAGGAACGCATCACCTCGACCACCAAGGGTTCGATCACCTCGGTCCAGGCGATCTACGTCCCTGCGGACGACCTTACCGACCCGGCTCCGGCTGCATCGTTCGCTCACCTTGACGCGACGACCACGCTGAACCGCGCCATCTCGGAACTGGGTATCTACCCGGCCGTCGACCCGCTCGACTCGACCTCGCGCGTTCTTGAGCCCCGCGTCGTCGGCGCCGAGCACTACGAGACCGCCCGCAAGGTTCAGGAAACCCTGCAGAAGTACAAGTCGCTTCAGGACATCATCGCGATCCTGGGCATGGACGAGCTTTCGGAAGAAGATAAGCTCACCGTCGCCCGCGCCCGCAAGATCCAGAAGTTCCTTTCGCAGCCGTTCCACGTCGCGGAAGTCTTCACCGGCATCTCGGGCAAGTTCGTCCAGCTCGAAGACACCGTGAAGTCGTTCAAGGCCGTCGTCGAAGGCGAATACGATCACCTTCCCGAAGCAGCCTTCTACATGGTCGGCGGCATCGAGGAAGCGGTCGCCAAGGCCAAGAAGCTGGCCGAAGAGGCGTAATCAGTCATGGCACTGCACTTCGAACTCGTCACGCCGGCCAAGCTCGTCCGCTCGGAAGACGTCCACATGGTGGTCGTCCCCGGCACCGAAGGCGAGTTCGGCGTGCTGGAGGGTCATGCACCCTTCATGTCGACGATCGCCGATGGCGCGCTCAAGGTCTACAAGACCGAGAACGCCGCACCGGAAGAGATCCGCATCACCGGCGGTTTCGCCGAAGTGGGCGACAAGGGCCTGACCGTGCTCGCGGAGCACGTCGGGGTCTGATCTACCGTCCGGTTGGACGATACTGAAAGCGCCGGACCGCACATCGCGGTTCGCGCTTTGTCGTTTTACGGCCCTGCTTCGCCCTTTCGATCGTCAGGCAGGCCGGTTGCGAAGGACGATCCAGGGAACACTGTAACCGTCGAAGTCGAGCCGCTCGTTGCGGCGCATGAACGGAGGCATGTGGTCTCCGACGATGAGAAAATCGGTAGGAGGCAGCGCCGGGTCCATCGCCAGCGCCGAAATGGCTTCCGCGATGTCGTGATGCGCCTGGAACAGGCGGCACTGAAGCAGCGACGCATGAGCGAGCGGCGCCGCACCATCCTCGCAGCCGGCCAGCCCCGGTGTCGCCCCTGCAAGCACGGGAATGTGGGAATTGAGGGTCACCCAATAGATGAACTGCGGCCGACTTGCCGACTTGAGCCGCTGGCCGATCTGAGCCGCGATATCCACGTCGCAGGCGCCGGGCCACATCCCGCCACATTTGCGGGCGCCGCCACGAACCAGGTCCGGCGCGAATTCGGTTCGGGCGAACCCTGCTCGCGGCCACCACGCCCTCCTGTCGAAGAAGCCGCCATCGAAGGCATGGATCGCGAGAGTGTCGTATCCGGCTTTTGAATAGCGACGGGGCAGGCAATCCGCATGAGCGAAATCGAACCCGTCGAAATTCGCGAATGCGCCGCAAAGCTCCCTTATCTCCCCATTGGTAGTCGAGCCGAAGTAGGCAACCTTGCCGCTTGCCACTTCGTACCTGCCACGCCACGCTGGCCGATCCCAGTCTGCAGCGAACAGCCGCTTCCCTTCCTCGAACGTCGGAATGCCGAGCGCTTCCACGACGATCACCACGAGATGCCGTCTGGCCAGGCCGGGTTGAGCCACGCCGCCACTCTCGACACCGGATGCGAAAGGCGTCCCTTCCGGCGGCAGTCCCTTGTAGGTATTACTGGTGGCGACGGTCGCGACGGCATCGATCTGCATCATGCCGAGGATGGCGCAGATCGCAAAATCCAGTGCGACGGCCTGGCGAAATGCTGGACCCGCCCCGCCCCGCGAACGGCCAGTGCAAGGGCTGCGCAAAGAATGACGAGACCGGCAAGATATTCCGCCGACGCCAGCGGCTTGGCATTCTTCAGGAATTCCGAGGCGGCATCGATGCGCATCGCTTCGAGGTTGAACGAGTTCACGATATATTCGAACGTGATCCCGAGCCCGAGCACGGCCACCGCCATCCGGCGAAGCAGGAGCGAGCGCATCTGCGAGAAAGCGAGCCCGAGCAGGCCGGCAACGAAGATCGGACGACCCATCGGCGGCCCGCCGATCGGCCACATCACGATCACGATGATGTTCGGCAGCAGCAGCCAGTAAAGGCACCAGCGCCAAGGCCATTGATGAGCCGGAATTCTCATTGCAATCTCGATTTTCCGCCCCGTGCTCTTCTGACAGACTACCTAGGTTTCAATCGGTGAAACTTTGCTTAATTCAAGGTTGACGCTTCCGGGTCGGTGCGTGGAAATCGGCGGGCTTCCCCGCTATCCATCGCAGGAAGCGCGCGATGGCCGGGTCTCGTGAGAGGGCTGCGGGATCGGCCGGCAGGCGTGCAAGTTCGGGATTGCTGAAGGTCGCATGGATCGTGCGGTGGCATATCGGGTGGAGCGGCACGGTTTCTCGCCCGCCTCGGCTTCGCGGGATCGGATGATGCCACTCCGTCCTGCGGCCCAGCGGCCGTTGGCACAGCCAGCAAACCAAACCCTGCACCGCGCCAGCCTGAGACATTTTGCGCCTTTCGCCACCCTTTGCACCGATGCGGCAACCTGCCGCCATTAGGAAGTTATCAAAGTTTCAACCTTAATCCTTCGCTTATCGCGGGACATCGCGCCGGACGAGAGCCGGGGCGTTGAAAGGGTTGACGAGACAATGACGGCATTCGGGCGGCGTAATGGCATCGGCGGCATGGGTCAGGGCGCCCGGCCGGCATTCGGCGTGGCCAAGCCGCTGAAAGGGGGCGCCGAGAAAGCGCCGATGCCCGGCAACGTGCCGATGCCTGGCGGCGAACCGTTCCCGCCGGTACCGGGGATGGACGCCCCCTCGCCCGCGAATTCCCGCGATGACGCCATGTCTCGCCTGGCCGACCGCGCCAATGCGGTTCACGACACCCAGTCCGACCAGAACGGTTTCGAAGCTTCCATCCACAAGATCAAGGAGCAGGTGCTTCCCCGCCTGCTCGAACGCGTCGACCCCGAGGCGGCCGCCACGCTGACCAAGGATGAGCTGTCCGAGGAATTTCGCCCGATCATCATCGAGGTGCTGGCCGAGCTCAAGATCACCTTCAACCGCCGCGAGCAGTTCGCGCTGGAGAAAGTGCTGATTGACGAACTGCTTGGCTTCGGCCCGCTGGAAGAGCTGCTGAACGACCCCGACGTGTCGGACATCATGGTCAACGGCCCGAACCAGACCTACATCGAGAAAAAGGGCAAGCTCCAGCTCGCGTCGACCAAGTTCCGCGACGAACAGCACTTGTTCCAGATCGCCCAGCGCATCGTCAATCAGGTCGGCCGCCGCGTCGACCAGACCACCCCGCTGGCCGACGCCCGCCTCAAGGACGGCAGCCGCGTCAACGTGATCGTGCCGCCGCTCAGCTTGCGCGGCACCGCGATCTCCATCCGTAAGTTCTCCGAGAAGCCGATCACCATCGACATGCTCAAGGACTTCGGATCGATGAGCGAGAAGATGGCCACCGCCCTCAAGATCGCCGGCGCCTGCCGCATGAACATCGTCATCTCCGGCGGTACGGGTTCGGGCAAGACGACGATGCTGAACGCCCTGTCCAAGATGATCGACCCGGGCGAGCGCGTGCTGACCATCGAGGACGCCGCCGAACTTCGCCTGCAACAGCCCCACTGGCTGCCGCTGGAAACACGCCCGCCGAACCTCGAAGGCCAGGGCGCGATCACCATCGGCGACCTTGTGAAGAACGCCCTGCGTATGCGGCCTGACCGCATCATCCTCGGCGAAATCCGCGGCGCCGAGTGCTTCGACCTGCTCGCTGCGATGAACACCGGCCACGACGGTTCGATGTGCACGCTCCACGCCAACTCCCCGCGCGAATGCCTTGGCCGTATGGAAAACATGATCCTGATGGGCGACATCAAGATCCCCAAGGAAGCCATCAGCCGCCAGATCGCCGAGTCGGTGGACATCATCGTGCAGGTAAAGCGCCTGCGCGACGGTTCGCGCCGCACCACCAACATCACCGAAGTGATCGGCATGGAAGGCGATGTCATCGTCACGCAGGAACTCTTCAAGTTCGAGTATCTGGACGAGACCGACGACGGCAAGATCATCGGCGAATTCCGCCCCTCGGGCCTGCGTCCCTATACGCTCGAGAAGGCCCGCCAGTTCGGCTTCGACCAGGCCTACCTCGAAGCCTGCCTCTGACATCTGGTTGATACCGGACCGGGTACGAAACCCGCCGCATCGCCTTCGCTGCGGCCCGGCGGGCAGGCGGCACATCCGCGCCAGGCCGCGGCCGCAGCCGCAGCCGATAGGCAGTCTCGCGCGTCATCCCCACGCGGCGCGCGCGCAGCGGGTTTCCGGCAGCGCCCCGAGAACGCCGCCTGCCGCGCGGGCGTCCAGCCATCGGCACGGGATCGCGGCCGGACAGGCACTAAGGCCGGTACACGGACATGGCAGGCACGGCGTCCCTTACGGGCGCGGCGGCGGCGAGAAGGGGTGTTCTTGATCCCCGAACATAGGACAGCTTTGCCTGCAGCAGGAAAGCGCTCCCTTCGATGGGCTAAACATCGCGATGATCGCTTGCCCCGCGCGGCTACACGAGAGCGGGGCGCTTCCGTTCTACCCGGCGAACCAGTCCCGTCCGGCCACGCCGAGCAGCAGGACGGCCAGCATCAGCGCGAAGAAGAACACCGTGGTCCACGGCATGAAGCCCACGCGGTCGAGATCGCGGCGCTTCATCCGGCGGCGGTCGCCGATCCAGGCGATGACCGCGAACAGCGCGGCGACACCGCCCACGGCGGCCATGATCTTGTCGGAATCGTTCATGGAGCGCCCTTGCCTACTTCCGCGAGGAAGTTAAAGCCCGGCCGGTGAACGCCGCCCCATCCCGTCAGGATCGCCCCCTTCTCGCACTTGGCTTGCGGCTGATGGCGATGGTCATGCTCTCAACGATGTTCATGCTCGTCAAGCTGGCCGGTCGCCACGGCGTATCTGCAGCCGAGATGGTGTTCTGGCGGCAGGCCATGTCAGTGCCGCTCATCGCCGGGTGGCTGCTGGCGACCGGCCGGATCGGCCAGTTGAAGACCCGCCGGGTCTCCTCCCATGCCTTCAGGGCGACCTCGGGCACGCTCGGCCTCGTCTGCAACGTCACCGCCGCCATGCTGCTGCCTCTGCCGGTGGGCACGACACTCGGCTTCACGGCGCCGCTCTTCGCCGTGCTCATCACCGCGATCGTCGTGCGCGACAAAGTGGGGCCATGGCGATGGCTGGCGGTCGTCCTCGGTTTCGCGGGAGTTCTCGTCATCACCCGGCCCGGCGGGGAAACCGGGGCGCTTCCTCTCGCAGGATTGGCCGCCGGGCTCGGCGCCGGAGTGATCGTCGCCGTGGTCAGCTTCCAGATCCGCGACCTCGCACGGACAGAGGCACCCATCGCCTGCGTGTTCTGGTTCGCCTTCTTCGGTTCGCTTTTCGCAGCCGTGCTTCTGCCGTTCTACGGTCAGTCCCACGAGCCCCGCGTCTGGATGCTGCTCGTGGCGGTAGGGCTGGCGGGCACCCTTGCCCAGCTCCTCATCACCGCAGCACTTCGCCATGGAGCGGTGGCCACCGTCGTGGTCATGGACTATACCGCGCTGATCTGGGCGACGGCCTATGGCTACACCATCTTCGGCGACCTACCGCCTGCCTCCACCTGGCTCGGCGCGCCTCTCATCATCGCCGCCGGGCTCATCATCACCTGGCGCGAACACTATCTTTCGAAGCGAATTTCGCCGACCTCGTCGCTGGACGAAAGCGCGATCGAGGAAACCGTGCCTACCGCAAGGTGATTGGCGGGAACCGCACGCACGGCCACGAGTTGCGTCCTTCGATCCCGGCAGAAAACGCCGGGACCTCCAGGAAAAGGAAACCGACAATGGTCAAGAAACTCGTTCTCGCGCTTGTCGCCGGAGGCATCGTCTTCTCCGCAGCAGCCTGCAACACCGTGAAGGGCGCTGGCCAGGACATCGAATCGGTCGGCAAGGCCGGGGATGA
The DNA here is from genome assembly GCF_001298105.1 of Novosphingobium sp. ST904. Lineage (GTDB taxonomy): Bacteria > Pseudomonadota > Alphaproteobacteria > Sphingomonadales > Sphingomonadaceae > Novosphingobium. Next base: position 143,054 of record NZ_LGJH01000164.1, on the reverse strand, counting down.
CGCCATCAACCGCTGACAAGGCTGACTGCAGACCCCTTCCCCTCGCAATCCCTATGGATTAGCGCCGAAAGGCGGCGACCATTTCGCTCGCCGCTACAGGAAGGATTACGCAGTCATGATCAGGAAAGCGGTTCTGGCGCTGGCGGTATCGGGCCTCGTGCTCGGCGCGGCGGCCTGCAATACCGTGCGCGGCGTCGGACAGGATCTCGAATCTGCCGCGAATTCGGTGGATCGCGAAACCTGAAACGGCTGCGGCGCGAAATGGATGGTCCATTTCGCGCTGCAGCCTTCGGTTCTCTCGCGCCGTGAAGCAGGAGCCCTTGTTCTTATGCCTGCCCGCCCTCAGCTATCGGTGATGTGATCCGCCACCATCGAGCGCGCACGCTGCCACAGGATCAGGCGGCTCACTACCACCATGCCCAGCACGAAACCCAGCATGGCATCGGTCATGAGCAGAGCGTTGGCGGCATGAGGATCACCCTGAACGCCCATTCCGCCCGGCAGGATCAGCCGCCGCACGGCGAACACCGCGAGCACGAGCACTAGCGCCAGCGGTGATTGGCGCATCATGACGCGGGCCTCGTCGCCCTCCCCCTCGACATGAAGGCGCATGAGGCGCGAGCGCTGCATGCCGATGCCGCCGCCGACCGCAAAGCCGGCAAGCAGCGCCAGCCAGCCCAGAATGCTCGGCGGCATGCCGTAGAGCGCGAGGGATACCGCCGCCGAAACGATCAGCGGCGCGACCCAAAGGAGGGGAAGACGGAGCGGCCTCGCCTTTTCGAGGCTGCGGAAACGCCAGGCCATTACCCCGACGAAAATCAGCAACGGCAACCAGGCCGCAAACCCGCTTCCCCCCATATCGTCAACTTCCCCCGATCTCGCTGAGCGAGGGCGTTGCCGGCACACCCGGCTGGCCCTGCCATACGAGCACAGGCTTGCGCGCCGCGAGCGTTTCGTCAAGCCGGCGGCGCGGTGCGAAGTGCGGTGCGCTGTGCAGGCTCTGGTCGCCGTCCTTGGCGCGCTGGGCAAGACTGCGCAGCGAACCGATGAAGCGGTCGAGCCCGGCCTTGCTCTCGGTCTCGGTCGGCTCGACCAGCATCGCGCCCTTCACCACCAGCGGGAAGTAGACCGTCATCGGGTGGAAGCCCTCGTCGATAAGGCCCTTGGCGATGTCGAGCGTGGAGAAGCCCTCTGCCAGACCGGCGTCGCTGAACAGCGCCTCGTGCATGCACGGGCCGCTCCTGGCGAAAGGTGCCGGCAGCAGGTCCTCGCACGAACGCAGGACGTAGTTGGCGTTGAGCACCGCATCCTCGGCAACCTGGCGCAGACCGTCCGCGCCGTGGCTGAGGATATAGGTCAGCGCGCGGGTGAACATGCCCATCTGGCCGTGGAAAGCGACCATGCGGCCGAACGCCTGCGCATGGCCCTCGCCCGCGTTCTCCTCCTCGACGAGGTGGACACGGCCATCATCACCGCGCGTGACAAAGGGCAGCGGCGCGAAAGGCGCCAGCGCTTCGGACAGCACCACCGGCCCTGCACCCGGTCCGCCGCCGCCGTGCGGGGTGGAGAAGGTCTTGTGCAGGTTGATGTGCATGGCATCGACGCCGAGGTCGCCGGGGCGCACCTTGCCGACGATGGCGTTGAAGTTCGCGCCGTCGCAATAGACGTAGCCGCCCGCCGCATGAACAGCATCGCCGATCGCCTTCATCTCCGGCTCGAACAGGCCGCAGGTGTTGGGATTGGTAATCATCACGCCCGCGACGTTCGGTCCCAGCTTCGCCTTGAGCGCATCGAGATCGACGCGGCCTTCGGGGGTCGCCGGGATCGACTGGACCTTGAAGCCGGCGAACGCAGCGGTCGCCGGGTTGGTGCCATGGGCGCTCTCCGGCACCAGCACGACGTCGCGCGTCTCGCCCCGCGCATCGAGCGCGGCGCGGATGCAGAGCAGCCCGCAAAGCTCGCCGTGGGCACCGGCCTTCGGGCTCATCGCCACCGAGGCCATGCCGGTCAGCGTGATGAGCCAGTCCGCCAGTTGCTCGATAACCTCAAGCGCACCTTCGACCGACTTCTGCGGCTGGAGCGGATGGACATCGGAGAAGCCCGGCAGGCGGGCCATCTTCTCGTTGAGCCGCGGGTTGTGCTTCATCGTGCACGAACCGAGCGGGAACGGCCCGAGGTCGATGGCGTAGTTCTGGCGCGAGAGGCGCGTGTAGTGGCGCACCGTCTCCGGCTCGGTCAGGCCCGGCAGGGCCGGCGCGGCCTTGCGCAGGAACCGGGAAAGCCCCGCTGCCGGTGCACGGGCGGGCGTGTCGAGATCGACCCCGCACTTGCCTTCGGCGCCGAGTTCGAAGCTCAGTGCCTCCTCCAGCATCAGGCCATAATCACCTGACGACGTTACGAATTTCTCGCCGGAATCGCCCGTCTCACCCATGGACGGACGCCAGCCCGCTGCGTTTACCGCGCTCATGCCAGCACTCCTTCCAGTTCCTTGGCGAAGGTCTCGATATCCTCGTCCGTGACGGTTTCCGTCGCAGTGACGAGCAGGCCGTTATGCAGTTCGCTCGCCTCGGGGAACAGGCGCCCGAGCGACACGCCGCCCAGCACCTTGCGGTCCGCCAGTTCACGCACGACTTCGCGCGCATCGCGCGGCAGGACCAGCGTGACTTCGTTGAAATAGGCATCATTCAGCAGCGTCACGCCGGGAACAGTGGTAAGCCGTTCGACGAGCGCCTGGGTGCAATCGTGATTGACAGCAGCGAGCCGGGCCAGTCCATCACCGCCCAGAAGCGTGAGATGAATACTGAAAGCCAGAGCACAAAGCCCTGAATTCGTGCAGATATTGCTCGTGGCCTTTTCGCGGCGGATATGCTGCTCGCGGGTAGAGAGCGTCAGCACGAAGCCTCGCTTGCCCTCAGCATCCACGGTCTGCCCGCAAAGACGGCCCGGCATCTGGCGCACGAACTTCTCGCGGCAGCCGAACAGGCCGAGGTAAGGCCCGCCGAACTGGAGACCCACGCCCAGCGACTGGCCCTCGCCCACGACGATATCCGCACCCAGCACGCCGGGCGCCTCGATCATGCCGAGCGCAACCGGCTCGGTGACGACCGCCACCAGGAGCGCCCCCTTGGCATGGGCTGCCTCGGCGATCGCAGCGAGATCGGGGATGCGCCCGAGGATGTCAGGGTACTGGACGACGACGCAGGAGGTCTTGTCGTCGATCGCCGCGATCACCGCCGCGTCGTCCGCCTCTGCCACCAGTTCGGGCGAGAGGGAGACGATGTCGTCCTCGGTGAACTTCGCCATGGTGCGCACCACTTCGCCGTAATGCGGGTGCAGGCCGCCCGAGAGCACGGCGCGATCCTTACGGGTGACGCGCGCAGCCATCAGGATCGCCTCCCAGCACGCGGTCGAACCGTCATACATCGAGGCATTGGCGATGTCGGTGCCGAACAGGCGCGCCACCTGGGTCTGGAACTCGAACAGCACCTGAAGCGTGCCTTGCGCGATTTCCGGCTGGTAAGGAGTGTAGGCGGTGAGGAACTCGCCGCGCTGGATCAGGTGATCGACCGAGGCCGGAACATGGTGGCGATAGGCACCGGCGCCGAGGAAGAACGGGGCCGAACCGGCCGAGAGGTTCTTCGCCGCAAGCGCGGACATGTGCCGTTCGACGGCCATTTCACTGGCGCGGAGCGGCAGCCCCGCGATGGGGCCGGAAAGCCGGGCCTCGGCGGGCACGTCGACGAACAGGTCGTCCACCGTGTCGGCACCGATGACGCCGAGCATCTCGGCGCGATCGGCGGGGGTCAGGGGCAGGTAGCGCAAGCGGCGATACTCCGTATTTCTATATTTGGATCAGAGGCTTTCGACGTACTTCTGATACGCGGCCTCATCCATGAGCGCGTCGAGTTCCGAAGCGTCCGAGAGGGTGATGCGGAACAGCCAGCCGCCCACTTCGGCGTCGGTGTTGACCAGTTCCGGCTCATCGGTCAGCGCGGCGTTAGCTTCGGCAATCGTGCCCGAAACCGGGGTGTAGACGTCCGAGGCGGCCTTTACCGAATCCACCACGGCAACGGAATCGCCCTTGCCGAACGCAGCGCCAGCTTCGGGCAGTTCCACGAAGGTGATGTCGCCAAGCTGGCCCTGTGCGTAATCGGTGATGCCGACGGTGCCGAGATCGCCCTCGACTTCAAGCCACTCGTGTTCCTGCGAGAAATAACGGGTCATGGGTAGTTTCCTCAGCGGTGATAGCGATTGGGGACGAAGGGCATGGCTGCGACTGTTGCGTCGAGCTTCTTGCCCCGGATTTCGATCGAAAGGGCCGTGCCGTCAGCGGCCACTGCCGCATCGACATAGGCCATGGCGACGGGATGCTGGAGCGAAGGCGAGAAACCGCCCGAAGTTACCACTCCAACCTCCTGTTCTCCATGGAAAACCTTGACGCCTTCACGCGCCGCCTGCCGGCCTTCGAGCTTGAGGCCGATGCGCTTCTGCGCGGTGCCTTGCGCAAAGTCGCGCTGGACGCGCTCGGCACCGGGGAAGCCGCCTTCGAGGCGGCGGCGCTTGTTGATGCCGAAAGCAAGGCCGGCTTCGACCGGGCCGCGTTCCGGGTCCATGTCATGGCCATAGAGCGGCAGGCCGGCTTCGAGGCGCAGCGAATCGCGCGCACCAAGGCCGATCGGCTTCACTTCCGGCTCTCCGCACAGCAGCTCGGCGATCATCGCGGCGGATTCGCCGGGGATCGCGATCTCGAACCCGTCTTCGCCGGTGTAGCCCGAGCGGCTGATCCAGGCATCGACGCCGCCCAGCTTGAACGCGCCGCCCTTCATGAAGGTCAATGCGGAAACCCCGGGCACCAGACGCTCAAGCGCTTCCGCGGCCTTGGGGCCCTGGAGCGCCAGCAGGGCGCTGTCATCAAGGTGATTGAGAGTGACGTCGTCCGGTAGCAGTTCGCGCAGCGTGCCGATATCGTCCCACTTGGTCGCGCCGTTCACGACGAGGTAGAACCCGGTTTCCCAGCGCGTGACCATGAGGTCATCGAGGATGCCGCCGTTCTCGTCGAGCAGCAGCGAATAGCGCACCGAACCGGTCTTCAGGGTCGACAGATCGATGGGAAGCGCCGTTTCGAGCGCCGCTTCCACGCCTTCGCCGGAGATGTAGAGCTGGCCCATGTGGCTGACGTCGAACAGCCCGGCGCTCTCGCGGGTCCAGAGATGCTCGGCCATGATGCCCTCGTACTGGACGGGCATGATGTAACCGGCGAATTCGACCATGCGGCCGCCACGCTCACGGTGCCAGCCGTCAAGCGGCAGCAGCAGCGGCGCCGGGGGTGCTTCTTCCTGATCGGAATCGGAAATCGGATATTCGCTCAAGACATGACTCCGCACAGTTCGGTACACCATTTCAGGTGCCCCCTCTGTCACGGAAACCTGAGAGCTTCCCTCGACCCGCCCCTGAGGACAAACCCGAAGTTACACCGTCGGCGGCCTCTGCCCGATGAGGGCAGCGACACTTTCCAGAGTCTCGCTATCGACGCTGCGCGGTCCTTTTGCCTGAGAGATTCCGGGGCGGTTGCTCCTTCGGCGCCTGCTTCTTCGCAAATGCGAATCGGCAGGTCTCTCCCGCGCTGTCAGCGATATTTGGTCACTTGGTTGAGCGCCGCGCGCAAGTCAACGCAATCGCGCCGCACTGCATCACAATTTCCACCAGTAGTCGGAATAACCGGCTCAGGACTGCTGCCCGCGCAGGATATCGGCCATGGAATCGTGCTCGTGGACGAACGTTCCGGGCGCCTGCTCACCGCTGAGCGCGAGGATGACTTGCGCCAGCCGCACTGCCGCGATCGAGCGGAACCGGCGCAGTCTTGCATGAAACACCAGCAGGTCCGCGATCGGCGCAACCACCTGCCCGGCTTTCTCCAGCGGCCGATCCTCTTCGCGCCGACCGCGCAGCAGGCCCGGTTGGAGGATATCCAGCCGCGCGAAACCGAGCTTGCCGAGCGCGGCCTCGACCTCGCCCTTGGTACGCAGATAGAGGTTGGAACTTTCGGCATCCGCGCCCACCGAGGAAACTAGGATCATGCGGTGGATACCGGCCCCGCGGGCGGCGGCGGCGGCTTCCAGCACGAGATCGTGGTCTACCGCGCGAAAGGCTTCGTCGCTACCGGCCGCCTTGCGCGTGGTGCCCAGTGCGCAGACGAACACGTCCGCATGGGCTGCGGCGATCAGCACCGGCCAGTTGGCGGTTTCTCCCAAGAGGATTTCCAGCCGCGCGCCATCCGGCAGCGGCACCTCACGCCGGGCGACACCGATGATACGCACCTCAGGCCGCCGGACGCTCTCCTCGATGACCGCCGAGCCCACCAGTCCGCTGGCGCCGACGAGGCAGATCCGCCGCGCCGCCGAAATCGCATCAGACATTGCGCAGCCCTTCCGGGGTGCTGCCGTAGATCTGGGCATGGCACGAGATGGCATAGCGGTCAGTCATGCCCGCGATATAATCGGCGATGTGGCGGCTGCGGGCAGGTTCGTGGCGCGGCAGGCCGTCGATCCAGCTCTCCTCCATCAGCACCGGCTCCTGCGAGTAGGCAGAATAGAGCTCCGCCAGCAGCGCACGGGCGCGACGGGCGGTTTCAAGCTGCTCGGGATGATAGTAGAGCTTCTCGTACATGAAGCGCTTGAACTCGCGCTCCCCCTCCTCGACCTCGCTCGAAAACGCGACGAGTTGGCGGCCCGCGGCGCGCACCTCGTCCACGCTCTCGATGCCGACTAGCCGCTGCTGCGTTTCGGCCAGCAGATCGTTGACCATGAAGCCGATCTGGCTGCGGATCAGCTCGGCGAGTTGGCGATCGCGCGGCACGCCCGGATAGCGGCGCTCCACCTCGTTCCAGCGCGGCACGATAAAGGGGTGGGCCAACAGTTCGTCGAGATCGAGGAAGCCTGCGCGCAGCCCGTCGTCGATATCGTGGTTGTCATAGGCGATATCGTCCGATAGGGCCGCGACTTGCGCTTCGAGCGATGCGTAAGTGCCCAGTTCGAGGCCGTAGGCCGCGTCCAGCTCTGCCAGCGCCCAGTTCGGTTCGGTGACCGGCCCGTTGTGCTTGGCAAGGCCTTCGAGCGTTTCCCAGGTCAGGTTCAGCCCGTCATGCTCGCAATAGGGGCTTTCGATCCGCATCAGCGTGCGCAGGCAATTGGCGTTGTGGTCGAACCCGCCCGCCTTGTGGAGCGCCGCGTCGAGCGCTTCCTCACCGGCATGGCCGAAGGGGGGATGGCCGATATCGTGGGCCAGCGCGAGCGCTTCGGTCAGGTCCTCGTCTAGACCGAGGATACGGGCGATCACGCGGGCGACTTGCGCCACTTCGAGGCTATGCGTCAGGCGCACCCGGTAGTGATCGCCGTCTGGCGCGATGAAGACCTGGGTCTTGTAGCGCAGGCGGCGGAACGCAATCGAATGCACGATCCGGTCCCGGTCGCGCTGGTAGGGGCTGCGCTGACCGCGCGGCAGGCCCGTGTCCATGGGAAACTCTCGGCCACGCGAACGGGCCGGATCGGAGGCGTAAGGTGCAAGGGTCAAGCTGAAATCTTTCCCGGAGCAGGCTTGCTCGCCCGTCCCCCTTACCGAGCAAGCCCTGTCTTGCACAAGGCCGCCGACGAAGTGGTCACGAGGATGACCTTGCGGTCATCGACCAGCTCCACCGCGCGGATCCAGGCGCCGATGGTGGGCTTGTCACCCTGAAGGTTCTGCAGCCGGACGAGCTGCGGCAGGCTGAGCCGCTTGACCATGCGCCGGGTCATGCAGCTAGCCACCCGGTCCGACAGGCCTGCTTCCACCAGAGCGCCATGCAGGCGCCAGCCGGCGTAGAGATGCACACCGCCCACGAGTACGACGAGGAGACCGACGAGCAGCAGGATTCGCTTGAAGATGCGCAGCATGGCGGGCCGTATAGAGCCCCTCGATCAGTCCGCCAGCGCTTTCACGATATCCTCTACCATCTTCTTCGCATCGGCGAGGAGCATCATGGTCTGGTCCATGTAGAACACGTCGTTGTCGACCCCGGCATAGCCCTGCCCGCCCATCGAACGCTTGATGAAAAAGATCGTCTTCGCCTTCTCCACGTCGAACACAGGCATGCCGTAGATCGGCGACGCCTTGTCGGTCTTCGCGGCGGGGTTCACCACGTCGTTGGCACCGATGATGAAGGCCACGTCGCGACTGGGCGAATTCGCCGTTGATGTCCTCCAGCTCGAACACTTCGTCATAAGGCACGTTCGCCTCGGCCAGCAGCACGTTCATGTGCCCCGGCATCCGGCCAGCCACCGGGTGGATCGCGTATTTCACGCCGACGCCGTGGGACTTGAGCTGGTCCGCCATCTCGCGAACGACGTGCTGGGCCTGCGCCACCGCCATGCCGTAGCCGGGAATGATGATGACGTTCTCCGCCTCCTTCATCAGGAAGGCAGCATCCTCGGCGGAACCGCGCTTCCAGGGGCGATCCGTTGCCGCGGCGCTGCCGGTCGTGCCCGCCTCCGCGCCGAAACCTCCGGCGATCACCGAGATGAAGCTGCGGTTCATCGCCTTGCACATGATGTAGCTGAGGATCGCGCCTGAAGAGCCCACGAGCGCGCCGGTCACGATCATCGCGGTGTTGTGGAGCGTGAAACCCATCGCCGCCGCCGCCCAGCCCGAGTAGGAGTTGAGCATCGATACGACGACCGGCATGTCCGCACCGCCGATCGGGATGATCAGCAGGAAGCCGATGGCGAAGCTGAGCAGGACGATCGCCCAGAACAGCGCCGGCGTGTCCCGGTGAAACAGGGCGACGAGAACGGCGATCCCCACCAGCGCCGCAAGATTGATGACGTGGCGGCCGGGCAGCAGGATCGGCGCCCCGCCCATGTTGCCGTTGAGCTTCGCGAAGGCGATCACCGAACCGGAGAACGTCACCGCGCCGATGGCGACGCCGAGCCCCATCTCGATCCGGCTGGCTGCCAGGATATCGAGCCCGCCGGGTGCGAGAATGCCGAACGCCGCCGGGTTGTAATAGGCGGCGATCCCCACGAGCACGGCGGCAAGCCCGACCAGCGAGTGGAATGCGGCGACAAGCTGCGGCATCGCCGTCATCTGGATCTTGCGGGCGGTGGTGAGCCCGATCACCGCGCCGATGGCGATGGCGACAAGGATTTCACCCATGGACGCCAGGTCGATAGAGGAAGTGTCGTAACGGGGAAGGCCGGGCCCGGTTGCAAGGTCGATCCGCGGGACATGCGTTGCCAGCGTCGTCACCACGGCGATCGCCATGCCGATCATGCCATAGCGGTTGCCCCTGCGGCTCGTGGCCGGGGAAGACAGTCCGCGCAGCGCCAGGATAAAGCAGATGCCGGCGATGAGGTAAGCCACCGCCACCCACGGATTCACGGCATGAGGCTCCATCACTTCGCCTCCTTCGATATCGGCCTGCCCGCCGCCGGCTTGTCCTTTTTCCGGTACATCGCCAGCATCCGCGCGGTGACCGCGAAGCCTCCGAAGATATTGATGCTTGCCAGCACCACCGCCCCCAGCCCCAGCCATTTCGCCAGCGGCGAGCCCTGCGCCGCGCTGGCCACCAATGCGCCCACGACGATAACCGAGGAAATGGCGTTGGTAACGGCCATCAGCGGCGTGTGCAGGGCCGGTGTCACGGACCAGACGACGTAATAGCCCACGAAGCAGGCCAGCACGAAGATCGACAGGATCGAGATGAAGTCCATGAGCACCCTAACCTTTTCGGCGCCCTGCGAGGCGCCTCGTTCCGCGCCTTTTCAGCCGAGCAGCCGTTCGTGAACCACTTTCCCGCCTTGCGTCAGGCGGATGGCATTGCCGATTTCCTCGTCGAGAACCGGCTTGCCCAGTTCCTTGTCCCAGAAGGCCGAAACGAAGTTGAGCAGATTCCGCGCGAAGAGGGCGGAAGCATCTGCCGGCAGTTGCGCGGGGGTATTGGCGTAACCCACGATCCTGACGCCGTGCCGCTCCACCACCTGATCGGCCACGCAGCCTTCGACATTGCCGCCCTGCGGCGCCGCGAGGTCGAAGATCACGCTTCCGGGTTTCATGGTGGCGATCTGCGCGTCGGAGATCAGGCGCGGCGCCGTCCTGCCGGGAATCAGCGCGGTGGTGATGACGATATCCTGCTTCGCAAGGTGCCCGGAGACCAGTTCCGCCTGCGCAAGCTGGTATTCCTCGGTCATTTCCGTTGCGTAGCCGCCCGAGCCCTCCCCCTCGATACCGCGCACGTTTTTCCACGAAGATCGGCTTAGCGCCCAGCGAGAGGATCTGCTCCCGCGTGGCCGAGCGAACGTCGGTTGCGGAAACCTGCGCGCCAAGGCGGCGGGCGGTGGCGATGGCCTGAAGCCCGGCAACGCCCACCCCCATGATGAAGGCCTTGGCGGCGCTGACCTGCCGGCCGCCGTCATCATCATCGGGAAGGCCCGGCCATAGAGGTTCGCGGCGACCAGCACGGCCTTGTAGCCGGCGAGGTTGGACTGCGAGGACAGGATATCCATCGACTGCGCGCGCGTGATGCGCGGCATGAACTCCATCGCCAGCGCTTCCAGCCCGGCGGCGGCATAGGCATCGATCCGGGGGCGCTGCCCCGATGGATCAAGCGCGCCGACCACCCATGCCCCCGGCTTCACGCCCGCCAGCAGCGCGGGATCGGGGCCCTGAACGCCGAAGACGATGTCCGCACCGGCCGCAGCCTGCTCCGCCGGGCCGAGTTCGGCCCCTGCGGCGACATAGTCTGCATCGGCAATGCTGGCGGCGAGGCCGGCCCCGGCCTCGACCGCCACTTGGGCGCCCAGCGCGGTGAGCTTCCGTACCGTTTCGGGCGTTGCCGAAACGCGCGTTTCGCCGGACGCCCGTTCCCGAAGAACGGCGATCCGCGTGCCTGCCGCCACGCTCAGGCGGAAATCAGGCTGACGACGAATGCCACGATAAGGATGACGATGCCCGTGCTCCAGGTAGCGGCCTTGACGAAGCCGTTGTAGGTCGCGGTGGCGGCCTTCATGTCGTTGCCTGAAGCCATGAACTGGTATCCCCTGTGATTATTGCCGTTTGATCCATTATGTTTAGACGTCGCAGCGGCCGGGCTCAAGCCCGAACCCCGCCAAATCGGCCCGGAACGGCGGCAAATGCTTCGGTTAACGGCAGGGCGAACCAGAAATGCCTTCACGGTTTCTCTGCGACGAACCGAATTGAGCCTTAATTTCGTCTTTACTGGTTTGCCCTAATTCGGGACTGAGATACCTAGGAGGCGACACGGCGGGCGGAAAATGGCGGAACAAGAACAGCGCCTCTTCATGCTGATCGACGACGAACCCGCGCAAAGCCGCCTGATTTCGGCACTGGCGGCGCGCGAGGGCTGGCGCACGGTCATCGCACGCGATTCGGAAACCGCGATCGCCACGCTCGGCACGCGCCAGGGCATGCAGCTTTCGGCCATCATCCTCGACCAGTGGGTGCCCGGTGACGATGCCTGCGCCCTGATCGCCGAACTCAAATCCCGCCGCCCGGCCCTGCCGATCCTGATGCTCACCGCTTCCACCTCTCCGCTGCTGGCGGTCGAAGCGATGCGCGCGGGCGCGACCGACTATCTGGTGAAGCCCGTTGCGCCGGACCGGCTGATGCACGCGCTGCGAACCGCCACCACGCGCGAGGCGCCGAGCGACGAACTCGCCCCGCTGACCGAGAAGATGCCCTCCAATCCCGACTTCGAGTCGATGATCGGTGCCGCTCCCAACTTCCGCAAGGCGCTCGCCGTAGCCGCCAAGGCGCGCGCGGGCACGGCCCGGTGCTGATCGAGGGCGAGACCGGCTCCGGCAAGGAAATGCTGATACGGGCGATGCACGCCGCCAGCCCCCGCTCGAAGGCGCCGCTGCGGATCGTCAATATCGGCGGGCTTCCGGCCAATTCCATCGAATCCGCCCTGTTCGGCCACGAAAAGGGCGCCTTTCCCGGCGCGTTCGACCGGCAGGTGGGCGCGCTCCAGCATTGCGACGGCGCCACGCTTGCGCTGGACGAGATAGATCGGCTGCCGCTCAGCGTGCAGGAACGGCTGCTGGAATCGATCCGCAAGAGCGACGTGCGCCCGATCGGCGCGCGCCACTCCTTTCGCATCGACGTGCGCCTGATCGCGGCCAGCAACCTGCCGCTTCAGGACCTGGTGACCGAAGGCCATTTCCTGCCGGAACTGCTTGAGGCGCTGTCTCCCACCAAGGTCAGCCTGCCGCCGCTGCGCGAACGCACCGGCGACATTGCCGCCCTCGCCCGGTTCTTCCTCGCGCGGATCGGCGAACAGCCGGGGCTGCGTGCGCTGGGCATCACCGATGGCGCGCTCTCGCTGCTGGCGGCTTACGACTGGCCGGGCAATGTCCGCCAGCTTCAGGCAGTCCTGTTCCGCGCCGCCGTCTTCTGCGACGGAGATGCGCTGACCTCGCAGGACTTCCCACAGCTTACGAACATTCTGGGCACAGGTTTATCCACAAGCCCCAGCAGCCCCATGCACGAAAGCTCCGGGGTGATGCTCTACACGGCCGACGGCAACCTGCGCCCGCTCGACGAGATCGAGGCCGACGTCATCCGGCTCGCCATCGGCCTCTATCGCGGACGGATGACCGAAGTGGCGAGGCGGCTGGGGATCGGCAGGTCCACCCTCTATCGCAAGCTCGGCGAACTCGGCATCGACAACGCCGCCTGAACGCGGCCGTGCCGGCAAACCGCTGACGGCTGCCGGCACGGTATTGATCGGTGAACGCTCCGACCTTGCGGCCAAAGCCCGTGACTCAAGCCCGGATCACAGATTCTCGAAATAGACGTTCGGCACGCGGTAGCCGCGCTTGCTCATGTACTTCACGTACTTCCCGCGTTCGCTGTGCAGTTCGGTCGCGTATTCCTCCCAGGCATCGCGGCGATCCTCGATGTCGGTGGAGTGGCGCAAATCGCTGGCGAGCTCCTTCTGGCTCTCGTTCACGTTGATGCGATAATCGTACCACTTGCTGTTCTGGACGCCGCCGATGGGATTCTGGAAGATCAGGGCCTCTTCCTGGCGGGCGACGGATTCCTCGTACATGATCGGCTGAACGGCGAAAGCGGCTACAGGAATGGCGACGGCCGGAACCGCAGCGAGCGCCACGAGGCGATTACGAAGGTTCTTGGTCTGGTTCATGGGACTTCTCCCTTTCGCTTGGACGCAGGCACTATTGCCCGCGTTTGAAAGGGAAACGAACGCCGACGCAATTATAGTCCCGCGTCCGGGACGAAACGGGCCGTAGACGGGACATTTCGGTGAAGTCCCCCGCCATGCGTGCGCTGGTCGACACAGCGCCTGGCCGTGTTCATCGGGCAGCAATCGCAGGTTCATCGCACGTCCATGTTTGTCGCGGGATTTTAAGCGGATACGGCGCGTTCCGCGCTACCGGAAATGCGGAAAAGTCATCGCCGATCACGCGAACCGGCGCCGGGGCGGCTGCGTTGAACGGTCATCAAGGAGATGATCGCAATGCAGGATTTCAAGGACAAGGCCGGTATCGTGACAGGCGCCGCTTCGGGCATCGGCGCAGCAGTGGCGCGTGAACTCGTCGCTCAGGGCGGCCGCGTGGTAATCGCCGATTTCGACGAGGACGCCGCCCGCGCCCTTTCCGACGAACTGGGCGCGCAAAGCACCGCCGTATTCAGGCTGGACGTGGCGGACCCTGCCGCCAACGAAGCGCTCGTCGCCTTTACCCTGGGCAGCTTCGACCGGCTTGATTTTGCCGTGAACAATGCGGGTATCGGCGCGCCCGCTGCCAAGCTTGCCGACATTCCGCTGAATTCCTGGTCGCGCGTGATCGACGTCGATCTCAACAGCGTATTCTATGCCATGAAGTACCAGATCCCGGCGATGACGGCGCGCGGCGGCGCGATCGTGAACATGGCCTCCATCCTTGGCGCGGTGGGCTGGGCCGGATCGACCGCTTACGTGACCGCCAAGCACGCCCTGCTCGGCATGACCAAGGTTGCCGCGCTCGACTATGCCGACGCCGGAGTGCGGATCAACGCGGTCGGGCCGGGCTTCGTGTCCACGCCCGCGCTCGAAAAGAACATGACCGAGCAGGCCATCGCCGAACTGGCGGGCAAGCACGCGCTGGGCCGGCTGGCACGGCCCGAGGAAATCGCGGCGGTGACGGCGTTTCTCCTGTCCGACCGCGCCTCCTTCGTGACAGGCACCTACTATCCGGTGGACGGAGGATATCTGGCGGTCTGACCGCGCTTTCAGGGAAGCTGCGCGAAGTCGGTCAGAGCCGCATCGCGCAGCCCCCGCCAGACCCGCGCGGCCTGAACCGTCTCCGCCACGTCGTGGACGCGGATGAGATGCGAGCCCGCCTCCATCGCCTTCAGCGCCAGCGTGACCGAACCGCCGAGCCGCTGGTGCGCGGGCGCCTCGTTCGAAAGCGCGCCGATCATGCGCTTGCGGCTGGCACCGACGAACAGCGGCTGGCCCAGCGCGTGGAACAGCGCGAGCCCGTTCATCAGCGCAAGGTTTTCGGCCAGCGTCTTGCCGAAACCCACGCCCGGATCGAGCAGGATGTTCTCGGGGGCGACACCCGCGGCCACGGCCCGGTCGCGGCAGGCGGCCAGCCAGTCGAACACGTCGAGCACGACATCGGCGTAGTCGCCGTTGGAATGCAGGTCCTCGCCGTCGCCGGGCGCGTGCATCAGCACCACCGGCACGCCCGAGGCCGCCGCCAGTTCCAGGCTGCGCGGATCGTAGCGCAGGGCGGACACGTCGTTGATGATATGCGCGCCGGCCTTCAGCGAAGCCTCCATGACGGCGGGTCTGCGGGTATCGACGCTGATCGCCGCTCCCATCGCGGCGAGCCGCTCGACCATCGGCACCACGCGCCTGATCTCATCGCCTTCCCAAACCGCACCGGCACCGGGGCGGGTGGATTCACCGCCGATGTCCACCATCGCCGCCCCCGCTTCCAGCATGACGGCGGCATGGACGGATGCCACTTGCGCATCGTCGAGGAAGGCTCCTCCATCCGAGAAGCTGTCAGGCGTCATGTTGAGGATACCGGCGATCTGCGGCTGTTCGAGCCGGATCGTGCGCACTCCGCCGCCCTTGAGCGGAAGTTGAAGCGGCGCATGGACCTTGCGCAAGTTGGCCCACTGGATCTCGGCGCTGGCGCCGAGTTCGGCGGGAAGCCCCGCCAGCGCCGCGGCAGCCTGCTCAGCCCCGAAGCGCGTGCGCGAAAGAACCCTGCCGTTCTCCCGCACGATCAGGGCGAACCGGCTCGCCCAGGCCATCGAACCGCCAAGGCGGATGGCCTCTCCCTCCTCGCTCTGGGGGCTGTCGGCAAAGGCGATCGGGCGAATGTAAACGGTGCGGGTCATGGTCGCCTCTTAGCCTGGGCGCGGGCGGCGCAGAACAGGTTTTGAGGAAGTCCCCATCACCTCTCGCTAATCGTTTATCCGAAACAAGCGCCCATATGGAGGAGCGCGCCGGAGGGCCGGAACGGCGCAGACCGCTCCGGATACCCTGCCTTGCCGCCTATGCGGCCTTATGGCCTCAAGGTTCGGTTGCGAGAATGTAGAGCTGGCGGATCGCGTCGATCGGCTTGACCTGGCCTTCATGTTCCAGATGCCAGAAGGTCCAGCCATTGCACGAGGCGCGCCCTGGAGTTCCTTGCCGAGGCCGTGGATCGAACCGTTCAGCTTGTCACAGGCCAGCGATCCGTCGGCACGGACGATGGCTTCGAAGCGGCCCTTCTTGTCGGTGAGCCGGGTGCCGGGCTTGATCCAGCCGGTCTCGATCAGGGTGCCGAAGGCAACCTTGGGCGCGCTGCGCTTGGACTGCATGGTCTTGAGCGAGCGTTCGTCGAGCGGCAGCGCCATCTCGATGCGTTCGAGAGCGGCCTCGCGGTAATCGCTCTCACGCTCGCAGCCGATCCACTCGCGGCCGAGGCGCTTGGCGACGGCGCCGGTGGTGCCGGTGCCGAAGAACGGGTCAAGCACGACATCGCCCTCGTTGGTGGTGGCCAGCATCACGCGGTAGAGCAGCGCTTCGGGCTTCTGCGTCGGGTGAACCTTGCGTCCGCCCTTCTTCAGGCGCTCGGCGCCGTTGCAGATCGGCAGGACCCAGTCCGAACGCATCTGCAGTTCGTCGTTGAGGGTCTTCATCGCGCGGTAGTTGAAGGTATACTTCGACTTTTCGCCCATCGACGCCCAGATCAGCGTTTCATGCGCATTGGTGAAGCGGGTCCCCTTGAAGTTCGGCATCGGGTTGGCCTTGCGCCAGATGATGTCGTTGAGGATCCAGAACCCCATGTCCTGCATGATCGCGCCGAGGCGGAAGACGTTATGGTACGAACCGATCACCCACAGCGAACCGTCGGGCTTGAGCACGCGGCGCGCCTCGGTCAGCCAGTCACGCGTGAACTGGTCGTAGACGGCGAAGCTGGAAAACTTGTCCCAGTCGTTGGTGACGGCATCGACGTGGCTGCCGTCGGGGCGCGAAAGGTCGCCGCCGAGCTGGAGATTGTACGGCGGGTCCGCGAAGACCATGTCAACGCTGGCGTCGGGGATCGTGCGCATCGCTTCGATGCAGTCGCCCGGGATGATCTGGCCAAGCGGCAGAAGTTCCTTCGGCGTAGGCGCCGGCGCGGCTGCGCGGATCTTCTGCTTGACGAGTATCTGGCCCATGTTTGCTCCGGGAATTTGAACTGTGGATTGACGCCCTAGTGAGTCTTTCGAGACTCGCCGTCAACCCGCGACTCGTGGGATTCCCTTGTGATTCAGGTGTTCAGCAAACAGAACAAAACGAATCCGACACAAGATGTCGAGTCATGATCGATCCGGCAGACTCTAGATGTGGGGGTTGTGACTCCCCGGACTCACCGCGAAAAATTTGTCCCGGCGCGGGTTTTCGGGCGGCGGCGCGCAGATGCGGAGGAACGCGCCGGAGGCGGCCTGCGAACGACTGAATCTTGTTCGGCAGGCACTGCCGCGGACAGGTTCAATTCACCCCGCGCCGATAATTCGAAGCCATGCCGGATTCAGAATCCGGCGCCTTAAAATCCGGCACCTCAAAACCCGGCAAGGCCGCAATCGATGCCCGTCATCTGCACGCTGACTTCCCAGAGCCTTCGCGCAGCGGCGCCGTCGCGTGCGGAGGCATTGCGCTTCGCTACGCCCGAAGGACCGGACATGCCTCCAAACCGCCGGGGCCCGAAGTATTGACCCGCCCCGGCATCCGGGTCCGTCGCCGCCTGGAGCGTTGGCCAGGCGCCTTCCTCCGCCGTGTTGAGCACGATGCCCGCAACCGGGAACAGCAGCCGGAACCCCAGCGAATGGCGCCCCAGTTCGGTCTCGGCGATGCCGGGATGGCAGGCCATTGCGCGCACCGGAGAACCGGCGGCGCGTAACCTGCGGTCCAGTTCCAGGAGATGGAGAAGGTTCGCCAGCTTGCTGTCGCCATAACGCTGCCGCGCCTTGTAGCTCCGGTGTGCGTCGAGGTCGTCCCAGTCGATCCGCCCCCGCATGTGCGCGAGGCTGGCGGTAATCACCACGCGCGCGCCGGGCGCTTCCGACAATTTGGGAAGCAGCAGCCCGGTCAGCGCGAAAGGAGCAAGGTGGTTCACCCCGAACTGCAGTTCGTGCCCCTGCACCGTGCGTTCGAGCGGCGGCACCATGACGCCGGCATTGTTCACCAGCACATCGAGGCGCGGCTCGTCGCGTGCGACTTGCTCGGCACACTCGCGCACGCTGAACAGGTCGGCCTGGTCCAGCGGCACGAAGGCGAGGTTGGCGCCGGGCAGTTCCATGCGGATGCGTTCCATCGCGTCCCGCGCCCTCTCCTCGCTGCGGCAGGCGAGCAGCACCCGGGCGCCGCGCGCCGCCAGAACCCGGGTGGTCTCGAAGCCGAGGCCAGTGTTGGCGCCGGTGACGAGGAAGCATTTGCCGGCCTGCCCCGGAACGTCGGCAGCGGTGAAGCCCGTCACGTCATCGATCCCGTCATAAAGCCATCTCCAACTGCGCGACCGGCGCAAAGCTGCGGCGGTGATGCGGGGTAGGCCCGTGGCGGCGCAATGCCTCCAGGTGCTGTGCCGTACCGTAACCGGCGTTGCGCTCCCAGCCATAGTGGGGGTGCGCCAGCGCCAGTTCGCGCATCAGCCGGTCGCGGTGCTCCTTGGCGATGATCGACGCCGCCGAGATGCAGGGCTCGATCGCGTCCCCGCCCACGATGGCGCGGGCCTGCCAGCGCCAGTCGGCAGTGCGGCCCGCCGGTGTCAGATTGCCGTCGATCAGCACCTCGTGCGGCTCCTCGTCCAGCCCGGCGCAAAGCGCGGAAACGGCGCGGGTCATCGCCAGCATGGTGGCCCCGAAGATGTTGAGACGGTCGATCTCATCGACCTCCACGACGCCCACGGCCCAACGGCAGCGGCGCTTGATCGTCGTTTCCAGCACCGCGCGGCGCTTGCCGGTGAGCTTCTTGGAATCGTCCAGCCCGGAAGGCCGGGGCTTGCACAGCACCACCGCGCCCGCCACGACCGGACCGGCCAGCGGCCCCCGGCCCGCCTCGTCCACACCGATGACAAGACGGCCGGCACCGGAACGACCACTACCAGACAGGGATTCAAACGACATGACCAAGCGGGTGATCTCCAGACCCTTCGTTGCGGCGGTATCGCCCGTCGCGCTCGTGCTGGCAAGCTGCGGCGCGGCGGCCACCGGGGAGAAGGCTTCGGCGGAAACATCCGCAGAACCCCCGTTCAAGGTCGAACAGGTCGCCGGTTTCGACGAGCCCTGGGCCATGGCCATCGACAGGGCAACGGGCGCGATGATCGTCACCGAGAAGAAGGGCACGATCAGGCTGCGCCTGGCGGATGGCACGCCGGGCACCGTCTCGGGCGCGCCGAAAGTCGCTTACGGCGGCCAGGGCGGCCTTGGCGACGTAGCCTTCGCCCCGGGGCAGAGCGGCCCTACCCTGAACGGCCGGGTGATCTACCTGAGCTGGGCCGAAGCCGGCGCCGGAGACACGCGGGGCGCCGTGGTCGGCCGGGGCACCCTCTCCTGCCCCCAGCCGGCGAGTTGCGCGATCGAAGGCCTCTCGGTGATCTGGCGGCAGGTGCCCAAGGTGAAGGGACAGGGCCACTATTCGCACCGCATCGCCTTCTCGCCGGATGGCAAGTACCTGTTCGTCAGTTCCGGCGAACGGCAGAAATTCACGCCCGCACAGGATCTCGGCACCAATCTCGGAAAGATCGTCCGCCTCCTGCCCGATGGCACTCCCGCGCCTGGCAATCCTTATGCGGACAAGGGCGCGCCGACCGACCAGATCTGGTCCTACGGCCACCGCAACGTGCTGGGCCTGGCCTTCGACGGCGAGGGGCGGCTCTGGGATCTGGAGCACGGCCCGGCGGGCGGCGACGAACTCAATCTCGTGAAGCCGGGACAGAACTACGGCTGGCCGCTGGTGTCGGACGGCGATCACTATGACGGCAAGCCGATCCCGCGCCATGCCACCCGCCCTGATCTTGCCGCGCCCGCGATAAGCTGGAACCCCGTTATCGCGCCGGGCGACTTCATCTTCTACACCGGCGCCCTGTTCCCCCAGTGGAAGGACCAGGTCCTGATCGCCTCCTTCACCGTTCCGGGACTGGTGCGCGTGCGGATCGACGGGGAAAAAGCCACCGAGGAAGCGCGCTACCCGCTCGACAACCGCATCCGCGAGATCGAACAGGGCCTGGACGGCACGATCTGGCTGCTCGAGGACGGCCCCGCCGATGCTTCCGGGCACCTGCTGAAGCTGACCCCGAAGTCCTGACCGGACTTTCGCCGGATTCCGAATTGAATCGACAAAAGCGCGTGCCGACCCTATCGGCCCGCGCCATGTCCCAGACTGCCACCCTTATTCCGCTCGACAATGTCGACCCCGTTCTCGTCGAGGCTCTCCTCGATAGCGCGTTCGAGCCCGAGCGACACCAGCGCACCGCCTACAAGGTTCGCGAAGGCGTGGAATGGCTGCCGGGCCTGAGCTTCGCGGCGCTCGACGCCGATGAAATGCTCGTCGGCACGATCCAGTGCTGGCCGGTCGCGCTCAACGATCCGGAGGGCCGCGCCCATCCGATGATCATGGTCGGCCCGGTCGCCGTCATGCCCGGACATCAGGGACAGGGATTCGGCCAGGCGCTGATGTCGGCGGCGATGGCCGGTATCGACTCGCGCGCGCCGCTGCCGCAGGTCATGGTCGGCGATCCCGAGTACTACGGCCGCTTCTGGGGCTATACCAACGAATGGACGCAAGGCTGGAACATGCCCGGCCCGTTCGAGCGGCATCGCCTGCTGGTCCGCTGCGACAATCCCGCGGTCCTGCCGCGCGAAGGCATGCTGGGGCCCTGGCTGCGATAATTCGCTCCGGCGCGGGATACGATCCCGCGCTCTGGACCTTGGCGTATCAGGCCCTATCTGGCATCGCAGACCGATGCCCTATGAACCGCCGCCAGAACTGAACGCGCTTTCGCTTGCCCAGGTGGCCGACCTGCTGGCCGCCCGCAAGCTTCCCCCCGTGGCCGACTGGTCCCCCCGGATCACCGGCGACAGCGAGATGACGATCCGCGCCGATGGTCGCTGGTTCCACCAGGGCGGCGAAATCCAGCGCCATGCCATGGTCCGCGCCTTCGCGTCGCTGATCCTGCGCGAAGCCGATGGCCGGCACTGGCTGGTCACCCCGGTCGAGAAGCTGTCGATCGAGGTGGAGGATGCCGCTTTCATCGCCGTGGACGTGCGGCAGGACGAAGGTTCGCTCGTGTTCCGCCTCAACACCGATGATCTCGTGATTGCCGGGCGCGAACATCCCATCCGCGTCGAGGGCGACCCGGAAACGCCCGCGATCTATCTTGGCGTGCGCAACGGCGCCGAAGCCCGCCTGAACCGCAGCACTTACGGCCAGCTCGTGGAGATCGCGCTGGCCGGGGGCGAGCTTGCGGTTTCCAGCCAGGGCGAGACTTTCGGGCTGGTTCCCTCATGAGCGCGCTCTTCGCCGATGTTTCGCGACGGTTCGAAGCCGGGCACGATACCATGCCTGACGAACTCTGGATCGATCCGCGCATTCACCAGATCGAGACGTTCAAGCCCGCCGCCGTGCTGATCGCGCTGACGGAGCGCCCGCGCCCGGGCATGCTGCTGCTTCACCGCCCTTCAACCATGCGCGCGCATCCGGGGCAGATCGCCTTCCCCGGCGGCCGGCTCGATCCGGGCGAAACCGCTGTCGAGGCGGCCCTGCGCGAAGCGGAGGAAGAACTCGGCATCCATCCGCGCGATGTGCAGGTGATCGGCACCAGCGATCTCTACCGCACCGGCAGCGGATACGAGATCACGCCGGTGATCGGCGTGGTTCCGCCCGATCTCGAAATCCGGCCCAACCCGGCCGAAGTCGCGCAATGGTTCGAGGCACCTGTCGAATTCGTGCTCGATCCGGCAAACCAGAAGACCCGGTGGATCGACTGGGAAGGCGGCCGCCACGCCTTCGTCGAGATCACCTGGCACGACCACCGCATCTGGGGCGTCACCGGCGCCATCCTTCACAATCTTGCCCGCAGGCTGAACTGGAATGACTGAGACACTGACCGCCGACTGGATGGCCCGCGAAGACCTCGCCGCGCTCGTTGCCGCGCTGGGCCATGAAAATGCCCGCTACGTGGGCGGCGCCGTGCGCGACACCCTGCTCGGCCAGCCGGTGAAGGACATCGACATGGCCACCGTCCTTCCGCCCGAGGAAACGATGCGCCGCCTGCAGGAAGCGGGCATCCGCCATGTCCCCACCGGCATCGATCATGGCACCGTCACTGCCGTCCTCCCCGGCGGCCCGGTGGAGATCACCACCTTGCGCCACGACGTCTCGACCGACGGCCGCCGCGCTACCGTGGCTTTCGCCACCGACTGGCGCGAGGATGCGGCCCGCCGCGATTTCACGATGAACGCGCTCTATGCCGATCCGGTGGGCGGAGAGCTGTTCGACTGGTTCGGCGGGCTTGAGGACCTCTCCGCCCGGCGCGTGCGCTTCATCGGCGATGCCCGTCAGCGCATCCGCGAGGATCACTTGCGCATCCTGCGCTACTTCCGCTTCCAGGCCCGGTTCGGAACCACCCCGGCAAACGAGGAAGCCGAAAGCGCCTGCTCCGAGCTCGCGCCCACGCTCAAGGGTCTCTCGCGCGAGCGTGTGGGCATGGAAATGATGAACCTGCTCGGCCTGCCCGACCCGGCGCCGACCGTGCAGCGCATGGCGGAACTGGGCGTGCTGGAAGTGATCCTGCCAGAGGCCGACACCGCCGCCCTCGCCGCGCTCATCGCCGCCGAACGGGCGCAGGCTGCCGGGCCCGATCCGGTCCGTCGCCTTGCCGCGCTGCTGCCCGCGCAAGTGCCACTGGCCGAACAGGTCGCCTCGCGCTTCCGTCTCTCCGGCGCCCAGAAGAAGCGCCTCGCGGTCGCCGCTGCGCGAAACGGAGCCCCCGGCGAGCCGCGCGCCCTTGCCTATCGCCTCGGCATGGACGGCGCGCTTGACCGGTTGTTGATCGCAGGCGCCGATTGCACCGCCTTGACGGGCTGGAACGTGCCGCAGTTTCCGCTGAAAGGCGGCCAGATCGTCGCCCGCGGCGTGGGTGCCGGGCCCGAGGTCGCCCGCGTGCTGCGGCAGGTGGAAGAGCGCTGGGTGGCGGAAGGCTTCCCCGGCGAAGCGCGGATTTCGGAACTGCTCGACGCGGAACTCGCCGGGCAAGCTTCTTGAACGTGGATGAACTCGGCGGGCTGCTTTACCGGCAGCCGCTGCTGGCGCTGACGATCGGCGCCATCCTCGTGGCCGTGCTGGCCGGGATGCTGGCGGCCCGCCGTCCCCGGCTCGGCCATGCCTTGCGCAATCTCTCCCACTTCGGCCTGATCGCCGCGCTCCTGCTGACGGTAGCGCAAGTGGCCCTGCACAATACGCGCTCGGAAGCGGCGCTCTGGCTGGACGAGCCCCGGCCGCCCTCGATCGAAGGCAGCGAAACCATCGTGCCGCTTCGAGCGGACGGTCATTACTGGATACAGGCCCGGCTCCAGGGCGAGCCGGTTGATTTCCTGGTCGATACCGGGGCGACCTATACCGGCATCTCGAAATCGGTCGCCGCGCGCGCAGGGATCGAACCCGATGCCGGTGACCGGGGCGTGATGCTCGATACGGCCAATGGCACCATCGTCGCGCGTATGGCGACGGCCGGCTCACTGGATTTCGGGTCGATCTCCGCCCGCGACCTGCCCGTCGCCATCGGCCCTGACAACGAAGTGGAAACCAACGTCATCGGCATGAACCTGCTGTCCCGGCTGGCCAGTTGGCGGGTCGAGGGAGACCGGCTGATCCTCGTTCCCCGCAATGGGCGGGGAACGTGATTCCGTCAGCGTTCCGACAGCATGTTCATGGCATGATCGGGTAATGGATTTTCCCGGACTCCTGACTTTCCTTGCCGGCCAGCCCTTGCTGGCACTGGCGCTGGCGGCGATTTTCGTCTCGGTGCTGGGCGGTCTGCTGCGCGGCGCGTTGCCGTTGCTTGGCGGATTCCTTCGCGGCATGGGCAACCTCGGCGTCGTGGCCGCCCTGCTGCTGACCGTGGCGCAGGCGACCCGGCTCACCAGCGGCGCCGACTTTGCGCTTCCCGGCATCGAACTGCCCGAGCTCGGTCTTTCGCGCCAGAGCGTGAGCGGCGGCGAAACGCGCGTGCCGATGGCGCCTGACGGTCACTTCTGGGTCAAGGCCACGATCAACGGCGTGAAGGGCGATTTTCTCGTCGATACCGGCGCCACGCTCACCGCGATCTCGCCTAGAGTGGCGAATAGTGCCGAAGTCCGCCCGCAGACCATGCGGCAGGACATCGCGATGCGCACCGCGAACGGCACGGTCGCGGCCCGGCTCGGCACGGTCGATGAGCTGCGCTTCGGCAGCGTCGTCGCGCGTCAGCTTGACGTGGTGGTCGCGCCGGGGCTGGAGGACCAGAACGTCATCGGCATGAACCTGCTTTCGCGGCTGGCGAGCTGGCGCGTCGAGGGGCGCACGCTGATCCTCGTGCCGCATCACCCGCAACCGGCAACCTGATTTTCGTACGGATCGGCGCGCTCCCGGAACGGAACCGGGACGGCGCGCGAACTCAGTCCTGGAACTTGTTGTCGCGCGGGAAGCCGACCGGCGGCAGCCGGCCCGCCGCACCGCGCGCGACCTTCCACATCACCGTGTCCTTCTCGGTCCGCGTACGGCCGCTTTCGCCGCCCATGGTCCAGGAAAGGCCGTCCTCCAGCTTCAGCGTGGTGATGTCCGACATGCCGCCGTCACGGTAGCGCTGGAGCGTCACGCCCTGCCCCTTTGCCATGACCGGGAGTTCTTCGAGACTGAAGATCACCAGCTTGCGATTGTCGCCCACGACCGCGACGTGATCGTGCTCGGCCGGGATTTCCCGCACGACGACCAGCTGCACGCCCGGCTTGGTGGACATGACCGCACGGCCCTTGCGGGTTTCGGCCAGAAGTTCGTCGGTTTCCGCCGCGAAGCCGCGCCCGATGTTGGAGGCCAGCAACAACTGCGCCTTGGGCCTGTATGGCAGGGCCGCAACGATATGCGCCTCGGTGTCGATGTCGATCATCGTGCGGATCGGCTCGCCAAAGCCGCGCGCGCCGGGCAGTTTGTCCGCACCGAGCGTGTAGAAGCGCCCGTTGTCCACCGCGAGCAGGATCTTGTCGGTCGTCTGCGCGTGGAAGGCATAGGCCGGGCCGTCGCCTTCCTTGAACTTGAAATCGCCGTCCAGGGCGACATGCCCCTTGGCGGCGCGTATCCAGCCCTTGGCCGAGAGGATCACCGTGACCGGCTCCTTCTCGATCATCGCGTCCATGCTGAACTCGACCGTTGGCGTGGCCTGCGCGATCGTGGTGCGGCGACGGCCAAGCTCGGTATTCTCGGCATAGTCCTTGCGCAAGTTGGCAAGGTCGCGCTTGAGCCGGGTCCGCTGGCGCGCCGGGCTTTCGAGCAGCTTGTTGAGCTCTTCCTGCTCCCGAAGCAGTTCCTCGTGCTCCTTGCGAAGCTCCATTTCCTCAAGCTTGCGCAAGGACCGCAGGCGCATGTTGAGGATGGCTTCGGCCTGACGGTCGGTCAGCTCGAACTCGGCCATCATCACCGGCTTGGGCTCATCCTCGGTACGGATGATCTCGATGATCCGGTCAAGGTTGAGATAGGCGATGATGTAGCCGGCAACCAGTTCCAGCCGCGAGGCGATCTTTTCCAGCCTGTGCCGGGTACGGCGCAGCAGGATGTCGATCTGGCTGTAGACCCATTCCGACAGCAGCAGCTTGAGCCCCAGCACACCCGGCGTGCGGTGCGAATCCAGCACGTTGAGGTTGAGCGAGAAACGGCTTTCGAGGTCGGTCAGCCGGTAGAGGCTTTCCTTCAGCAGTTCCGGATCGACATTGCGGCTCTTGGGCACGAAGACGATGCGGATCTGCTCGTCGCTCTCGTCGCGAATGTCTTCGAGGATCGGCAGCTTGCGGTCGGCGATGAGCTGGGCGACCTGCTCGATCAGCTTGCCCTTGGCCAGCATGTAGGGGATTTCGGAAATGACGAGCTGCCACTGGCCGCTGCCCAGTTTCTCGACCCCGGTTTCCTCCCAGTTGCCCGCCTCGTCCTTTCCGCAGGAAAAGCGGCCGCGCACGCGGAAGGCGCCCTTGCCGGTGGCATAGGCGTGGCTGATCGCCTCCGGGCTGTCCACCACGAGGCCGCCGGTGGCAAAGTCCGGGCCGTGGAAGACCTGCATGAGCTGGTCATGCTCGGCATGGGGATTGTCGATCAGCATCAAGGTCGCGTCGATGATCTCCGCGACGTTGTGGCTGGGGATCGAGGTAGCCATGCCCACGGCGATGCCGGTGGCGCCGTTCGCCAGCAGGTTCGGGAACAGGCCGGGGAATATCTCCGGCTCGCTTTCCTCGCCGTTGTAGGTGGGAACGAAGTCGACCGTGCCTTCGTCCAGCCCGGCCATCAGGTGGATCGCCGTGCGCGTCAGGCGCGCTTCGGTGTAGCGGTAGGCCGCCGCGTTATCGCCGTCGATATTGCCGAAGTTGCCCTGCCCCTGCACCAGCGGATAGCGCAGCGAGAAGTCCTGCGCGAGGCGGACCATGGCGTCGTAGACCGAGGCATCGCCATGCGGGTGATACTTACCGATCACGTCGCCAACGACGCGCGCGGACTTCTTGTAGGCATTGCCCGGATCAAGCTTGAGCTGCCGCATCGCCCAGAGCAGACGGCGATGCACGGGTTTCAGTCCATCTCGCAAGTCCGGCAGCGAACGGGCCGTGATCGTGGACAGGGCATAGACAAGATAGCGCTCTGAGAGCGCAGCATCGAAAGGCGCATCGACGATGGCGTCGAAAGGATCTGAGTCTTCGTCGGTCGTGGTCACCATGGCACGGACCCTAGCAGCGCCCTTCCCAGTGCCAAAGTCGCTTTTCAGCGTTTTCCATAAGCTTGCCGCTCGGATAGCGTCTGCCTTCGAATCAGCGCGCCATCAAAAGGGGGAAACGATGCGCAAGACATTCATGGCCTTGGCTTTACTGGCGCTTGCCGGTTGCGGAGGCGAGTCTCCTCGCGACCTTCGAAAAGTCACCACTTCCGACAGCAAGGAAGAAGTCGCTGCAGGGAGCAGCGATCCCATTGCCGTGAGCGCACCGAATGCGCCGAAGATCGCCTATGTCTACGAATACGGCTACCGCCTGAGCGCTGCCGCCATCCCGCAAGTCCAGCGCAAACAGGCCGATCTCTGCGAAAAGCAAGGCCCGCAGGTCTGCCAGATCCTCGACATGAAGCAGAGCGGCGCCGAGGGCGACTATGCCTCGGGTTCCCTCTCGCTCGCCGTCGCGGCCCCTCGCGCCCGCTCATTCGGAACCGAACTCGGCAAAATCGCCGGCGCCGCTGAAGGGGAACAGGTTTCAAGCGGGATTTCGGGTGAGGATCTCTCGAAGCAGATCGTCGATACCGAGGCCCGCCTGCGCGCCCGCACCGTGCTGCGTGACCGGCTGATGGAAGTGCTGGCCAGCCGCAAGGGCACCGTCGCCGAACTGGTCGAAGCGGAACGCGGAGTCGCCAAGGTCAATGAAGAGATCGACGAAGCGAAAAGCTGGCTCGCGGAAATGCAAGGCCGCGTCGATTACAGCCGGATAAACATATCCTACGAAGCCGGAACACCGTCGAGCGGCGGTTTCATGGGACCGATCCGAGGCGCTCTCGGCAATGTGGGGACCGTACTGGGCGCTGTCATCGGCTTCCTCATCCTCGCCGCAGCCGTCATCGTACCGCTGGGTTTGGTCGGACTGGGCATCCGCTATGGAATGAGCCTGTATCGCCGCCGCACGCAACCGGGCGAGGAAGCCTGAACAGGCCGAAGTCGTCATCCCGGACTGTTCCGGGGTGACGATCAGCCGATCTGCATGTCCCGTGAAACGCCCGGAATCCTGACCTCCAAACCGTCCAGCGCCTGAGTCAGTTCGATCTGGCAGGACAGGCGGCTGGTCCGCGCAACTCCGGCGGCGAGGTCGAGCATGTCTTCCTCGTCCATCGAGGCCGGTTCCAGCCTGTCGAACCAGTCGGGCGCGACGATCACGTGGCAGGTCGAGCAGGCCATCTGCCCCTCGCACGTTCCTTCGAGCGGCATACCGGCAGCTTGCGCCACACGCAGCAGAACGTCTCCCGTCTCGGCCTCGGCCAGAACGAGTTTTCCTTCCGCGGTCAAAAACCTCACGTTCAGCAACTCAGACTCCCTGCGCCGCTGCTGCGGCTTCTATTCGTATGCAGGCATCCTTCAGCTCCCCAAGGTCACTATATCGCCCGAATCCCAGACGGATAGAGGCTTTGGCGCCGGAATCGGAAAGTCCGAGCGCCTTGAGCACGTGGCTGGGCCGTCCCGAGCCGCTGGCACAGGCGGAACCGGCGGAAAACGCCACGTTCCTGAGGTCGGACATCAGCCGCGCCACATCGAGCCCCGGCAAGCGCAAGTTGAGATTTCCGCGCCAGCGATCTGTGGACGAGCCGTTGAGGGTCCAGCGCGCCAGCACTGCGCGCGCGGCATCCCACAACGCCTCGACACGCGCGGCGTCCTCTTCCATCCGCGCTGCCGCGAGCGATGCGGCCACGCCGAACCCGGCGCACAGCGCGGGACTGAGCGTGCCCGAACGCAGGCCCTGCTCCTGCCCGCCACCGTGCATCATCGGCGCCAACTCCAGCCCATCACGCACCCAGAGCGCCCCGATCCCCTTCGGTCCATAAAGCTTGTGGGCCGAGATCGCGATCAGGTCCGCGCCGACAGGCGCCGCGATCTTGCCCGCCCCCTGGACGGCATCGCAAAGGAACAGCGCGCCTGCGGCATGAGCGGCTCGGGCAAAAGCTTCGACCGGCTGGATCGTGCCGATCTCGTTGTTGACCTGCATGACGGCGACAAGGCCCGTCCCTTCCGCGATCTTCGTGGCCGGATCGACCAGCCCCTCCGCGTTCACCGGCAGGATGGAAACCGCCGGATCGAGCGCCCGCGCCGTGTCGAGCACGGCGGCATGTTCGATGGCGGAAACCGCAAGGCTCCGCGCCCTGCTCCCCGCCATGGCGAGATTGATCGCCTCGGTCGCACCGGAAGTGAAGATCACCCGCCCGCCCGGCGGCAGCAAGGCGGCAACCTGATCGCGTGCCACTTCAACGATGGCGGCAGCGGCCCGGCCCGGCCGGTGCGGGCTATGGGGGTTGGCGAAGCCCACCGCTTCCGGCCCGCCCAGCCATGGCAGCATGGCCTCGCGCGCTTCGGGAGCCAGCGGCGTCGTCGCCTGATAGTCGAGATAGATCATGCCGCGCGCCGGCTTCCGGCAATCGCGCGCCAGGCATCAAGGAAGCGCGCGATATCGGCCTCGCAAGTCTCGCGGCCGATCGAGACCCGGATCACTTCCGTCGGATGCGGATAGTTCATCGCCTCCAGAACGTGACTGGTCCTGAGCGATCCAGAGGAACAGGCGCTTCCCGCAGAGACGGCGATGCCCATGGCGTCGAACCGGATGAGCTGCGCGGCGGAAGACAGCCCCGGCATCCGGTAACCGCCGATTGTCGGGCTTCGTTCGGCTTCGCCGCCGACCACTTCACCCCCGGCCGCCAGGATTTCCGTCTCGAGCAGGGCGCGAAGCCTGCGGGCCTCGACCATCCATTCGCTGCCGGCCTCCAGCGCGGCGACCATTGCCAGCGCGCCGGGGAGGTTCTCGGTTCCCGCACGGTAGCCGCGCTCCTGACCACCGCTCGGTTCGAGCAAGGCCCAGTCGCGCACCAGCAGCGCGCCCGTGCCGATGGGGCCGCCGAACTTGTGCGCCGCCAGGGCGATGAGGTCGGCGGGTGGCAATGAGAGCTTCCCCGCGCCTTGCGCACAGTCGGCAAGCAACACGCCGCCGGCGGCTTTCACCGCCTCGGCGACTTCGGCCAGCGGCTGGATCACGCCCGTTTCGGAATTGACCTGCTGCACCGCGACCAGCCCCTCCAGCGCCGCACCCGCCGGATCGACCCGGCCCGAGGAGTCCACCGCAAGCCTTGCTGCCGCCGCGCCATGACGCAGCACCGCCTCGTGCTCGATGGGAGAAACCGCAGAAAGCGCACGTTTCGATCCGCGAATGGCAATGGCGAGAGCCTCGCTCGCACCCGAAGTGAAAATCAGTTCACCCTGCCACCCGAGCAGCCCTTTCATCCGGACACGCGCGTCTTCGAGCGCGGCACGCGCCGAGCGCCCCTGCCGGTGAGGGCTCGAAGGATTGGCCCAGAAAGCCGCACCTTCCAGCCATGCATCGCGCGCCTGGGGCAGGAGCGGCGTGGTCGCCGCGTGGTCGAGATAGATCTGTTGAGCTGACATCGCTTGAAAAGTTGTTTTCGGAGCCAAGGTTTCTATATAGCGAACTTCCCTTTTTCCACTCCCGCGATGGCTGGCGAGAATTTCGCCGCCGTTTCGCGGGAGTTTCAACAGGTCAGGTTCGCAGACACATGCCCGCAGTCATCTTCCCCGGACCCGAAGGTCGCCTTGAAGGCCGTTTCCAGCCGGCACCGCGTCCGCGCGCGCCCGTGGCGATGATCCTCCACCCGCACCCCCAGGCCGGCGGGACGATGAACGACCGCATCACCCAGCACCTCTACAAGACGTTCGTGGCGCGCGGCTTCGCCACCCTGCGCTTCAATTTCCGCGGCGTCGGCCGCAGCCAGGGCAGCTTCGACAATGGCGTGGGCGAACTGTCCGACGCCGCCGCCGCGCTTGACTGGGTGCAGTCGATCCATCCCGAAGCCTCGACCACCTGGATCGCGGGCTACTCGTTCGGTGCGCTGATCGGCATGCAGCTGCTGATGCGCCGCCCGGAAATCCGCGGCTTCATCTCGGTAGCCCCGCCGGCGAACATGTACGACTTCTCGTTCCTGGCGCCCTGCCCCGCATCGGGCATCATCGTGCAGGGCGCGGCAGACACGGTGGTTACGCCAGGCGCCGTGCAGAAGCTGGTCGACAAGCTGCGCACGCAGAAGCACATCACCATCCATCACGACGAAATCCCGCGCGCCAACCACTTCTTCGAAAATGAAGTGCCGGATCTCATGCGCTCGGTAGACAACTACCTCGACATGCGCCTCGCGCCGGATTGCCCGATCAAGTAACGCCCTGAACCTGACCCAAGGCGTTTCGAACGGATGAGCGGCGCCGGAGATTTAATCCGGCGCCGTTTTCGCATCTCCCGCGCGCGCCAGCGTATCGCCGTTGGAATTGGGCAAGGTCCAGATCGCCACGTTGACGGTGAGCACGCCCGCCAGCACCAGCATCAATCCGGCCTGCTTGCGATTGCCGCCGCGTCGGTAGAGCGCCAGCGCGCCCAGCAGGAGCGCGATGATGGCCAGGATCATGAGTGAGAGTGCAATATCCATGGCTTTTTCCTAGCGCAGACGTTTGCCGCAATCGAGCGGGTTTGACTCGAAGACATCGCCTCGCCAGTTTCGCCGCCATGCAAGACACCCAGACCAAGGCCGCATCCCTCTCGCGGCGCACCACCCTCCAGTTCCTTGCCGCCGGCACCGCCAGCATCGCCCTGCCCGGCGTAGCACAGGCCGCGGCAGGCGCTGCTTCCGGAAACCCTGCCCAGCAGAAAGCCGCCGCGCTGCTCGATTCGGCCGCGTGGAGACTGCTCGACCACAACCCCGAAGGGGCGACCGGACTGGGCATCGACGTGGGCGCCCATGCCGCCCTGCGTGCCAAGGCCGAAGACCGCTCGTTCGCGGGCAAGGCCGCGCTCGCCAGGATCCTGCGGGAAGATCTCGCCCGCGTGGAAGCGGTGCCGACCGCGGGCCTGGACCATGCCACGCAGACCAGCCTCGCAGTGGTGCGCAGCGCCTACCGCACCTCGCTGGACGGGTTTGCGCAGCCCTACGGCGATGTCGCGGTGGGCGGCTGGCGCAATACGCCCTACGTCGTGATCCAGAACGTCGGCGCCTATCTCGACACGCCCAAGTTCCTCGACGCCGACCATCCGGTGAAGAACGGCGCCGATGCTGAGGCTTATCTCGCCCGTCTCGCCAAGTTCGACGACCAGCTCGACGGCGAACTGGAACGCATCCGCAAGGCCACCGACCAGGGCCTCGTCCCGCCCGATTTCCTGCTCGACCGCGCGATCGCGCAGATGACCAGCACGATCGAGGACGCCCGCAACAACGGCGGCGGCCTCGTCGCTTCGCTCGTGGGCCGCACCGCCTCGATCCCCGGAGACTGGGACCGCCGCGCCAAGGCCATCGTGTCCGCCGAAGTCGTGCCCGCGCTCGAACGCCAGCTTGCCGAACTCAAGCGCCAGCGCGGTCTGGCCAAGAGCGATCCCGGAATGCGCGAACGCCCGCACGGCGCCGAGTTCTACGCCTGGGCCCTGCGCGCCAGCACGACCACGCCTGTCCCCGCCGAGGAAATCCACCGACGCGGGATCGAGGAACTGGCCGCGCTCCATGGCCGCATGGACCCCATCCTCCAGAAGCTCGGCTATACCACCGGCACCGTTGGCGAACGGATGACCGCGCTCGGCACCGACAAGCGCTTCATGTTCGCCGAAGGCGACCCCGGCCGCACCGAGATCATGGCCTTCATCCGCCATCGGATCGACTGGATCCGCGCCCAGATGCCGCGCGCCTTCCGCGATCCGGTGAAGGGGAACGTCGAGGTTCGCCGCCTGCCGCTGGCCGAGGAGCCCGGCGCGCCGACCGCATATGGCGGCGCCGGATCGATCGACGGTTCGGTTCCGGGCAAGATGTGGATCAACTTGCGCACCACCGACCTGCACCGCAAGTACGACCTGCCGACCCTGGTCCACCATGAAGCGATCCCCGGTCACGTCTGGCAGGGCGAATATGCCAACCGCCTGCCGCTGATCCGCTCGATCCTGGCCTTCAACGCCTATTCCGAAGGCTGGGCGCTTTACGGCGAGCAGCTTGCGGACGAACTCGGCGCCTATGCCGACGATCCCGTCGGCCAGCTCGGCTACCTGCAGTCGATCGCTTTCCGGGCCTGCCGCATGGTCGTGGACACCGGCCTCCACGCCAAGGGCTGGAGCCGCGAACAGGCGGTGCGCTTCTTCATGGAGAAGAACGGCAACAAGCGCGAGGAAGTGGTCAACGAAGTGGACCGCTACTGCTCATGGCCGGGCCAGGCCTGCGGCTACAAGATGGGTCATTCCGAGATCAACCGCCAGCGCAGCCGCGCACAGGCGGCGCTTGGCGCACGCTACGACCTGAGAGACTTCGACCAGGCCGTGGTCGATGGCGGCAACGTCCCGCTCGACGTGCTGGCGAAGAACATCGACAGCTACATCGCCACCGGCAAGGCGGGCTGACCGACACTGAAATGTCGTCCCGGGACAGTCCCGGAGACGATAGACCGGCTTACTTCTTGCCGAAGAAGCCCTTCGCAAGGTCGGTCAGGTCATCCATGACGCTGCCGTCTCCGTCCTTGTCGAGAAAAGCGGTGAACTTCGCGGGATCGCCGCCCACCAGACTGGCGAACTGGCTGAGCGAGCCTTCGCCGCCGATCGCCGCGATCACCTGCTGGATCGTGCCGACACCAAGCCCGGTCTTTTCCGCCGCGAGTTGTGCGGTGTCGCCCTCCTGCTTATGCGCGAGGCCCAGCGCGGCGATCGCCTGCTCCGCCTGCGCGGGCTCAAGGCCGAGCTTGGAGGCGAGGTTAGCCACATCCGGATGGTCGCTGACTTGTCCAAGGATACCGTCGAAAAGTCCCATGGTCGTATCTCCTAGAGAGGGGGATGGCGAGGATGCACGGTCCTGATGACAAAACAAGGGCCCCGGAACCGAAGTTCCGAGGCCCTGTACTTAATTCGAGCCGAACAGCGCCTGTAAAGGCGCCATCGCCGCTCAGGCCGCGACCGGAGCCGCCTTGCGGACGCCTTCGTCGACATGCGCTTCGAACTGCGCGAAATTGTCGATGAATTGCTTCACCAGAGTCTGTGCGGTCTTGTCATACTCACTGCCGTCAACCCAGGCGCCGCGCGGGTCGAGCAGCTTGGTGTCGACGCCGGGAACCGCAACCGGAACCTCGAAGCCGAAGTTCGGATCTTCCTTGAACTCGGCATCGTTGAGGCTGCGTCGAGCGCGGCGTTGAGCAGCGCGCGGGTCGCCTTGATCGGCATGCGCTTGATGCCTTCCATCGTGGCCTTGCCGCCCGACCAGCCGGTGTTAACCAGCCAGCATTTCACGCCGCCCTTGGCGATACGCTCCTTGAGGAGGTTGCCGTAGACCGAGGGATGACGCGGCATGAACGGCGCGCCAAAGCAGGTCGAGAAGGTCGCTTCGGGTTCGGTCACGCCGATCTCGGTGCCCGCGACGCGCGCGGTGTAGCCCGAGAGGAAGTGATACATCGCCTGATCGGGCGTGAGACGCGCGATCGGAGGAAGCACGCCGTAAGCGTCGGCCGTGAGGAAGATGATGTTCTTCGGAACCGGGCCGAGGTTCTTTTCCGAGCAGTTCGGAATGAAGTCGATCGGGTAGGAACCGCGGCTGTTCTCGGCAAGCGAGTTGTCGTCGAGGTCGATCTGGCGGGTGTCGGGATCGATCACCACGTTTTCGAGCACGGTGCCGAAACGCTTCGTGGTCGCGAAGATTTCCGGTTCGGCCTCGGCCGAAAGGCGGATCATCTTGGCATAACAGCCGCCCTCGAAGTTGAACACGGCGGTGTCCGACCAGCCATGCTCGTCGTCACCGATGAGCGTGCGCGAGGCATCTGCCGAAAGCGTGGTCTTGCCGGTGCCGGAAAGACCGAAGAACACGGCGGTGTCACCCTCGGGGCCGATGTTGGCCGAGCAGTGCATCGGCATCACGCCCTTGACCGGCAGCAGGTAGTTGAGGATGCCGAAGACCGACTTCTTCATTTCGCCGGCATAGGCGGTGCCGCCGATCAGGATCAGCTTCTCGGTGAAGTTCACCGCGATCACCGTTTCCGAGCGCGAACCGTGCCGTTCGGGATCGGCGCGGAAGCTCGGCAGGTCGATGATGGTATATTCGGGCTCGAAGCTTTCCAGCTCGGTTTCGGTCGGACGGACCAGAAGCGTGCGGATGAACAGGTTGTGCCAGGCGAACTCGTTGATGACGCGCACGTTGACGCGGTGTTCCGGCTGCGAACCGCCAAACAGGTCGGCAACGTAGAGCTGGTCCTTGTCGGCCACGGCAGCGAGGAAATCTTCTTTCAGCGCGGCGAAGTGTTCAGGCGTCATCGGCACGTTGGTCTTGCCCCACCAGACCGTATTTTCGGTCTCGGCGTCCTTGACGATGAACTTGTCCTTGGCCGAACGTCCGGTGTGCTTGCCGGTCGCGACGACGAACGGCCCGTCGGCGGCGAGCACGCCCTCGCCGTTCTTGACCGCCTGCTCGACCAGTGGCGCGGTGCCCAGGTTCGCGAGCACATTGGCGCGTGTTTCTATGCCTTGACTGGCGAGCGAATACTTAAGGGTAGCGGTCAATGTCATCTCCTCCAATAAAGGCGCGACCGACCGAAACCGGACACGCCCCGACATTTGCGCAAGAATCGGGCTGCGAATAATCGCCACCCCCTTTTCCGTCAAATTTCCGCAAAGATAAACCAACCGAGGGGGGTAGAACGGCAACACTTCGACCATTCCGGGGCAATTTCGAGACGAGTCGCAAAGCCGTGGACGGAACGTGCCCCAATCGCTAGTCACGGCGTTCGATTGCAATGGAAGGAACACAGGGCAATCCCATGGGCGAACCGTCGGCACCCCCTCACCATTCCCCCTACCAATCCGCCGGCGCTCCTGACGAGACGCCGCCTCCCGCGCTCGTCCGCCAGCAGTCGATCGCCCTCGTGGACGACGATCGCAACATCCTCACCACCGTGTCGATCGGGCTCCAGGCCGAAGGCTTCGCCACCCGACTCTACACCGACGGCGAAACCGCGCTGAAGGCTCTGCTCGACAATCCGCCGGACCTTGCGATCTTCGATATCAAGATGCCCCGGATGGACGGGCTTCATCTGCTCCAGGCGCTGCGCGAACAGTCGCGCCTGCCGGTCATCTTCCTGACCTCCAAGGACGAGGAACCGGACGAGGCACTGGGCCTTGCGATGGGGGCGGACGACTATATCACCAAGCCCTTCAGCCAGCGCCTGCTGGTGGCGCGCATCCGGGCGATCCTGCGGCGCAGCGAACTGGTTCGCGGCACGAGCGAGGAGACGGTGGCGGAGAACCTGCCCGAACCCGTCATCCGCGGCCGCCTGCGCCTCGATCCGGCGCGCCATCAGGTGACATGGGACGCAGAGCCCGTCTCCCTCACCGTTACAGAGTTCCTCATCCTCGAAGCGCTTGCCCTGCGGCCCGGCGTGGTCAAGAGCCGCAACCAGCTCATGGACGCCGCCTACAGCGAGGATGTCTACGTCGACGACCGCACGATCGACAGCCACATCAAGCGCCTGCGCCGCAAGTTCCGCGCGGTGGACCCGGAATTCTCGGCGATCGACACCCTCTATGGCGCGGGCTATTCCTTCGCCGATGGCTGAACGTACACCGGGACGGCGCAAGGGATCTCTGGCGGTCCGGCTCGGGATGCCGTGGCGCGTCTCGCTGACCGCGCGCATCCTTGCCGTGAATGTGATCGCGCTGGCCCTGCTCGCGGGGAGCCTGTTCTACATCGACAGCTATCGGCGCGAACTGCTGGACGAGCGCTTCCGCCTCGCCCGTTCGGAAGCGGAAGTCGTGGCCATCGCCCTTGCCGGTGAAAACGCCGGCCGCCGGCGCGACCTGATCGCGCGGATCGGCTCGGGGCAGGCATTGCGGCTGAGGCTGTTCAGCAACGACGGCGCCCTCGAAGCCGACAGCTTCACCCTTGCCCGCCCCTCCTACACCCTGATCGATCCCGCCACCGAACCGTGGTTCCAGGATGCCGCCCGCGCGCTCGACCGGGGCATGGACTGGGTGCTCGGCTCGCCGCCCGTCGCCGACTATCACGACGCCCCGCGCGCCGGCGCCTCGGCCTGGCCGGAAGTGGCCGCCGCGCTCGCCAGCGGCGAAACCGAGGTCTCGCACAAGGCCGCGCCGGACCGCACCCCCGTCATCATCGCCGCAACCCCTGTGGGCAATCGCGGCGAGGCGCTGCTCGTCACCCGCAACGCGCGCGACATTACCGAGAACGTGCGCATGGCGCGCCAGACGCTTGCCATCATCGTCGGCGGCGCGCTTACCGTCTCGATCCTGCTCTCGCTGTTCCTTGCCCGCACCATCGTCGAGCCGCTGCGCAAGCTGGTCCGCGCTGCCGTGCGCGTTCGCCTCGGCCGCGATCGCAGCGTGGTCGTTCCCCGCCTGCCGGACCGGCGCGACGAGATCGGCCTGCTCGCCCGCGCCATCTCCGACATGAGCGGCGCCTTGCGCCAGCGCATCGACGCGGTGGAAAGCTTCGCCGCCGATGTCGCGCACGAACTCAAGAACCCGTTGACGAGCCTGCGCAGCGCCCTCGAAAGCCTCGACCGGGTCGACGAACCGGCCCTTCGTCGCCAGCTCATCGGCATCGCCAAGGACGACGTGCGCCGGATCGACTTCCTGGTCACCGAGATCGCCGATGCGAGCCGGATCGACGCGCAGCTCAGCCGCACGACCTTCGAACCCGTGGACATGCTGCGGCTGGTCCGCGCCCTCGTGGCCGAACGCGAGCAGCGCGGGGTCAACGGATCGAGCATCATCAAGGTCGTGCGCGAAGCTGACGGCGACCTGCTGGTGGCGGGCGATGCCTCGCGGCTGGAGCGAGTATTGCAGAACCTGCTCGACAATGCCGTCTCGTTCTCACCCGAGGGAACGCCGATCGAGATCGCGTCGGCCGCACCGAAGGCCGCCTCACGATCGCCGTCACCGATCACGGCCCCGGCATCCCCGAGGCGGCGCGGGAACGGATATTCGAGCGGTTCCACTCGCTGCGCCCCTCCGGCGAGGAGTTCGGAAAGCACTCGGGGCTCGGACTGGCCATCGCCCGCACCATCGTCGAGGCCCACTACGGCAAACTGCGCGCGACCGACCGCACCGATGGCGCACAGGGCGCCCGGTTGCTCATCTCGCTTCCCGCCTGGCAGGGCGCCTGACCTTGGCCGACGCCGTCCGCATTGCCAAGCAGTCCACCTGCGTCGCCATCGGCGGGCGCGCGGTGCTGATCGAGGGGCCTTCCGGAACCGGAAAATCGAGCCTCGCCCTACGCCTGATAGACCGCGGCGGCGAACTGATCGGCGATGACAGCGTGCTGCTCGAAGCGCGGAACGGCCGGCTCTTCGCACAGCCCCATCCGAACACGCGCGGCCTGATGGAAGTGCGCAATCTCGGCGTGCTTCCCTTCGCTTGCCGCGATGAAGCGCCCGTCGCGCTCTTCCTCTCGCTCGACCGCGAGGCACCGCGATTCGTCGATTCGCCCGGCCGGATCACACTCCTCGGCGTCGATCTGCCGTACTTGCGGCTCTGGCCGGATGGCGATTCGCTCCCCCTCAAGACCGAACTCGCGCTGTTGCATTATGGTCTCACAGAGTGACCGACCGGCACGTCTCCCCCTTCCCTTTCCCCGGTTCCGAGCGCAAACAGCCCCCGATGCAAGACGACTCCCCCCAGGCTCCCCCCGCGCGTCCCCACAAGCAGAAAGTCCTGCTCGTCACCGGCATGCTCGGTGCCGGCAAGACGACCGTGCTCCGCGTACTCGAAGACCTCGGGTGGGAAATCATCGACAATTTCCCGGTCCGCCTTCTCGAGCGCATGATCGAGGGCAAGCCTTCGGACGATCCCTCCCCGCTGGCCATCGGCTTTGACTGCCGCACCCGCGGCTTCAATCCTGACCGCGTGATCGCCCAGGTCAAGGCGCTGGGCGAGCGTCACGACCTCGAGGTCACCACCCTGTTCCTCGACTGTTCGAGCAAGGAACTGGAGCGCCGCTTCAACGAGACCCGCCGACGCCACGCGCTGGCGGCCGATGCCCCGGTGGACAGCGGCATTCGCGCCGAGCGCGAACTGCTCTCCCCGCTGCGACGCTGGGCCGACATCCTGGTGGAAACCACCGAGTTCACGTCTAACGACCTGCAACGCACGATTCGCGAACGCTTCGCCGCCGATGAGCCCGAGGATCTCACGATCACCGTGTCCAGTTTCGGGTTCTCGCGCGGGATGCCGCCGCTTGCCGATTTCGTCTTCGATATGCGTTTCGTCGAAAATCCCCATTGGGATTCCGAGCTACGCCCGATGACCGGGCAGGATGCGCCGGTCGGAGACTATATACGCAAGGACCCGGCCTTCGATGAGGCATTTGCGCGGATTCGCGACCTGTTGCTGCTGCTGCTTCCCCGCTACCGCGCGCAGGGAAAGGCCTATGTTCACATAGCCTTTGGATGTACCGGAGGGCGACACCGCTCCGTTTTTACCGCCGAACAAATGGCTGCGGCCTTGCACGATGCGGGATTTTCGCCCACATTGTTGCATCGCAACCTGGGCTCGCGGGCTGCTGATCTTCTCGAGGGGGGTAATTCTCGAAGGGGGGCAGTGGCGTGAAAGAACATTATATAATCCGGTCGCATTCGCAGGAAATTCGGAGCCTAATCCCAGCATGATCGGTATGATCCTGGTCACTCACGCAATCTCGCCGAGGAATTCGTACACGCGATGGAACACGTCGTCGGGGACCAGTCGGCGGTGGCAACCGTCTGCATCGGTCCGAACGACGACATGGAGCGTCGCCGCAGCGAGATTGCCGAGGCAATTACTGCAGTGGACAGCGGCGAAGGTGTCATCATCCTCACCGACCTGTTCGGCGGCACTCCGTCGAACCTCGCGATTTCGCTGATGCAGGCCGGCAAGGTCGAAGTGATCGCCGGGATCAACCTTCCCATGCTGATCCGCCTCGCCAAGGCCCGCGCCTGCATGTCCGTGCGCGATGCCGCCGCGGCCGCGCGCGACGCCGGACGCAACTACATCACCATCGCCAGCGAATATCTGGGACAAGACGCCGCATGATCGCCTGCCGTGAAACGGTGCTGATCGTGAACAAGCGCGGTCTCCACGCCCGCGCCAGCGCCAAGTTCGTCAACCACGTCGCCGAGCTTCCGGAAACCGTGCTGGTCAAGGTCGGCAAGGACGGAACCGAGGCTGCGGGGAACTCCATCCTCGGCCTGATGATGCTGGGCGCCGCCAAGGGCGATTCGATCGAGATCGCCTGCTCCGGCGATGGCGCGCCCGAAGCGCTCGCGGTTCTCGCCACACTCGTTCGCGACGGTTTCGGCGAAGAATGACGCCGTCCGACCGCGTGGCCTTTCGCCGCACAATTACCGGCTTCTCGAATCCGCTGGTCAAGTTCCTGCGCTCCCTGCGCGAGAAGAAGCACCGCAAGCGGGAAGAGCGTTTCCTCGCCGAAGGTCTGCGCCTGCTGACCGACGCGCGCGAATGCGGCATAGTGCCGGAAATGCTGGTCATGGCCATCGGCCGCGATCCCCATCCCCTGCTTGACGCGCTGGAAGACGCCGTGGCCGCCGCCGGGGGTGAAATCGTCGAAATGGACGTCGAAATCCTCGCCAAGGTCACGGGCAAGGACAATCCCCAGGCCGTCGCCGGGGTCTTCGCCGAATTCGACACGCGCATCGCCAATCTCGACCGCGCCTCGGCGCCGATCTGGCTGGTTGCGCAGGCGCTGCGCGATCCCGGCAATCTCGGCACGATGCTCCGCACCGGAGACGCCGTTGGCGCCGGCGGGCTGATCCTGCTTGACGACTGCGCGGACCCTTTCTCCGTGGAAGCGGTGCGGGCCAGCATGGGCGCCATCTTCACGCAGAAGATTGCCATTGCACGCTGGGACGAATTCCAGAACTGGCTTCGCTCAGGCGACGGTCAGCTCGTGGCCGCCTCGCTGCGCGATCCGACCGACTATCGCCAGGCCCCTTATTCGGCGCCCTGCTTCCTGATGGTCGGCAACGAATCGCAAGGCCTGCCGCAGGCCTACGAGGAAGCTTGCGACTTGCGCGTCACCATCCCGATGCGCGGCAGGGCAGACAGCCTGAACGCTGCCGTGGCTGGTGCCGTGCTGGCTTACGAGGCGCTGGCCCATCTTGAGGGCGGCAACTGATAGCGGCGTTCATCCGGGCATCATCCCGGATGTGTAGAGTGGCGCCATCATGCGTGCCGTTCTTCTTGCTTTCTGCCTTTTATCGCCGCTCACAGCTTGCTCGATCCAGGGCGAGGATTCCCCGCTCGCCCGCACGAGCTGGCGCTTCGCACTGATCGACGGGCAACGGCCCGAATCCAACGATGCGCGGCTGACCTTCGAAGGCAGCAAGGTGGGTGTGCTGGTAGGCTGCAACCGCATGGACGGGCCCTGGCGCATCGACGAGGAACGCCTGATCGCAGGCCCCCTCACCCTGACCGAGACGACCTGCACCATTCCGGCATGGGATCAGGAAAAGGCGGTCAACGCCCTCCTTGTCGCCACCCCTCGCTTCGCCATCGACGGCAATCACATGATCCTGCAATCGAGCGGCCACACCGCCGAACTCGTCCGAGAAGGCGGACCAGTCGAGCGCCCCGCCCGCAGTGCGAACGGACGCTGACGCCTACTGGGCCGCTTCCGGCAGGGACTTGGCCTCGGCGATCGCCTCGATCTCCTCCGCCACCGTTTCGGCACCGTAGCGCGGGGTCGATTCGATCTGCTGGACCTCATCGATCTCACGCTTGCCGATCTCGATATGCTTGTCGCGCAGGCGGCGGCCGGAACTGAGCACGTTACGCTCGAAGCTGCCGACGAACTTGTTGTAATTGTTGACTGCCGATTCCAGGCCGGCACCCACGCGCTTCATGTGATCCGCGGCCACGGCCAGGCGATCGTAAAGCTCCCCGCCCATCCGACCGATCTCGCGCGCCTCGCGCGCGAGGCCATCCTGACGCCAGACTTGCGCCACGGTGCGGGCGATCGCGACAAGATTCGTCGGCGTCGCCAGCAGCACCTTGTTGCGGAAAGCGAAGTCCCACAGTTCCGGGTCCTGTTCCAGCGCGGCGGCAACGAAATGCTCGCCCGGCACGAACATCACCACATAGTCCGGCGCATCCTCGAACTGGCTCTGGTAGCTCTTGGCGCCCAGCGTCTGGACATGGTTGCGCATCGAGGCGACATGCTGACGTAGAGCGGCGTCGCGAGCCACCTCGTCCTGGGCCTCGAAGGCTTCCTGATAGGCGTTGAGCGAAACCTTCGCGTCGATCACCAGCCGCTTCTGGCCGGGAATGTTGACGATCGCGTCCGGCCGCAGGCGGCCTTCGTCGGTATCGATGGAATGCTCGGTGACGAAATCGGTGTGTTCGGAAAGCCCGCACTGTTCCAGCACGTTGCGAAGCTGCTGTTCGCCCCAGCGCCCACGCGCCTTCGGTGCATTGCGCAACGAATTGCCGAGCCGCTGCGCTTCCTCGCGCACCTTTTCCTGCCCTTCGCGCATCGACTGGATCAGTCCGGTGAGCTGCCCGAACGAATCGACCCGCTTGGCCTCCAGTGCGGCGACCTGCTCCTCATAGCTCTTGAGCCGCTCGCCCACCGGGGCCAGCATGGTGCGGATGCGCTCGGCATTGGCCTTTTCGCTTTCCTCGAACCGCGCGCCCGCTCGGCGCAGGAAAGCGTCCTGGGCACCGGCCAGCACTTTGGCGCCGGCGTTTTCGAATTCCTTGCGAAGCGCTTCCTGCGCTTCGAGCAGAAGGCGCTTCTGTTCGTCGAAATTCGCGGATTTTTCACGCAGTGTCGCCAGTTCCGAGGCAAGCTCACGCTGTTCGCGGCGCAAGGAATCCACCAGCCCGGCATGTTCGCCGCGCGTCCGTTCGAGAACCTGGGTGAGTTCGCCGCGCGTGCGATCAAGAACCTGCACATGCTCGAACCGGAGCCGCTCGACCATTTCGCCATGGTCCTTGCGCAGGACCTCCAGCGCCGCGCCATGTTCGGTGCGGGTCCGTTCAAGCGCGGCGGCCAGATCGTCGGCACGGCTGGCGCGTTCGGTGGCGCCAGCCAGATCGCGAATGGCGGCCCGGAAACGTTCATCGAGATCGCGCGCCTCGCGGTCGCGCGTCTCGTGCCGCATGCGCCATTCGGCGGCGGGCCGGGAGCCGAAGAACCAGCCGGCCCCGAGACCGACGACGAGTGCGAGAATGGCGGCGACAGCAATTTCCATTCCGGAAGCCTATCCGGAACGTTTAGAGAACGCCAGCCCTTCTCGCAGCTTTTCCACCGAAGCGGGGATCAGGCGGCCTTGCGCAGCTTGTCCAGCTTCTTGAGCGCCATCTGGCGCTTCAGGCGCGAAAGATGTTCGATGAAGAGAATGCCTTCGAGATGGTCCATCTCATGCTGGAGGCAAGTGGCCATCAGGCCGTCCATGTCTTCTTCGTGCACCGTGCCGTCGAGGTCCTGCCAACGCGCGCGGATGCGCGAGGGGCGCTCCACGTCGGCATAGATCTCGGGGACCGAGAGGCAGCCTTCCTGATAGACCGTGTGCTCTTCCGAAGGATCGAGGATTTCCGGATTGATGAAGATCCGGGGCTCGTTCTTCGTCGGCTGGTGCGTGTGGTGATGATCGCCGTGAGCGGTGCACACTTCGGGCTCCGCATCCTCGTCGTCCGGCTGAAGGTCGATCACGAGAACGCGCAGCGGCACGCCGACCTGGATGGCGGCAAGACCGATGCCCGGCGCATCATACATGGTCTCGAACATGTCCTCGACGAGCGTCTTGAGCTCGTCGTCGAACTTTTCGACGGGGACCGAAACCTGCTTGAGACGCGGATCGGGAACTTCGAGGATTTCACGGATAGCCATGGGCCGCAGATAATCGCGGACGGCCATTTTCGCAAGATGGGCCCTGCGATGACAGTGATCGGCTAACTTACCGGCCGCCGGGCACGGATCGCCTGTGCAAGCGTTCCCTCGTCCAGATAGTCAAGCTCGCCGCCTACCGGGAGGCCATGTGCAAGCTGGGTGATGCGGACCGGAAATCCCTCCAGACGCTCGGCAATGTAGTGCGCGGTGGTCTGGCCTTCGAGTGTGGCGTTCATGGCCAGGACGACCTCGTCGACCCCGCCTGCCTCCACGCGCTGCAGCAGGCGATCGATACTCAGGTCTTCGGGGCGAACGCCGTCCAGCGCCGAAAGACGACCGCCCAGGACATGATAGCGCCCGTTGAACAGCCGCGCACGATCGAGCGCCCAGAGATCCGCCACTTCCTCGACCACGCAGAGCGAAGCCGCATCGCGGCGCGAATCGGCGCAGATACCGCAGGGATTCGTCGTGTCGATATTGCCGCAAATCCCGCACTCGACGAGCGCTTCCCTTACGGCAGCCAGAGCATCGACGAGTTGCAGAAGCGAGGTCTCGCGCCGCTTGATGAGCCACAGCACCGCCCGGCGTGCGGAACGCGGACCAAGGCCGGGAAGGCGCGACAGCGCGGCGGTAAGCGTCTCGATCTCTTGCGATGCCATGGCCAATTCCCTAACCGCTCGGGAACTGCTTGTCGAAGCCCCATGCGCCACTTGCGCACGAAATGCCCTTCGACGGGCCCAGAGTGAGCGGAGTAACCGGTTTTGCGCATCGTCTTCATGGGAACGCCCGAATTTGCGGTGCCCGCGCTCGTCGCGCTGGTCGAGGCGGGGCACGAGGTCGTGGCCGCCTATAGCCAGCCGCCACGCCCCGGCGGGCGCCGAGGGAAGGAACTGACCCCCTCCCCTGTCCACAAGGAATCCGAAGCACGCGGGATCGAGGTGCGGGCGCCCGTTTCGCTCAGGAGCGCGGAGGAGCAGGAGAAATTCGCCGCGCTCGGCGCAGATATCGCCATCGTCGCCGCCTATGGCCTGCTGCTGCCACAGGCTGTGCTTGATGCGCCGCGGCTGGGCTGCCTCAACATCCACGCCTCGATCCTGCCCCGCTGGCGCGGCGCGGCGCCGATCCAGCGGGCGATCCTCGCAGGCGATCCCACCACCGGCGTCACCATCATGCAAATGGAGGCCGGCCTCGACACCGGACCGATGCTGGCAACGCTGCGCACCACGATCGACCGCAAGACCGCCGGAGACCTGACCGCCGAACTGGCCGAAAAGGGTGCTCAGCTCATGGTCGGCACCTTGCGCGATCTTGCCGTTCACCGCGCCGTCACCCAGCCCGAGGACGGAGTGACTTACGCCCGCAAGATCGACAAGGCCGAAGCCCGGATC
The DNA here is from genome assembly GCF_001298105.1 of Novosphingobium sp. ST904. Taxonomy (GTDB): domain Bacteria; phylum Pseudomonadota; class Alphaproteobacteria; order Sphingomonadales; family Sphingomonadaceae; genus Novosphingobium. Next base: position 98,255 of record NZ_LGJH01000164.1, on the reverse strand, counting down.
GACTTCACCCAGTCCGCCGTGCAAGCCGAACGGCAGGTGCGCGCCTTCATGCCCGCGCCCGGCGCGTTCTTCGAACTGGACGGGGAACGGTACAAGGTGCTGGCGGCCGATCTGGCCGAAGGTTCGGGCGAGCCCGGCACCGCGCTTGACGACGCCCTCACTGTCGCCTGCGCAGAGGGCGCGATCCGCGTGACTCGGATTCAGCGAGCGGGCAAGCCGCCGATGGCGACGGCAGACCTGCTGCGCGGGCGGCCGATCCCCGCGGGCACGCATCTGGGCTGATTGCCGAACCCGCCCGCTCCCCGCAGGTCACGGCATGCGGCGGACGGGCGGCGGCTCGCTCGCCCAGCGGTCTTGCGCCTCGCGGACACGCTGCGCGGCCCTGGACCAGCCTTCCGGAGATTTGTCGCGCACGCGGATGTCGAAGGTGTCGGCAGCGCGAAATTCGAGGACCTCGGCGCCTTCCGGTCCGGCGACATAGGCATAGGGCACCTCGCTCCCCACGAAGAAGCCATCGCCCGACACCAGCGTTTCCGTGCCGAGTTCCACGCTTCCGGCCACCAGGTAGTACAGGCAGTCGCAATCGTGGCTATGGAGCGGAAGCGCGAAGCCGCTCTTCAACCGGAGCCGCGCCAGGCTCATGCCTGGGCGGCGGTAAGGCACGTCGACATGTTCGCCGGTTTCCGGACCGGCCTCGGCGAACAGCGGCAACGCGGCGATCATGTTCGGCGTCTCGCCCGCAAGCGTCATGCAGCCGCACTCATCCAGCGAGGGCGCTTCCCGGCCCCGGAATATCTCGAAACGTGAAGCCTGTTCGGCCATTTGCGCTCTCCTGAACTGCAAAGGTCGAGGATGCGCCGCGCGCCGCCTCGCGCCAAGCCGTTTGCAGAGCGCCCGCAGTCCTGTATCGGCGGCGCGATGACCCGCTTTGCCCTCACTCTCGAATTCGACGGCGCCCCCTACATGGGCCTTCAACGCCAGGCGCATGGCCCCTCGGTGCAACAGAGCGTCGAGGAAGCGGCTTTCGCCCTCACCGGGGAAACCACGAGCATGCACGCCGCCGGCCGCACCGATGCGGGCGTCCACGCGCTGGGCATGAGAGCGCATATCGACATCGACAAGCCGTTCACGCCCTTCCAGTTCATGGAGGGGATGAACGCGCGGCTTCGCCCTCATCCCATCGCGGTCGTCGCCTGCGAGATTGTGCCGGACGACTGGCACGCCCGGTTCGCCTGCATCGGCCGCGCCTACGTGTACCGCATCGCCAACCGCCGCGCGCCGCTCACGCTGGAGCGCGGCAAGGCATGGCAGGTGGCCAAGCCCCTTGATGAAGCGGCCATGCACCGCGCCGCGCAAATGCTGGTCGGACTGCACGACTTCACGACATTCCGCTCCGCCCATTGCCAATCGCAAAGCCCGCTCAAGACCCTTGACCGGCTGGACGTGCGGCGCGAGGGCGAATTGGTGCTGATCGAGGCGGAGGCGCGCAGCTTCCTGCATCACCAGGTGCGCTCGATGGTCGGTTGCCTCGCCCTGGTGGGAATGGGCCGCTGGAAGGAGCACCAGATCGCCGAGGCGCTGGAAGCGCGCGACCGGCAGGCGCTGGGCCTCAATTCGCCGCCGGACGGGCTCTACTTCGTGAAGGCGATCTACCCCGAGGGCTGATCGCCTTCGCCTGTCACCCACGCTTCGCCGGCTGCGATCACGGCCCTGCGGTGGACAAAAAAAGGGAGGCCGCAGCCTCCCTTTTCCTGTTCGTGATGACGGTAAGTCTCAGGCCTTGCCGACCACGCTCTCGGGCAGGTCGTTGCCGAACACGCGCTGGTAGTATTCGGCCACCATCACGCGCTCGGTCTCGTCGCACTTGTTGAGGAACGAGAGGCGGAAGGCGAAGCCCACGTCGTTGAAGATTGCCGAGTTCTGGGCCCAGGTGATGACCGTGCGCGGGCTCATCACCGTGGAAATGTCGCCGTTCATGAAGCCCTGGCGCGTGAAGTCCGCAACCTTGACCATGTTCGCGACCACCTTGGCATCGACCTGCGGCACCTTCTTGGTGACGATGTCGGTCTCGACCGGTTCCGGCAGATAATTCAGCCCGACCACCAGGTTCCAGCGGTCCATCTGGCCCTGGTTGATCTGCTGGGTGCCGTGATAGAGGCCGGAGGTATCCCCCAGACCGACGGTGTTGGCGGTGGCGAAGAGGCGGAAATTCCTGTCCGGGCGGATCACGCGGTTCTGGTCAAGCAGGGTCAGCTTGCCTTCGGTTTCCAGGATGCGCTGGATCACGAACATCACGTCCGGGCGGCCGGCGTCGTATTCGTCGAACACCAGCGCCACCGGGTGCTGGAGCGCCCAGGGCAGCAGGCCTTCGCGGAATTCGGTGACCTGGAGACCGTCGCGCAGCACGATGGCATCGCGGCCGATCAGGTCGATACGGCTGATATGCGCATCGAGGTTGATGCGGATGCATGGCCACTTGAGACGCGCGGCCACCTGTTCGATGTGAGTCGACTTGCCGGTACCATGGTAGCCCTGCACCATGACGCGGCGGTTGTAGGCAAAGCCGGCCAGGATTGCGAGCGTAGTGTCCGGGTCGAAGACGTAAGTCTCGTCAAGGTCGGGAACGCGCTCGTCGGCGACGGAGAAGGCAGGCACCTTCCAGTCGATATCGACTCCGAAGGTCTCGCGCACGTCGAGTTCGATGTCGGGAGCAGCCAGCACGGTGGCGTCTCGTGACTCGGGGCGGTTCTCGGCTTTCATGGTCTCGGTCTCAGTCATCGTTGCACTCGCGTAGACAAGCGAGCGCTGCACCGCAACAGGCTTTGAGCCATATCGGGAAATGCGGTCCGCCGGGCGGGCGGCCATGCCGACGGGCCCGGCTGCGAAAGTCAGCCCCCCGCCACGTTCCCGGGCGCAAGCTTCGCGGGCAGGGAGAAAAGATCGATGAACCTGCGGGCAAGGCCTGCGTCCCCCTGAACCGAGAGCCGCCCGCCCGCCTCCTCCACCGTGCGCTTGCCATAGAACACCGGCAGGAAGTCCGTGGCGGTTTCCGCACAGAAGCGCAGATCCGTCGCGCCGATTTCCTCACCGGTGGGCGCGATGTGCAGTTGCCCCCGCTCCAGCCGGCCAAGGAAGCATTGCCCCCCGACGTCGAAAGCCACGGCGATTTCGAGGTCGCCGATCCGCTCGGGCACGATCATCGTGCGCAAGGAGAGCATGAAGGCCACCGGCGTCAGCGGCAGGAACGGATCGTGCGATGGCGAGCGCACCGCCCAGCGCCCAAGTTCCTGCATGACCGCCTCCAGCCCCAATCCCCATTGGGTCAGGGCGTAGACCTGCACGGAGGCAGGCGGCGGAAGCACCGCACGGCGCACGATGCCCGAGGCTTCGAGGCTGCCCAGCCGTTCGGTCAACACCTTGGCGCTCAGGCCGGGCAGCGCGGCGCGCAGCCCGTTGAAGCGGCGCGGACCAAGCATCATTTCGCGCACGATCGGCAGGGTCCAGCGCTCTCCCACAAGCTCCATCGCGAAGGCCGCCCCGCAGGCGTCGCGGTACCAGCGCCCGTGAGATCCGGCATGAGCGCCCTGCCCTTCCGAACCATCGTCCGGGGCTTTCATCCTGCCTCCCGAACGCTTCGCCCGCCCCTTGGTTTCGTTTTTTAACTCCATGGTTGCTTTTTGTAACCTGAAAGATCAGGCTCCGGCAATAACGAATCGCGCCGAGCAGGCGCATCGACATCGGAGAGTGACGATGCCCTGGAACGAGTCCGCCTCGACCGTCATTACCGCCTATGCCGACGTTCCCCAGCCCGTCCGCGGTCAGGTCCGCGACTTGCGCATTCGCTGGGCGCTGGAGGAGATCGGGCGGGAATACCGGATCGACCTGCTCGACGTGTTCAGCCCGCGCCCGGACAGCTACCGCGAATGGCAGCCCTTCGGCCAGGTTCCCGCCTTCGACGACGGCAAACAGCGCCTTTTCGAAAGCGGCGCGATCCTGCTCTACCTCGGCGAACAGGACGAGCGGTTGCTTCCGGCAGACCCGGCCACGCGCTGGCAGGCGATCGCCTGGCTGTTCGCGGGGCTCAACAGCATTGAACCGTTCGTCGCCCAGATCGGCATGCTCGACATATTCCAGTCAGGAAAGGCATGGGCTTCAGAAGCCCGTCCAAGCGCGCTGAAGCTCGTGAAATCGCGCCTCTCCAGCACCGAGAAAGCGCTGGGAGAGCGGGAATGGCTGGCCGGCGCCTTCTCGCTCGCGGACATCGTCCTCGTCACGGTGCTGCGCATTCTCGACCACACGGACATCCTCGAAAGCTTCCCCGTGCTCGCCGCCTACAAGGCGCGCGGAGAAAGCCGTCCGGCGTCCGCCGGGCCCTTTCGGAACAACTCGAAAGCTGCGCCTCTCCCGCCACTTCCGGAGAATAGCCATGCCTTACATAGATGGTTTCGTGATTGCCGTCCCCCTTGCCAACAAGGACCGGTTCATCGCCCATGCACGGGAATTCGATGATTATTTCATCGAATACGGGGCAACGCGGGTGGTCGAATGCTGGGGTGACGATCTCCAGCACGGCAAGCAGACCGACTTCTTCCGCGCGGTGGATGCCAGGGACGACGAAACGGTCTGCTTCAGCTGGATCGAGTGGCCCGACAAGGCCACGCGGGACCGGCAGATGGGCCTGCTGATGGAACTCATGAAAAACGATCCGCGCTTCGATCCCGCCACCAACCCGCCGCCTTTCGACGGCGCGCGAATGATATATGGCGGGTTCGATTCCGTCGTCGAACTGCCTCAGGCCGAAACGGGAGAATGACGATGGCCAATCCAGTCGGAAGCTTCATCTGGTACGAACTGCTCACCAGAGACCTCGACGGGGCTGCGGCCTTCTACCGCGCGGTCGTGGGCTGGACCATCGCCGATCACGCCAGCCCGGAAGCGGGCGGCCTGGACTATCGTATGATCGTGCGGGACGATGGCGGCATGGCCGGCGGCGCCATGCAGATCACCGAGGATATGGCCGAAGGCGGAGCACGACCGATCTGGCTGCCCTACTTCCATGTCGAGGATGTCGACGCGGCGGTGGAGACGATCGCCTCGGAAGGCGGCAAGGTCCAGATGCCCGCCACCGACCTGCCCGTGGGCCGCATCGCCATGGTTGCCGACCCGCAGGGCGTGCCAATCTACCTTATGAACCCTGTCCCGCCCGCCGATCAGCCCGATGCAGCGAGCGACGTGTTCTCCGTCACCGAAAACCAGCGGGTTCGGTGGAACGAACTGGCCAGCCCCGACCAGGCCGCCTCCATGGCGTTCTACGGCAGGCACTTCGGATTCACCTTCGACGAGAAGATGTCGATGGGCGAGATGGGAGACTACTGCTTCATCGGCCACCACGGGCAAACGCTCGGCGCGATCATGCGGCGTCAGGAGGAAAGCCAGCCCTCGGTCTGGCTGTTCTACTTCGGCGTCCCTTCGATCGAGGCGGCGAAAGCGGCGATCGAGGCGAACGGCGGCACCGTGCTGATGGGCCCGCACGAGGTGCCCGGCGGCGAGTGGATCGTCGTCGCGATCGATCCGCAAGGCGCAGGCTTCGGCCTCGTCGGCCCTAAAGGTGACTAAGGCACGACCGGAACTGCAAGGCCATTGACGACAGCCCTGTGTTCCGCAATTGTTCCAACCTCGCACCACGCGACGGAGAAGGACCATGGCCGATTATACCTTCTATACCAACCCGATGTCGCGTGGGCAGATCGCCCGCTGGGCACTTCATGAGGCGGGCGCCGATTACCGGCAGGTCCTGATCGACTGGAAAGACAAGCCGGCCAGTTTCCTCGCGGTCAATCCGATGGGCAAGGTGCCCACGATCGTCCACCACGCCGATGGCGGCGACCGTGTCGTGACCGAAGCCGCCGCGATCTGCCTCTACCTCGCCGAGATGCATCCCGAAGCCGGACTGCTGCCCAATGACGGGGAAATGGCGGACTACTATCGCTGGACGTTCTTCGCGTCCGGCCCGGTCGAACAGGCGATCACCTCGCGCCACCTCAAGTGCGAGCCGACGCCCGAACAGGAGCCGATGGCCGGCTGGGGCAACTTCGAGCGGACGATGAATGCTCTCGAAAGCCATTTCGACCAGGCAGACTATGTGTGCGGCTCCCGCTTCACCATGGCCGACGTCTACGTCGGCAGCGCGGTGGACTGGGGGCTGACTTTCGGCACGATGCCGCCGCGCCGCGCCTTCGTCGCCTATGCCGAGCGTTTCCAGGCGCGCGAAGCCTACAAGGCAGCCAAAGCGGTGGACAACACGCTGATCGGGGAGATGAAGAAATGACCGCCACGGATCGCGCGAAGAACCGCGCCTGCCTCTGGTACGAAGGCGATGCCGAAGAGGCCGCGAACTTCTATGCCTCGATCTTTCCCGACACCCGGGTCACCGACGTGACTCGCTCCCCGGCGGACTATCCCGACGGCAAGGCGGGAGACGTCATCACGGTCGAATTCTCGGTCATGGGCATAGAATGCATCGGCCTCAACGGCGGCCCGGCGTTCAAGCATAGCGAAGCTTTCTCGTTCCAGGTGGAAACCGGGGACCAGGAAGAGACCGACCGCTACTGGAACGCCATCGTGGGTAATGGCGGCGCGGAAAGCATGTGCGGCTGGTGCAAGGACAAATGGGGACTTTCCTGGCAGATCACGCCCCGTGTGCTGGGACGGGCGCTGGGCAATCCCGACCGGGCGGCCGCCAAGCGGGCGATGGAAGCGATGATGACGATGCGCAAGATCGATGTCGCCGCGATCGAGGCCGCCCTTGCAGGAACCACCGCATGACGCCTGAGCCTGTTCTCGAACTCTTCGGCCATCCCTTTTCGTCCTACACGTGGAAGGCGCTGATCGCGCTTTACGCCCATGACGTGCCCTTCGTTCTGCAAGTGGTCGATGCCGAGCACCCGGAACATGCCGAAGTCGTGCAGATGGCAGGACCGCTGGGCAAGTTCCCGGTGCTGCGCGATGGCGAGAACCTGCTGTTCGAAGCCACCACAATCATCGAATACATAGATCGGCACCACGTCGCCCCGGGCACGCTCCTGCCCGAAGATCCGGACGCGGCAACGGCAATCCGCATGCTGGACCGGGTCTTCGACAACTACGTGATGAACGTCATGCAGATCGTGGTAAACGAGTACATCCGCGATCCGGAAAATCCCGACCTTCCCCGCTGTACCGAAGCGCGCGCGCAACTGGACCGGGTCTACGCCTGGCTGGAAGGCTGGCTTCAGTTCTATCCGCCGATGGAGCATGTCACCCTGATCGAATGCGCCGCGGCGCCCGCCCTGTTCTATGCGGATTGGGTCCACCCGATTCCCGAGGACAGGCCGCGCCTTCGTGCCTGGCGCGCGCATCTGCTCTCGCTGCCCGCCGTCGCCCGCTGCGTCGACGAGGCACGGCCGTTCCGCGCCTATTTCCCGCTCGGCGCACCTGATAGAGACTGAGGAGAACCCCGTGAGCGAGACTGGTAACGAACTGTCGATCACCCGCTACATCGATGCTCCCATCACGCAGGTATGGGACGTCATGGCCAACCGGCAGGAGGAATGGTGGTGCCCCCGTCCCTGGCGGGTCGAAGTCGAGGAGCAGGACCGCCGCCCCGGCGGAATCTGCCGGATGACGATGTACGGGCCTGACGGGGAAACCGCACCGCAGGACGGGATATACCTCGCATACGAGGAAGGCCGCCGCTTCGTTACCACCGATGCCGTCACGGGAGACTTCCAGCCATCCGGGCCGTTCATGATCGGTATCTGGGAACTGGAACCGGAAGGCAGCGGCACGCGCTATACCGCCCGCGCACGGCACTGGCGCGAGGAAGACCGCAAGATGCACGAGGACATGGGCTTCACGGACGGCTGGTCCGCCTGCGCCGAACAACTAGCCGAAATCTGCGAAAGGGAAAAGGCCTGAACCGAAGCGGGCGCCCGAACCGTCACCCCGCTCCGCCAGTAGGCCTACCCCCCCAGCGCCGCCGATTTACGCAGGAGCTGATAAGCCTCCACCACCCCCTGCAAACGCGCGGCGCGGCTATGGTCTCCGCCGTTGTGATCGGGGTGATACTGGCGCAGCAGCCGCGTGTAGCGCAGCCGCAGCGTCTTGCTGTCGATATCGCCATCGAGCCCCAGCACGCCGAGCGCGCGGCGCTCTTCCGGGTTGAAGCGGGCGTTCTCGGGCTTCATCTCGGACTGGCGCTGCCGCATGTGCGCCTTGGCCCGGCCGCTGATCGCTTCCAGCGGATCGGCAAAGTCGGCCCAGCGCGGCGTACCGTCCACGCCGGCATCCGGCCGGAACGCACGGCTCTGCGCTTCCCAGCCATGCAGCGGCGACTGCGCGCGGAAAATTTCCTCCGCGCTCATGCCGTCGAAATAGTCGTACCCCGAATTGAATTCGCGAACGTGATCGAGACAGAACCAGCGATAGTCGCCCGGCCCGTCAAAACCGGGCAAGCGCATGCCCGGCGCACGGAATTCGCCCGCCTCTTCACACCCCGGCCAGTTGCACGCGCGTCCACCGGATTCGACTCTGCCATGAAATCTAGAATGTCTCACCGGCTTCCAGATGGGATAACGAGCGCGTAAATGGAAGACATGACCGGACCGATCGCACAGGAAATGCGGCAGCTTCTCGAAGCCGCCTTCACCCCCACCCGCCTTGATGTCGTCAACGATTCCGCCAGCCACGCCGGTCACACCGGCGATGACGGCACCGGCGAATCGCACTTCACCATAGAAATCGAAAGTCCCGCTTTCGCAGGCGTTTCGCGCCTTCAGCGCCAGCGCCTCGTCAATGCGGCACTCGGCGACATTCCGGGAAACCGGGTCCACGCCGTCGCCATCAAGGCCAGCGCTCCCGGAGAATAGAGCGCGCCGTTGCAGCCTTGCGCCGGGGGCGATCCGAAGGCCGAACATAGCGCCGTCATCCCCGGTTGCCCTTTGCGCAATGGCAGCCTAAATGCGCGCACCATGCCGACAAGCCTGACATTCGCCGTGCCCAAGGGCCGAATCCTCGACGAAGCGCTGCCTCTGATGGCGCGTGCCGGCGTGGTGCCCGAGGCGGAATTCCACGACAAGAAGTCCCGCGCGCTCTCTTTTGCGTGCGAGAACAGCGAGATGCGCCTGATCCGCGTGCGCGCATTCGATGTGGCGACGTTCGTGGCGCATGGCGCGGCGCAAGTCGGCATCGTCGGCTCCGACGTGGTGGAAGAGTTCGCCTACCCGGACCTCTATGCTCCGGTGGACCTCGATATCGGGCACTGCCGGCTCTCGGTGGCCGAACGTGAAGGCGAAGTCGGCGGGGCGCTGCCGTCGCACTTGCGCGTCGCCAGCAAGTATCCGAACCTGACCCGCCGCCATTATGAGAAGCTGGGCGTACAGGCTGAAGTCGTGAAGCTGAACGGCGCGATGGAACTCGCCCCTTCGCTCGGCCTCTCCAGCCGCATCGTCGACCTGGTGTCCACCGGCCGCACGCTGAAGGAAAACGGTCTTGTCGAGACCAGCCGTATTCTCGACATTTCCGCGCGCCTGATCGTCAACCGTGCCGCGCTCAAGACCGACGACCGCGTGGCCGCGCTCGTCGAAGCCTTCCGTGCGCTGGTAGCCGAACAGAAGGCCGCCGCCTGATGCTGCGCCTTTCCAGCAAGGACGGGGACTTCGCGGAAGCCTTCCGGCGCGTCGTTTCCGACCGCCGGGAGAGCGCCGTCGATGTCGCCCGCGACGTGGCCGAAATCCTGGCGCAAGTGCGCGAACGCGGTGACGCGGCGCTGGCCGACTATACCGCGCGCTTCGACGGACACGACCTCGACCGGAGCGGCTGGCGCATCGATGCGGAAACCTGCCGCGCCGCATTCGAAGCTCTGGCCCCGGAACTGCGCGCGCGCTCGAACTCGCCGCAACCCGCATCCGCGCCTATCACGCCGCCCAGCTGCCGGAAAACCGCGACTATACCGACGAAGCCGGCGTCCGCCTCGGCGCGGTCTGGCGCGCGGTCGATGCCGCCGGGCTTTACGTGCCGGGCGGCCGCGCGGCCTACCCCTCCTCGATGCTGATGAACGCGATCCCCGCCAAGGTCGCAGGCGTGGAGCGTCTCGTCGTCGTCACGCCTACGCCCAAGGGCGAAGTCAACGCGCTCGTCCTTGCCGCCGCGCACCTTGCCGGCGTGGACGAAGTGTGGCGCGTGGGCGGTGCCCATGCCGTCGGCGCGCTGGCCTACGGCACAGAGCGGATCGCCGCGGTCGACGTTGTCACCGGCCCCGGCAATGCCTGGGTGGCCGAGGCCAAGCGCCAGCTCTACGGCGTCGTCGGCATCGACATGGTCGCCGGACCGAGCGAAATCCTCGTCATCGCCGACGCGAAGAACGAACCCCGCCGGATTGCCGCCGACCTGCTGAGCCAGGCCGAGCACGACCCGACCTCGCAGTCGATCCTCATCACCGACGATGCGGCTTATGCCGACGCTGTTGCCGAAGCGGTGGAACTGGAGCTGTCCACCCTCGCCACCGAAGCAACCGCTCGCCAGTCGTGGAACGACTACGGCGTGATCGTCATTGTCGAGAGCCTCGACGAGGCCCCGGCCCTTGCCGATGCGCTCGCTGCCGAGCACGTCGAGATCGCCACTGACGATCCGGAGAGCCTGTTCCGCAAGATCCGCCATGCCGGATCGGTGTTCCTTGGCCGCATGACCCCCGAAGCGGTGGGCGACTATGTCGCCGGCCCCAACCACGTGCTGCCCACCGGGCGTCGCGCGCGGTTCGCCTCGGGCCTGTCGGTCCTCGATTTCATGAAGCGCACCAGCTTCATCCAGCTCGACCAGGCGGCGCTGGAGGCCATCGGCCCCGCCGCCGTTGCCCTTGCCGACGCCGAAGGGCTTCCCGCGCACGCGCGCTCCATTTCCGTGAGACTTTCCCAATGAGCAATTCCAAGCAAGCCGGCTCGAAGCAAGCCAGGGCCGCAGCCCGCCTCGCCGCCGTCCAGGCGCTGTACCAGTTCGACATGGAGGGCACCCTGCTGCCCACCCTGCTTGACGAATTCCACCGCCACCGTCTCGGCATGACGATCGACGAAGAGGAATACGCCAAGGCCGAAGTCGCCTTCTTCGACGACGTGGTGAAGGGTGTGATCTCTCGCCGTGACGAGATCGATGAACTGCTCTCGGGCAAGCTCGCCGAAGGCTGGGCGCTGCCCCGCCTCGACAAGACCATGCTGCAGATTCTGCGCGCGGGAACCTACGAGCTTCTCGCCCGCGCCGACGTGCCGACCGGCGCTGCCATCAGCGAGTATCTCGACGTGGCTCACGCCTTCTTCGATGCGCGCGAAGCCAAGTTCGTGAACGGCGTGCTCGACGCCGTCGCCAAGGTCGTCCGCTGATCCTGGATGCCGCGTTTCCGCGCAGCATGAGCGTTCACTCGTGATCTCGACAATGGGCCCGCCACGGCCCATTGTCTCCGGCGTGACCCGTGAATTCGCCTTTATAGACGCCCTGCGCGCGATTGCCGTGGACCCGGCTGCGCGCGGCCTTGCCGACGATGCCGCCGTTCTGGAAATCGGCGACGAGCGGCTGGTGCTGACCATGGATACCCTGGTCGAATCCGTCCACTTCCTGCCCGGCGACCCGCCCGAGGACGTGGCCTGGAAACTCGTCGCGTGAACGCTTCGGACCTTGCCGCAAAAGGCGCGGCCCCGCTCGGCTGCCTCAAGTCGCACGCGCTTGGCGAAGACGACTGGGACCGTGCCTTCCTTGCGGGACTGGAGCGTGCCTGCCGCCATTTCGCGATGCCGCTCCTGGGGGGCGATACCGTGCGAATGCCGGCTGGTTCCGCACGCAGCTTCTCGCTGACCGCGCTCGGCCTGGGGCCGACCGAATGCCTCGTGCCCTCCCGCAGCGGCGCGCAGGCGGGCGATCTCGTGTGGGTGAGCGGCACGCTCGGCGATTCCGGGCTGGGTCTCGACCTGCTGTCCTCGGGCCGCGATGTGCAGGGCACCGATGCCGCATGGCTTGCCGATCGCTACCGCCGCCCCATGCCGGAGCCGGCGCTGGGAGTGGCGCTTGCCCCCCTGGTGACGGCGATGATGGACGTCTCGGACGGACTGCTTGTCGATGCGCGCCGGATGGCAGTGGCCAGCGCGGTCGCCATCACCCTCTCCGCGGACGAGGTTCCGCTTTCCCCCGCGCTCGTCTCCACGGCCGGTGACGGGCTCGACCAGCGCATCGCCGCGATGACGGCGGGGGACGACTATGTCCTGCTGTTCACCGCCCCTGCCGTGAACAGCGCCTACATACGCGCCGCCGCCGCCTCGGCAGGCTCGCACGTACATCTGATCGGGACGGTGGACGAAGGGGAAGGCGTTGCGCTGGAATGGAACGGCGCGCCCACGCCATTGCCGGAGCGACTGGGCTACCAGCATTGAAGCGGGCCGAACCTGTTGCAGGCCGAACCTGATCCAGGATGGCGCAATTCCGTAAATTCCGCCGCCATCAACGCGCTTGCCACTAATCCCGCTTCCCTATAGCCATAGTCGGATCGAGCGGGAAAACCCGTCGTTACATCGTTGGGAAAAGGGGGCGTTTTGTGAATCCAGTCACGATCGCAATTGTCCTGGGGCTTCTGGCCATTCTCTATGGCTTCGTCACCAGCCGCCAAGTGCTCGGCTCGCCAGCCGGCAACGAAAAGATGCAGGAAATCGCAGCCGCCATTCAGGAAGGCGCCCAAGCCTACCTGAAGCGCCAGTATTCGACGATCGCGGTAGTCGGCCTCGTCGTCGCCATCATTATCACCGTTACGCTCGGTACGGTTTCCGCCATCGGCTTCGTCGTCGGCGCGATCCTGTCCGGCGTCGCCGGCTTCATCGGCATGAACATATCGGTCCGCTCGAACGTGCGCACCGCCGCCGCCGCGCAGACCGGCCTGCAACAAGGGCTCACGCTGGCCTTCCGCGCGGGCGCATCACCGGCATGCTGGTGGCTGGCCTCGCCTTGCTGGCGATCGCGGTGTTCTACTGGTACCTGACCGGGCCCGGCGGACATACGGTTGGCGGCGAAGACCGCACCGTGGTCCAGGGCCTCACCGCCCTCGCCTTCGGCGCTTCGCTGATCTCGATCTTCGCGCGTCTCGGCGGCGGCATCTTCACCAAGGCGGCCGACGTCGGCGCCGACCTCGTCGGCAAGGTCGAGGCCGGCATTCCCGAGGATGACCCCCGCAACCCCGCCGTCATCGCCGACAATGTGGGAGACAACGTAGGCGACTGTGCCGGCATGGCCGCAGACCTGTTCGAGACTTACGTCGTCACCGTCGGCGCCACCATGGTGCTGACCGCCCTGCTCATGAAGGGTATAGACAACTTCTCCGGCCTCATGGCGCTGCCGCTGCTGATCGGCGGCGTCTGCATCGTCACCTCGATCATCGGCACCTATTTCGTCCGGCTCGGTTCCTCGCAGAACATCATGGGCGCTATGTACAAGGGCTTCCTGGTCACGGCGGTACTCTCGGTCCCGGCCATCTGGTGGGCGATCGGATATGCTCTGGGAGACATCAACGCCCTCATCGGCGAAACCGATTTCTCCGGCCGCACGTTGTTCTACTGTTCGCTGGTGGGGCTGGTCATCACCGGGCTCATCATCTGGATCACGGAATACTACACCGGCACCGGTTACCGCCCGGTGCGCTCCATCGCCAAGGCCTCGGAAACCGGCCACGGCACCAACGTGATCCAGGGCCTCGCCATCAGTCTTGAGGCGACTGCGCTGCCGACGCTGGTGATCGTCACCGGCATCATCGTCGCCTACCAGCTCGCTGGCCTCATCGGCATCGCCTATGCCGCTACCGCCATGCTGGCGCTTGCGGGAATGGTCGTCGCACTGGATGCATATGGCCCGGTCACCGACAATGCCGGCGGCATTGCCGAAATGGCGGGCCTCGACGACGCCGTGCGCGAGAAGACCGACGCACTCGACGCGGTGGGCAACACCACCAAGGCCGTCACCAAGGGCTATGCCATCGGCTCGGCCGGCCTTGCCGCGCTGGTGCTTTTTGCCGCCTATACCAATGATCTGCGGGAGTTCTTCCCGGACCTCAACGTCGATTTCAGCCTGGAAAATCCCTACGTCATCGTAGGGCTGCTGCTCGGCGCGCTCCTGCCCTACCTGTTCGGGGCCATGGGCATGACCGCGGTGGGCCGCGCGGCGGGCGACGTGGTGGTGGACGTGCGCGAACAGTTCAAGGCCAACCCCGGCATCATGACCTACGAATCCAAGCCCGACTATGCACGGACCGTGGACCTCGTGACAAAGGCGGCCATCAAGGAAATGATCGTGCCTTCACTGCTGCCGGTACTGGCGCCGATCGTGGTCTACTTCGTGATCTCCGCGGTCGCGGGCACGGAAAACGGCTTCGCGGCACTGGGCGCCCTGCTTCTGGGCGTCATCGTCGGCGGGCTGTTCGTCGCGCTCTCGATGACCTCGGGCGGCGGCGCCTGGGACAATGCCAAGAAGTACATCGAGGACGGCCACCACGGCGGCAAGGGTTCCGAAGCCCACAAGGCCGCGGTGACGGGCGATACGGTCGGCGATCCCTACAAGGATACGGCCGGTCCTGCGGTCAATCCGATGATCAAGATCACGAATATCGTCGCCCTGCTGCTGCTGGCCGCACTGGCGGGAGGCTGAACCGGAACGCTGAACGATGGCCCCGCGCGGAGCGATCCGCCGGGATCGTTTTCCCCGGGGCATCGTTAGCAATTCCTTGATGCCGCCACGCTAGGACGGATCAGCAGCGATCCATTCAGGCTGATGCATTCGACCATGTTTCACCGGCAGGCCACTTCGGTTCGGAAGGACACCGCTTTGGCGGCTCCTGCCCCCATGCCGCCGGAAAGCACGCTGTCCTGCCTGCCCTGGCGCGCGCTGGAAGACCAGATCGCGGCGTGGGACCGGCTGGCACTGCGCGCCAGCGAACCTAACCCCTTCTTCGAGAGCTGGTACCTCCTGCCCTCGCTTCGTCACCTTCCCGACACAGGTAAGGTCATGGTCCTGCTGTTCGAGCAGGCAGGCGAACTTGCCGGCCTCCTGCCCGTGGTAAGCGCGCCGCGCTATTACCGGTGGCCCGTGCCCAATCTCGCAAGCTGGCTTCATGAAAACTGCTTCTGCGGCGTCCCGCTCATCGCGCGCGGTGCCGAGCGGGACTTCTGGCGCGCGGTGCTGGACTGGGCGGACGACCGTGCGGGACAGGCACTGTTCCTGCATCTACGCGCCATGCCCGTGGATGGACCGATCCATGCCGCCCTTTCCGCGACAATCTCCGGGGAGGCGCGCCAGACCGAAATCGTCCTGCGCGAAGACCGTGCCCTGCTCGCTTCGGACCTTTCGGCCGATGCCTATCTGGAAGCCTCGCTCTCCTCCAAGAAGCGCAAGGAGCTGCGCCGCCAAGCGGCCCGTCTCGCCGAACAGGGCGCCGTGGCGGCCGAGCGCGCTCCGACGCGGACGGACTGCCCGAATGGTGCGAGAGGTTCCTCGCGCTCGAAGCCTCGGGCTGGAAAGGCAAAGCAGGTTCCGCCCTGGCCAATCATGCGGGTACGGCAGCCCTGTTTCGCGAAAGCCTGAAAGGCGCGGCGGCACGCGGCCGCCTCGAACGCCTCTCGCTCACCTTGGGCGGTCGCCCCATCGCCATGCTCGCCAGCTTCCTGACCCCGCCGGGCGCATACTCCTTCAAGACCGCTTTCGACGAGCGCTACTCCCGCTTTTCGCCCGGCGTCCTGCTCCAGCGCGAGAACCTCGACATCCTTGAACGCGGCGATATCGAGTGGAGCGACAGTTGCGCCGCTGCCGATCATCCGATGATCGACCACCTCTGGCGCGAACGGCGCACGATGGCGCGGCTTTCCATCGCCATCGGCGGACCGCTGCGCCGCCGCCTGTTTCGCAGCTTCGTCCGCGCCGAACTCGTACGCAATCCGGCGGGAGGGGGGCGATGAACGTGGTCTCGCGGATCCCTTCCTCGCCAGTTTTCTCCGAAAGCACCCGCGAACGTTTTGCGGCGAACTACCCGGAAACGGCGCACAAGCTGACTCATGCGCTCGGCGACCACCCTCTCATGGCGCTCGAAGCGCTGGCCTGCCTTGCGGAATCGCTTCCGCCTGCTTCGGTCGAGTACAATTTCGGCAATCAGCCGCTCGGCGTCGATGGCAAACCTGCCGCCACCGGCATTCCCATCGGCCGCACCATCCGCGAGATCGAGACCACCAACTCCTGGGCCGTCATCAAGAACATCGAGCAGGTGCCAGCCTACGCCCAGCTGCTCGAAGACCTGTTGGGCGAACTGCGCCCTGTGATCGAGTCGAGGACCGGCCGGATGATGAAGCTCCAGGCCTTCGCCTTCATCACTTCGGCGGGCGGCGTCACGCCCTACCACTTCGACCCCGAGCACAATATCTTGCTGCAGGTACGCGGCACCAAGGTCATGACCCAGTTCCCCGCAGGCGATCCCCGCTTTGCGCCGGACGAAGTGCACGAAACCTATCACACCGGCGGCGGCCGCGAACTCAAATGGCATGACGAACTGCTCTGCGGCGGCACGGAATTCGCGCTTTCACCGGGCGATGCGGTCTACGTGCCGGTCATGGCGCCGCATTTCGTGCGCAACGGCAGCGCTCCGTCCGTTTCGCTGTCGATTACCTGGCGCTCGGAATGGAGTTTCGCCGAGGCGGACGCGCGGGCTTTCAACGGATGGCTGCGCGGATTGGGGCTGTCACCGCACCGGACGAAGCGCTGGCCTGCGCGCAATCGGGTCAAGGCCTTCACCTGGCGCGTGCTTCGCAGGTTTAAGAAATAGGGGGAAGGCAGGGGAGCATAGCCCCCCTGCCCCTTTTTACCTGGCCTTCTTGACCCAGGCCGCGACCTCGGCCCGCTGGCGCGGCCGGTTGGCCAGCCGCTCCTTCAGCCCGGTCAGCGCCTGCACCACGGGCTTCGCCTCATCGGCCGGAAGCGTGGCGGCATAGGCCTCGATCTTGCCGACCATCTCCGGGTTCGTGGTGGACCCGACAATGCGCGCGAAGAAGCGGGCGCGGCCGGAATGTTCGATCAGCCCGTCAACCACCGCCTGATGTTCGCGGACGAAATCGAAGGTCATCTCGGGATGTGCGCGGCCGACCGTGGTGATGATCTGCGAGGCGCTTGTGGCATCCGGCGTGCCGGAAATGGCGAGCGCAAGGGCGTCCCTGGCGATGGCCTCATCCGGCGCCATGCCGAGGTCGGTGTAGTAGAGCTGGCGTTCGACGAAGCTTGTGGCCCGGGCCGCCTGCTGGCGCAGCAGGTCCCAGTCGGCGCGGGTCGCGTTGCTCGCGGCGACGCCGAGCCAGGTTCCCTTGAGCGGACCGTCCAGCGACTTGGGATCGGCGGCAAGGCCCTGAAGACGGCGGCGCGCCTCGGCCACGACGCGCTTGTCGCCGATCGAGCCGAGGCTGTCGATCAGTTGCGCACGCAGCTTGGTATCGGTCAGCGGCTCGTTCGCGACCGGATCGAAGCCCAGCTGGTCGAGACGCGGCGCCCAGGTCTTCGAGATGCGCGCGGCGAGCTTGTCCTTCACCCTGGCATCGTCAAGCAAGCCGTAGACACTCTCCCACTGGCCGACGACCTTGCCCGCCAGCGTCGCATCGGCGGTTCCAGGCACCGAGGCCAGCAGACGCAGGCCCGCCGACATGTCCTGATAACCGGCCAGCGACAGCGAGAGATTGTCGCGCAGCAACCCGTACTGATCGATTGGCGCAAGCGAGCCGAACGAGGAGACCAGCGCATCGAGCGCCTTGCCGTTGTAGAGTGTGCGGTAATAGCCGAGCTGGCCCGCGTTAACGAGCACGGCATCGCAGCTGTCAACGGTCAGGCTCTCGGTCCGGCCGCTCATCAGGTGGCGCATCGGCTCGCCGTTACCGGCGCGGATCAGTAGCGGCATCGGCCAGGTCGGCTTCTCGCCGCCGTTTGTCGAGGAGGCACGCGCCGAAGGATCGAGCGAGAAGGCATCCTGCGTCAGGTCGAGACGGGTCTTGCCGTTAGCGCAAGCCGAGACGTTCACGCGCAGCAGCGGCACGCCGGGCGTGTGGGTGAATGCCTCGGCGATGAGGTCAACGTCCTTGCCGCCTGCCGATTCCATGGCCCCCCAGAGGTCGCGGCTGCTGGTGTTCGAATAGGCGTGATTGCGCATGTAGGTCTGCATGCCCGCACGCCAGGTATCGGCGCCGACATAGTCTTCCAGCATCGAGATGACCGCCTGACCCTTCTGGTAGGTGATCGAATCGAAGGCCTGTTCCATCTCGGAAACGGTGCGGACCTTCTGCACAACCGGGTGCGTGGTCGGCAGCGCGTCGAGCGCCATGGCGCCTTCGCGGCCGTCGATGCCGTTCAGCTTCCAGTTCCACTCGGGATTGAAGTGGTCGGTGACCTTGTCGGCCATCCAGCTCGCGAAGCCTTCGTTCAGCCAGATGTCGTCCCACCACGCCATCGTCACGAGATCGCCGAACCACTGGTGCGCGGTTTCGTGCGCCTGCACGCTGTAGATGCTCTGCTTGCCGGCGGGGCTGGTCACGGCGGGGTCGAGCAGAAGGATGCGCTCGAAAGTCATGATCGCGCCCCAGTTCTCCATCGCGCCGAAGAACTGCGACGAGCCGGGCGCTGCAATGTTGTCGAGCTTGGGCAGCGGGAACTTCACGCCGAAGTAATCGTCGAACCACGGCAGGATCTGGGCGAGCCCGTCACGGGCATAGTCCGCCTTCGCGCCGCTGCCGGTGGGCGAGACGATGCCCACTTCCACGCCGTCCGCCGCCTTCATAGCGCTGCGCTCGAAGTCGCCCATGCCGAAGAACAGCAGGTAGGAGCTCATCTTCGGCGTCGTCGCGAACGTCACGCGCTTGAGTCCTCCGGAGAGTGCTTCCTGGCCCTTCACCGGCATGTTGCTGATCGCCATGCGATCTGCGGGGACGACCGCGGAAAGGTCGAACGTTGCCTTGTAGCTGGGTTCGTCGAAGCTGGGCACGAACCGTCGGGCTTCAGGCGCCTCGAACTGGGTGAAGATGCCGCGCACGTCCTTGCCGGTGCGCTTGTCGGGATAGTCGAGCGCGAAGAGGCCGGAAGGCTGGGTGCCGATCTTGCCCGCATATGTCACGTCGAGGCGGTAATTGCCCGGCGCGATGGCCTTGCCCGCAGCGAAGCGCAGGGTCTGAGCCTTGTCGTCGGCACTGGTCTGGAGCGCGATCTGCATGCCGTTCTCGGCGACCAGCTTCGCGGCGGAGACGGTGAGGCCGTTTCCGTGCAGGGTCAGCGCATCGCTGGCGGTGAAGACGGTGAGATCGATCGAGACCGTGCCGGTGAACGTCAGCTTCTCGGCATCGGGAGTGACCTCGATGCGGTAGTGGCTGGGCCGGGCGCTGCGCGGCAGGTCGCTTGGCACGGTGTCGGCCAGCGGCACTGGCGCGCCCGAAGCGGCGGGCGGTACGGCTGCGGCGAAAGCGTGCGTGGAAACGGCGAAAGCAATCACGGCGCCGGCCGTGACAAGGTTACGCAGGGAAGAACGCATGAGAGGCTGAAGCTCCGGGAAATCGGCTTTGATGCTGATGCGCAGGTCCACCCCGCGCGCAAGCGAATGCGCGCGTCCTAGCGCGAAGTGTCGCGTAGCGGCCATGTCGTTCGTCGATGGGAGTCGGCCGTTCGTATGGAAGCGGTCAGCCGTTCGGATGGTAGAAATCGTAGATCGTCTGCGCGACCGCCGCACTGACGCCGGGTGCGCGCTGGAGATCGGCAAGGCTGGCGGCACGCACTTTTCCGGCCGTGCCGAAGTGGAGCAGCAAGGCGCGCTTGCGGGCCGGGCCGATGCCGGGAATCTCGTCAAGCGGGCTGGCGGTGATCGCCCGGCTGCGCTTCGCCCGGTGCGCCCCGATGACGAAGCGGTGCACTTCGTCGCGCAGACGCTGGAGATGGAACAGCAGCGGCGAATTGACCGGCAGCATCTTCTCGCGCCCGTCGGGGAAATGGAACACCTCGCGCCCCTCACGCCCGTGGTTCGGCCCCTTGGCGATGGCGATGAGGTTCACGTCCTCGATGCCGAGTTCTTCCAGCGCGTCCTTCACCGCGCTCATCTGGCCTTTGCCGCCGTCGATCAGCACGAGGTCCGGCCAGGTGCCGCTCTCACGCTCGGGGTCTTCTTCCTGCACGCGGCCGAAGCGACGGGTCATGACCTCGCGCATCATCGCGAAATCGTCGTTCGACTGCGCCTCGCGGATATTGAACTTGCGGTACTGGCTGGTGAGGAAGCCCTCCGGCCCCGCCACCACCATCGCGCCGACAGCCTTGCTGCCCTGAATGTGCGAGTTGTCGTAGACTTCCACGCGCTGCGGCAGGTCCGGCAGTTCGAGGAATTCCGCCATCTCGCGCCAGATCTTCGCCTGGGAACCGCGCTCGGCCATCCGGCGGTCAAGCGCTTCCACGGCATTGCGCATCGCCTGTTCGATCAGGCGCCGCCGATTTCCGCGCTGGGGCACCGAAATCTCGACCTTGCCGCCCGCCAGTTCTCGGAACGCCTCGGCCATGAGTTCGGCCTCGGGCAATTCCCGGTCGACCAGGATCGTGCGCGAAGGCGGCACTTCCTCGTAGAACTGGGCAAGGAAGCTCTGGAACACCTCCTCTTCCGACAGCCCTTCGGTATGGGTCGGGAAGAAGGCGCGGTGGCCCCAGTTCTGGCCGCCGCGAATGAAGAAGGCCTGCACGCCGACTTGCCCGTTCTTGCAGGCCATCGCGAAGATATCGGCGCTGTCCATGCCCTCGGCATTGATCGCCTGGCTGCCCTGGATGAAGGTCGCCGCGCGCAGACGGTCGCGCAGCATCGCCGCGCGTTCGAAGTCCAGCGATTCCGCAGCTTCGGCCATCTGGCTCTCGATCTTCTTCTGCACCGCACTCGATTTGCCGCCAAGGAAGTCCTTGGCCTCCTTCACGAGTTCGCCGTAGCCCGCCTCGTCGATACGCCCCACGCAGGGGGCCGAGCAGCGCTTGATCTGGTAGAGCAGGCAGGGCCGGTCGCGCCGCGAGAAGAAGCTGTCGGTGCAGGAGCGCAGCAGGAACAGCTTCTGAAGCGCGTTGATCGTGGTGTTGACCGAACCGGCGCTGGCGAAGGGGCCGTAGTAATTGCCCTTCATCTTGCGCGCGCCCCGGTGCTTCATGATGCGCGGAAAGTCGTGATCGGCGCGCAGCAGGATGAAGGGGAACGACTTGTCGTCCCGCAGCAGCACGTTGTAGGCCGGGCGAAAGCGCTTGATCAGTTGCGCTTCGAGCAGCAGCGCCTCCGCCTCGGAATTGGTGGTGACGATGGTCATCGAACGCGTCTGGCTGACCATGCGCTGGAGCCGTCCGGGAAGGCGCTCCCACTGGGTATAGTTGGCCACCCGGTTCCTCAGCACCCGCGCCTTGCCCACGTAGAGCACGTCGCCGCGGGCATCCTGCATGCGGTAGACGCCGGGCTTGGCCGGGAGGGTCCGCACCGTCTCGCGGATGACCTCCACGCCGGCTTGCAGATCGGGCTGGTCCGAACCGCGCAGCGTGTCGCGCGCCCGCTCCTCGTTGAAGCGTTCGGTGCCATTGGGGTGTTCGGGAGTACCGGCAGGTGTTCGCGCCATGAGCGCCAGATAGAGATTGAAGCGCTGAAGGGGAAGCGGTCTCCTCCCCTCTTCCCGGATCAGGTCCGGGAAGGGGGGACGATCAGAACATCTTGCGAAAATCTATGCCAAGCACCCGGCCCTGCGGCTCGCGGTAGGCAGCCTGATAGGCGATAGGCACCAGGCCGTTCTGATCGGTGACCTTCTGCCGCGAATCGAGCAGGTTGTCCGCCGTCAGCGAAAGCCGCGCGCCCTTGAGGAAGGGCATCTTCGCCACAAGGGCCTCGTTCCTGCCGAGATCGGCGAACAGGCGCAGGTTCACGTCGAAAGTGCTGCCGAACCGCAAGTCGGAACTGGTCGGCGCGCCGCTGCCGTTGACATGCGTGGGCGCTTCCCATTCGGCCTTGAGGCGCAGGCCGTAGCCGTTCCTGAACAGACCGCCCTCGGCCTCGATCGCATGGCGCGGAACGCCGCCGGCCGTCAGCGCCTCGCCATTGAGCTGGTCGAGCGTCTCCACCCCGTCCGCAATCGTCACGCGGTCCGTGAAGCGCCAGGTATGATAGACGGAGATGTTCCAGCGACCGCCCTTCCCGCCGGGGCCTCCGGGCCCCATCATCGGCGGCCCGCCACGACCGCCCGGCGCCCCGCCGGGACGCGTACCGCCGCCGGAAGGAGGTCCGCCCGGACCGCCCGGACCGCCCTGCCCGTTCTGGCTACCGAGATTGCCCGAGAGATTCAGCCCCCAGCGGATACGCGAACTGGTTTCCTCGTCGAACGTCACCGCGCGCCGGTCGACATAGGTCAGGTTGCCTGCCTCGTCGCGCTGGACACGGCCCGGGAACGCCACCTCCACGGCCGGCGTGAGCATCGGGAAAGCTTCGCTGACGTTCGAGGAGCGATTGTGGAAATACTCGACGAGCAGGTTCGAGCGCTCCATGAAGGGCAGCTCCCACGTCGCCGACATCTTGATGTCGCGCTGCTTTTCCTTGACGAGATCCTGGTTACCGCCGGTCAGCACCGTCACCAGCGCGGTGGTGTTCCGCGTGAAATCGTAGACCGAGACATTGTAGGTGAGCACGTTCGGGGCGCCGAGCAATGCCAGCGTCGGCGCGGCCTCGTCGACGAGGTAGCTCGCCTGGAAGGTCAGCTTGCCGGTCGGCGACCAGGTGAGACCGGCGCTCCAGTCAGTGAGAGTGCCGAAGTCGGAAAGATGGTCGAGCCCGGCGCTGACATTCAGCGCAAGATCGCCGATCCCGCCCAGAAAATCGCCCTGGCTGGTGAGCGGAATCGCCAGGTTGACGCCTGCCGAAACGTCCCCGCGCGTGAGCTTGCTGCCGGCGCCGTTGATCGCCGTCGTCTCGCTCCGGACCTGGCTGAAGTCATACCCGCCCTTGAAGGTGAGGTTCGCATCCCCCGCCGGCATGCTGAAGGGCGTGCCGGAAAGCGTCGCGAGAGAGGACAGCCCGGTCGTGCGACTGCGCGCGACATCCACACCGGCGCCCGGCACGAAGGGCAAGGCACCTGCCACGTCGAGACTGCCGGCCTCTGCCGCATCCTGCAATCCGGTCAGGTCCCGGCGCCGGTCGGTGCGGGTCTCGGCATCCGTATAGCTGCCGTCGCCGGTGATGTTGAACATCCACTGGCCGATCATGGCATTGTAGCCGAGCCCCGCCTCGAAAAATGTCCGTCACCACCCGCGACGTCAGCGGATCGGGCAAGGCCCTGATCTCGCTGCTGCCGGAAGGCGACGTCAGCGTGACGGTATCCAGACCCGACAGCGAGGTGGTGACCGAGTGCGTGAATGTGCCGTTGGCCGTGATCGACCCGGCAAGCCCCTGTTCGCCAAGGCTCTGGGTCATCGTGCCGTTCGCCACGAATTCGCTGTCTGCCGCCGCGAGGCTGCGGTAACGCGCCGGATCGGGATCGCCCGCCACGGTGGGCCGCGACGAATCCTCCTGCCGCACGTTCCGCTCGCTCTCGGTGAGCATCGAGGTATCGGTGTACTTGGCGTTGAAGTTGTACCGGCGCGGGCCGGCGATCTTCACGATGCCGCTTTCCAGTTCGTAATTGTCATAGCCGCCGCGCGTCGGGCGATTGTATTCGCCGGCAACGGTCGTGGCGGAGAACTGGTCCTTGAGGATCATGTTCACGACGCGCTGGTTGGCCGGATAGCCGAAGCGCAGCGCCACTTCCTCGGGCAGGACTTCCATCTTGCGAATGGCTTCGGGCGGGATGTTGC
The DNA here is from genome assembly GCF_001298105.1 of Novosphingobium sp. ST904. GTDB lineage: Bacteria > Pseudomonadota > Alphaproteobacteria > Sphingomonadales > Sphingomonadaceae > Novosphingobium. Next base: position 74,351 of record NZ_LGJH01000164.1, on the reverse strand, counting down.
GCATCTCGCGGAAACTGGTGATGCGCTGGCCGTTGACGAGGATCACCGGCGTACCCGAACCGCGTCCACGCCCGCTGCCGGTCTGCGGCGAGATCGCGGCGATCAGGTCGCCGATCGAATCCGCCCCGTAAGCGGCGATGTCGTTCTCGTCGAAAGTGGCGATGGGCTGGTTGGGAACGTCGAGTTGCCCACGGATGCGCGGCGCGACGACGACGATGTCCCCGGTGCTGACCTCCAGCGGGTCTTCGTCCTTGTCTTCATCCTGAACCGCAGGCGCATCCTGTGCCGCCACGGGCACCGCCGCGCCGCTGCCAGCCAGCCCGGCTTCCAGTCCGGCGGCCGCACTCACGGTCACCGGATTGGAAATCGTCTGCCCCATGGCAAGGGCCGGCAGGCATACGCCCGCAGCCAAAGGGATGAGATGCACGCACCGCAAGTCTACTCTCCGCCAAGAAATGAATTCCCCCGTCCCCACGGCGCTGATGCCGCGAGTGCGAAATGGCTTCAAGGCGCTGCGGGGTAACATTTTGTCGCAAGAACACCGGCATTCGTCGCAATGGGAGTTTGCAGGCGTGCCGCAGGCGAGGCTTCCATTTTTGGCGCGTCGTGGGTATGCCGCGCGCGATGTTGCAGCAAGCTTACGGGTAATGATCGCCAATGGCGAAAGAAGAACTCCTCGAAATGCGCGGCCGGGTCGTAGAACTCCTGCCTAATGCGATGTTCCGCGTGGAGCTGGAAAACGGCCACGAAGTCCTTGGCCACACCGCCGGAAAAATGCGCAAGAACCGCATCCGCGTGCTGGTCGGTGACGAAGTTCTCGTCGAGCTCACCCCTTACGACCTTACCAAGGGTCGCATCACCTACCGTTTCATGCCAGGTCGCGGTGGCCCCGGTCAGTACTGAAACCGTGTCCCCGCCGGGTGACCCCATCGCTTCGCAGGACGCTTGCCCCGCCCCGCGAGACCTTCGACTCATTCTTGCCTCGGCCAGCCCGCGCCGCCGCGAATTGATCGGCCGGCTCGGCATCGTGCCTCACGCCGTCATGGCCGCCGATATCGACGAGACCGCCCACGCGCGGGAGATTCCCCGCGAGTATGCCCGCCGCATGGCGCGTGAAAAGGCCCTCGCGGTGAACGCCGGAGACGCCCACGTCCTTGCCGGAGACACCGTGGTTGCCTGCGGCCGCCGCATCCTGCCCAAGGCCGAGGACGAAACAACCGCGCGCGCCTGTCTGGCGCTGCTGTCCGGCCGCCGCCACCGCGTGCTCTCCGCAATCGCGCTGAAGTCTCCCGAAGGCTTGCTGCGCGAACGGCTGTCCGAAACGATCGTGCACTTCAAGTCGCTCACCGCCGAAGAGATAGACAGCTACATCGCCGGCGGTGAATGGGACGGCAAGGCGGGCGGCTATGCCATCCAGGGCAGTGCAGAGGGTCTCATCACCTCGATCTCCGGCAGCCATTCCGGCGTGGTCGGCCTCCCCCTCTACGAGACCCGCGCCCTCCTCAGGGCGGCGGGCTTCGCCCTTGCCTGAGATTTCCGCAGAAATGCCCGATGCCTGAGTGGCTGGTCGAGGACGGGATCGGCGAAAGCCGCGCGATCCTCGTTGATGGCGGCGAAGTGCTCTCGGCCCGCTTGCAGTGGTACGGAAGCCTCGTCGCCGGGGAAGTGGCGGACGCCGTGCTCATCGCCCGCGCGAAAGGGGCGACGCGCGGAACCCTGCGCTTCCCGTCGGGCGAGGAAGCGCTGGTAGATGGACTGCCCGCCCAGGCCAGCGAAGGTGCCCCGGTGCGCGCGATCGTCACCCGTGCCACCATGGCCGAATCCGGCCGCCTCAAACGGGCCCAGGCGAAAATCACCGATCTCGCGCCCCGCCCTGCCCCCACGCTCGCCGATTCGCTTCGCGGAACCGGCTTTCCCGTGCGCAAGCTCAGGCAGTTCCCGGATGACCCCTGGCCCGAACTGGCGGGCGAGGCGCTCGACGGCGAACTGACTTTCGATGGCGGGGCGATTCTCGTGATCCCGACCCCGGCGATGACGCTGATCGACATCGACGGCGCCCTTGCCCCCCGCGCGCTCGCGCTGGCGGCAGTCCCCGCAATCGCCCGCGCCGTGAGCCAGTTCGACCTGGGCGGATCGATCGGCATCGATTTCCCGTCGCTGGAGCGCAAGGACGACCGCCGCGCGTGGACGCGGCGCTGGCGCAGGCGCTGGACCATTGGCCGCACCAGTCCACGGCGATGAACGGCTTCGGTTTCGTCCAGCTTGTCGCACGGCTGGAACGCCCCTCGATTCTCCACCGGCTGCGCCACGATCGCGCAGGCGCCTGCGCAAGGCTCCTGCTGCGGCAGGCGGAGCGCGTGCAGGAACCGGGCACGCTGCTGCTCACCGCCCACCCCCGCGTGCGTGCGCAAGTCCCAGCGAAATGGGAAGCCGAGCTTGCCCGACGCACCGGGCGCACCCTGCGCTGGCATGAGGATACCGGCCTTGCGCTGACGGGCGGATTCGCGCAGGCGGTCTCGTCATGACCCTGAGCAATCGCAAATGCCCGATCTGCGGCAAGCCGCGCGTGGCTGAACACACCCCCTTCTGTTCGAAGCGCTGCCGCGACCGCGACCTTCTCCAGTGGCTGGAGGACGGTTACGCCCTGCCCGGACCGGCCGCCCCGCAAAACTATCCACAGGACGATTGAAATCATCTCGTCATTTTAGGGTTGCCAAGCAGATCGCGCTTCGCCATAGGCCCGCCACCGACAACGAGACGGTCGCTTCGGCGGCCACTCTAGCAGAGATGCCCGGGTAGCTCAGTTGGTAGAGCACATGACTGAAAATCATGGTGTCGGCGGTTCGATCCCGTCCCCGGGCACCACTCTTCGAAAGAAGGGTGGTGCCTTTTTCTTTGCCCCGCTCCCTTGCGAATCCCTCCGGAAAGACGTGCCTGGATAAGTGGGAGGATAACGCCTTGCTGCGTTACCTTGTGAACACGCCGGGCAGTATCTCTGCGAAAAAACCGCCCGAAGCCGCGAAAAATCCGCAAAAACGGGGTTTTTCAGCAGGGTCCTGTACGTATAAACACGATATTAACCATTAGTTGTCAGTTCTCTCCGGGCAACAACGGGGATTGCCATGCGCATTGATGCCAGGAACCTGCTGGACCGACTGGGCCGCAACGAGTTCGCCTACAAGGAATTCGAGGATCGTTTCACCGACCTTGAGCTCTGGCCCATTCTCGAAGCGCTGCTGCGTGATCCGCGCCTCCAGACGCTCGACCAGACGGTGCCCGAAACCCCCGCGGTCGAAACCGCCGAGGCCGGGATCGAGCTGGCCGCCGAGCCGCTCAAGAATCTTTTCAGCCGCTACGAACAGACCGCTTCACCATCGATTGCAAAAGCAGTTGTTGAAGAACCCGTTCGCGATGTACGAGCAATGCTGCGCCATCTGTCGGACCTTGGCGCCCGGGGGGAAATCTGATGCCGATGATCGTCTGCCACGGTCCCAAGGGGGGCGCCGGGAATACTTTCGTGGCCGCGCACCTGGCGATGGGCCTTTCCGCCCAGGGTGCTGAAGTCACGGTGCTGACGCTGGCCCCGCGCGATTCGATGCCGCTGCACTTCGGCCTCTCGCCCGCAACCTCTCTGCCCGCCCTCACCGCGCCGGCTGACGAAGCCGTTCTCGTCGGCGGGATCAACCTGCGCAGCTGGCGCCGGGCTTCCGAAGACCTGGACTTCGTGCCGATGCTGGGCGATCTCGGATATCTCCAGCCCGGCAAGGACCGCGTACTGGTGGTGGACGTGCCCTCGGGCGATACCCGCGTGGCGCGCCGGCTGATCGAACATGCCTGCGCCCATGTCTGCACGATCAATGCCCAGCCCGATACGCTGGCGATGCTGCCGCAGGTCTTCGGGGAAGCCGGCGTCGAAGGTCTTGCCCGCACCGCCTTCGTCATCAACGCCCTCGACGAGACGCGCCGCCTCGGCCGCCACGGCGCGGCGTTCATCCGCGAACTGGCCGGACCGCGGCTGATCGGCCGCATCCGCCTCGACGAAGCGGTGCCGGAAGCCATGGCCATGCTGCAGCCGCTGAGCCGTTATGCCCCCGCCAGCGTCGCGCTCACCGATGCCCAGCAGATCGCCGAAGCCGTGACGCCCTCGCTCGAATCGACTTCGCGCGCATGGATCGCCCCTGCCGAGAGCCGCGCCGCATGATCCAGAAGCTCGTTTCGCACCGCGCCATACCTTACCTTGCGATCCTGCCGATCGCGCTGATCGCCGCCATGGTGATCGGCGTACCGCTCGACAACAACGCGCAATGGGTGTTCGCGGGCGTCACGATCTTCGGGACCCTGATCCTCAAGCGCTGGCCCGGCCGCAAGGGCTCGCTGGCGCTCGGCCTGCTCGCGGTGCTGATGTCCACGCGTTACATGTTCTGGCGCACGACGCAGACGCTGGCCTTCGGCACCTTGCCCGAATTCCTGTTCGGCACCGGCCTCTACCTCGCCGAACTCTACGCCTGGGTGATCCTGATCCTCGGCTTCATCCAGACGAGCTGGCCGCTTGACCGGCCAGTCATCGAACCGAAGGGCGAACCCGAGACCTGGCCCACGGTCGACATCTACATTCCGACCTACAACGAAAGCCTCGACATCGTGCGCAACACGGTGTTCGCGGCGATGGATCTCGACTATCCGGTCGACCGGTACCGCATCTTCATCCTCGACGATGGAAAGCGCGCGGAATTCCGCGCTTTCGCCAAGGAAGCGGGATGCGGCTACCTCACCCGCGACAACAACCTGCACGCCAAGGCGGGCAACCTCAACGCGGCCATGAAGAAGACCGACGGCGAACTGATCGCCATCTTCGACTGCGACCACGTTCCCACTCGCGCCTTCCTCCAGCTCACCGTCGGCTGGTTCCAGACCGACCCCCGCCTCGCCCTGCTGCAGACGCCGCACCACATGTATTCGCCCGATCCGGTGCAGCGTAACCTCGCCTCCACCATGGGCGACATGCCCGGCGAGGGCGACCTGTTCTACGGCCCGGTGCAGGGCGGCAACGACTTGTGGAACGCCACCTTCTTCTGCGGTTCCTGCGCGATCATCCGCCGCGAGGCGCTGGAGGAAACCAACGGTTTCGCGGGCGAAACGGTTACCGAAGACGCCCATACCGCGCTCAAGCTCCAGCGCACCGGATGGAACACCGCCTATATCAGCGCGCGCCTGTCCGCCGGGCTTGCCACCGAGCGCCTCGTCCTTCACGTCGGCCAGCGCATCCGCTGGGCGCGCGGCATGACGCAGATCCTGCGCATCGACTGCCCCCTGCTCGGCCGCGGCCTGACCTGGCAGCAGCGCCTCTGCTACCTGAACGCGATGCTGCACTTCCAGTACCCGCTGCCGCGCATCGCCTTCCTGACCAGCCCGCTCGCCTATCTGATCTTCGGCCAGAACATCATCCAGGCCTCGGCCTCGCTCATCTTCGCCTATGCGATGCCGCACCTGTTCTGCTCCTCCGTGGCGAACGAGCGCACGCAAGGCGGCGATCGCCGGCCGTTCTGGGGCGAAGTCTACGAAACCATTCTCGCCTTCCATCTCGTCAAGCCGACGCTGATGACCTGGATCCAGCCGCGCAAGGGCAAGTTCAACGTGACCGACAAGGGCTCCCTGCTGGACAAGACCTATTTCGACTGGGCGATCGTGCGGCCGCACCTGATCTGCATCGGCCTGCTCGTGGGCGGCATCCTGCTGGCCGTCGTGAAATGGGCGTTCTTCCCTTACATGTTCAACATCCAGACCGATACGCTGGTCCTGAACTGCGCCTGGGCGACCTTCAGCCTCATCATCCTGCTGGCCGCCGTCTCGGTGGCGCGCGAAACCCGGCAGGCCCGCCAGGACATCCGCATCCCGGTTCCCCTGCCGGTGACCGCCTATCTCGATTCCGGTCACGTCCTTTCGGCCACCACGATCGACATCTCGATGGGCGGCGCTGCCCTTGCGCTGCCGGCAGAGCTGCCGTTCGCGACGTGAATGTCAGCCATATCACTCTGGCGATGGGCGACGAAGTGCTGTCGATCCCAGTGGAGACCGTGCGTTCCAATGGCAGCAATGCCTACGTTCGCTTCGAAAAGCTGGACATGCTGGCCGGACGCCACCTCGTGCGCGCGGTCATGGGCCGCGCAGACGCCTGGCAGCCCACCGGCCCTCATGCCCAGGTCAGCGGCCTGCGATCTCTGGCTGACATCATCCTTGTCGACATGGTAACGATCAAGCGCATGTTGCGTCTCAATTTTTCCGAACGTCGGGCCATGGCCGCGATCGCCGCCCGCACCCCTCCCGCGCCAGCCGAAAAGCCAGCGAAGAAGGAAGCGAAGAACCGTTCGCTCGTCCCGCTCGCCAAGGCGGCGGCAGTGGCAGGCGCGCTGGCGCTCGGCGTGGCGACGATCGTGCTGGGCAGCAGGGAAGTCCACGCGGCTCCCGTCGCCAATGCCGCAGTCACAGCCGCTCCCGTGTCCGGCGCGGATGCCGTCGACGCGCCCCGGGGCGGCATCGGCGAACGCCTTACGCTCAAGGACATGCGAATCACCCGTCCGATTCGCCTGCTCGGCACGCAGGGTGAAATCGGCATCCCCTTCGGCATGCGTCAGGACCGCATCGTCACCTCGGCGGTCCTGACCCTGCAGATGGCCTGGTCGCCGATGATGCTCGACGACATGACTCACCTCGTGGTGATCGTGAACGGGGAAGTCGTGCAGACCCTGCCGCTCACCCGCGCCGATTCCGGTGGTCAGGTACTGCGCATTCCGGTCAACGCGGCGCTTCTGCTGCCAGGCGACAACCAGCTGAACCTGCGCCTCGTCGGCCATTATGCCCGGGACTGCGAAGATCCGTTCAACTCGGTGCTCTGGGCCAATATCAGCAACACCCGCTCGTGGCTCGATCTCGAGTACCAGCCGCTGACGTTCCAGCCGGACCTGTCGCGCCTGCCTCTGCCCTTCTTCGACAAGGGCCAGAACGTGCCGCTGCGCATGCCCTTCGTATTCGCCGGGCAGCCGCACAAGGGTGAACTGGAAGCGGCGGCGGCAACCGCCTCTTGGCTCGGTTCGCTGGCCTCCTATCGCGGGTTCTCGTTCAAGCCGGTCTTCGGCGCGCTGCCCAGGGGCAATGCCGTGGTCTTCCTCAAGGCCGGCCAGTCTATCCCCGGCCTCGACATCGCCGCCCCCACCGGCCCCACCGCGATGGCCTTGCGCAACCCCGCCGATCCCAACGGAACCCTGCTCGTCCTGACAGGCCGCAACGACGCCGACCTGCGCGTGGCGGCAGGCGCCGTGGCGCTCGGACGCGGCGTGTTCGGCGGCCAGCGCATGTCCTTCGACGGCGTGCGTATCCCCGCCTGGCCGCGCTACGGCGCCCTGCGCTGGATTTCGACGGACAAGCCGGTGCAACTCGGCAAGATCATGCCCGCCTATGCGCTTCAGGGCATGGGCTTCCGCCCCGGCGCGCTGAGTGCCAGCTTCCGCGTCGCGCCCGACCTGTTCTTCTGGCCCCGCGAAGGCGGCCGCCTGAACCTGGGCTATCGCTATCCGGTGGCCCAGTGGCTGGACCAGCGGGCCTCGCGCCTCGATGTTTCGCTGAACGGCCAGTACCTCAAGACGCTGCCGCTCAGCTCCACCTGGTGGGGCAACCTGTTCGGTTCTTCCGGTGCGAAGAACAGGATTCCACCGCCACGGTCGTGCTGCCGCGCTATAACCTGTTCGGCCAGAACGAGCTGACGCTCGACTACAACCTGATCATCGCCGACAAGAAGAAGTGCACCGGCACCCTTCCCGAGAACGTGCGCACCTCGATCGACCCCACCAGCACGATCGACCTGACCTCGGCCTACCACGCCATCATGATGCCCGACCTTGCGACGTTCGCAGGCGCCGGCTTCCCCTTCACGGCGGCGCCGGACCTTGCCGAGACGACCGTCCTGATGGCGGCGAACCCGTCGTCCGCCTCGGTCGAGGCCTTCCTGAACCTGATGGGCCGCTTCGGCGATTCCACCGGCGTTCCGGTCACCGGCATCACCGTGACATCCTCGGTCGATCCGGGCGATCTGCAGGACCAGGACGTGCTCGTGGTCGGCGGCGTCGAACTCGCCTCTGCCGGCTCGCTCTTCGAGAAGTCGCCGGTGCGCTACGTGAACGGCCACCTCGAAGTCACCGAACGTTCGCCGCTCCAGTATGCCACCTCGTTCTTCGGCGGCACCGAGCACGACGATCCGATGGCCGCCGCGCCGCTGGTCTACAACGCACGCGGGTTCTCCGGCATCGTCAGCTTCCGTTCGCCGTTCTCCTCGGACCGCACCGTCGTTGCCCTGATGGCCGACAATGCCGCTGCCCTGCCCGCGCTCGTGGACGGCATGTCGGACGTGAAGATCAACGCCGCCATCCAGGGCGACCTCGCGGTCACCAAGGGCGACGGGATGACAAGCTTCGCCATCGGCGACCGCTACTGGGTCGGCTCGCTGCCGGTCTGGATGAAGCTCGCTTACTGGTTCAGCCAGCGTCCGATGCTGATGGGCCTGTTCTCGCTCCTGCTCGCGGCGATCCTCGCCGGTCCGACCTACCTGTACTTCCGTCGCCAGGCGCAGCGCCGCCTCGGCAACCAGGACGAAACCGCATGACTTCCGCGATGACGACCCGCCTACGCCTCATCGGGCTCGCCCTGCTCTTGTCCACGGCGACGACGGGTATCTCCCACGCACAGGCGGCGGGCGTCGATGCGCTGCTGCAGCAGGCGAAGTACTGGCGCTCGAAGGGCCGCGAAGACCTTGCCCAGCAGGCCCTGCGCCGCGCCAAGGCGCTTGATCCCGGCAGTGCGGCGGTGTCTCAGGCGATGAACGCCGCCCCTGCCCCGGCGCCCAGGCCGGCTCCCAAGCCTGCGGCCAGAACCGCCACGGCAACAAAGCCCGCGCCCGTGCGCTCCCAGGCTCCCGCACAGAGCCAGCCCGCGCGGGTCGCGGCCGCACCGGCGCGCAGTGCTCCGGCGCCCACCACTTCCGCAAATCGCGCCGGTCAGGCCCGCGTCGCCGGTTTCGACGCGCTGGAAGACGGCAACCTTGCATCCGCCGCCAACCAGTTCCAGCGCGCCCTGTCCGTCAATTCGCGCGATCCCGACGCGCTGGGCGGCCTCGGCCTCGTTCGCCTGCGCGAAAGCCAGTTCGCCGAGGCCGCAAACCTGCTCGAACAGGCATCGCGCTACGGCAAGGCAAGCCAGTGGGCCGAAGGGCTTTCCTCCGCCCGCTTCTTCGCCGGCATGGCCGATGCCCGCAACTTCGTGGCCCAGGGCCGTCTTGCCGATGCGCAATCCGTCGCCGAGGGACTGATCCGCTCGGGCTACAAGGAACCGGCACCCGCTCTCGAACTGCTGGCGGACGTTTACGAGAAGCAGGGCCGCTACGCCGATGCCGCCGACCTCTACCGGCAGGCCAGCCAGGGCGGCGGCTCGGACGACAGGCGTCTCCAGATGCGTGCCGCCCGCGGCCGCGCACTTGCCGCTGCCGCGAACGGCGATGACATGGGCGCCACCCGCGAATTCCAGAACGGCCTCGTGCTCGACCCGGAAGATCCGTGGATCCGCTACGAATTCGCCGAATTCCAGATCAAGCGCGGCCGCATTCCCGAAGCGGAATCGCTGCTCCGCTCGCTGGTCAACAAGGGTCAGCCGGACGCGCTTTACGCCGCGGCCCTCATCAATGCCGACCTCGGCCGCTCGACCGAGGCCGCCCGCCTGATCGACATGATCCCCGAAACGCAGCGCACCGCGCCGATGCGCAGCTTCGCGATCGGCGTGAAAACAGACAGCGCGATCGCCCGCGCCAAGGCGATGGCCGCGCAGGGCCAGCAGGCACAGGCCCTCGCCTCGCTGCGCCAGCTTGGCGCGATGAACGCTGTCCCGGTCGGCAAGCAGGCAGCGATCGCCAATGCGCTCTACGATCTGGGCGATGCGCAAGGCGCAGCCTCGGTCGCGGAAAACGCGATGCAGGGGCAGGTCTCCGGCATCGACGATTACGAGGGGCTCATCGGCGTACTCGCCCGCGTCGGCCGTGACGATCTGGCGCAGCAGGCCCTGCAACGCGCGAGCACGCTGGCCGGCAGCTCGGCCGAAGGGCAGCAGGCCTATGGCCGGATGAACGCCGCGCTGCTGGTCAGCCAGGCCGACCGTTCCCGTCAGGCCGGCCGCTTCGCCGAAGCATTCGATGTCCTGCAAAGCGCCTACAGCGCAGCGCCGGACAACATGGAAGTCCTCGCCGGGCTCGCCCGCCTTTACCAGAGCGGCCAAATGCCCGCCCGCGCCGCGCAGACCTGGCAGCTCGTCCTGGCCCGTAAGCCGGGCGACAAGGAAGCGCTGCTGGGCCTCGCCGACACGGCGCAGGCGGCCGGTGACGGCGATCTTTCGCGGCGCGCCCAGAACGACGTGCTCCGCGCCTTCCCGCAGGACTACCAGGTTCGCCTCTCGCTCGCCAATGTCGAGCGTGCCCGCGGGAACGACCGCGCCGCCATGAGCATGCTCAAGGACGCGCGCAATCTCTATGCCCGCAGTCAGGGCGGAACCTCGATCGACGGCCTGGCCGGCGGCAATCCGTTCGCGGCGATGACCCCGGCCGGCGGTTCCAATCCCTTCCGGGACAGGGCGCCGATCGCACCCCAGCAGGTCAATCCCTTCGCTCTCGGCGGCGGCACCCGCCTTCCCGCGGCCCAGACCGGCTACGGCGCTGCCGGAGCGCTTGCCGCTTACGGCGCACCTGCTGCCTACGGCGCTTCAACCGGTTACGCCGCCGCTCCAAGCTATGGCAGCGCGCCAGGCTACGGCAGCACGGCGAACTACGGCAGCGCTGCCATGGCCGCGCCCTCGGCGCCCTACCCCGTCACCGGCGGTTACGGCGATGCCGGGATGGACGCGCCCACCACGACCTATTCCGCCGATCCGGTCATGGCGCAGATCCAGTCCCAGATCGCCTCGCTGGCGCAGGATTCCGGCCCCCGCGTCGATGTGGAGACCGGTTATCGCCAGCGTTCGGGTGAAAAGGGCCTGAGCCAGCTCGATGAGATCAAGGGTTCGGCCCGTTTCTCCACCGACGCACCCGGCGGCCGCTTCTACGCCAAGGCGGAAGCCTCCGTCATCGATGCCGGAACCCCCAACCGCTCGGGACAGGCCCGTTTCGGCCGGAACGCCACGATCGAGGCCCAGGCCATTGTCGACGAAGTGCCCTCGGTCTTCCCGACGACCGAAACGCAGAATGCCTCCGGCGTGGCCTTTTCGGCCGGTTACGAGAGCGACAGCGTCCAGGTCGAGGGCGGCACCACGCCGGTTGGCATGGGCAAGACCAAGCCGACCTTCCGCGCGGCGGTCTCCCCGAAAGTCGGCGAGGCGCTTCGCCTGACCGCCTTTGCAGAGCACAAGCCGGTGACGGACAGCATCGTCTCCTACGCCGGCACCCGCGATCCGGTCACGGGAGAGCGCTGGGGTCAGGTCATGCGCACGGCAGGCGGCGCGGGCATGTCCTACGACCATGAGGGCAGCGGTGTTTACGCAGAGGGCCGCTATTACCGCTTCCGCGGCACCAATGTCGCCCGCAACGACGGTTTCGAGGCGAATGTCGGCGGCTATCTGCGCGCCTATCGCGGCCAGCACTCGGCGCTCACCGTCGGCCTCAACGTGAATTACCAGGGCTACGACAAGAGCCAGAACTACTTCACGTTCGGACACGGCGGCTATTTCAGCCCGCAGACCTTCATCAGCGTCGGCTTCCCGGTGAACTACACCATGGAAGACGACCGGATCGACTGCGCGCCTCGTTCACGCCCGGTTTCCAGAGCTACAGCCAGGATCAGACGGCGCTCTACCCGCTCGATCCCACGCTTCAGGCCCAGCTTGACGCGCTCAAGGCCGAAAACAACGACGTGCGTTCGTATTATGACAGCATCAGCAAGACCGGCTTCGCGCTGTCGAGCGATGTTTCGCTGTACTACAAGATCAGTCCGACGACCCGCATCGGCGGCGAGGCGAGTTACAATACCTTCGGATCTTATGACGAGTTCCGGAGCTTATTGGGCGTGAGACAGAATTTCGGGAGCACCGGCCGATGAAATTGCAGGCATTTCCCTCGCCCAAGCAGGAGGGCGAACAGATCGGCGCCGGCGGCCTCGCGCTGTTCGCCGCGATGGCTGCGGCCGAAGTGTGCGAAGGCGCGCCCACCGCTCAGGCACGCGGGTTCTTCGCCGCGATCGGCAGGCGCATGGCCGTGCTCGAACCGCTCGAAGGCGTCAGCGACGCAGCCGTGCTCTGCGCCCGCATCAACGGCTTCTGGCAGGATCTCGGCTGGGGCGAGGTCGAACTCGCCGTGGGGGACGATGCGATCGTGGTCCATCATCGCAACCTGCCCAAATCGATCACCCCCGATCCGCAAGGCCATTGGGGCACGATGATGCTCGGACTGCTCGAAGCGCCTACGACGGATGGTTCCGGGTCCTGGGCAGCGGCCCCGCCCTGCACACGACGGCCCGCTGGCAGGGTGACGTCGTCGAACTCCGGCACGGCCGCTGAACGGTAGGGAACCGCACGTCATGAGCATTCTCGGCTCCGGCCACGCGATCGACCGCCGCAACTTCACTCTGGGGCTCATGCTGGCGATGACGGCTGCCTGCAACACCGATGCGCAAAGCCGCTCTCCAGCCCACGATGCGAACTGGCGCAGCTATCGCGACATGTACATGAGGCCGGAAGGCCGGATCGTGGATACCGGCAACAACGGCGTCAGCCACAGCGAAGGCCAGAGCTACGGCCTCCTGCTCGCCTACAAGGCCGGCGACGCCGAAGCCTTCGAGAAGATCGCGAGCTGGACCCAGTCCTACCTCTCGCGCACCGACGTGGCGCTCCATGCCTGGCGCTACGATCCCAATTCGCCCAACCCCGTGGCGGACCAGAACAACGCCACCGATGGCGACCTCGTGATCGCCTGGGCGCTCGGCATGGCCGGACAGCGCTGGAACCGCGGCGACTACAGCGCGCGCGCCGCGCAGATTCGCGCCGCCATCCGCAGCCGCTGCGTGATCGAGCGCCACAACCGCCGCCTGCTCCTGCCGGGCCTGCAAGGTTTCGTGAACGGCACCGAAGTGACGCTTAACCCGTCCTACTTCGTCTGGCCCGCGCTCGACGCTTTCGCCAAGCTCGATGGACAGTCCGTCTGGGGGCCGGTGATTACCGACAGTGAGGCCATCACCCGCCTCTCCCGTTTCGGAACCCACCGCCTGCCGTCCGACTGGATCGTGGTCAGCGCGCCCGATCAGGTCGCCCCCGCCCGGGACAAGCCGCCGCGCTTCGGTTACGACGCGATCCGCGTGCCGCTCTATGCCGCGCTGGGCGGCAGGCAGGCGCTGGTGCCCGATATCGCGGCATACTGGCGCGCGTGCCTGGCGGCGAACAAGCCGATCCCGGCGTGGGTGGACGTGGTCACCGGGGAAGAGGCGAACTACGCGCTCTCGGCCGGCGGAGCAGCGGTAGCCGGGCGCCTGCTCGGCACGGCGCAGCCTTCGCAACTCGTGAACGACTACTTCGCCGCCTCGCTGCAAATGCTGGCACGCTACTGACAGATGTCGGGCGTTCTCCGGTGGAGGGCGTTTGACGTATAGGACAGGCAGATTTCGTCCCAAATCTTCGTTTTTAGTCGCAAATTGTCGCACTTGCGAAAACCCGGCTTGCGGGCGGCAACAATTGGCTGAATAGCAGCGCCGATGCGATTTCAGACGGTGCGCGACTTGAAAATCACGAGTTCTTCCCTTGCGGCAGGCCCCCTGCTGCGTCAGACCGGTCTGGTTCTGGCATCCGTTGTCTTTCTCGCTGCCTGTTCGGGCGGAGAGAAGAAGGATGACAAGCGCCCAGCCGCGCAAGTCGGCTATATCGTGGCCCAGCCTTCCGCCGTGCCGCTCGCCGTCACGCTCAGCGGTCGCACCGTCGCTTTCGAAACCAGCGAAGTCCGCCCACAGGTCACCGGGGTCATCGTAAAGCGCCTCTTTACCGAGGGGAGCATGGTGCGCGCGGGACAGCCGCTCTACCAGATCGACCCGAGCCTCTACCGCGCCGCCGTGAACCAGGCTCAGGCGGACCTTTCCAGCGCCCGCGCCACCGCCGAAGCCGCTTCGGCCAAGGCCAACCGGTACAAGCCGCTTGCCGACATGGAAGCGGTTGCCCGGCAGGACTACATCGACGCGCTCGCCACCGCACGCTCGGCCAGGGCCTCGATCGCGCAGAACGCCGCCACGCTCGATACGGCGAGGATCAACTTGCGCTTCACCACCGTGCCCGCGCCGATCAGCGGCCGCATCGGCCGCTCGCTCTCGACCGTGGGCGCGCTTGCCAGCGCCAGCCAGACCGATCCGCTGGCGGTGATCCAGCGCATGGACCCGATCTACGTGGACATGCAGCAATCCGCCGCGGACATCACGGCCCTGCGCCGCAAGCTCGCCGCGGGCGGGGTCAATCCCGGCAGCACCCAGGTTCACCTGAAGTTCGACGACGGCACGCAATATGCCTCGGCGGGCACCGTCCAGTTCTCCGAAGTCACCGTGGACCAGGACACCGGCACCGTAACCCTGCGCGCCAGCTTCCCCAACCCGGACGGTCTGCTGCTGCCGGGCATGTTCGTTTCGGCCGTGTTCGACCAGGCGACCGATCCGAGCGCCTACCTGGTGCCGCAGAACGCTGTCCAGCGGGACTTCGACGGTTCGGCCTATGTCATGGTCGTAGGCGCGGACAACAAGGCCGCACGCCGCAAGGTCAGCGCCGATCGCACGCAAGGCACGAACACCGTCGTGACGTCCGGCCTCCAGAAGGGCGACAAGGTCATCGTCCAGGGCCTGAACGGACTGAAGCAGGGTGCCGATATCCAGCCGGTAGCGGCGTCGAGCCCGCAGAAGGTCGTCCCCTCGTCAGGCAAGGCCGGCGAAGGCCAGTCTTCCGGCAAGGGTCGCTGAGCCTCCCATGTCACGCATCTTCATCGACCGGCCGATCTTCGCCTGGGTTCTCGCCATCATCGTCATGCTGGCGGGTCTTGGCGCGCTGGCCTTCCTGCCGAACGAGCAGTACCCGGACATCGCGCCCACGCAGGTCAATATCCGCGCCACCTACAACGGCGCCTCGGCCGAGACGATCGAGAACAGCGTCACCCAGATCATCGAGCAGCAACTGACCGGAATCGACGGCCTGCTCTACTTCAGTTCGCAATCCTCCAACCGCGGCCAGGCGACGATCAGCGCCGTCTTCGCCAAGGGCACCGACCCGGACATTGCGCAGGTCCAGGTACAGAACAAGGTGCAGTCCGCGCTGTCCCGCCTCCCGCAGGCGGTGCAGAGCCAGGGCGTCACGGTCACCAAGTCCAACCCCGACCAGCTCCTGCTCGTTGCCGTCTATGACGAGACCGACGGCCGTTCGAACCAGGACGTTTCGGACTACCTCACCTCGAACATCCAGGACCCGCTCTCGCGCATCGAAGGCGTGGGCGACGTCAACGTGTTCGGCGCGCCGCACGCCATGCGCATCTGGCTCGATCCCACCAAGCTCGCCGCCGTCGGGCTCATGCCCAGCGACGTGACTTCGGCGATCACCGCGCAGAACACCGAAGTCGCCGCCGGCGAGATCGGCGGCCTGCCCGCGCCGCAGGACCAGGCAATCGACGCCATCGTCACCGCCGGTTCGCGCCTGCAGACGGCCGAGCAGTTCCGCAACATCGTGCTCAAGACCAATAGCGACGGTTCGGCGGTAACCATCGGCGATGTCGCCCGCGTGGAAATCGGCGCCGAGAACTACAGCTCGATCAGCCGGATCAACGGCCACCCCGGCGCCGGCATCTCGATCTCGCTTTCGCCCGGCGCCGACGCGCTGGCGACCGCCGAACTGGTGAAGGCGGCCATGAGCGAGCTGGCGCAGGGCATGCCGGACGGCCTCGGCTATACTTACGGCAACGATTCCACCTCGTTCATCAAGCTCTCGGTCGCCGAAGTCGAGAAGGCGCTGTTCGAAGCGATCGTGCTCGTCGTCATCGTGATGTTCGTGTTCCTGCAAAGCTGGCGCGCCACGCTGATCCCCGCGATCGCGGTTCCGGTCGTCCTCCTCGGCACCTTCGCGGTGTTCTATGTCGCGGGATTCTCGATCAACACGCTGACCCTGTTCGGGCTCGTGCTCGCGATCGGGCTTCTGGTCGATGACGCGATTGTCGTCGTCGAGAACGTCGAGCGGCTGCTCGAGGAAAATCCGGGGATGTCGCCGCGCGAGGCGACCATCAAGTCGATGGAGGAAATCCAGGTCGCACTGGTCGCCATCGCCCTCGTGCTGTCGGCGGTTTTCCTGCCCATGGCGTTCTTCGGCGGATCGACCGGCGTGATCTACCGCTAGTTCTCGCTGACGATCGTGGTTGCCATGGTGCTTTCCGTGCTCGTTGCGCTGATCCTGAGCCCGGCCCTGACCGCCACGCTGCTCAAGGCGAAGTCGCACGAGGAAGCCGGCCCCAACTGGATCGAGCGTAACCTGCCCTGGCTGGCAAGGCTGTGGGAACGCTTCCACACCGGCTTCAACCGGGGCTTCGAGCGCATGACCAATGCCTATGCGCACCGGGTGGAGCGCGTCGTCGAGCACAAGTGGCGCTGGCTTGCCCTGTTCCTGATCGCCTGCGTCGCCACTTTCATGCTGTTCCAGCGCCTGCCCACCGGCTTCCTGCCTAACGAGGACCAGGGCACGATCATGGTGCAGTGGCGCCTTCCCGCCGGCTCGCCGCGCACGCGCACGGAAGAAGTCCAGCGACAGGTCGAGAACTATTTCAAGACTTATGAGAAGGCCAATGTCGCCAGCATGTTCACGCTCTCGGGCGGCGGACAGGGCGCGGCGGGGCAGAACACCGGCCAGGCCTTCGTCACGCTGGTCGACTGGGAGGAGCGGCCCGGTTCCAAGAACACGGCCGATGCCATCGTCCAGCGGGCCAACGGCGCATTCCGCAACTTGCGCGACGCGCAGGTCTTCACGCTGGTTCCGGGCGCGATCCGCGGGCTGGGGTCGTCCTCCGGCTTCACCATGGAATTCCAGAACCGCAGCGGCATGAGCCGCACCGAATTCCAGAAGGCGCGTGACGAGCTTCTCGCCAAGGCCACCGCCGACGATCGCCTGACGAACGTGCGCCTGAGCGATCTTCCCGACGTTGCAACGCTGAAGATCAACTCCAACACCCGCGCGCTCACGACTTACGGCCTCACCGCCGCCAATGCCAACTCCACGCTGCAGACGGCGTGGGGCGGCACTTACGTCAACGACTTCATCGACAAGGGCCGCGTGAAGCGCGTCTACGTTCAGGGCGACGCCCAGTTCCGCTCGCGCCCGGAGGATCTTTCCAACTGGTTCGTGCGCGGCACGAGCGGCCAGATGGTGCCCTTCTCGGCTTTCTCGACGATCAGCTGGTCCACCGCGCCCAGCACGTCCTCGCGCTTCAACGGTCTCCAGGCCTATGAATTCTCGGGCAGCCCCTCGGCAGGCGTGAGTTCCGGCACCGCGATGGACGTGATGGAGGAACTCGCCAGCCAGGTGCCCGGCACCGCCGTGGCCTGGGCCGGTTCCTCCTATCAGGAGCGGCTGTCCTCGGGCCAGGCACCGCTGCTCTACGCGCTTTCGCTGCTGGTGGTGTTCCTGTGCCTTGCCGCGCTTTACGAAAGCTGGTCGATCCCGATCGCGGTCATCCTCGTCATTCCGCTCGGCCTGCTGGGCGCGATCCTCGCGGTGACGCTGCGCGGGCTTGAGAATGACGTCTATCTCCAGATCGGCCTGCTGACGACGATGGGCCTCGCCGCGAAGAACGCCATCCTGATGATCGAATTCGCCGAACAGGCCGAACGTCAGGGCAAGCGCGTGATCGAAGCCGCGCTCGAAGCCGCGCGCATCCGCCTGCGTCCGATCCTGATGACGAGCTTCGCGTTCATCTTCGGCGTGGTTCCGCTGGCCGTCGCAAGCGGTGCCGGCGCCAACAGCCGCATCGCCATCGGCACCGCCGTGGTCGGCGGGATGCTGACCGCCACGCTGCTTGCCATCTTCTTCATCCCGCTGTTCTTCGTCCTCGTGCGCCGCGGCGTGCGCGACGGCATTGCCGCCGTCCGCCAGCACCTCCAGCAGCGCCGCGAACGCAAGGGAGACACTGCATGAACCGCCGACTTCGCGCCCTGAAGCTGGCGGCTTGCGCCCTGCCCGCCATGGCCCTCGGCGCCTGTTCGATGGCGCGAAATACGTGGCGCCAACCCCGCCGGTCCCGGTTTCGTGGCCTGTGGGCGATGCCTATCTCTCGCAGAGCGAGGCCGCGCTGCCGCTGGTTTCCTATTCGGAGATCTTCCGCGACCGCCGCCTGCAGTCGCTCGTCGAACAGGCACTGATCAACAACCGCGACTTGCGCGTCGCCGCCGCGAACGTTGCCGCCGCCCGTGCTCAGGTTCGCGTCACCCGCGCCAACCAGTTCCCGGCGATCGGACTGTCGGGTTCCGCAGCCCGCACCGAGGCAGGCGGCGGTTCCTCGGGCGACGGTTCGAACTATTCCCTGCAAGGCGGCATTTCTAGCTTCGAGCTGGACCTGTTCGGCAAGCTCGCCAATGCCACGCAGGCCCAGCGCGACACGGCCCTGTCCACCGAAGCCGCGGCCCGCACCGTCCGCCTTGGCCTTGTCGCCGACCTCGCACAGGCCTGGGCCAACTATGCCGCCGACCGTGACCTGCTCCAGATCGCGCAGGCCACTGCGGCCAATGCCGAGCGCGGCGTCGCACTCACCGGTGCCCGCCTCAAGGGCGGCGTCGCCCCGCGCACGGACCTGCGGCAAGCGGAACAGGTGCTCGAAACCGCGCGCGGCGATGTCGCCTCGCAGACGACCGCCCTCGCGCAGGACGTGAACGCGATCCGCCTGCTTGTCGGCGCCGATTTCGACGAGAGCCTGCTTCCCGGCAACATCGGCGAAGTGAACCAGTCGCTGGCGGTCCTCCCCGCCGGCACCAGTTCGCAAGTTCTCCTGCGCCGCCCCGACGTGGTGGAAGCCGAATATTCGCTGCGCGCCGCCAATGCCGATATCGGCGTGGCCCGTGCCGAGCTGTTCCCCTCGATCTCGCTGACCGGCCTGCTCGGCTTCGCCAGCGACGCCCTGTCATCGCTGTTCGACAAGGGCGCCTTCGCCGCCACCGGCACGGCATCCGCCACCTGGTCGATCTTCAACGCCGGCGGCCGGACCGCCAACGTCGAAGTCGCCAAGGCGCAGCGCGACGCGGCCCTGGCAACTTACGAGAAGGCCATCCAGACGGCGTTCAGCGAAGTGGCCGATGCGCTGGCCGATCAAGGCACGCTGGCCGAGCGTGTACGCGCGGCCTCCAGCTACACCGAAGCCGCCGCCGATACCGCGCGACTGACCGAGGCCACCTACAGGCAGGGCATCGCCAGTTCGCTCGATAACCTCGATGCGCAGCGCAGTCTCTATACCGCACGGCAGCAGGAAATCGCGGTGCGACTGGCGTTCGCAAGCAACCGGATCACGCTCTACCGCGTGCTCGGCGGAGATCAGGCCACGCCGGTTCAGGACCGATAGGAACGGCAGGCAGGGGTTCGCCCTGCCCGTCGATTCCGTCTAGCTGTAGATCGGCAATATCTGCGGCAGGTCCGCGGTTGTCCGTATCCCCGCAGGGGCCGCGCAAACCGCCGGGATGGCGTTCACCGGCCGGTGTGCGGTCAGCCCCGGCGTATAGGCCGCATAGTCCTCTTCGGAGACCGGGAAGGTGATGTCGACCTTGACCGGCGTGTCGCCCTCGGTCGTGATCCTCCAGCCGGATTCCCGCAAGTCCCACGCATCGTCGATATCGGTGGTCACGTACCAGTTGGCCCGGAACCGCATGACCGGACGCCCCCCGCTCTTGCAGGTGATGGTCGTGCGCATGGCGCCCACCGTCCCCGCCGGTACGGTCCCGGCCGCGATCGTCAGGTCCTGCCGCGTGGGCGAGAGTTCGCCGACCGCCTCGATCTCGTCGACCTCCAACCCGACAGCATCGGCGATCTGCGAGAGCGAACTGCCGAAATCGCCCTTGAGGTGTTCGGCCCGCCGCTGGTCGAAGGGGGCCATCGGGGCGGCGAAACCCATGACCTGGAACAGCATTTCCGGTGAATTGCGGCTCGACACGTCGGCATATTCGTCGATCGTAAGAAGCCCGTGCGAACGCTGGAGCGACATCAGCGGAATGGCCAGCGCCTCCGTCACGAATCCGGGGCTGGAGCCGGTGCTGTAGATCGAGGCATTGCCCGCCCCGCAGGCCGCTTCAACCCGCGCCCGCAGTTCCGGGTCCATCCGGGCGGGATTGTGGAAGTCTCCGCGCGTGGTGACGACGTTCTTTCCCGAAGCCAGCAACGCACAGATATCGTCCCAGTCCGTGCCCTGCTGCATGTAGAGCACGCAGTCCGCATCCAGCGCCACGAGTTCGTCGCGCGAATGCGTCGCCCTGATGCCGGTCGGCGGCATTCCGCACAGTTCGCCCGCATCCTTGCCGACTTTGCCGGGAGAGCTGACCCAGAGGCCGACGAGTTCCATCCGCGGATGTTCGATCACGGTTCGCATCGCGCGGCTGCCCACGTTGCCCGTCGCCCACTGGATCACCCGCCAGGTCTTGTCGTGCTCCACCCCGGCCTGTCCGGCCCCGACCTGCGCCATCGATCTTCTCCCGTTGTCTTGTCCCGCGAGCAGGCCAGCGCCCCGTCCGCTCCGCAATCCCCGGATGGGAACAAGGCATGCTCCCCGTTCAGGGCGCCATCCAGCTCACCGTATCCTGTCGGGGGTCCAGCGAATCCGCCTTCCAGCGCACCGATCCGAACGGCCTTTCAAGACGTCTGCGGACACGGCTGGCATCGTGGGCGCGATGGTAGGAATCCGCTTCGGCCTGGATTTCGGAATCGGCCTGGGTGAAGCGGTCGCGCAGTCGCAGGTAATCGCCCCAGGTCGGGCAATGATAGCGTTCGGTCCAGAGCGCCGGATTCGCGATATCGCGCGCCAGCGACCAGTCGAACCCGCCGTTGCGTTTGCGCATCGACTGCATCTTCATCATGACCGCGTAGAAATCCCGCGCGCGCTCCGGATCGACGTCGTACTCGACCTCGATCACGACCGGCCCGGAACGCATGGTCAGCGCCATGCCCACGGCGGGCTCGTGGCCAAGCGGCACTTCCGAGATGTCCGCTTCCTGGTCCCTGCCGATCGGCAGGATCAGGCCCAGCAGCGCCGTGCGCCCACCGCGATCCCCGAGGCGATCAGGGCGAAGGCCACGTCATGCGCGGCCGCCACCATCCCCCAGGCCCAGGCGCCAAGCCCGATCCCGGCGGTGATCGCGGAGGAAAACAACGAAAGTGCCCGCGCGGTCACCCAGCGCGGTGCGGAAAGCTGCACGGTCACGTTGAGCATGGCGATGGTCAGGATGTTGCACGCCCCCACGATCAGGAACGCCCCGCAGGTCAGCACGATCTCGTTGCTGAACCCGATGGTGACAAGCGCAAGGCCCGTGCCGACTGCAAATATCCGCACCGCCAGTTCGGTGGAGATCGTCTCCCGGATCTTGCTGACGAACAGCGCGCCCGCCACCGCCCCAACGCCTTGCGCGCCGAGCAGGATGCCGAACGTGGAAGCGTCGCCGCGCAGCAGGTCACGCGCGATCAGCGGGGCCAGCGCCGAAGCGGTCGCGGTGCTGAGACCGAACACCAGCACGCGCACCAGCGCCGTGCGGATCGCGGGGGCATGAAGCGCATAGCGCGCGCCGCCGACGATGGCCCGGTCCATCCGCTCAGGCGGCAGACGCGAAGGGACGTGCTTTCGCCGCCACAGGAAGAAGGCGACGAGCAGCGGCAGGTAGAGCAGCGAGGTCATGCCGAACACGGCCTTCGCCCCGTAGAGCACGACGATCAGCCCGCCGAGCGCCGGTCCGAAACTGCGCGCGACGTTATAGCTGATCGTGCCCAGCGCCACCGCCGCCGGGAGATGCTGGCGCGAGACCTGTTCGGGGATCGATGCCTGCCAGGACGGGGAATAGAGCGCCACTCCTCCGCCTATCAGCGCACAGAACGCCAGCAGCAGCCACGGCGTGACAAGGCCTAGGAAGGCGATCACCGCCAGCACCGCGGCGCAGAGGGCACTGAAGGTCAGGCCGGTCATGGCGATGCGGCGACGGTCGAACATGTCGGCGATGGCACCGGCCGGAAGCGTCACCAGCACCAGCGGCAGCATCATCGCCGACTGCACCAGCGCCACCATGCTCGGCGAATTGCTGAGCCGCGTCATCTCCCACGCCGCGCCGACGCCGAGGAACAGCTGCCCGAAATTCGAGAACAGGCTGGCGGTCCAGATCCGCCGGAACGTCGGTTCGCGCAAGGGTGCGAATGCCCGCCGGAATTCTCGTCGCCCTCCATGCCCTCCCTTTCATATTGCCATCTGCTGCGATCTTGTCGCGGCTGCGGCGATCGTCAAGCAGGCGCGCGCAATAGACCTGCGGATTGACCCCGGCCCCGCCGCCGCGATATACTTTCACGTGAAAGCAATCGCCAAGGCGATAGGAAACGGACCTCCAATTGCAATTCCCCGAAGGCACCAGCATGACCGCCGGCAAAAGGCGCCGCGCGCGCCGAGACCGGGAATTCGAGGAGACGAGACCGTGACCGAAGCCTATATCATCGACGCCGTGCGTACGCCCCGAGGCATCGGCAAGATGGGCAAGGGCGCCCTTTCGAAGATGCATCCCGAGCATCTTTCCGCCACGGTCCTCGCCGCGCTCAAGGACCGCAACGGGTTCGATACCGCCGATGTCGACGACGTGATCTGGGGCGTGTCGGCAGCGATCGGCCTTCAGGGCGGCGACATCGGCCGCATGGCCGCGCTCGACGCCGGATACGATTTCCGGGCTGGCGGCGTCACGCTCAACCGCTTCTGCGGCTCCAGCATCACCGCCACCAACCTCGCCTCGGCGATGATCATGTCCGGCATGTCCGACCTGATGGTGGCAGGCGGGATGGACATGCTGTCCTACGCCAACGCACACGGCATGAAGATGCGCGAAGCCGGCGTCGGCAGCGCCGGCATGGGCGCCGGCAATCCCCGCCTCCAGGCCAAGCACCCGCAGACCAACCAGGGCATCGCGGCCGATGCGATCGCCGCCATGGAAGGCATCAGCCGCGCGGAACTCGAAGCCTTCGGCGTCGAAAGCCAGCGCCGCGCCGCCGCCGCGATCGCGGAAGGCCGTTTCGACAAGTCCACGATCGTCGTGAAGGACGACGAGGGCAACATCATCCTCGACCATGAGGAATACCCCCGCCCCGACACGACGGCCGAAGGCCTTGCCCAGCTCAAGCCCGCCTTCGAGATGTTCTACAACATGCCCTCGGCACCCGGCGGCAAGACCTATGTCGAACTGATAAATCAGGTCTATCCCGACCTCGAGGTCAAGCCGATCCACCACGTCGGCATCTCCTCCGGCGTTGTCGACGGTGCTTCGGCGATCCTTCTCGCCTCGAAGGACTATGCGCAAAAGCATGGCCTGAAGCCGCGTGCCCGCATCGTCGCCATGGCGGAAATCGGCGATTGTCCGACCCTGATGCTCAACGGCCCGGTACCGGCTGCGAAAAAGGTTCTCGCCAAGGCAGGTCTCACCAAGGACCAGATCGACGTATGGGAAGTGAACGAGGCTTTCGCCGTCGTCGTCGAGAAACTGATCCGCGACCTTGACCTTGACCGTGCGAAGGTCAATCCGAACGGCGGCTCGATCGCGCTCGGCCATCCCATCGCGGGAACCGGCGCAATCCTCATCGGCACCGCGCTCGACGAGCTCGAACGGACCGGTGGGCGCTACGGCCTCATCACCATGTGTGCGGCCGGCGGCATGGCGCCGGCCATCATCATCGAACGCGTCTGAAAGCGTCAGGCAAGGAGCATTGAGTGGCAACCGAGGCGGAAGAAAAGTTGACCGGCAAACTGGGCGAGGCCCTGAACGACCGCGACATCAGCACCCGGCGGCAGGTGGGGCTGCGCATGACGGTGATCTCCCGCCTCCAGCGCAACAATTTCGATCGCAAGGTGACGACGCTGAACGTCACCCGCTCGCAATGGGCGATGATCGCGGTGGTTTCGCGCTATCCCGGCTCCACCCAGCGGACCATCGCGGAATACCTGGAGATGTCGGAAGCCTCGGCCGGGCGCCTGATCGACCGGCTCTGCGCCGAAGGACTGCTGGAACGCCGGGACCGCGTGGACGACCGCCGCGCGCGCGCGGTGTACCTCACCGATGAAGCCCGCCCCTTGCTCGACCAGCTCGGCGAGATCGCGAACGAAAGCGAGGAACGCATGTTCCACGGCTTTTCCGACGCCGAGGTGGAGCAACTGCGCGACTATATGAACCGCATCTACGACAACGTCAGCCGGGGATGACAACAGGGGCGCTTCCGCCCCTTTCTCTCATCCCGGATACGATACGAAAAAGGGCGGCACCGAGGTGCCGCCCTTTTTCTGTTTGAAGCCCCGAAAGGCCTGCTTCGCGAAGCTTACTTCGCCGAAGCAATATCCTTCTTGGAGAGCGAGGTCGTGAGCTTGCCGTCAACGTTGGCGAGGCTCGAAGCCGGAACGGTCACGAGGCGGCCGTTGAGGATCACCTGCGGATTGCCGTCGGCAGCAACGCGGTAGATCGGGGCCAGGCGATAGCCATTGGCGGCATAGAGCATCTTGCCGGCGGTCAGGTCGACCGGAGCGGCAGCTTCCTCGGTAACGGCGCGGACCGATTGGGTGGTCTCCGCGAAAGCAGCCGGAACGATGGCGAAAGAGGCAACCGAGGCAGCAGCGGCAAGGGCAACGAACTTCTTCATGAGGTATCTCCGGAATTCTGTCGTTCTGTTGAGGTCCTCTCAACTTACTAACCTAGGTTAGGAGTTGCTGTACAAAGAGTCAATTGCGTTTTGCGCATGCAGCAGAGGATTTTTCGCAACCATCGCTCCGGCGCGGAATGCGGGGTGCAGGCATGCTTCGCAGTGCAGCATGGGGTCATCGCACCGGCGTACCGAGGCGGCGGCGCGCGGCATGATCGTGGGCACGATGGCGCGCGGGTTGCCAGTCTCCGGCTTTGCGCTCAAATCGGAACCAGCCTCGGCGGGGCGCGGTTTCCTGCCTTACGAGACCGAAAATACAGATCAGATCACAAGAGAAAAACGGGGACAGGCAGCAGATGTCGACAAAGGTCATGCAGGGGGTTCGCGTCCTCGAAGTAGCGCAGTTCACCTTCACGCCGGCTGCCGGCGCGATCCTCGCCGACTGGGGCGCGGACGTCATCAAGATCGAACATCCGGTGCGCGGCGACACCCAGCGCGGTTTTCTCAACATGGGCGGCGTGCAGCTCGATCCCCTTCGCCACACGCTGTTCGAACACCCCAATCGCGGCAAGCGCAGCGTCGGCATCGACCTTTCCACCACGGAAGGTCAGGAACTGCTCTACGAACTCGCCAAGCAGTGCGACGTGTTCCTCACCAACTACCTGCCGCAAGTGCGCCAGAAGAACCGCTTCGACATCAAGCACATCCGCGCGGCCAACCCGAAGATCATCTACGCCCGCGGCAGCGCCTGGGGCGACAAGGGCCCCGAACGCGAAAAGGGCGGTTTTGACGGCACGGCCTTCTGGTCGCGCAGCGGCATCGCCGACTGCATGACGCCGCCCGAATTGCCCGGCCCGCTTTCGCAAGGCATGCCTGCCTTTGGCGACTCCATCGGCGGCATGTTCATTGCCGGCGGCATTTCCGCCGCGCTGTTCCACCGGGAAAAGACGGGCGAAGCTGCGGAACTGGACGTCTCTCTGATGAGCACCGCGGCATGGGCCTCGGGCGCCAACATCGCGCAGGCCGTCGAAACCGGCGTCATCACCCGGAACTCGATGCCCAGCTCCGGCGGCAGCGCCAAGAACCCCTTCATGGGCAACTTCTGGACCTCCGATGGACGCACGATCAACTTGTGCATGGTCAGCCCGACCGGCCTGATCCGCGATACCTTCGAACACATCGGCCGCCCCGAAGCGGCAGATGACCCCCGCTTCCAGGATGTGCTCAGCCTGATCGAGAATTCGAAGGCCGCCAGCGAGATCCTCATCGAAGCTTTCGCCAGCAAGCCCTTCGCCTACTGGCGTGAACATCTCAAGACGCTGAAGGGCCAGTGGGCGCCGATCCTCAACCTGCTCGAACTCGCAGGCGACGAACAGGCGCTCGCCAATGACCTGCTGGTCGAAGTCGAGGCTGCTGACGGCGGCGAGCCGCTCAAGCTGGTGCGCGGCCCGGTGCAGTGGAACGGCGAGGCGCTGGAGACGACGCGTTCTCCGCAGGCCTCCGAACATACCGAAATCGTGCTCATGGAAATGGGCGTGGAGTGGGACAAGATCGAGGAGCTCAAGGCCAGAGGCGCGATCGCCTGATCGCCCCTCGCCCCGCCTCCAAGCATACAAAGACAAGGAACTGCGACAATGAAGCCTGGAACCCGTCTGAAAAGCGCCGCCTGCGACACCGAGGTCATGGTGATCCGCTGCGCCGACGGTACGATCGAATGCGGCGGCGCCCCGATGGGCGAGGCAAAGCCTGCCGAACCCGCCCCGCTCGCCGCCGATTTCTCCGCCGGCACCCTGATGGGCAAACGCTACGTCGACAGTGACGGCAAGTACGAACTGCTCTGCGTGAAGCCCGGCAAGGGATCGCTCTCGGTCGATGGCGTGGCCCTGGTCGTCAAGGACGCCAAGCCGCTGCCGGCCTCCGACTGACCCCGGCCAGCCTCCCGCAAGCGCTTCAAGGCACGAACGACCAGATGAACATCGCTCTCCTTCTCGAAATGGCGGCAGAAGCCGCGCCCGACCGCGTCGGCCTCGTCTGCGAGGGCAAGCGCTGGACTTATGGCGACCTGCTCGCCGCGGCCCGGGGCGCCTTCGAACTGATCCGGCAAAGCGAGGCCGAATACGTCGCCCTGCTCGACGAAAGCAGCGAAGCGGCGGTGATCGCGGTGTTCGGCGCAGCCCTCGCGGGCGTGCCCTATTGCCCCCTCAACTACCGCCTGCCCGACGCCGACCTCGCCGCCCTGCTCGGCCGCATCTCCCCCGCGCTCGTCATCGGCGATGAAGAGCGCATCACCCGTCTCGGCGGCGACCAGCAGCATATCGTGCTGTCACGCGAAGAGTTCGCGCTCAAGGCGCAGGAAACCGTTCCTGCCGACGATGCACGCGAATACGATCCCGGCGCCGACGAAGCGGGAAGCGGCGTGGCGATCCAGCTCTTCACCAGCGGTACGACTGCGGCGCCCAAGGCGGCGATCCTGCGCCACTCCAACCTGCTGGGCTACATCCTGGGGACCATCGAGTTCGGCTCCGCGGACGAAGCGGATGCCGCACTGGTCGTGGTGCCGCCTTACCATATCGCGGGCATCTCCGCCCTGCTCTCGTCGATCTATGCGCTGCGCACGATCGTCATGCTCCCCGCCTTCTCGCCCGAAGGCTGGCTGGAACTGGTCGCCAGCGAACGCGTATCCAATGCCTTCGTCGTGCCGACCATGCTCTCGCGCATCATCGAAGCCATGGAGCGCGCGGAAAAATCCGACGTATCCAGCCTGCGCGCAGTCGCCTATGGCGGTGGCAAGATGCCCATCGAAGTCATCCGCAAGGCTCTGGACCTGTTCCCCACGGCGGGCTTCACCAATGCCTATGGCCTTACCGAGACCAGTTCGACGGTCGCCCTGCTCGGCCCGGACGACCATCGGGAAGCGCTGGCTTCGCAGGATCCGAAAGTTCGCGCCCGGCTGACCTCGCTCGGCAAGCCGATCCCGACGGTGGAGATCGAGATCCGGGGTGAAAGCGGCGAAGTTCTTCCCGCCGGCGAACCGGGCGAGATCTACGTGCGCGGCGAACAGGTTTCGGGCGAATACAAGGAAAAGAGCGCGCTCGATGCGCAGGGCTGGTTCCCCACCCGCGACGCCGGCTACATGGACGAGGACGGCTACCTGTTCCTCTCCGGCCGCGCGGACGACGTGATCGTGCGCGGCGGCGAGAACATGTCGCCCGGCGAAATCGAGGACGTGCTGCTGACGCATCCCGCCGTTGCGGATGCCTGCGCCTGCGCGATCCCCTCGATCGAATGGGGCGAGACTGTCGGCGTCGCCATCGTCACCCGCGATGGTCATACGGCGCCGGCCGAAGCGGAAATCAAGGACCTCGTCCGGGCCCGCCTGCGATCCTCGCGCGTGCCGGAGAAGATCGTGTTCGTCGCCGAGCTTCCCTATAACGAGATGGGCAAACTCCTGCGCCGCAAGGTGAAGGAAGTCCTTGCCGACTGACGCCGAAGCCGAAGGCCCCGCGATCCCACTGGCGCGATGGGCCGACCGGCAATTGGCGGCGCTTGCCCGCGATCATGGCCTGCCCCGTCTCGACGGCGCTACGCTGCTTGGCGAACGGGGCGCCAACGGCGGCTATCGCATTTCCGGCAAGGTATCGGCGGGTCTGGGCGGCAGCCGCCTGCTGCCCACGCGCGACGGCGGCTGGTTCGCGCTCACCCTGATCCGCGAAATCGACCGTGAACTGCTGCCCGCGCTGTTCGGCAATGCCGACCTGGCAGTAGAGGACAGCGATGCGATCGCCGCAAACGTGGCGCGGCATGATTGCGCGGATCTTGTCGAACGAGGCCGGTTACTGGGCCTGCCTGTCGCCAGCGCGGACGAGATTCCTGCCTCCGCCCCGATCGAGGTTCTCGAACTCGGGCCGCACCGCAGCCGCGCTGCCGGGCATCGTCCGCTGGTGGTCGATCTCTCCGCCATCTGGGCCGGGCCGCTCGCCGGACATCTGCTCTGGCAGGCAGGGATGGAAGTGGTGAAAGTCGAAAGCCGCACCCGCCCCGACCTCATCCGGCGCGACGATCCGGCAACCTTCGATCTCATCAACCAGGGCAAGGCAAGCGTACTCGTCGATTTTGGCTGCAGCGCCGAAAAGGCCCGGCTGATCGACCTGATCCGCCGCGCCGATATCGTGATCGAAAGCGCCCGGCCGCGCGCGCTCCTGCAACTCGGTATCGATGCGAATGCGCTCGTGCGCGAAGTGCCGGGGCTGGTCTGGCTCTCCGTCACCGGCCACGGAGCGCGGGGGGAACCTGCCAACTGGGTCGGCATCGGCAACGACTGCGGGGTGGCCGGCGGCCTCGCGCGCGCCATGGCCGAAGTCACCGGGGAAATCGGGTATGTCGGCGATGCCATTGCCGATCCCCTCACCGGGGTGACTGCCGCGCGTGAAGCCATGCGCGCACTGGAGGAAGGGCAGGCGCGTCGCATCGGCCTGTCGATGAGCGCGATCGTCGCCATGGCCCTTGCGGAAGAACAGGCGCACGATCCCGCGATGCTCGAATCCGAACTCCACGCCTGGGGAACCGGTATCGGACGCCCGTTTCCGGCATGCCCGCGAAGGCCTTTGACCGCCCCGGTCCATTCCCTCGGTGCCGATACCGCAAGGATCCTGCGCGAGACGGTGCGATGCTGATCCGCGATGCCGAAATCCAAGGCGAAGGCCGCGCCGACCTGCGGATCGACGGCCACCTCGTCACCGCCATCGGAACGCTGGAGCCGCGCGCCGGCGAACCTGTCATCAAGGCTCATGGCGGCGCACTGCTGCCGGGCCTCCACGATCACCACATCCACCTTGCGGCATTGGCGGTGCGGGATGCATCGGTGCCTTGCGGCCCGCCCGAAATCACGGATATCGGGGGGCTTTCCGCCGCACTTTCGCAGCCCGGACAAGGCTGGCTGCGCGGTATCAATTTTTGCGAGAGCATAGTCGGCGGCACTCTTCCGGATGCGCGTATGCTTGACCGGATGGTTCCTGACCGTCCCGTCCGGCTGCAACATCGCACCGGACGGATGTGGTTCCTCAACAGCGCCGCGCTTGCCGAACTGCTGGACCGCGCCGCTCCGCCTCCGGGGCTTGAGCGAGAGCATGGCCGCTTTACCGGCCGGCTGTTCGATGAGGACCGCTGGCTACAGGATACCCTGGGAAGCACCCCGCCCGATTTCGCGGCCATCAGCGCCCGGCTTGCAGCATTCGGCGTGACCGGGCTCACCGACATGTCTCCCGGCAACGATCCCGGGATGGCGCGGCATTTCGGCCAAGAGGTCGCCGCCGGGAAACTCAAGCAAAACACCGTGCTTGCCGGAGCGCTCTCGCTGGCGGGCGCTGCGCAGGAAGGGTGGCGGCTGGGACCAGCCAAGCTTCATCTCCACGAATCCGCGCTTCCCGATTTCGACGAAACCTGCCGCTGGATTTCGCAGGCCCATGCCCAGGGACGAGCGGTCGCCGTTCACTGCGTGACGGAAGTGGAACTCGTCTTCACGCTCGCACTTCTGGAGGCGAGCGGCAGTCTTGGCGGCGACCGTGTGGAACATGCCTCGATCGTTTCTCCCGATCTCGCGGCAAGCATGGCGGACCTCGGGCTTCATGCCTGCGTGCAGCCGCAATTCGTCCATGAGCGCGGCGATCGTTATCTTGCGCAAGTCGAGCCGCGGCACCACCCGGACCTCTATCGCCTGCGCAGCCTGCGCGATGCGGGAATTGTCCTCGCCGGAGGAAGCGACGGACCTTACGGCAGCGTCGATCCATGGGCCGCGATGAAGGCCGCCGTGCGCCGCCTCACCCGTTCCGGGACGCCCTTCACCCCTGACGAGGCGCTGACCGCCGAGCAGGCACTGGCGCTCTATCTGGCCGATCCGCTGGATCTTTCCCGCCGCCGCCGCATTGCCGTTGGCGAACCGGCCGATCTCTGCCTGCTCGCACGCCCCTGGCATGAAGCGCGCGAGCGGCTGGACAGCCAGGACGTGCGGATCACCGTGGCTTCAGGACGGGTCATCCACCAGCGCGTCGACCAGCCCCCAGTCGAGCGCTTCGCGCGCACTGAGACGGCGACCGCTTAGCACCATCAGCAAAGTCCGCTGGCGCCCGATACGGCGGCTCATGGAAACGCATCCGCCTGCTCCCGGCAGGATGCCCATCGCCAGTTCCGGCAGCTGAAACCAGGAACGGCGCGTGGCGACGATGCGTGCGGCGAAAGCGGCCAGTTCCAGCCCGGCCCCTACGCAGGCGCCGTCGATATGGACTTCCATCCGATTTCTGCAATGCACCGCCTCCCGCGCCGGCAGCGTCATGCTGCGGATCGCGTGAGCCATGGCGGGATCGGTGGTCGTTCCGAATTCCGAAAGTTCCGCGCCGAGACTGAACGCCTTGCCCACGGCGCGCAGGACCACTTTCGCGATCGTGGAATCGGCATTGGCGAGCGCGAACGCCTCGTGAAGTGCATCCCGCATCGTTCGGTCGATGGCATTGCCGGCCTCGGCACGATCCAGCGTGATCGTCAGCACATCGTCATCGCGCGACAGTTGCACCCCGCCTTCGCGAGGAACAACTTCGGCGCGGGGTCTACGGGATACCCACAGCCGATGCGCGTCGCTTCCCTGCAGCGCCGCGTAAGCGAGCGATTCGGCCGCCAGCGCATCCTCGTCGGGCAAGTGCGGCACAAGGCGCAGCAACTGCGTGACGATTCGGGCGGCAAGCGGCTGCGCGGCGATCGATCGCGCGATCGCGCCGGCATCGAAACGCGGTTCAATCAAAGTGTCGAGTCGCGCAGCCAGGGCATGGTCCCGCGAACCGATGCCGATCACCGGCACGGGCGGGAGTCTCACGTCTGAAACATCATCCGTTTCCGACCCAAGATCGACAAAGACGAACGGACGGTCCCGCACCTCCCCGATCATAGGCAAATCACTGATTGGAATGGATATATCTTGAGACATCATGCGAGAAATTCAGAATTTCCACGGCTCGTTGGGCTTCGGTCATGCATGGACCCGCGCGGGCTATGGCCAGCCCGCCGCACAAAAATTACGCCTGAACGCAGGGTTTCGTCCAAAAATGCGCAGATTTCCAAGGTTCCCGCATTTCCCGTGCGAGTGATCCTCCATCGCGTGTGCGAAGCCTATTGAAGCATCACCAGCTTGATGATAACCAAGCTTAGCAAAAAACGAGTCAGGCTCAGTTTTATAGAGACCGACTCGCGGAGAGAAGTGAGTTCACAGCAACCACACCTGAGGGAGGAGAGACCTCATGCCTGGAAAGACGACGTCATCGAACAAGGCGAAGATCGCCCGCCGCGTCATCGAAGTGCTCGAATATTTCGACGATGCCCACCGCGAAGCTACCGTCATGGATATCGTGCGGCGCTACAACCGCCCGCAATCGAGCACTTCCGAATTGCTTTCTAGCCTTGTCGAACTGGGACTTCTTCACAAGGACCCCTATTCGCGCGCTTACAGCCTCACGCCCCGCGCCGCGCTGATCGGCACTTCGGGACAGCCCGAACTCGTACGTGACGGCCGCATCGTTCGCCTGATGGACCGACTGGTGGCACAGACCGGCCTCTCGGTCGCCCTCACCTCGATGGTCGGCCTTGACGCCCAGATCGTCAACTGGCGCCATGGTCCGCGCGCACTTGCCGCAACCCGCGAACTGGCGGGCGGCCTCAAGGAACCGCTGGCCCGCAACGCCGCCGGCATGCTCATGCTTTCGACGATCACCCGCCAGCGCTGCGAAGGCATGGTGCGCCGCCTCAACGCCGAAGCGGACGAACAGTCCAAGTTCCAGTTCTCCGACATGATGGCCCGCATCGATGCCTGCCGCGATCCGCGCTACCTGTTCGGCGTTGCCGGCTTCGGCAGCGGCGCGGAAGCCCTTTCCGGGCTGGTCCCGCGTCAACCCGAAGGGCACCCGCTGGTCATCAGCCTGATCTACGGCAAGGACGACAGAGTGAACCCGGAGGCCCTGCTGCAATCGCTGAGCGATGCCATGCGCCACTGCCTGCCCGATCCCGCTGTCGCCGCCGAACCGGAACAGCTTCCGCACGCCGCATGATGCGCGCCTGATCGGGTCGCACCATCAGAACCGAAGGCCCCGCAAGTTCGCTTGCGGGGCCTTTTTCTCATGCCGATTGCAATGCCTGCCCTGCGGGCTTCAGGCCTTCTGCATCCTTGCACTGCGGCCCGTATCCTCGTGGCGCGTGAACATCTTCATGATGTCGCCCGAGGTGACGGGGCGGGTCTCGTCCGCATCGACAGGACGCTCGCCCGCGGAAGACTTAGGACGGGTATCGACACCGGCCGCCTTCGCCTTTTCGCGCAGCGCGCCCACGGTCAGTTCCTCACGCGTGAAGTGTTCGAAGGGATCGAAACGGAACCAGCGCATGGCGTTTCCATGCGTGATCTTGTCGATCTGCGTCTCGGTCAGGTGGTTGATCGAGGGCCACAGGTTTTCCGGCACTTCCGGCCAAAGCGTATCGGAATGCGGATAATCGCATTCGTAGGCGATATTGTCCTCGCCGATGAAGCGGATGTTCTGGAGACCGAATGCATCGTCGATAAAGCAGTTCAGGAAGTGACGCCGGAACATCTCGCTCGGCTTCATCTTCTGGAACCGGGAATTGGTCCAGGCCTTGTGCCGCCAGTTCGAGAAATCCGCCCGTTCGGTGAAATAGGGCACCCAGCCGATCGAGCCCTCCGAAAGGGCAATTCGCAAGTCCGGATATTCGTGCAGCGCCTCAAGCTGGAGCCAGTCGGACGCGGCGTAGGCGATCGACATCGGCATGGTGGAAATCCACGCCTCGATCGGCGTTTCCATCGAGGCATGCGGTGCCGGATTTCCGCCGCCGATATGGAGGCAGATCGTCATGTCGAGATCGTTGATCGCCTTGTAGAACGGATCCCAATAGGCATTGTGGATGCTCGGCAAGCCCTGGCAGGTCGGGTTTTCGCTGATCGAGACGGTATGGCAGCCCTTGTCGGACACCCGCTTCATTTCGGCCAGGGTCGCATCCATGTCCCATGTCGGCAGGATCGCACAGGGGATGAAACGCCCCGGATAGGCGCCGCACCACTCGTCGATATGCCAATCGTTGTAGGCGCTCATGTGCACCCTGGCGAGATCGCGGTCCGCCACCCGGTGAAGGCGCCGCCGGCAAAGTCGAACACGCTGCCGAAATTGAGCGATGCGGCAACGCCGTTGACGTCCATGTCCTTCACGCGCTCATGCACGTCATAGCAACCGGCGCGCAGCTGATCGAGCGAGGTCGGCTCCATGCCGTATTCCTCGAACGGGCGGCCGACCACGGCATTGAGCCCCACGGACGGGAATTTCTGCCCCTGATAGACCCAGAGATCCTTGCCATTCTCATCCTGGACCAGCTTCGGAGCGCTTTCCAGCGCAGCACCCGACAGGTGGTTGCGAAACATGTCCGGCGGCTCGCTGATGTGATCGTCAACGCTGATCAGCACCATGTCGTTCATCTGCATTTCAGCACTCCCGTCCTGATTGCCGGACCGGATCGGTTCCGGCGGGCGCATCTTCACGGCGCCTTGAGCATGGAGCGTATGCTTCCCCCTTCCCACCGGCCAGCGTGATCGCAGCGCGTCCGGATGAGGCCGCCAGCTATCGCGCGTGCGATTGCGTAGCCGCACCGATTGAATGCAGCCGCGAGGTATGATGAGGACCGGGAAACACCAAAAACGAAAAGCCCCGGGGAAAGCCTGAAATGAACTTCGACCTCACCGACGAACAGGGCATGATGCGCGAAACCTTCGCGCGCTTCCTCGACGAGAACTCCAGCGCCGCCCATGTGCGCAAGGCACAGGAAACGCACGGCTTCGACGCCGCGATGTGGGCCGGCCTCGCCGAACTCGGCGCGTTCGCCATGCGCGTTCCCGAAGAAGCGGACGGCATGGGCCTTGGCCTGTTCGATGCCGGCCTGCTGATGGAGGAAGCCGGTCGCACGCTCGCCTCCGGCCCGCTCGCGGAAGCCCTGGTGGCAACCCGCCTGCTCGGCCTGCTGGGCGGCCAGGATGACTTGCTTGCAAGCGCAGTCGGCGGCGAAACGGTCGTGACCATCGCCATGCAGGATATCGCGCAGTTCCCCATACAGTGGGTTGCGGGTGGTCTCGTTGCCGGCGCGGTGGTCGCCCGCAAGGGGAACGACGTCGTTCTCGTCACCGTGCCAGACGAAGCACGGATCGCCGAACCCAGTCTCGCTTCCACGGCGATCGCCGAACTCGACCTTTCGGCTCTGCCCGCAGCGGTGCTGGGCAGCGGCGAGGACGCCCTGGCGCTCTTCGCCGCCGGCCTTGAGGAATGGAAACTGCTGATGGCGCTGGCACTGTCAGGCCTCAGCCGCGCCGCGCTGACGATGGCTGCGGAATATGCGGGAGAACGCAAGGCGTTCGGCGTGTTCATCGGCACCTTCCAGGCGCTGTCTCACCCGATGGCCGATCTCATCTGCGAGATCGATTCCGCCAAGTTCCTGGCGTGGAAGGCCATGCGCTCGATCGCCGACGGCGAAGCCGCAGCCGGCGCGCAGATATCGCTGGCCGCATGGTATGCGGCAGGCGCGGCCGGACGCACCGTGCGCCATGCCGTACAGACCTTCGGCGGCATCGGCCTCACCACCGAACACGACGTCCACCTCTACAACTTGCGCGCCAAGGCCTGGCCGCTCGTTGCGGGCGACCCCGAGGAATGGCTGGCCGAAGCCGGGCGCCGTCTCTACGCAGGCGAAGCGGCCAGCCTGCCCGACGTGGGCGATGTGCCGGTCGAATTCGACCTGGGCGAGGATGCCCGCGCAATCCAGCAGGAAATCCGCGAATTCTTCGCCAAGAACGTCACCGATGACCAGCGCGAGAAGTTCCACTTCTCATGGGAAGGCCACAATCCCGTCATCCACAAGCAGTTGGTGGAGGCCAACCTCGCCTACCTGCAACTGCCCAAGGATATCGGCGGGCGCGGCCTCAGCCCTTATGCGGTTACTGCTGCGCGCGATGCCTTCGAGGAAGAGCATTGGAACAATCCGGTCGCCAATGTCGCGCAGATGGTGGCGCTCATCATGTACCGCTTCGGTACCGACGAACTGAAGCGCGACGTGCTGACCAAGGTCATGGCCGGCGAGGCGATCTGCTCGCTCGGCTATTCGGAGCCCGGCTGCGGATCGGACGTGTTCGCCGCGCAGTGCAAGGCGACCCAGCTTGACGACGGTTCCTGGCGGATCGACGGCACCAAGATGTGGACCAGCGGCGCCAACCTCACCGACTATGTCCTGATGCTGTGCCGCACCGATCCCGATGCGCCCAAGCACAAGGGCCTGACGATGTTCATCGTGCCGCTGAAGGCCGAGGGTGTCACCGTTCAGGGTGTCCACACCTTCATGGACGAACGTACCAACATCACCTTCTACGACAACGTCCGCATTCCCGACACCTGGCGCCTGGGCGGCATCAATGCCGGCGGCCGGACCATGGCGGCCAGCCTCGAACTCGAACACGGCGGCGGTTTCGCCAAGGTGCAACGGGCGATGCTCGAAAACGCTGTCGAACTCTGCAAGGAAATTCCCGTGGCCGGCGGCGGCAAGCTGATCGAGACCGCCAAGGCGCAGAGCAGGCTGGCACGCACTTACGCGAATGTGCTGGCCTCGGAACTGATCGCCTACCGCGCGAACTGGACGCAGGTGCACGGCAAGGGCAACGGCGCTTATGGCCCGATGGCGAAGATGTTCTCGTCCGAACTGTTCATCACCGACTCGCGCGACCTGCTCGACCTGACGGCGCCCTATTCGCTGTCCAAGCGCAAGGGGGCCGCCAACGCGCTCAACCTCGCCTATCGCCACGCGCACGGGACGACCATTTACGGCGGCACCAGCCAGGTGCACCGTTCCATGATCGCGGAAAAAAGGCCTCGGCCTGCCGCGCTCGCGTAACTAAGGCGCGGAATCGAAGGACATACGATGACCGAAGAAGCACCGCACCTTCTGACCGAGGAACAGGACGGAATCCTGATCGCCACGCTCAACCGGCCCGACAAGCTCAACGCCATAAGCCGGCAGATGATGGATCTCCTCACCGAGGCGGTCCTGCACTTTCGCGAGACGCCCGAACTCAAGGTGATGCTGATCCGCTCGGCAGGCCGGTATTTCAGTTCCGGCGCGGACCTGCGCGGCGGCAACCAGAACATCGTCTCACCCGTCTCCACCGGCGGCAGCGCGCGCGGCATTCGCGAGAACCACCGGCTCAATCTCAACAACATGCAGCAGTTGTGGGATGAGATCGAGCATATCGAAAAGCCCTTCGTTGTCGCGCATCATGCCATGTGCGTCGGCGGCGGACTGGAGATGAGCCTCTCGTGCGACTTCCGCCTCGCCGCGAAAAGAGCCGCCTATGCCTTCCCCGAAGGCCTGTTCGGCGTACTTCCGGCGTCCGGCGGGGTCTCGCGCCTGACACGCATCTGCGGGCCGCATTGGGCGCGCTGGCTCATCATGGCGAACAAGCCCGCCCCGGCGGACATGGCCCTGACCATGGGCCTCGTGCATCAGGTCTATGAGGACGAGACGTTCGAGGACGACGTCATGGACTTCTGCCGCCATCTTGCCAAACAGAACCCGGAACAGATGGGCGCGGCGAAAGTCGCGATCGAGCTTTGCGCCGAAGTGGGGCGCGATTCTGCCCGCCATGTCGAACGCATGGCCAACAGTGCTCTCATGCTCAACCCGGACTACATCCGCGGGATGGAGCGGTATCTCAAGGGCGTTGGCGGCAAGGGTGCCGGCAGCAGCGGCAAGGGCTGAACTCCAGCCCTGATCCGGAGAATGCAGGCAGGGCGGGAGAGCGATCTCCCGCCCTGCCTGCATTCGCAACCGTAAATCGCGAAAACAGCCTGCTTCTCAGCCTTCGGCCCTCGCCCTCTCCCGCGTATCGCGGATCGCCAGTTCGATGAGCCGCGCATTGATTTCGAGCAGGCTCTCTTCCCGCCTCCCCGGCAAGGTGCCGAGCACGCGGTGGAGTCTTCTGTCCGTGGCCAGCGTGATCGAACGTTCGATACCCGTCATCAGCGTGGTCGCCATCAGAACCGCAGTATCTCCCAGCACGCCGCGAGGGTCCATCTGCGCCACCATCAGCCCGATCAGCGGCCGCGTCGAATTGACGCGCTGGTGCATGATGCGGATGTCGAACTGGTCCGCCATCGAGTTGCGCAAGTGGAGCAGCCCCGTGTGGCGCGACCAGAAATCGTGGTAGGACCGCACGAACGTCATGGACGCCGGTCCCAGTTCGTCGTCTGCCCAATACGGCCGCACCAACGCGAAGTAGTCTTCCTGCGCCGTCCCCATCACCGGTTCGAGCACTGCCAGCAGCAGTTCGGTCAGGTCCGTAAAGTAGTTGTAGAGCGAGGTCATGCCGAGCCCCACCGCGCGCGCCACCGCACCCAGCGTGACCGGCTCATCGGAGTTCTCGACCAGTTCTATCGTCGCTGCGAGAATGCGTTCGCGCGTGATCCGGCCTTTCCGGCCGAGCTTCTGACCGTGAAGATTGTGGCTGACCGCCGCACTGGCATCGGTCACCGCGGCGGCGAGCCGGGGCGGCAGGGCGATGATGCCCTGCTCCTGCCCGCCTTCCGAAACCGGCACTGCCGGCTCCGGTCCGGACTCTTCCAAAAGAGGTCCCACCGAAGCCGGGCCTATGACACCGGGTTTCGCGACGTCAGGCCGTCTGGACCTGGCCGACCGGCCAGGCGAGGATCTTGACGTCGGTGAACTCCTCAATGCCTTCGACACCCCATTCGCGACCCATTCCGCTGGCCTTGTAGCCGCCGAAGGGAATATCGCCGGCAATGCACATGCCGTTGTTGATGCTCATCGAGCCCGTGCGCACGCGCTTGGCGATACCGATCGCCCGATTGAGATCGCCCGAGCTTACACCGCCGGATAGGCCATAGGAGCTCTGGTTGGCAATGCGCACCGCGTCATCGTCGTCCTCATAGGGGATCACCACAAGCACCGGACCGAAGATCTCTTCCTGGGCGATGCGCATGTCATTGGTGACGTCGACGAAGCAAGTGGGCTCCACAAAGTAGCCGCCGCCCTTGTCCTGGCGAATATTGCCTCCTGCGAGCAAGGTTGCGCCTTCCTCCTGGCCGAGATCGATATAGCTCTTCACGCGCTCCATCTGGCGGCGGGAGATGACAGGGCCCATGATGTGCGCCGGATTGGCGATATCGCCCCAGTTGTCGCCGAAGTTGCCGTAGGCTCCCTTGAGGATCGCCTTGGCCTCTTCGTAGCGGCTGCGCGGAACCAGCAGGCGCGACTGCACGGCGCATCCCTGCCCGGCATGGAACACCAGCATCGCCATGCCCACTTCCATCGCGAAGTTCGGAGCATCGTCCAGCACGATCTTGGCCGACTTGCCGCCCAGTTCGAGGAACACGCGCTTCAGCGTGGGCGCGCCCTGCTCCATGATGCGCTTGCCGACGCCGGTGGAGCCGGTGAACGAGATCAGGTCGACGCGCGGATCGGTGACGAGCATTTCACCCGCCAGCGCCGGATCGGCGCCGAACACCACGTTGATGACACCATCGGGGAAGCCGGCTTCCTTCGCGAGTTCCCCGAAGATCGCGCCCATGCCCGGCGTGTCCGGCGCGGGCTTGAGGATCACCGTGCAGCCCGCCAGCAGCGCGGCCACCATCTTGCCGATGTTGACATAGAGCGGAACGTTCCAGGGCGTGATCGCGCCGACCACGCCGATCGCTTCACGCACGCCGACGCGCTTGTGAACCATGCCGAAGGCGGACTTCTCGCCGTAGTCCTTTTCCCATTCGAGATTGTCGAACACGGCCATGTAATCGTCCCAGCCGTCCATCGCCATGCCGACATGGGCGCGGCTGACCGCACCCTGCGCCGCGCCGGCTTCGTTGATCGCCAGTTCGGCAAGACGCGGACGAGCAGCCTCGAACAGGTCGCGGTACTTCTTCACCAGCGCCACGCGCTTCTCGATGTTGGTCGACCAGTCGCTCTCGTCGAAGGCGCGGCGCGCGGCGGCGATCGCGGCATTCACGTCGTCGGCCGTGGCGTCGGCCGCCTTGCCCACCGGTTCACCGGTCCATGGGCTGACGACGTCGAACGTCCCGCCATTGCTGGCGCCGCGCAGTTGGCCGTCGATAAAGAGCTTGGCTTCGGGAAGAATGGTCATCGTCTGATCCTTGGCGGAAATAGGGTCTTGCAGAAGCTGGGCGTCGTTCATGGGTGTCTCGCTCCGACCGACACGTGGGTCACGCGCACGTCGGCCGGCAGGTCGATCACCGAGCGGAACACGCCGGTCACGTTCTCGGTATTCGAGATCGGGCGGGCGCGCAGGTCGATGCCGTTGGCCGCGCATCCCTGGTGGAAGCGCATGGCCGCATCGGGGTTCCATCCGGGCGCGGTCTTGCCGGCCTCGTACATCGGCCCGGCGCGCACGGTGGTCACGCGGATGCCGGCGGGTTCCAGTTCCTCGACCAGGGCCTCGGTAAAGCGTTCGAGCGCCGCCTTCGTGCACTGGTAAAGCGAGAGCATCACGAACGGCACGGCGATGGATTCGCTGCCCACGTTGATGATCTGGCCGCCCTTCTCCAGCATCGGAATAGCCGCGCGGCAGCAATAGATCGGGCCGTTGAGATTGGT
Source organism: Novosphingobium sp. ST904 (assembly GCF_001298105.1). Taxonomy (GTDB): domain Bacteria; phylum Pseudomonadota; class Alphaproteobacteria; order Sphingomonadales; family Sphingomonadaceae; genus Novosphingobium. Next base: position 33,743 of record NZ_LGJH01000164.1, on the reverse strand, counting down.
GGCGATGATACCGTCGATCTGGGCGTCGGTCGCCTCGGCCACCGTGAACGGTTCATAGATCGCGGCATTGTTGATCAGCACATCGATCCGGGGGTGCTTTTCGGCAATGGCGGCAAAAGCCTTGCGCACGGAATCGGCGGAGGCGACATCGCATTCCACCGCCATGGCAGTGCCCCCGATCTCCTCCGCCAGTTCCTTCACCTTGGACAGCGTGCGGCCCAGCAGGATCACGGTTTCCCCTTCACCGGCGAAACGCCTTGCCAATGCGCGGCCAAGCCCCGCACCGGCGCCAGTGATCACGATCGTCTTACCCACGCATCCTCCCAGATTACGGCTTTCGAGTGCCGGTCCTTGCCGGCACGATTTCCTGAACACTAACCCTTGCGCAAGCCGCCGCCTATCGCGGCCACGATGGTTCGACGGGAGCGTCCCGGCGATGCCTTCGCGCTGCCCGGTTCACCCTTGGCCGGAGGCGTCCGACGCGCGGTTGCGCGTCAGGTTCAAGCGCATCTTTTCCAGCATTTCGAGCATACGCTCCTTGTCCCCTTCGGGCAGTCCCTCCAGCGCCAGATCGGCGGTTTCCTCCGCCAACGGCTGGAGCTGTTCCAGCAGTTCGCAGCCGCGCGCAGTGAGATAGAGCCGCCAGGCCCGCCGGTCCGCCGGATCCGCCCGGCGTTCCACCAGGCCGCCATCCTGCATGCGATCGATCATGCGCCCGGCCGTGATCGGTTCGACTTCGAGAATTTCGGCAAGGCCGCCCTGGTTGATGCCTTCCATGCGGTGCAACACGCTGAGCACCTGCCACTGCGGACGGGTGACTCCTATCGCCCTCGCCCGCTCATCGAAAGAACGGCGCATCAAGCGCGCCACTTGCGAAAGGACGGTGCCGATCCTGCGTTCCATCGGCAGCAAACTAGTAGGCGTGCTTAGTATTGGCGAGCGAATTCATGCAGGCCTGCAATCGACCGCCCCGGCGCTACATCCTGCCGCTACACCCCCGGCGACGCGGCCATGTCCACGATAAGACGCGAAAGCGTTTGCCGGGCAATCTTCCAGCCGTCCGGGGTTCGCACGCAGGTCTCGTGATAATGGCCATAGCCCGTCAGGGCAAAGTCGCCCTTGATGACACGGTCCTGCATGGCCCAGACGACTTGCGCGATATCACCGTCGATCGTGATTTCGGGCGAGTGAATCTGGTGTGCCGTCTTTGCATCGGATAGCGAGTGGCGCACCATACTCACGAAACGGTCCCGCCCTTCCTCGACGGTGCCGCCGGCCGGCCTCGTGTCGATTACGCAGTCCTCTGTGAAAAGGCTTGCCCAGCCGTCCCAGTCCTTGGTGTCGAGCAGGCGGCAGTACAAGGCCTTGAGATTGCAGATTGCCAGCCAGTCGGCGAAATCGGGTGCCTGCATTGCCATCGCGTCTTTCTCCGGTTCAGCCCAGCGCGCCTTCGGCCTCAAGTCGTTCGGCGGCGAGCTTGCGCAAGTCGGCCGTCTTGATTTTCGCGCTGCCGGTTGTCTTGAGATCGCTCTCGGCAACGAACAGGATGCGGCGCGGCACCTTGTAGCTGGCGAGCTTTTCCTTCGCGAAATCGCGGATCGAGGCACCTTCGGGGTTGGTCCCTTCCACCGGAACGATGCAGGTGACGACAAGCTCGCCCAGCAGTTCGTCCGGCACGCCGACCGTCTGCGACACCTTCACTTGCGGATGGGCGCGGATAACCTCGTCGATCTCCAGCGGGGAGACGTTGGCGCCCCCGGTCTTGATGATGTCGTTGAGGCGGCCTTCCCAGAACAGGCGGCCCTGCGCATCGATGTAGCCGCCGTCGGCCGTGCGCAGGAAGCCTTCGCCGTCAAGCGTCTCGTCGAGCGGCACGCCGAGATAGCCCAGCATCAGCGTGGGGCCCTTCACGGCGATCTCGCCGCGCTCGCCAAGCGGCATCGTCACCCCTGTGAGCGGATCGACGACCTTGATCGTGGAGCCCGCAGTCGGCAGTCCATGGGACTTGCCCGCCACGTCTTCCGGTGTACCCGAAGGGAAGACGGAGATCAGGGTGAACGTCTCGGTATTGCCGAAAGCCTGCGCCGGCTCGCGCCACCGGGTGTTGATCGTGGGGTGCTGCGCGCAAGGTGTAGCAGCGTCGATGTAGTGCATCGCCGAAAGATCGACGCTCTCGTAGTTCGGCGCGGCGATGAGCTGGGCCCACTGATGCGGCCAGGCGAGCATCATCGTGGCCCGTTCCGCTTCCATCAGGGTCAACGCTTCCGCCGCATCGAACCAGCGCTGGAGCACCAGCGACCCACCCGATCCGAGCGTTCCGCCGAGCGCCATCGAGAAATTGCCAGACCAGAAGAAGCCGTTGGCCGACCATGTGCGCGGCGGCTCGGTAACGGCGTACCACTGCGGCCAGCGCCAAAGCTGCAGGCAGACCCCGCGATGGGCGGAAAGGATGCCTTTGGCCTTGCCGGTGGACCCGGACGAGAAGAACAGCACTCCGGGATCGCTGGGCTGAACGGAGGCGGCAGCCGCATCGACAAGCGCGGGATCGATTGCATCGCCGCGGGCAAGGAACGTGCTCCAGCCCTCGATCGCACCGAGCCCCTCATCGCTGTCGATCACCGCGAGATGACGCAGGAACGGGAACCTTGTCGAAGCCACTTCGCCGGGCGCGGCCGAGCCGATCTGCGGTTCGAGATCGACGAGGATTTGCGCGAAGTCCTTCTTGAGGACGCGGCGTTCGAGCAGCAGCACCGAGCATCCGCCCATCTGCAGCACGGTTTCGAGTTCGGCCGGGGTGAAGAACGTGCTCACCGTCATGGCGACACCGCCCGCAAGGGCCGTACCGAACACGCCTGAAAGGAATTCCAGCCGGTTCGTTGCCAGTACGCCGACGCGCGTTCCCTTGCCGACGCCGCAAGCCATGAGCGCGCGGGCCACTTCCATCGATCGTGCCCAGAGATCGTCGTAAGTCCAGCGTTCCACCCGGTCTTCCAGATGGATGACCGCCGCTTCCGCCGGACCATGGCGTGCGGTCACTTCGCGAACGAAACCCCCGAGCGTGAGCGGGCCGATGCCCTGTTCGTCCTCGAGCGCGATCCCGCGCGCGATGGACAAGCCTTCCGTGACCTCGACCATGCCGTCCTCGTCGTATCCTGCGGAAAGGCGCATCGTGCCCCCTTCCTTCTCCCATGAAGGTCGGAACGGCGGCCGGTTCCCTCAACCGCGCGTTCCGGGCTGCGTCAGGCGTTCACGTCGACGATGTAACGGCCCTTGACCTCACCGGACATGAACTTCTTCGCAGCCTCGATGGCGTCGCCCAGGGCAATGGTCTGGCCGATGGTTTCGAGCGCGGAAGGGTCGAGATCCTTGGCGAGGCGATCCCATGCCTTGAGGCGCTTGGCCTTGGGCGCCATCACGCTGTCGATCCCCAGCAGCGCAACGCCGCGCAGGATGAAGGGCATGACGGTCGCCGGCAGGTCGAAGCCCTGCGCCAGGCCGCAAGCGGCAACCGCGCCGCCGTACTTCGTCTGCGCGCAGGCATTGGCCAGCGTGTGGCTGCCGGCAGTGTCGATCACACCAGCCCAGCGCTCGCGCTGGAGCGGCTTGCCCTTTTCGGCGAGTTCCGCACGGTCGATGATCGTTTCGGCGCCGAGTGCCTTGAGATAGTCGGCCTCTGCCGCCTTGCCGGTCAGCGCTGCAACCGAGAAGCCGAGCTTCTTGAGGATGGCGATGGCAACCGAGCCCACGCCGCCGGTGGCGCCGGTGACAAGCACTTCGCCCTGATCGGGCGTCACGCCCCAGTCCACCAATGCATCCACGCAAAGCGCAGCGGTATAGCCGGCCGTGCCGATCGCCATGGCCTGCGCCGGCGTGAATGCCGAAGGCAGCGGAACCAGCCAGTCGCCCTTCAGGCGGGCCTTCTGCGCGAGCCCGCCCCAGTGCCCTTCGCCAACGCCCCAGCCGTTGAGCACGACGGTGTCACCGGCCTTCCAATCGGCGTGGCTGCTATCGGATACGGTGCCGACCAGATCGATGCCCGGCACCATCGGGAACTTGCGCACGACAGGCGAAGCGCCGGTGACGGCAAGGCCGTCCTTGAAGTTGAGCGTCGAGAATGCAACGTCGATCGTCACGTCACCTTCGGGCAGCGAAGCTTCGTCGAGCTGCTGCAGAGTGACGGTCTGGCCCTCATCGTTCTTGTCGATCACGATAGCGGAAAACATGGCAAACTCCCTGTCAGTCCGGGCGGCCATGCATGGCGGCCCCTGCGACGTTTCAGGTCCAAGCTGAAAGGGAAAATGCCGCCCTGCGTCAATGCCGCCAGGGCATGGCATCGCCTTGGCGAAGTCACATCACGGGCAGGGTATCATGGTCTCACGAACCGGCCGACACCCCTTGCGCGGCCAGCAGATCGGCAACCTTGGGAAAGGCACGCGAACGCATCGCACCATACATCGAAAGTCGCAGAATTTCGCGGGAATAGCGACGTGAAAGCTCGCGCCGTTCGGCTTCCCCGCCCGCACTCGAGCGCGCCAGGATCGGCCAGAAGAACACGCCTGCCAGATTCACCACCGAGAACACCTCGAAATCGATTCCCGGCTCGGCGAGATCGGTGGCGGCGAAACGGCCCAGCGAGCCGCAATACTCACGCCAGAACGGGTCCTGGCTCGGGTCCGGCGAGGCCAGCACCTGCTGAAGCCAGACGCGGCAGATATCCGGGTTATCCATCGCGAAATCGGCCAGTCGATCCGTAAGCGCCACGGGATCGACTTCCTCCACCCGCCGTTCGCCGATCGTTTCAGGATCACCGAAAACGGCGCGGAACAGCTTGTCAGACACCCATTGAATGGTCGCCTCGACCAGTTTCTCGCGCGTTTCGAAATGCTGGTATGCCGTCCCGCGGTTGACCGCTGCAAGATGGGCCACGGCAGAGAGACTGACGCCCTCGGGCCCATCCTTGGCCAGCAGGTTTGCCGCGGCGTCGAGAATAGCCCCGCGCGTGGCGACCGGGTCGCGCGTCCTTCGTACTCTCGCCTCCATGCTCACCCCTTCTGCTGTTGAACGGGCGAGCATAGCGGCGACACTACTAAACGACAATGTTGATCAGCTTGTCCTCAGAGGAAGTCCTTGACCTTCTCCAGCACCAGCGCCGCGTGTTCCTTGCGGCAGATCAGCAGGTCCGGCATATAGACGTCCTCCTGATTGTAGACCAGCGGGCTGCCGTCGATGCGCGAGACATGCAGGCCCCAGCCCCGTGCAACGGCCGCCGGCGCGCAGCTATCCCATTCGTACTGACCGCCGGAGTGCAGATAGATATCCGCCTCCCCGCGCAGGATCGCCATGGCCTTGGCTCCGGCCGAACCCATCGGCACCAGTTCGGCGCCGATGGGCTTCGGCCACGCCGGTCGCTTCCCTGGCGGGACGCGTGCGGCTGACGACCATGCGGAGCACTTCCGGCGCCGCAGGGATCTCACCCGGCTGATCCGAACGCAGGACCACCCCTGCGCCCGGCAGCGCCACCGCGCCCAGCACCGGCACGCCGTCCACCGCCATGCCGACATGAACCGCCCAGTCGGCGCGCTCCTCGCCATATTCGCGGGTGCCGTCGACCGGATCGACGATCCACACCCGCTCCTTGCTCAGGCGCTCGGCATTGTCCTTCTCCTCTTCGGAGAGCAGCCCGTCCTCGGGCCGCTGCTCGCGAAGGGCGTGGCAGAGGAACTGGTTGGCGGTCTGGTCCCCCGCCTTGCCCAGCGACTTGCCTTCGAACAGGCCGGAAGCCCGCACGTCGAGCAGGATCTTCCCCGCCACTTGCGCCAGATGCGCGGCGAGATCGCCGTCGTTGGCCACCGTCATCAGGCGTCTCCCAGCAGGGTGTCGACGATCAGGTTGGCCGCATCTTCCGGCGAGATCGCCGTGGTGTCGATGCGGATTTCCGGATTGCGCGGCGCCTCGTAGGGGCTGTCGATGCCGGTGAAGTTCTTCAGCTCGCCCGAACGCGCCTTCTTGTAGAGACCCTTGACGTCGCGCGCCTCGGCCACCTTCAGCGGTGTGTCGATGAACACTTCGAAGAACTCGCCTTCGGGCAACATTGCCCGCACCATCTCGCGATCCGCCTGGAACGGCGAGATGAAAGCGGTGATGACGATCAGGCCCGCGTCGGTCATCAGCTTCGAGACTTCGCCCACGCGGCGGATATTCTCGATGCGGTCGGCCTCGGTGAAGCCCAGGTCCTTGTTCAGGCCATGGCGCACGTTATCGCCATCGAGCAGGAAGGTGTGCCGGTTCATCCGGTGCAGCTTCTTCTCGACGAGGTTGGCGATGGTCGACTTGCCGGAGCCCGAAAGGCCGGTGAACCACAGCACTGCCGGGCGCTGGTTCTTCAGGCCCGCATGCTGCTTGCGGTCGATGTCCACGGCCTGCCAGTGCACGTTCTGCGAACGGCGCAGCGAGAAGTGGATCATGCCCGCCGCCACCGTGGCGTTGGTCATCTTGTCGATCAGGATGAAGCCGCCCAGCGTGCGGTTGTCGGCATAGGCCTCGAACACCAGCTGCTTGTCGGTGGTCAGTTCCGCCACGCCGATCGAGTTCAGCTCCAGCGTCTTGGCCGCCAGCTTCTCCATCGTGTTGACGTTGACTTCGTACTTCGGCTCCTGAACCGTTGCCGAGACCATCTGCGTGCCGAGCTTGAGCCAGTAGGCACGCCCCGGAACCATGGCCTCGTCGGCCATCCACACGAAAGTCGCCTCGAACTGGTCGGCGCTCTGCGGGGGATTGTCGGCTATGGAGATCACCGATCCGCGCGAACAGTCGATCTCGTCCGCGAAGCAGACGGTGACGGACTGACCGGCCACCGCTTCGTCGAGATCGCCGTCATAAGTGACGACGCGGGTGACCGAGCTGGTCTTGCCCGAGGGCAGGACGCGGATCTTGTCGCCCGGCTTGACCGAACCCGTGGCGATCAGGCCAGAGAATCCGCGGAAGTCGAGGTTGGGACGGTTCACCCACTGCACCGGCAGGCGCAGCGGCTTGTCGGCATCGACCGAGGACAGCACTTCGACGGTTTCGAGATGCTCGACCAGCGGAATGCCCGCATACTGCGGCGCCTTGTACCACGGGGTCTTGTCCGACAGCGTGGTGATGTTGTCGCCCTTGAAGCCCGAGATCGGCAGCGCGGTGAAGCTCTCGATCCCGATCGACTGCGCGAACTCGGTATAGTCCGCCAGGATCTTGTCGAAGACTTCCTGGCTGTAGTCCACGAGGTCCATCTTGTTGACCGCAAGGACGATGTTCTTGATGCCGATCAGGTGGCACAGGTACGAGTGGCGGCGCGTCTGCACCAGCACGCCCTTGCGCGCATCGATCAGGATCACCGCAAGGTCAGCGGTGGAGGCGCCGGTGACCATGTTGCGGGTGTACTGTTCGTGGCCCGGGCAGTCGGCAACGATGAACTTGCGCTTCTCGGTGTTGAAGAAGCGATAGGCCACGTCGATGGTGATGCCCTGCTCACGCTCTGCGGCAAGACCGTCGACCAGCAGCGCGAAGTCGATCTCCTGCCCCTGCGTGCCGACCTTCTTGGAATCCGACTGGAGCGCGTCCAGCTGATCCTCGAAGATCATCTTCGAATCGTAAAGCAGGCGCCCGATCAAGGTGGACTTGCCGTCATCAACGCTGCCGCACGTGATGAAGCGGAGCATCGTCTTGTGCTCGTGCTGGACGAGGTAAGCGTCGATATCGTCCGCAATCAGCTGGTCGGTGACGTAGACGGCTTCCTTGGTGGCGTTCTGCACCGTTTCAGTGTCGCTCTGTCCCATCAGAAGTACCCCTGCTGCTTCTTGACTTCCATGCCGGCACCGCCGGCGTCCTTGTCGATGGCGCGGCCCTGCCGCTCCGAGGTGGTGGTGAGGAGCGTTTCCTGGATCACTTCGGGAAGCGTCTTCGCCTCGCTCTCCACCGCGCCGGTCAGCGGATAGCAGCCGAGCGTGCGGAAGCGGATCGAGCGTTCGACCGGAACCTCGCCGGGCTGGAGCGGGAAGCGCTCGTCATCGACCATCAGCAGCATCCCGTCACGCTCCACCGTGGGGCGCTTGTCCGCGAAGTAGAGCGGCACGATCGGAATGTCGTTGAGGTGGATGTACTGCCAGATATCCAGCTCGGTCCAGTTGGAGATCGGGAAAACGCGGATCGATTCGCCACGCGCCTTGCGGGCATTGTAGAGGTTCCACAGTTCCGGGCGCTGGTTCTTCGGGTCCCAGCCGTGCGAGGACGTGCGGAACGAGAAGATACGCTCCTTGGCGCGGCTCTTCTCCTCGTCGCGACGGGCGCCGCCGAAGGCCGCGTCGAAGCCGTACTTGTCGAGCGCCTGCTTCAGACCTTCCGTCTTCCACATGTCGGTGTGGAGCGCGCCGTGGTCGAAGGGATTGATGCCCTTCTCGGCCGCTTCGGGGTTCTGGTAGACCAGCAGTTCCATACCGCTTTCACGCGCCATCTTGTCGCGCAGCTCGTACATCGCCTTGAACTTCCAGGTCGTGTCGACGTGGAGCAGCGGGAACGGCGGCGGCGAGGGATAGAAGGCCTTGCGGGCAAGGTGCAGCATCACCGCGCTGTCCTTGCCCACCGAATAAAGCATCACCGGCTTTTCGGCCTCGGCGACGACTTCGCGGATGATGTGGATGCTCTCGGCTTCGAGACGCTCCAGATGCGTGAGTGTTTTCATCAGGTCTTCCTCTGCCCTGGGCATGTGCCCTGTTGGCTGGGTTTCAAACTGTCCCGATTCCGAATCGCAGGGATGACATTCGCGCGAACTCCCATATGGGAGGGCATGGCCCTTACCAGCAACGACGAGACCGATCTCCTGATCCCGCTCTTTCAGGGAAATGCCGAAAATCCGCGCTTTTCGACATTTCTGGAAAGAGTGCGCCGGCGCACCCAAGCCGATTACGTCAGCCTGATCCTTCGCATGGGCGATGGTCCGCACGCCGCAATCGTCGACAGCTACGCCGGAATCGACCTGCGCAAACGCGCCCGCGAATCGCAGTTGCAGGGCCCATTCGATCTCGACCGCTACCTCTATGACAGCCTGAGGCCGGGCCGGGTCTATTCGATAGGCGAAATGATCGATCACGACCCGGCAGCACGGGCCGATCGCAACCGGCGCATGGCCAAACTGGGCATCGGCGACGAACGGGTGGTGCGGATCGCCGGCGGCGAACACTATAGCGCCTGGCTGCTGATGGCCCGCGCGCGCGATTGCTCCGCAGCCGACGGCGCACTGCTTTCCAACCTCGCGCCTTATGTGGCGATCGCCGTGGAGAATCTCGTTTCCATGGACCGTGACCGGCTCGCGGCCCGGATCAACGCCATGGGGCTGGAGCGAACCGGAAAGGGCTGGATGCTGCTCGATGCGGAAGCGCGCGTACTGGCGGCCGATCCGGCGCTTACCGAATTCTGGCAGCGGCATTGCGGCGCCGTGTTGCGCCCCGGCGAGCGTGTGCTCGGGCTCGACCTTGCCGCCGAACGCAGGCTCGCGGCAGCGGCGACCGAGATGGCGCATGATCGCTTGGCGCAGGCGCGGCCACTGCTGCTGCGGGAAAAGCCGCATGTCGAAGCGCTGCTGATGCCGGCCGAAAATACCGAGGCACTCGCGGCTCCCGCGCTGGTGGCGCTCTGCACCCTGCCCCAACCGCATTCGGAGCATGGCCCCGAACGGCTGGCCGAGATTTTCGACCTGCCCCGACGCGAAGCGGAACTGGCCATGGCGCTGGCGGGCGGCCACTCCATCGCCGAAGCGGCGGAGCGGATGAATCTGACGCTTGAAACCGCGCGCAACTATTCCAAGCGGCTCTACGCCAAGCTGGGCGTGCGCGGACAAGCGGAACTGGTGCGGCTGGTCTATGAGAGCAGCGCAGTGATGGGGTGAGGCCTGTCAGGTGTCTTGAGGCGAAGGTCTCAAGTGCCCCACATTCATCGTCATGCGAGTGCAGCGAAGCAATCCAGGGCCGCCTCGCGCCGCTCTGAGGAGAAACAGCGCCCCTGAAACTCCCGCCCGATCAATCGCCTAGCCTGGCCTCCATTGCCGCGATCTCCGAACGCAGCCACATCGTTTCGGACAGGTTCTTGCCGCCAGAAGCCGCCAGCAGCGCCTCATGCGCCGCCTTGCGCACAGTAAGCACCCCCGCATTGTCCGGCTCGGCACTGAGGGCTATGTCGGTCAGGTGCACGGCTTCCAGCGGAGCGCCCGCATCCAGCTTCGCCAGCGCCCGTTCGGCCAGCCTGGCCGCGCCGCCAGCAAGTTCGACCAGATCGGCATCGACGCTGGACCGCGGCACGCCGTAGAGAGCGGTGGTGCCGTCCTCATAGTGCAGCCAGCCCGAATACTCGCGCCAGATCGACTTGACCGCCCAGGCGGCCTTGCCGTGGAATTCGCCGATCTCCAACCCCTCTGGCCAGGCGAATTCGCGCATCAGGGTGTGCACGTCCTTGCCCGCCTTCATGCCTTCCAGCGTGTAGTCGCGCACATGGCTGACTGCGGCGTGCAACTTGTCGAGATCGGCGCGGATGCGCTCGGCCCCGCGAATGGCCTCGCCGTGCCCGGTGACGATGATCTCGGCACCGAGGTCGCGGATCGTCTCCAGCGACTTCAGGTAATTGCGCACCAGACGCGGCTTGTCTCCGCGCAGGGTGTTCAGGAACGGCATAGAGAGCCAGACCGGCCCGAAGACATTGCCGGTGAAGGCGATCTTCTCCTTAGGCATCCAGACCGTCAGCGAGTCGATCGTCTCCCCCTCGGGCGTGGAGATCAGCTCGAACGTCCGCCCGCCCAGGTCGATGGTCAGACGGCGGTCGACCAGGATATCGGGCACCACATCCGGCGCCGGCTTGGGCGAACCGCCGCGCTTGAGCGTCGACCCCCAGAGCTTGCCGCTCCTCGGTCCGAAAAAGGGCTGAAGACGCATCATGTCCGAAAGCGCTTCGTTGAAGCCCGGCCCGCCAACGACTTGCGTACCCTCTTCCAGAAATTCCGGCACGCCGCCGAAGTGATCGGCATGGCTCTGGGTAAGGATGATGAAGGCCAGCGGGCCGGTGCGCGGCGGGGTCAACAGGCGCTTGGTGCGCTCTGCATTGTCCATGAAGCCGGTGTTGATCAGGACATCGCCCTCGGCGGTCGTCACGAGATAGGCGTTCGAGATGTCGTTCGCCTGGAACACGAAATCGGTGATCGCGATGGCTTCGGCCTGCTCGTCGCCCGAGCGGACGAGCCCTGCCAGCTTCGGCCCGGCGTCCTTCACACTGTCAGCACTTGGGCTCATCTCAAGACTCCTCGATGCCGATCATGACTTTGGCGGACTGCGGTGTCGCCGCGATTTCCAGGCCTTTCATGATCTCGCTGAATGGCAGCTTGTGGCTGATCATCGCCGCGATCTTGTTCTTCAGGCGCGGCATGGCAGCGATCACCTCGGGCATTTCCGTGGGATAGCCGACCGCCGTGGTGATCGTCATCTCGCTGGTCAGCATGCGGCCGACCGGGAACTCGATGGGCCGCATATAGGCGGCCGTGATGACCAGCTTGGCATGAAGCTTGGCCATCATGATGACTTCGGTGAGGATGTTGGGCGCGCCCGCCGCGTCGATGAAGGCGTCAGTGCCCACGCCCACCCGGCCATAGCTCGGCACTTCACCGTGAAGCCGTGCCAGTTCCGCGCGCAGATCGACCTTGCTGGGATCGAGCGCCGCCTGCACGCCCAGTGCCCGCGCGCGTTCCAGCCGCTCTTCGGACAAATCGAGCGCCACCACGTCGGTCACGCCGCGATCGATCAGCCAGAGCAACATGCCAAGGCCGATCGGCCCGCAGCCGAACACCACGACCTTGTCGCCGGGCTTCACGTCGGCACGGTTGACCCCGTGCATGGCGACGGCCAGCGGTTCGCACATCGCGGCCACGTCATACGAGATGCCCTCGGGTATCGGCAGGATCGAATCGCCCAGCCGCGCCTCGCGCACCAGCAGTTCCTGCGTGAAGGCGCCTTCCGGGCCGCCCGAGCCGATGTTGCTGGGCGTCATCATCGGATTGACGATCACCGGATCGCCCACCGCAATTCCCGCGACGTCGCGCCGACCTCGATCACGTCACCCGCGCCTTCATGGCCGAGCGCAGTCTCCACGCCGCGGAATTCCGCCCATCTTGATGTAGGACAGGTCCGATCCGCAGATACCGACCGACTTCATCCTGACGACCACGTCCTTCGGCCCGGCGCCGGACGTTCGTAAGCATCGACGCGTACATCGCCGACCCCGTGAATCTTGAGCAGTTCCATCGCCTGTCTCCTCTCCCGGTCGCTCAGGGGCGAACCATGTAGCCGCCGTCGATCGTGACCGTCTCGCCGGTCATGAACGAGCTGGCGTCAGAGCAAAGGTAGGCCCCGATGCCCTCGAAGTCCGCCGGATAACCGGTGCGCTTCATCGGGATCGTCGGGGCGAAGTGCGCGGCAACGGCATCGGCCCGCGCGCCCTCGCCCATCATCGGGGTGATGACGAGCCCCGGAGCGACCACGTTGGCGCGGATGCCGAGCGGCGCCAGTTCGATGGCAAGGCACCGCACCGCAGCGGCGATCGCCGCCTTGGAGGAGGCGTATTCCATTTTGCCCGGCAGCCCCTGGAACAGCGACAGCGAACCGCAGGCGACAAGGCTGCCGCCGCTCTGATCACCCGCTTCCACTCGCTCCTTCATCAGCCGCGCGCCTTCGCGCAGGGTGAAAAAGGCACCGTGCAGCGCGGTCTTCTGGAATTCGTGCCAATGCTCCGTCGGCATCTCGAACGCGGAATTGTAACGCGGCGAAGCGCCCGAATTGGCGAAGACGCAGTCGACCCGGCCGAAATCCGCCATGACCTGCTGGTAGCCGGCGATAATGTTCGCCTCTTCCGAAACGTCCACCTGATAGGCGATCACCCTGCCCGCGCCCGCCGCTTCCAGTTCAGCCTTGGCCTTGGCGCTCTTTTCCGCATTGCGCGCCCAGATCGCGAGATCGCCGCCCATTTTCGCGACGCCCATGGCAAAGCCGAAACCGATGCCGCCGTTGCCGCCGGTCACCACCGTCACTTTACCCGTGCAGTCGAAAAGGCCCTTGGCCATCATTCTCTCCTCGATCCCGTTGTCATTACGCGGGCTTTGTCCGCCCGCGCTTTCGTTGGCGCGATGTTTCCCGTGCACGGCTTGTCCCGCAACCCCGCCAGGAATAGAATTCGGGCCTTATCTTGGCATCAGGGACATAATTCAGGCCCGCCTTTCACAAGAGGCCCGAAGCCCCTGGGGAGAACGATGCGATGCAAGCGAGCGAGGCAGCCCACCTGCCTACCATGATCGTCGACGCCGAACTGTCGGCACCGGGCATCTGCGCACAGATCGTGCGTTTCGACATTCCCGAGCCGACCGACACACGCCACGCCCTGGGCGAAGGCTATCACGTCAACATGTGCCTCACCCCGCGCCCCCTCGAATCGCGTGGCGGATACCGCGAACGCTGGGGCCCGCACCGTTTCGAGCGACTGGGTGACATCTTCGCGATCCCACCGGGCGAATCGCTCTACATTCGCGGCGGACGCGGCAGGCAGGCCTCGCTGGTCTGCACGATAGACGCCGCCATGGTCCACGAGTTCATCGGACAGATGCTGAACTGGGACGATGCGCATCTCGCCGCCGCGCTCGACATCGCCAGTGCGCAAGTGCGGGCGCTGCTGTTCCGCATCACCGCCGAAGTGCGCCACCCCGGCCTCGCTTCACGCCGGATGCTCGAACTGCTGGGCGGAGAACTGTCCATCGAACTCGGTCGCTACGGCCTCGAAGTCTCGGAGCGCCCGATGACCGGGGGGCTTTCCGGCTGGCGGCTGAGGCTGATCGAGGAACGGCTGGCCGGAGACCTCGCCGCCCCTTCGCTTCAGGAGTTGGCAGACCTCTGTTCGCTGTCGGTGCGCCAACTCACGCGCGGCTTCCGGGTGAGCCGTGCCTGTTCGATCGGCGACTATATCGAGCAGCGCCGGATGGAAGCCGCCAAGCGCATGTTGATGGACGGCGACAGCGTGAAGACAGTCGCTTTCGCCATGGGTTTCTCCTCTCCTTCGAGCTTCACTTTCGCCTTCCGGCGCGCCGTCGGCGCCAGTCCCAGCACCTTCCGCCAGCGGCAAGGCCGTGCGCTGGGATCGATGCACTCCGTTGCCGCATAACGCTCCTGTCCCCATGGACGGGTCTTGACCGGGATTCGATATAACGGCTCGATCTGACGCGTCTGCCGCATTGCCAATGGGCCCTGCGCGCAGGCTAACTCGTGCCCATGAGGTCGCCGCAGCGGCCCACTCAAAGACACGGGAAAGAGGATCACGAAATGACCGAGCAACTCACGGCGGACAAGCTCGTCGGCGACGCTCTCGTCGAACAGGCGATGAAGGACACCGGCATCCGGGACTTCGACAACGACACCTGGCGCGAAGGCTTCGACGTCTTCGTGAACGACTTCAACGCCGGGATCGCGCGCGGCAGTACACAGAGGGCGGCATCGCGCGCGGGACCGCCGACACGCTCCACTATCTGCGCGGCCGTCTGAAGATTTCGGACTACCTGCGTCAGAACCCCGAACTTCTCGACCGCCCGGTCGAGCGGCCGGTCTTCGTAATGGGCGTGCCCCGCACCGGCACCACGCTGCTTTCGAACCTGCTGGCTGCCGATCCTGCGCGCCGTTCGCCGCTGACCTGGGAAATCGACGATCCGGTGCCGCCGGTCGCCTCGGCCGACCTGCTGACCACCGACCCACGCGCACAGGCGCGTCTGGCGCAGGAAAAGGCTATGCTCGAAGCCAATCCGGCCATGGGCAAGTACTATCGCGGCTCGGCCGTCTATCCGAACGAGTGCGTGTTCTTCATGGCGCACGACTTCAAGACGCTGATGATCGATTCCAAGGGCAAGCTGCCGGAATACAAGGAGTTCATCTTCTCCTGCGACATGACCAGCGCCTACGAATACCACAAGAAGTTCCTGCAAGTGCTTCAGCAGAACGCGGGCGGCGTGTGGAACGTGAAGAAGCCCAGCCACGCGCTGTGGCTGGAGACGATCTTCAAGGTCTATCCCGATGCCCGGGTCCTTTGGGCGCATCGCGATCCCTTCACCGCAACGGGCTCGCTCTGCTCGGTCATCTCGCTCAGCCACATGGCGCACATGGGCAAGCCGGACACCGCGTGGCTCAAGGAAAACTACACCTGGCAGGCCGCCGAGCACGCCAACCGCATCATGGATTTCCGCGACAAGCACGGCGAGGACAAGGTGATCGACGTCCACTACGCCGACATGACCGCCGATCCGATCGGCACGATGAAGAAGGTCTACCAGCAGCTTGGCGACGAATGGACCGCCGAGGCGGAGGCCGGTATCCAGCAGTGGGTGAACGACAACCCGCAGGACAAGTTCGGCAAGCACGAATACAAGCTCGCACAGTACGGCATAGAGAAGGCGGAGCTTGAGCCGCTCTTCGAACGCTACCTTTCCCGCTATGACGTTGCGCGCGAAGGCTGAGAAAGCACACGCCGCTCCTGTCGCCCGTCACCCCCGCTAACGCGCATCCAGCGCCCGCGGGGATGACGGGCAAATTACCGCTTCGCCGGCGGCAAGCCGGCAGGGAGAGATCGATGTTCGAAGGCCGTCATTATCAAAACGCCTATGTCTGCGACAATCTGGAAGCCGCGATCGACCTGTTCCGTGGCCGGGGGCTTACCCGCGAGCCGATGATCATCCCGGTCGACCAGCAAGTGCTGACCCCGCACGGACTCAAGCGCCAGAAGGGGCGCATCTGCTTCGTCTGGGTCGACGAACTCCAGATCGAACTCATCGAAAATGAGATCGACGAGGCAGGCATCTACGCCAATTGCCTGTCGAACGGCGGCCCCTTGCGCTTTCACCACATCTGCTTTGGCGTGGACAACTGGGCGGACTTCCGCACGCGCGTGGATGCGCAGGCGCTTCCGCTGGCGATGGAACGCCAACCGAACGACGATCCCAATGGGTTGAAGTTCCTGTACCTCGATGCGCGCAAGGTGGTTGGGCACTACATCGAATATACCTGGATGCCCGATGCCATGTGGCAGCAGATCAAGGCCATGTGAAACGCGGTCGGGGGGCGCCGGCCGGCCGCTCTCCCCGATCCTCCCGTCTTCAGGCCAATTCCAGCGGAACCTCGCCGTAGAGCGTCGTGCGCTGTCTCAACCGCCGGCCCACGCTTTCGGCAGCCTGGCGCAATTCCTCTATCGTCACGCCCTGTCCGTGCGCTGCGCCTGCCGCGCGGCTGATGCTTTCGTCCATGAGCACCCCGCCGAGGTCGTTGGCCCCCGCTGCAAGCACGGCGGCGGCACCGTCCATCCCGAGCTTCACCCAAGAGCACTGGATCGAGTTGATCGCACCGTTGAGCGCAAGCCGCGCCACGGCATGCATCATCACCGCCTCGCGCCAGGTCGGCCCTTTACGACATTGTCCGCGTCGATAGAACGGCGCCTCCATATGCACGAGCGGCAGCGGCACGAACTCGGTAATTCCGCCCGTATCGAGCTGGAGATTGCGCAAGGCCAGCAAGTGGCGAGCCCAGTGCCCGGTGCCTTCAAGGTGGCCGAACATCACCGTCGAGGTCGTGGGCAGACCCACGCGGTGAGCACTGCCGACCACGTCTAGCCATTCCTGCGTCGTAAGCTTGCCGGGGCAGATCTGCTCGCGAATATCGTCGCACAGGATTTCCGCCGCCGTGCCGGGCAGAGAGCCCAGCCCCGCATCCTTGAGCATGGCGAGGTAATCCCCGACCGGCATGCCCAGCGTCCGTGCGCCCTGGCTCACCTCAAGCGGTGAAAAGGCGTGAACGTGCAGATCGGGGCAAGCCTCCTTCACGGCGCGCACGATCGAAAGGTAGGTATCTCCGGTATAGCTGGGGTGGATGCCGCCCTGGAGGCACACCTCGGTCGCCCCGCGTGCAACGGCTTCGCGGGCACGCCCGGCGATCTCGCCGAGATCGAGGTTATAGGGCTTGTCGCGGAACCCGGCCTTGCTGCTGGTTTTCGAAAACGCGCAGAACGAACAGGTGTGCGTGCAGATATTCGTATAGTTGATGTTGCGGTTGACGACATAGGTTACCGTCTCGCCGCTGACTTCGGCCCGCAAGGCATCCGCGGCGTCGACCACGGCCTGCGCCGCAGCGCCCCGCGTTGCGAAGAGTGCCACGATATCGTCCTCGCCCAGCGTCGCCCCGCTGGCCGCCCGCTCAAGGATACGATGGAGGGAAGCGGCCACCGGACCTTCGTGCTGGCGCCCCAGCGGCGCGTGGACGTTGCCCGGCGCATGCTGGCCTGCAAGGCCTGGGCTCCAGACGCTGTCACGCGTCAGCCCTTCGGCATCGGCATGACGCAGAACGGCTGGACGGATCGCCGGGTCGATCCATGAACTTTCTTCGGTCGTGATGAAACGCGGATAGATCGTCAGCCGCTCGACCAGCGGCAGCCCCTTGCCCGCGCAGATCGCGCGCAGCCGCTCGACTTCGGGCCAAGGCGCTTCCGGGTTCACATGATCGAGCGTGACAGGGGAGATACCGCCCCAGTCGTCGATACCTGCATCGATGAGTTCTACCAGTCGATCATCGTTGAGATTGGGCGGCGCCTGAACCGATACCTCGTCAGGCAGGATAAGGCGCGCGGCGGCGACTACGCGCAGGAAATCGTTTTCGGTGGCTTCGGGCGCCTCCGCCATCTTCGTACCGGGTTTCGGGCAGAAGTTCTGGACGATCACTTCCTGCAGATGCCCATGCTCGCGGTGCAGGTCTCGCAGTGCGAAAAGGCTGTCGAGCCGCTCTTCGGCGGTCTCGCCAATCCCGATCAAGACGCCGCTGGTCATCGGCACCCTCGCCTCCCCGGCGGCCGCCAGCGAGGCGAGGCGAAGCGCCGGCACCTTGTCCGGCGAGCCGTGGTGACACATGCCCTTTTCCAGCAACCGCTCCGAGATGCTTTCCAGCATAAGCCCTGCCGACGCAGCGACCGGGCGCAGCATCGCGTAATCCTGCTGCTCCAACACCCCCGCATTGACGTGCGGCAGAAGCCCGGTTTCCCCAAGCACCAGTTCGGCGCAGTGCCGCACATAGTCGACGGTGCGGGCAAACCCGCGTTCGGCCAGCCATTCGCGCGCGGCGGCGTAGCGGCGTTCGGGGGCATCACCCAGCGTGAACAAAGCCTCACGGCAACCCGAAGCGGCACCGGCGCGGGCGATCGCCAGCACTTCGTCAGGCGTCAGGTAAGGCGCTTCAAGCCGCGAGGGCGTGGTCGCGAAAGTGCAGTAGTGGCAGACGTCCGCGCAGAGGCGCGTCAGGGGGATGAACACCTTGGGCGAATACGTCATCCGTGCCGGCCCGCGCGCATCGCGCCGCGCTCTTGCCCGCGCGGTGACCTCTTCCAGCGGTGCGGCCAGCAGCCACGCCTTCAGTTCATCCGCTGACGATTGGGCGGTTTCATCCTGCATCTGCTCACCCTTCAGGCACCTGCGAGGGCAAGCACCTCCTGCGCGAGCCTTGTCCTGTCGGCGGCTTCGCGCATCATTGTCTTCGTCACGGTGACCTGAAGCCCCCGCGCCTGCAAACCAGAGACATCGGCCTCATCGGCATGGTCGATCAAGAGGTGGTCGAGAAGATCGCCGTAGTGATCAGCGATGGCCGCATTGCCAACTGCCCGCCCCATCCCGGCCAGCAACTTCGCCAGCGGCCCTTTCACGGCAGCACCGCCTACCAGCGGCGAGACTGCGATCAGCGGCACGCGCCGCGCCGCAACCGCTTCGCGAATACCGTCAACGGCAAGGATCGGATCGACGCTGAGGTACGGATTCGAGGGACAAATCACGATTGCCGCCAGGTCCTCACGGCCCAGCGCCGCGGCCAGACCGGGCGAAGGCAACGCGCCCGGCACACCCTCGAAACGGATCGCGGAGACAGCCGGGCCACATTGCTCGCCGACGAACCACCGCTGGAAGTCCGTCCATCCCGCCACCGTGCGAACCTGGGTGCGCACCGGCCCGTCGCTCATCGGAACGATCGCGTGGGCGATGCCCAGTTCGCCGGCAAGCCGCGCAGTCACGTCTGAAAGGCTTTCACCCGCGCGCAAACGCCAGCTCCGCGCCAGATGCATCGCGACGTCGCGATCGCCGAGATTGAACCAGTCCTCCTCACCCATGGCGCGCAGCATGGCCATGGCCTGCCATGTCTCATCCTTGACGCCCCATCCGCGCTGGATGTCGTTGAGACCGGCAAGCGCATAGATGACGGAATCGATGTCGGGGCAGATGGTCAGGCCCAGGTGTTCGAAATCGTCGCCCGTGTTCACGGCGATGGTGAGCTCGGATGGATCCATGACCGCAGCCAGGCCGGCCGCCAGCTTGGCCCCGCCGACACCGCCGGAAAGCGCAAGGACATGACGCCCGCTCATCGGAACATGTCCTGCTCCATGGGTCTCAGCCCGCTCGCCGCGCCCGGCCCGTCCTCGTCCGTCACCCAGCGCGCGCCGCCGCGCACAAGGGCGACAGGCGTGCCTTCGTCACCCTCGCCCATGGCCAGCCCAGCCATCGCGGCGAGCGAATCCGCAATACCGATCACCGTTGCCTGCAAGGTTCGTCCATAAAGGTCCGTGGCCCGCCCCCGCCGGTCTTCCAGCACGGCTATCCCGGCGCAGCCGATCGCCGTGCCCAGCGTTCCGATCCGCCAGGCGCGGCCCATCGAATCCGCGATCACGACGCCGATCCTGACGCCATTCTCTGCCTGCAATGCGCTGCGCAAGGCTCGTGCGGAGCCATCGGGGTCCAGCGGCCAGAGCAGAACCCGGCCGGCGTCTCCCCCTTCCACGTTCGATGCGTCGATGCCTGCATTGGCAAGGACATGCCCGGTGCGATGGCAAGCGATCACGGCCGCGGGGTTGCTTCGCAGGATGTGCGAACTCTCGTCCAGAATGGCCTGCATCATCGGCGCATCGCGGCCGGTATCGCGCGCAAGGCGCTCGGCCTCGGCACCGGGTGCAATGCGCGACAGATCGCGCGTGCGGCCCTCCGCCTTGGAGACGATCTTCTGGGCCACCACGCAGATATCGCCGTCACGGAACCCGTCGCCGGAAGCGGCCATGGCAGAGCAAATCGCTTGCGCTACCGACATTCCGGCGGCGAACATGGGCATTCCGGCCAGCGGTCGCACGGTCAGTTCTGGAATTCTGTTCATTGGCCCTCCCGAACGCCTGTCTACGTCCGCAGCGCCGCAAACCACAATCATGACGAACAAGAATTCGCGGGAGAGATAATCAATGGCAGCGATCGCAGTGATCGGCGGAACCGGCGCTCTCGGCAAGGGCATTGCCCGCAGGCTGGTCCAGGCCGGTCACGAAGTGACCATCGGTTCACGCACGGCAGACAAGGCACAGGTGACGGCCGGGGAACTGGGTGCCGCCGGCCACGCCGAAAATGTCGAGGCCGCGCGCGGCAAGGACGTGGTGATCGTGGCCGTTCCCCATGCCTCGCAGGGCGACACCCTGCGCCAGATCCGCGACGCGGTCGGCAATGCCGTGGTTGTCGACACGACCGTGCCGCTGGTCCCACCCAAGGTCATGCGCGTACAGCTTCCCGCAGAAGGCAGCGCCGCCATGCAGGCGCGCGAACACCTAGGGCCAGATGCAAGGCTGGTCACGGCGTTCCACAATGTCTCGGCCCACCATCTCGACAGCGACCACGCTATCGATTGTGATGTGCTGGTCTTCAGCGATGACGTGGAGGCGCGCAACACCGTGGTCGGCCTGTGCCCCGGAATGGGCATTCGGGGCCTCTCCGGCGGGGCGCTGGCCAACTCGGCGGCGGCAGAGGCTCTGACCTCGATCCTCATTTACATGAACAAGACCTACAAGGCAGACGGGGCGGGCATACGCTTCACGAACCTTGCCCAGGCTCCGCTGGTCCCGTGAGCTGCTGGGCGCTCATCCCGGTCAAGGCGCCGGGCCTCGGCAAGACGAGGCTGGCCCGGGCACTTGCTCCGGATGAGCGCGAAGCCCTCGTCTGCGCGATGTTCCGCCATGTCCTGGCAACCGCACGCGCCTGCGCGGCAATCGACCGGATCTGCATATTGGGGCCGTCCCGTCCCGGTCTTTGCAAGGGCCTTGTAAGGTTGCCTGACTCCGGCTCGGACCTGAACCGGGCGCTGGGATCGGCGCTTGGTGCGATCGCCACGACCGGCCCGGACCGCGTCGTGGTGCTTCCCGCAGATCTCCCTTGCCTGACAACCGGTGACATAGACCGCTCGCGAGCCTGCCCGCAGGTGTGGTCGGCGTGGCGCCCGATCGGCATGGTACGGGGACCAACGCTCTCTCGCTGACGTTGCCCGAAACCATATGGTTTCCTTTCTCCTTCGGCGAAGAAAGCTACTCAAGACACTGCGATGAAACGAAAAAACTTGGACTGACCGTGGAGACGATCCTCTCCGGCGGGCTGGAAAAAGATATAGACGAGCCCGCCGATCTGCCAGATGCTGAACATCTGTTGAGCGCCGTATCCTTATTGCGGCAGCCCATCGCCAAAGGCCGAAGACGGCTGGCATAAGCGGGAGAACGGGTGTGGACGCCGGCATCATCGACCTTACGGGACAAGTTGTGTTTGTTACCGGCGGCGGAGGCGGGATCGGCAGGTCGATCGCACTGAACATGGCGGACATGGGCGCCGATGTCGCCTTGATCGAGGCGGTGCCTGAACGCTGCGAACAACTCACCAAAATGATCGAGGCGCGCAGCCGCAAGGCGCTGTGCATCCCCGGAAACGTGATGGACGTGGAGGCCCTGCAACACGCCATTGCCGCCGCTGCCGAGAAGTTCGGGCGCCTCGATGTGCTGGTGAACAACGCAGGCGGCGTAACGCGCCGGGGCTTTCTCGATCTCGCCGAGAAGAACTGGCGGCGCCACATCGATCTCAACCTTGTTTCCAACCTCGCCGCCACGCAGGCTGCACTGCCAGTCATGATTGCGGGCGAGCGGGGTGGTTCCATCATCAACGTCACCAGTATCGAGGCGGCCCGCGCAGCACCGGGATACGCGGTCTATGCCGCCTGCAAGGCCGGCGTGAACAACCTGACGCGCACGCTGGCACTGGAATTCGCCGAACACGGCATCCGGGTGAACGCCATAGCGCCCGATTACACGGTAACACCCGGTACGCGCGGACAGTTCACCGGCCCCGTAGATGAAGCCAGCTGGCCCAAGCCCAGCGCGGAACAGGAGGACGTGATCCGCCGCCGCATCCCGCTCGGCCGTGCCGGGATCGACGAAGAGTGCGGCCGCGTGGCGGTGTTCCTCGCCTCACAGATGGCAAGCTACGTCACCGGCACGATCATTCCGGTGGACGGCGGAACCTGGGCCTCGGGAGGCTGGGTGCGCAACCGCGACGATACCTGGGTTCTCCCCCCCGAAGCAGATACCTGAAACTCATCGCCTGAAATTCGCCGCTAGAAATCCAACGATTGAAAGAACTTCCGGCATGACCTTCACATTAAGCACCAGCCTTCCGTTCGACCATATCGATCGCCCGGAGGAATTCGGCACCCTTGACGCGCTCCAGGAAATCGCCCGCACCGTCGAAGCGGCGGGCTTCTACGCCGGCACCGTCACCGATCACCCGGCGCCCTCAGCGCGCTGGCTAGATGCCGGAGGGCACTATGCGCAGGACCCGTTCGTCCTGCTCTCGATGCTGGGCGCCTCGACGACGAAACTGCGCCTCCAGACCAACATCCTGGTCCTGCCCTATCGCAATCCGTTCCTCACAGCCCGGGCCGTGTCATCGCTTGACCACTTCACGAATGGGCGCGTGATCCTGGGCCTCGGCGCGGGCTACATGAAGGCTGAATACAAGGCGCTCGGTGTCGATTTCGATGCCCGCAACGACCTCATGGACGAATATATCAATGCGATGAAATTGGCCTGGACCGGCGAGGATTTCACGTTCGAGGGAACCGGCTATACCGCGCTCGGCAACCGCATGTTGCCCACGCCTGCACAGACACCGCACCCGCCCTTGCTGGTCGGCGGCAACTCGAAGCGGGCCCTGCGCCGCGCGGTCGAACTGGGTGACGCCTGGCACCCGTTCTTCGTACCCAAGAGCGTTACCGACACTGCGCGCACCGCCAATCTCGAAGGAGACGACGATATCCTCGCCGCGATCGGATACATGGCGGATCACTGCGGAAAAGTCGGCCGTGCCGAGCCCCCCAAAGTCATCGCCTCATCGACTTACGCTGTGAAGGATGGCTGGAGCGCACAGGAAGCGCTCGATCACTATGCCAACCTCAAGTCGCTCGGAGTCCATGGCTCCGGTGCGACGATCCACGCCGAAACACGCGCCCAATATTGCGACATCGCACTGAAGTTCGGCGAGGAAGTTATTGCGAAGATTGATTTTTAATCAAATCGCCGCCAGCACGCTTCCACCGGCACTGTTAAGGGCAGGGAACCGGCCCCTGCCCTGGTCCCTCAGCCTTCGGCTTTCATCGCCGCAGACATGGCTTCGTGAAAAGCCTTTACTGCTGCCACTTCATCTCCGTTCCAGACCGCGCCCGAAACCGCGAGGAAGTCAGCGCCTGCCTTCACCAGCGGTCCGCAGTTCTCCGGCGTGATCCCGCCGATCGCCACACAGGGAATTTCGAAGATTCCCTGCCACCATTCGAGCAGATCGAGCCCAGCAGTATGCTTCACCTGCTTGGTAGTGGTCGGGAAGAATGCTCCGAACGCCACGTAATCCGCGCCTTCTTCGCCAGCATCCATCGCGAGGTGGCGGCTGTCATGGCAGGTCACGCCGATCTGCGCATCGCGGCCAAGCGCATTGCGCGCCTCTTCCACTGTCCCGTCTTCCTGACCGATATGCACGCCGTCGGCTCCAAGCCGCTTGGCGAGGCTGATCGAATCGTTGACGATGAAGGCGACCTCCCGCTCTGCGCAAATCTTCTGCAGGGGCTCTGCAAGACGGGCAGCCTCGTGCTGGTCCACGTCCTTGACCCGGAACTGGAACGCCGCGACAGGCGCGGCATCGAGTGCGCGGGCAAGCCGTTCGGGGAACGTGCCGCCCACGTCCAGCGGCGAGATCAGGTAAAGCTGTGTCGGTTCGCGTTCGATGTCTTCCATATGCGCGCACCTAGCCTTTCATGGGGCCGAGGAAAAGAGTTCCTCTTCAAAGCGCGCGTCGTCGCGTTCGCGGTTCACCCTACCCAGCGCTCCTGCCGCGAACAGGAGGATAGTCAACCTCATCACCGCGTGCAGGGCGTCGGCCGCAGTATCGGTATTCCAGCCCGGCGCGGTCGAGGCCAGGTACATCGCCTTGGCAGCCGCGACGCTGACGCCCCCGGCCATGATCGCCACCAGAACCCGCGAGGGCCGCCAGACGAGAAGCAACGGCAGCAGGAAACCGGCGAGAACATCGACCAGCATGGCCGCAGGCAGCGCATCCGCCTCCATCAGGAGCCAGGCCGTTTCGCCCAGGAGCAGCGCCATTGCCCGTCGCAACATGGGATCGTATCGGGGACGCAGCCACGCGATCAGCAAGGTCGCCACCAACGCACAGAAGATGGGCGGCACCACCAGCCTGATAACGGCAGGCGGCAACAGGGATGGTGCGACGAACACCACCACTATGCAGGCGAGCCAGATCTTGATCGGCCCGTTGATAGCAGACCAATATTGGGAGAATTTCATTGCCTTTCCGTCTATCGGCATAAACACTAACGCTCCCGCGTCTCCGCGAAAAGCGCATTCGTTCGGGAGAGGTTCAGCCCGTGCCGATAGTCTCACCTGCGGCAATTTCTGAACCGGACACCCGTTCACGCCAAGGGGAGGAACATGAAACGACCCGCCCGGACACTCGCCCTTGTGCTGCTCCTGACGGCCACCGGGATCGCCGGATGCCGCATCATTCCGGAAGGTTCGGCGCCGCCATCCGTTACGCCTGCGCCAGCTTCGCCTTATGCACCCCCTGCCGAAAGCCCGGATCAACCGTTTTTCTATACGCCGCAGGACACGGCGCCGGGCGACCTTGTCCCAAGCGGGCCTGCCCCGAACGGCCCGCTATCCCCCTCTAGGGAACCCTCACCTCCACCGGCTTCCTATAGCGGCCCTCCGCTTGCCTACACACGCATCGGCGAGACGATTCATGTCGATGGGCCCAGGGTGACGCCGCTGGCCTTGCTGGAAGACAGTCGCTGCGCGGTAGGCACCCAGTGCGTCTGGGCCGGCCGTCTGCGCGTTCGTGTTCGCATCGATCTTGGCTCCCGTCCTCGCGAAGTGGAGATGACCCTTGGGCAGCCGATCCAGATCGCGGATGGACAACTGGAGCTTCTCGACGCGCTCCCCGCCCCTGTCGCCGGAACCCGGCCAGCGCCCTTCGCCTACCAGTTCGGCTTCCGTTTCATGGGCGGATTTTGAAAGAAGAACGCGCCAACGAGAAAGGGCGGCACCTTTCGGCACCGCCCTTCCCTTCAAGCGAAATCCGCGACGGGATCAGGCAGCCGCTGCTGCGTCCACCTTCTGGGTCGAGCCCTTGAAGATCTCGTCGATGGCATCGGCCAGCGCGGCATCGAACTCTGCATCGCTCATCTGCGAGCGCAGGTCTTCAAGCAGCGCACGGCTGAAGCTGGCGATGATGCCCTTGTTCTTCGCCAGTTCGGCACAGGCTTCGGGACGCTTGTAGCCACCCGACAGGGCAACGACGCGCAGCACCTTGGGGTGCGAGACGAGCGGATCGAAAGTACCCGGAACGATCGGCAGCGAGAGCTTGAGCATGACGCGCACGCCATCCGGCAGCGCATCGAGGTTCTTCAGAATCTCGGCAAGGAGCAGCGTGTCACACTCGGCGCGCGTCTCGCTCTTGATGTTCACTTCGGGCTCGATGATCGGCATCATGCCGTGCGAGAGCACCTGCTGACCGATCTCGAACTGCTGCTTCACTACGGCAGCGATACCCTCGGCATTGGCCGACTGGATCACCGAACGTTCCTTGGTGCCGTAGACGCCCAGTGCCTTTGAACGCGCGAGCAGCGCGTCCAGCGTCGGCATCGGCTTCATCAGCTGCACGCCGTTGGCTTCGTCTTCAAGGCCCTTGTCGATCTTGATGAAAGGCACCACGCCCTTGGCGATCAGGGCCTGCGGAGTGGGCACGCCGGTGACTTCACCATCCATGGTCCGCTCGAAAAGGATCGCGCCGATCACCTTGTCTCCGGTGAATGCAGGCGAAGCGATGATGCGCGCGCGCATCTGGTGGATCAGGCCGAACATCTCTTCCTCGGAAGACCATGCGCCTTCCTCGATGCCGTATCCCGCAAGGGCCTTCGGGGTTGAACCGCCGCTCTGGTCGAGCGCGGCGATAAAACCGTTCCCGCCGGCCATTTTGGCCGTCATCTCTGAAAATTCCATGGTTTCTCCTCCTAAGTTGTATCAGCAACCTGAAACGGGCTTATTCTTCGAAGCTCCGTTTCGCAACTGCGGCAAAAGGCTATCCATCGGCCGGATGATCCGTTCCAACGAAGACGCGCGCTTGCCGGCGGCGGCGCAATATATCGGACAGCAGAGTGCGTGCCGGCACGTCGATCCAGCGAACGCAGAACCAGGCGACGGCCAGGCAGGCACCGAGAAACACGAAGGCCATCAGCACTTCGTTGTAGTGCAGATCATCCTTGAAATAGCGCATCGGCTCGATCAACGCCCAGTGCACGGCATAGAGCGCGAAGGATACCTCCCCCACGAACCAGGCCGCCGGAGCCAGCTTTCGCGAGGGTTCCACGCGCGATCCAAACCAGACAAGCAGCGGTGAGACCAACAGCGTGCAGGCCAGATCGTAATGGGTTACGGCGATCCACCGGGGGTCGGCCAGCAGCATGACCGCAATTGCGGCGAGGCAGGCGATGCCCCCCAATGTCGCCGGGCGGTGTGCAGGTTGGCGCAGCCTGGCGATGAGCATGCCGGCACAGAACGAGTAGAGCGTCCGCGCCAGCGCGACCGACCATTCGCTCCAGATCGCGCCGATATTGCCCGAGCCGTTCTCAAGAACCGCCGGGGCGAACCACCATGCCGAGGCCAGGCAGACGACCAGCAGCAGAAGCCGCGGAAGGCGGAAGAGCACTACGATCATCACCAGATTGGCGATGAGCTCATAGAACAGTGACCATGCCGGGACATTGAGCGGAAACAGCGTGCCTGTCAGCGGCGATGGCAGCATCAGAGCGTTCAACGCCGTGCTGATGGCGATCGTCGGCAGGCTCAGCGAGGTATCGCCGCCGGTATGGTGCCGTACGAGGCCGACCGTGGTCGTCAGCAGCACACCGACGAGGAACAGCGGATAGAGACGCACGAGGCGCTTCGCCATGAAAGCGCCGGTACCCATGCCTCCCTGCCAACGAGACAGGTAGCTCGTGCAGAGCACGAAGCCGGACAGTGCGAAGAAGAAATCCACCGCAACATACCCGTGCGGCGCCTGGGAAATGTTGAAATGAAACAGCGCGACGGCAAGCGCGGCGATCCCGCGCATGCCGTCAAGCGTTACATATCTGCCGTGCCAGGGCAGTTGCCGTTCGGGACGAGCGGCAGGCATCGATCTGTTCATGCTTGCCGCCCCTCCCCCAGCAGATCGGCGGCTCAGGCCGAAAGTGCGGCCACGCCGGGAAGTTCCTTGCCTTCCATCCATTCGAGGAAGGCACCGCCTGCCGTCGAAATGTACGAAAAATCGTCCGCCACGCCTGCATGATGCAGTGCCGCGACAGTATCGCCGCCGCCCGCGACCGAAACCAGCGAACCTTCGCGGGTCAGCGCAGCCGCGGTTCTGGCCAGAGCCACGGTAGCGGCATCGAACGGAACCGTCTCGAATGCGCCGAGCGGGCCGTTCCATACGAGCGTGCGGCAGGTCTTGAGCACGTCACCCAGGGCCTCCACGGCAAGCGGGCCGACGTCGAGGATCATCTCGTCAGCAGCCACTTCGTGGACATTGCAGGTGCGCAGGCTGGGCGGATTGGCGGCGAATTCCTTCGAGACCACCACTTCGTAAGGCAGATGGACAGTGCAGCCCGACTTGTCGGCCACGTCGAGGATCTCGGTCGCAGTGCCGGTCAGGTCATGTTCGCAAAGCGACTTGCCCACGTCCACGCCCTTGGCGGCGAGGAAGGTATTGGCCATGCCGCCGCCGATGATCAGGTGATCGACCTGCGTGACGAGGTGCTTGAGCACGTCGAGCTTCGAGGAAACCTTGGCGCCGCCGACCACGGCCGCAACCGGCTTTTCCGGGCTGCCCAGCGCCTTGTCGAGCGCTTCCAGTTCGACCTGCATCGAGCGGCCCGCATAGGCAGGAAGGACGTGGGCAAGGCCCTCCGTCGTCGCATGGGCGCGGTGCGCCGCGGAAAAGGCATCGTTCACGTAGAAGTCCGCGTTCTCGGCAATCGCCTTGACGAGTTCAGGGTCGTTCTTCTCCTCGCCCTTCCAGAAACGGGTATTCTCGAGAATGGCAATGTCGCCGGCGCGCAGGATGCCGACGGTCTGCTTGACCACGTCACCGGCGATCTCTGGGACGAACATCACTTCCTTGCCGAGCACCTTCTCGACCGCGCCGACCACCATCGACAGCGACATGCTGGGCACGCGGTCGCCCTTGGGGCGGCCGAAGTGAGCGAGCAGGAGAACCTTGGCGCCCTTTTCGGCAAGTTCCAGCACGGTCGGCACAGCGGCGCGAATGCGGGTATCATCGGTGACGACGCCGTCGTTCATCGGCAGGTTGAGGTCGACGCGCACGAGCGCAACTTTCCCCGTCACGTCACCAAGGTCATCAAGGGTCTTGAAAGCGCTCATTGCTCGATCCTTATCTCGACGGCGGCGATAGCGCCGTCCTGCGGGCCCGCGCCGGGCCCGCCGCTCGAAGGCACGGCGTACAGGTCCGCGCCGGTTCAGTTTCCCGGTTCAGGACCGGGAGCATTCCTCGATGTTCCGGCCCGCGAGACGGGCTCCGGACGCACCGCGCCGCGAAAGTCCGGTATGGACTCCCGCGGCGACAGTCGGGCGACGGACCGCCGTTTCACCGGCGCATACAGGCTCCTCCTCCCGCACGCTGCCGACGAGACGGCCCGTCTCCATCAGGTCCTCAGAGCAGGCCCGCCATCACGCCGGCCGTGTCGACCATGCGGTTGGAGAAGCCCCACTCGTTATCGTACCACGACAGGACGCGGACCAGCTTGCCTTCGAGAACCGAAGTCTCAAGGCTGTCGATGGTCGACGAATGCGCATCGTGGTTGAAGTCGATCGAAACCAGCGGTTCCTCGGTGTAACCAAGCACGCCCTTGAGCTCGCCCTCGGCCGCTTCCTTGAGCAGCGCGTTGACTTCCTCGGTGGTCGTGTCGCGCTTCGGCACGAAGGTCAGGTCGACGACCGAGACGTTCGGGGTCGGCACGCGGATCGACGAACCGTCGAGCTTGCCCTTGAGGTCCGGAAGAACGAGGCCCACGGCAACGGCAGCGCCGGTGCTGGTCGGGATCATGTTCATCGCGGCGGCGCGGGCGCGGCGCGGGTCGCTGTGGATCTGGTCGAGGATCTTCTGGTCGTTGGTGTACGAGTGGATCGTGGTCATCAGACCGCGCTCGATACCGATCTTCTCATGCAGAACCTTGGCGAAAGGTGCCAGGCAGTTGGTGGTGCACGATGCGTTCGAGACGACGACGTGCTCGGCGGTCAGTTCCTTGTGGTTCACGCCGTAAACGACGGTGAGGTCCACGCCCTTGGCGGGGGCCGAAACCAGAACGCGCTTGGCGCCGGCGTCGATGTGCTTGGAGGCCGATTCCTTGTTGGTGAAGAAACCGGTGCATTCCAGGACGATCTCGATGCCCTGCGCGGCGTGCGGCAGGTTGGCCGGATCGCGCTCGGCAGTGACGTGGATACGCTTGCCGTTGACGATCAGGTCAGTGCCGTCGACTTCCACAGTGCCTTCGAAAGTACCGTGGACGCTGTCACGCTTGAACAGGAGGGCATTGGCCTTAGCGTCGGCAAGGTCGTTGATCGAAACCAGTTCGAGGTCGTGGTCCGTGCGCTCGAGAATGGCGCGCGCGACGTTGCGCCCGATACGTCCGAAACCGTTGATCGCAACCTTGGTCGCCATGTGCAATTCTCCTGTTTACACGCTGAGTTTATTGAGAATCTTCGGAACGATCGCATCAACGGTGAAGCCGAAGCGAGCGAAGAGGTCCTTGGCCGGAGCCGAGGCGCCGAAGCGGTCCAGACCGATATTCAGGCCGCCGTTGCGGCTCTGCGCGGTATAGCGCTCCCAGCCCATGGTAACGCCGGCCTCGATCGAGACCTTCAGGATCGACGGATCGTTCGGCAGAACCTCGTGCTGGTACGCTTCGTCCTGAGCGGCGAAGAGCTCCATGCACGGCATCGAGACCACGTCGGCGCCGATTCCCTGCGATTCCAGCTCGGCCTTCACCTTCACCGCCAGTTCGACTTCCGAACCGGTGGCGATGAGGATGACCTTGCGGTCGCCCTCGGCATGGCGGAGCGTGTAGGCGCCGCGCGCCGAGAGCATGTCGCCCGTCTTGCGCAGCTGCGGCAGGTTCTGGCGGGTAAGCGCCAGCACCGAAGGGGTGTCCTGCGATTCCAGCGCGATATTCCAGCATTCCGCCGTCTCGATGACGTCGGCGGGACGGAACACGTAAAGGTTCGGGATCATGCGCATGGACATGACATGCTCGACCGGCTGGTGAGTCGGGCCGTCTTCGCCAAGGCCGATCGAATCGTGAGTCAGCACATAGATCGCGCGGGTCTGCTGCAGCGCCGAGAGACGGATCGCATTGCGGCAGTAGTCCGAGAAGATCAGGAAGGTGCCGCCATAGGGGATCACGCCGCCATGCAGCGCCATGCCGTTCAAGGC
Organism: Novosphingobium sp. ST904; assembly: GCF_001298105.1. GTDB lineage: Bacteria > Pseudomonadota > Alphaproteobacteria > Sphingomonadales > Sphingomonadaceae > Novosphingobium. Next base: position 2,788 of record NZ_LGJH01000164.1, on the reverse strand, counting down.
CGCGGCCATGCCGAATTCACGGATGCCGTAGTAGACGTAGCGGCCGCCGTAGTTGTCCGGCGTGAACGGTTCCTGGCACTTGGCCTTGGTGTTGTTCGAACCGGTAAGGTCGGCAGAACCGCCGATCATCTCGGGGATCGCCGGGGCCAGCACGTTCAGCCAGTTTTCCGAGGCCTTGCGGGTGGCGACGGTGGAATCGCCTTCCAGCCATTCGGCCAGCTTGGCACGGATCGCGTCGGTCTCCGGCAGTTCGCCAGCCATGCGGCGCGTGAACTCGTCAGCCTTGTCGGAAGCGGCAAGGCGGCCGAACCAGTCGGCATGAGCAGTGGCACCGGCCTGACCCAGCGAGCGCCAGTCGGCCAGGATTTCCGCCGGAACCTCGAAGGGAGCTGAGGTCCAGCCCAGGTATTCGCGGGCAGCGGCCACTTCGGCCTCGCCCAGCGCAGCGCCGTGAACGTCGTGGCCGCCCTGCTTGTTGGGGGCACCCTTGCCGATCACGGTCTTGCAGGCGACCAGCGTCGGCTTGTCCGAAGCGGCAGCCTCGGCCAGCGCGCGCTCGATGTCGGCGAAGTCATGACCGTCGCACTCGAACACGTCCCAGCCCGAAGCGCGGTAGCGCGCCGGGATGTCCTCGCTGGTCGACAGCGAGGTGTCGCCGTCGATGGTGATCTTGTTGTCGTCCCACAGCACCTTCAGGCGGCCCAGCTTGAGCGTGCCGGCAAGACCGATGGCTTCGTGGTTGATGCCTTCCATGAGGCAGCCGTCACCGGCGATGACCCAGGTCTTGTGATCAACCAGATCGTCGCCGAAGGTGGCGTTGAGCTGACGCTCCGCCATCGCCATGCCGACCGCCATGGCCAGACCCTGGCCGAGCGGGCCGGTGGTGCATTCGACGCCTTCGATCAGAAAGTTTTCCGGGTGACCGGCGCAGACCGAGCCCAGCTGACGGAAGCCACGGATGTCGTCCATCGTCGGGCTGGCATAGCCGGTCAGGTGGAGCAGCGAGTAGATCAGCATCGATCCGTGACCGGCCGACAGCACGAAGCGGTCGCGGTCAGCCCACTTGGGCGCGGCGGGATCGAACTTAAGGAACTTGGCGAAAAGGACGGTCGCGACATCGGCCATGCCCATGGGCATGCCGGGGTGGCCACTGTTGGCCGCCTGGACCGCGTCCATCGACAGCGCGCGGATGGCATTGGCCATCGGCGCGAGACGGTCAGCAGCAAGGGTCATCGTGAGGCTCCGGAAACGGAAAATGGGACGATTCGAACTTGCCGACCCCCTTTAGGGCGAGGCCGTCTCCCGTCAAGTTCGCCTAACGTCCATTTAGGCCTCCCGTACATGGGGGCTTGTACATATGTGTGCCAATCACATGGTGGCACAATCGCCTCGGTTGATCGAAAGGATTGTGAACAAGGGCCGCCAATTGATTGCGTTTTGGCTTTTTCACTGTAGCCACTCGCCCATGAACGAAGCGACCAGCAAGGCGACGAACGAAGCAGCGGCCCAGACGGCGATCGATCGGATCGAAGCCGCACTTTCGCGGCTGGAAAGTGCGGTATCGCAAACCCGCGCCCTGCAGGACCGTCATGGCAGGCTTCGCGGCACCGTGGAGGAAGCGCTCGGCGAGATCGACGCGCTCCTCGCGCAGCGCCGGTCCTGATAGCAGCCATGGCAAACATCACCCTTACGATCGGCGGGCGCGAATTCATGCTCGCCTGCGCAGACGGCGAGGAAGCTCACGTCACGAAGCTTGCGGCGATGATCGACGAGAAGCTCGGTCATGCCGGCGTCGTGGGACAGACCGAACCCCGCATGCTGCTGTTTGCCTCACTGATGCTGGCAGACGAACTGCACGAACTTCGCCAGCGCCCCCCGCTCCAGCCCCCCCCTCCCCCGGCTCCCGCCGAGCCCGCGTTTCCGCCCGCCTTCGTGGAAAAACTCGCAAAGATTGCCGATCATGTCGAAAATCTCGCGCAGCGCCTTGAGGATGGCTCGCCGAACGCCTAACTAAGGGGTGACGGGATCTGCCCGGCACGTGCCGTTCGAACATCCCTGAGGCTATAAGCAATCCATTGGGGGCTGTCCCTGCCCGGACCGTGGTCCGACGCATATGGTCCCCACCTGACGTCGAGGCGTCAGAGGATTTCTAGGAAACGACCCATGGTGGACCCGTCACCGTTTTTCAAAGACTTAGCCTCATAATTCCAACATTTCCAATGTTGGAATTCCAACATGGGCCCGGGGCTAACCGCCTTCGGGCCCTGTTTTGTTGGCGCGGCAGCTTCGATATTTCAGAACATATTAAGAACAAATCTCTTGACCCGACTCGGAGCGAGAGCGCTTTGTTCGTGAATGGCCGACATACTTTTCCACCGCATTCGATCTACCTGGCTGGCGCTGAACCCAGAGCCTGAACGGGGAAGCAGCCCGTGGTACAGCTGGCGCGCCGAGCTAAACGGCTTGGAACGCATGCTAGACTGCCAGCAACCCCACAGCTTTCATTGCGGGATATGCATAAATACCTATCGAATGCGCAACCCTTTGCGGCCTTTGCACGAAAAGTCGATCACAACGACGGTTCAAGCGCCCGCCTTGGTTCGAAATCTCGAGCGTCCAGCCTCACCTATTGATACACAGCCGGTCATAGACCTGGTTGTGGCCGACGATTTCCGCAAATGTTTCGTCCGTGTCGAACCTGTTGCCGGGATCATCCTGCCCGGCCGCCGGCGCAGGCTCAGCGGTCAGTCGCTTGCTCACGAGGCAGAAATCGCTCGCAGTTCGCGGG
>NZ_LGJH01000138.1 GCF_001298105.1 Novosphingobium sp. ST904 | reverse complement strand
CACCCCGCGCCAGAAACAGTGGTACACCCCCGAGGGCGAGGCCGAGATCATGGCCGCACAGTGCCTCAAGGCCCGCATCCAGCCCGCCGACGTCGCCGCCCTCTGCCTCTTCCTCGCCTCAGACGACGGCGCCATGTGCACCGGGCACGACTACTTCGTCGATGCAGGTTGGAGGTAAGCGGTATTCAGGAAGGATGCCGGGCTGTCCCGGCATCCTTCAGCACGTTCAGGCGCGCGGCGCTGCGTCGGAATCGCGGCGGATCAGCTTGAATTCCGCCACCACGTGCGGATGGTCGCCCGCAGCGGCGCCGCCATTGCGCGAACGGATCTCGCCGATCAGCAGACGCACCGCGCGGCGCGCCATTTCGGCGGTGGGCTGGCGGATCGTGGTCAGTTCGGGCCAGACCGAGACGGCCAGCGCGGTATCGTCGAAGCCGCAGACGGTCAGCGCGCCCGGCACGTCCAGCCCGCGCCGGTGCGCCACGGTGATCGCGGCGGCGGCCATGTCGTCGTTCGAGGCGAAGATCGCGGTCGGCGGCGCCTGCAGGTCGAGCAATTGCGCGGCAGCCTCCAGCCCCGAGCGATAGGTGAAGTAGCCCTGCGCCACCAGCGAGGGATCGAACGGCAGGCTGAGCGCGGAAAGCGCCTCGCGGTAGCCGTCGAGCCGCTCGGCGCTTGCGGTCTGGTTGGGATGGCCGGTGATGAAGCCGATCCGCCTATGCCCCAGCGCGGCGAGGTGGTGCGTCATCGTGAAGGCGGCTTCGCGGTCGTCGATGCTCACCGAGAGCGCCCATTCCGGCGCGCGGCCCGTGGCGACCGCCACTACCGGCACGTCGGCATGCCGGAGCGCCTCGAGCACGGCCGGGGAATCGCTGAGCGGCGGCGGCAGGATCACCCCGTCGATACGGGTGCGCAGCAGCTGCGCCACGGCCTTCGCCTCGGCGCCTTCCTCGTTGCAGGGCTTGACCAGAAGCTGGGCATTGGCCGTGCTGGTTTCCTCCAGCGCGCCGACGAGGAATTCGCTGAGATAGGCAAAGCTCGGGTTGGAATGGAGCAGGCCGATCCTGAGATCCTCTCCGCCCGCCAGCACGCGCGCGGCGGTGCTGGGGGCGTAGTTCAGTTCGGCGATGGCGGCCTCGACCTTGCGGCGGGTTTCCTCGCGGACGTTGGCGCCCTTGTTGATGACGCGGCTGACCGTCATCGGCGAAACCCCCGCGAGGCGGGCGACATCGTCGATCTTGGCGCTGGAGCGCTGCTTGCGCGGACCTCTGGTATTGGTGCTCATCTGGTTCCCTGGCGGAGCCCCGGCGCTCATGGAGAGCACCGGGGAATGTTCGCTAACACCACAAATCCGGGTGATAGCGCAACCATCGAACGGCGATCAGTGCGGATGGTCAGTGCGGGTGTCCGGGTGCGAGAGGGAAATCCTGCGCCTTGTACCAGGCCAGATCGTGCTCCGGCGCGGCCACGCCGGCGGGCAGGGGCAGGCCGTTGACCGACATCCAGTAGGCCAGGCTGGCATCGCGCCACCACTTGGCCTCGTTATGCTGGATCTGCAGATAACTGGCGGTTTTCTGCCAGCGTTCGGGGTCCACCTTGTCCTTCACGCCCTGCCAGTCCGCCTGCATCTGCGCGACCGTGGCCACGCCGCGATCGTAATGGCCGACCATCTCCTGCCAGAGCGTGCGGCCGGATTTCATCTTCCAGTCCCACGGCAGGTGGTGGAACCACAGCAGTTCGCTTTCCGGCGTGGTGCGCGGATCGGCGAGAAGTTTCGCCACGGCGGGTTCGTACTGGGCCACGGCATTGCTGCCGGTTCTCGTGCGGTCGAAGCCGATGCCGTTGCGGTCGGCCTTGTGATAATAGACCGGGTTCCACTCGGGCCGGGCAAGATCGCTGATCCATGGCCCCGGGCCATAGTGATGGCCCGTGCCCATGAGGTGGGCGAGGCCGAACGGCCCGGTATAGTCCACCACCGCCTCGCGCGAGGCCATCATCATCTTCACCGCCGTATCGACCACGCGCGGGTCGTTGCCGAAGGTCTGCTGCGCCCATTCGCGGGCGATGGCGTCGGCGGAAAGCGTCGGGTCCCAGGCGAGGCGGCCGAAGGCGTACCAGTTGGCTTGGTTGAACGTGGAGCCCGACCAGTCGCGGTCGCGCCCGACATTGGCAACCCCGGCAATGCCGCTGAGCTTGTGGCCGTAGAGCGAACCGTCCACCACCTTGGCCACGGTCGATCCCTTGCCCCTGGCGCGAGTGTCTGCCTCCAGTACTTCCTCGAACATCGTTCCAAGGTAGGCGAGGTGCGTGGCGAAGCCGAGGTATTCCTTGGTGATCTGGAGTTCCAGCATCATCGGCGTCTTCGGCATGGCGCCGAACAGCGGATGGAACGGTTCGCGCGGCTGGAAGTCGATGGCGCCATTCTTGACCTGCACCAGCACGTTGTCGGCGAACTTGCCGTCCAGCGGCTTGAACTCGGTATAGGCCTGCTTGGCGCGGTCGTCCGGGTCGGTCTCGGCATAGACGAAGGCGCGCCACATCACGATGCCGCCGTGCGGCGCGACGGCGGCGGCCAGCATGTTGGCGCCTTCCGCATGGCTGCGGTGATAGTCGCGCGGGCCGGGCTGGCCTTCGCTGTTGGCCTTGACGAGGAAGCCGCCGAAATCGGGGATCGCGGCGTAGATCTCGTCGGACTTCGCCTTCCACCAGGCCGCTACCTCGGGATCGAGGGGATCGGCGCTCTTGAGATGGCCGATCTCGATCGGTGCGGAGAAGCGCGCCGAAAGGTAGACCTTGATGCCCCAGGGGCGGAACACTTCGGCCAGCGCCCGGGCCTTGGCGATATAAGGCGCGGTCAGGCTCTCGGGCTTGGCGTTGACGTTGTTGAGCACGATGCCGTTGATGCCCAGCGCGGCATTGGCGCGGGCATAGTCGGTGTAGCGGGGGTCCTTGAAGTCCGGCAGGGTCCACCAGTCCCACAGCGATTGCCCGGCGTAGCCGCGCTCCACCGAACCATCGAGGTTGTCCCAGTGGTTGAGCACGCGCAGGCCGATCTTCGGGGCGGAGCGGAGATCGATTCCGGCAAGGTCGGCGCCGGTCTTCTGCGCGCGGATCAGCGCGAAGGCACCGTAGAGCACGGCGCGGTCGGTCTTGCCGGTGACGAGCAGCACCTTGCGGCCATCGAGCGTGCCGGCGCGCACCAGATAGCCTTCCTCGCCCAGCGATGCCGCGGGCAGGCGCAGCGCGGCAAGGGCTGGATCGTCGGCCTTGCCGAGCACCACGGGAAGCGGCGACGCGGCAAGGTCGCGGCGCAGTTCGCCGGCGGCGCGGTCCAGCGTTTCGGACTGGCCGATCACGCGGATTTCGGTGGTGGCGGGGGCGCTTGCAGGCGCGAGCCAGAGGTCGTAGCCATCGTTTGCAAGGGCAGGCGCGCTCGCGAAGCCAAGGGCCGTCACGCATACGCCGATCGTCAGAAGCCGCTTCTTCATCATCCTCCCCTGTGTCCCAGATCGTGGCCCGGTGGCCGAAATTTAATTAGCGCGGCGATGCCATTGACAAGCTTGTTCGTTGTCGCGCATGATAGCGCTACCACATAAAGTTCCGGGCAGGCAACACACTTTGCCGCCCGATTGGGAAATGGGCCGAAAGGGTCCGGGGATGCAGGGGAGGAAGATGATTTTTCCGGTTTGTCTGACGCTTGCGGGATCGCGCCTTTCGTCCGTGGCGGTGTGCGCATGATCGCCGCTCCCGTGAAACGCCGCGAACTGCTGCGCTGGGGCGCGGGCGCCTCGATGCTGGCTTTCCTTCCGGTTTCCGCGCGCGCCGCCGCGCCGCTCTACAAGGACCCCAAGGTTCCCGTAGACCTGCGCGTGAAGGACCTGATGGCCCGCATGACGCTGGACGAGAAGGTGGCCCAGCTCGTCACGCTTTCCACCCGCAAGCGCGAGATCATGGACGAATCGCGCGCTTTCGATCCGGTTCGCGCCAGCAAGGCCCATCCCGACGGCATCGGCCAGATCGCCCGCCCGTCCGACCGGGGCGGCGCGGCCACGGCCAACAATACCGGCACCGAAGTGACCGGGCGCTGGCGCAAGCCTGCCGATACCATCGCCTTTGTCAACGCCGCCCAGAAATGGGCGCGAGAGCAGACCCGGCTCGGCATTCCGGTGCTGTTCCATGAGGAATCGCTCCACGGCTACATGGCGCCCGAAGCGACCAGTTTCCCGCAGGCCATCGCCATGGCGGGCAGCTTCGACACCGATCTGGTGGAACGCGTGCAGTCGGTGATCGGCCGCGAAGTGCGCGCCCACGGTTCCACCCTGGCGCTTTCGCCGGTGGTGGACATCGCCCGCGACCCGCGCTGGGGCCGGATCGAGGAAACCTTCGGCGAAGACCCCTATCTTTGCGGAGAAATGGGCGTTGCCGCCGTGCGCGGCCTGCAGGGGCCGGGCAAGGAACTGGGCGAGGGCAAGGTCTTCGCCACGCTCAAGCACATGACCGGCCACGGCCAGCCCGAAGCGGGCAACAATGTCGCCCCGGCCCCGCTCGGCAAGCGCGAGCTTTACGATTCGTTCTTCCCGCCGTTCCGCGAAGTGGTGCGCCGCACCGGCATCGCCGCCGTCATGCCGTCGTACAACGAGATCGACGGCATCCCCAGCCACGCCAATCGCTGGCTGCTGGAAGACGTGCTGCGCGGCGAATGGGGCTTCGACGGCGCCGTGGTCAGCGACTATGCGGCGATCGGCGAACTCGCCTCGTTCCACCACCTCGCCAGCGATATCGAGGGCGCGGCGCGCCTTGCCCTCCATGCGGGCGTCGATTGCGACCTGCCGGACGGCGAGGCCTATCGCACGCTGGCCGATCAGGTGCGCAAGGGTCTGGTGCCGCTTGCCGCCGTCGATGCCGCCTGCCGCCACATGCTGACGCTGAAGTTCCGCGGCGGCATGTTCGAGGCGGGGCCGGTCGATCCCAAGGCTTCCGCGAAACTCACCGCCAATCCCGAAGCCCGCGCGCTGGCACTGGAAGCGGCGCGCAAGTCGATCTGCCTGCTCAGGAATACCGGCGTCCTGCCGCTGACGGCGGGCGCGCAGAAGCGCATCGCGGTGATCGGGCCGAACGCCAATGTCACCCGCCTTGGCGGCTATTCGTCAGAACCGCGTTCGAGCGTGAACCTTGTCGAAGGCATCAAGGCACGCGTCGCGGGCAAGGCCGAAGTCGTCTTCGCGCAGGGCGTGTTCATTACGCAGAGCGAGGATCGTTCGGCCAACGAAGTGCTGCTGGCGGACCCGGCAAAGAACCGCGCGCTGATCGCCGAGGCCGCGGAAGTGGCCAAGAGCTGCGACGTGGTGGTGCTGGCCATTGGCGATACCGAACAGACCAGCCGCGAAGGCTATGCCAGGAACCACCTCGGCGACCGCACCGAGCTTGACCTCGTGGGCGAGCAGAACGACCTGTTCCGCGCGCTCAAGGCCACCGGCAAGCCGGTGATCGTCGTCGCGCTCAACGGCCGCCCGCCTTCCTGGCCCACCGTGGCCGAGCAGGCCGATGCGATCCTCGAATGCTGGTATCTCGGGCAGGAAGGCGGCACCGCCATGGCTGAGGCATTGTTCGGAGACGTCAATCCCGGCGCCAAGCTGCCGGTCACCGTGGTCAGGGACGTGGGGCAGGTGCCCTTCTTCTACAACCACAAGCCGTCCGCCAAGCGCGGCTATCTCTTCACCGAGACCGCGCCGCTCTATCCCTTCGGTTTCGGGCTCAGCTACACCACGTTCAGCGTGGGCGCGCCCAGCCTTTCGGCACCGCGCATCGGCACGGCGGGCAATGTCACCGTTTCTGTCGACGTGACCAACACCGGCCAGCGCGCGGGCGACGAAGTGGTGCAGCTCTATGTCCACGACCAGGCCGCCAGCGTCACCCGCCCGGTCATGGAACTGCGCGGTTTCCGCCGTGTCACGCTGAAGCCCGGCGAAACGCGCCGGATCGAATTCACCCTCGGCCCCGACGATTTCAGCCTCTGGAACGAGGCCATGCGCGAAGTCGTCGAACCGGGCCTGTTCGATATCATGGTCGGCGCCAGCAGCGCCGATCTCAAGACCACAACCCTCGAAATCGCCTGAGGATTCCCGCAATGCCCAAGATCGTCGATGCCAAAGTCATCATCACCTGTCCGGGACGCAACTTCGTCACGCTCAAGATCACCTGTGACGACGGCACCACCGGCGTCGGTGACGCCACGCTCAACGGCCGGGAGCTGTCGGTCGCCAGCTACCTGACCGACCATGTGATCCCCTGCCTGATCGGCCGCGACGCGCACCGCATCGAGGACGTCTGGCAGTACCTTTACAAGGGTGCCTACTGGCGCCGCGGCCCGGTGACGATGACCGCCATCGCCGCCGTCGACATGGCGCTGTGGGATATCAAGGGCAAGATCGCGGGCCTTCCGGTCTACCAGCTGCTCGGCGGCGCGAGCCGCGAAGGCGTGATGGTCTACGGTCACGCCAACGGCACGACGATCGAGGACACCATCGAGGTCGCGCTCGATTACCAGAAGCAGGGCTACAAGGCGATCCGCCTCCAGTGCGGCGTGCCCGGCATGGCCTCGACCTACGGCGTCTCCAAGGACAAGTACTTCTACGAGCCCGCCGACGCCGACCTGCCGACCGAAAACGTCTGGAACACCGCGAAGTACCTGCGCGTCGTGCCCGAACTGTTCAAGGCCGCGCGCGAGGCGCTGGGCTGGGACGTGCACCTGCTGCACGATATCCACCACCGCCTCACCCCGATCGAGGCGGGCCGTCTGGGCAAGGACCTGGAGCCCTATCGCCCGTTCTGGCTGGAAGACGCGACCCCTGCCGAAAACCAGGAAGCGTTCAAGCTGATCCGCCAGCACACCACCGCGCCGCTGGCCGTGGGCGAGATCTTCAACTCGATCTGGGACTGCAAGGACCTGATCCAGAACCAGCTGATCGACTATATCCGCGCCACCGTGGTTCACGCAGGCGGCATTACCCATCTGCGCCGCATCGCCGCGCTGGCCGATCTCTACCAGATCCGCACCGGCTGCCACGGCGCCACCGACCTGTCGCCGGTCTGCATGGCCGCTGCCCTGCACTTCGACCTTTCGGTGCCGAACTTCGGCGTGCAGGAATACATGCGCCACACGCCGGAAACGGACGCGGTCTTCCCCCATGCCTATACCTTCGAGAACGGCATGATGCACCCGGGCGAAGCGCCGGGGCTGGGCGTGGACATCGATGAGGAACTGGCCGCCGGCTACGAATACAGCCGCGCCTTCCTGCCGGTGAACCGCCTCGAAGACGGCACGATGTACAACTGGTGAGCGTGGTGAACGGCGTGACGCCATCCATGGAAACCGCGACCGGGCCGGGGAAACCCTCGGGCCGGATCCGCTGGATCGTCTGCGCGCTGCTCTTTGCGGCGGTGGTCCTGAGCTATGTGGACCGGCTGGTCCTGCCCACGCTCAAGCCGGAACTGCAGGCGCGCTACGGCTGGAGCGAGAGCGGCTATGCCGATCTCGCGATCTGGTTCCAGGCGGGCTACGGCATTGCCTATGTCGTGTTCGGCCGCCTGATCGACCGGCTCGGCGCCCGCGCTGGCTATGCGCTGGCGGTGACGCTCTGGACCGTGGGCCACATGGCGCATGCGCTGTTCACTTCCACCAGCGGCATGCTGATCGCCCGCATTCCGCTGGCCATCGGCGAGGCGGGGACGTTCCCCGCCGCCATCGCCGCCACCAACGAATGGTTCCCCAAGCGCGAGCGCGCCTTCGCCATCGGCATCTTCAACGCCGGCTCCAACGTCGGCGCGATCCTGACGCCGCTGGTGGTGCCGGTGATCGCGCTGACGCTGGGCTGGCGCTGGGCCTTCATCCTCACCGGCCTGCTCACGGTGCTGTGGCTGGCGGCATGGCTGGGCTTCTACCGCCGCCCGCGCGACAAGAAGAACCTCAGCGCTGAGGAACTGGCCTGGATCGAGGCCGATCCGGTGGAAAAGCCCCGCCCGGTCAAGTGGCGCGCGCTGTTCGGCTATCGCCAGACCTGGGCCTATATGCTGGGCCGCTTCCTGATCGACCCGGTATGGTGGACCTTCCTGTTCTGGCTGCCGGACTTCTTCAACAAGCAGTTCGGCGTGAAGATGCTGGATTTCGGCCCGCCGCTGATCGCGGTCTATATCCTGGCCGACGTCGGCTCGGTGCTGGGCGGCTGGGCTTCCTCGCGCTTCATCGGCCGGGGCTGGAGCGTCAACCGCTCGCGCAAGACCGCCATGTTCTTCGCCGCGCTTTGCGCCGTGCCGATCGCCATGGCCCCGAACGCGCCGGGGCTGTGGACGGCGGTGGCGCTGGTGGGCCTTGCTTGCGCCGGCCATCAGGGCTTCTCGGCCAATCTCTACGCTCTGCCGGGTGACACGATGCCGCGCTGGATGACCGGATCGGTCGTCGGTCTCGGCGGCCTTTCGGGCGCGGTGGGCGGCATGCTCATGGCCAAGTTCGCCGGAGCCATCCTCGAAAGCGTGGGCAGCTACGAGCCGATCTTCGTGGTCGCCTCCTGCGCCTATCTCGTGGCGCTTGCCGTCATTCACCTGATCCTTCCCCGCTACCAGGTCGCCGATCCCGACGGCGAGAAAGCTACAGCATGACGCGTCCTCTCGTTCTCCATCCCGACCGCCTGTTCCCGGCCGACCCCGGCACCCGCGCCATCGCGCGCGCGCTTTACGAGGGCGTGAAGGACCTGCCGATCGTCAGCCCGCACGGACATACCGATCCGGCATGGTTCGCTTATGACGAGCCGTTCACGGACCCGGCCTCGCTGCTGATCGTGCCGGACCACTATGTGTTCCGCATGCTCTATTCGCAGGGCGTCGCGCTGGAATCGCTGGGCGTGCCCAGTGTAGACGGCAGCCCGGTGGAGCAGGACCCGCGCAAGATCTGGAGCATCTTCGCGAAGCACTACCACCTGTTCCGGGGCACGCCTTCGCGCATGTGGCTGGACTGGGTCTTTGCCGAAGTCTTCGGGCTGGACGTGCTGCTGGATGAGACGACGGCGGAGCACTATTACGAAGTGATCGACGCCGCGCTGAAGACCGAGGCGTTTCGCCCCCGCGCGCTGTTCGAAAAGTTCAACATCGAACTGATCGCCACCACCGAAGGTCCGCTGGACCCGCTGGCCCATCACCGCGCGATCCGGGAAAGCGGCTGGAACGGCCGCGTCGTCACCGCCTATCGTCCCGATCCGGTGGTCGATCCCGAAACGCCGGGCTTCGCCGAAAAGGTCGCGAAGTTCGGCGAGATGGCGGGTGAGGACGTCTCGACTTACGCGGGCTATCTTGCCGCGCACCGCTTCCACCGCGCCCGCTTCCGCGAGGCGGGGGCCACCTCGACCGATCACGGCCACCCCAGCGCCCTGACCGCCGACCTTTCGCCCGAAGACTGCGAGGCGCTCTACCAGCGCGTGCTGGCAGGGGCGAGCAAGCAGGATGCCGAACTGTTCCGCGCCCAGATCCTCACCGAAATGGCGGGGATGAGCGTGGAGGACGGCATGGTCATGCAGCTTCACCCCGCCGTCCATCGCAGCCACAACAAGGCCGTGCTCGACCGTTTCGGGCGGGACAAGGGTGGCGACATTCCCATGCCGGGCGAATTCGTGGAGGCGCTCAAGCCCCTGCTCGACCGTTATGGCAACGATCCGCGCCTGACCCTGATCCTCTTCACGCTCGATGAGGACGTCTATTCGCGCGAACTGGCGCCGCTGGCCGGGCACTATCCCTCGCTGCGGCTTGGCCCGCCGTGGTGGTTCCACGATTCCCCCGAAGGCATGCGCCGTTTCCGCGAACGTGCGACCGAAACCGGCGGCTTCTACAACACCGTCGGCTTCAATGACGATACCCGCGCCTTCCTCTCGATCCCGGCCCGGCACGACGTGGCCCGGCGGATGGACTGTGCCTGGCTGGCGCAGCTGGTCGCCGAACATCGCCTGCCCGAGGACGAGGCCCACGAAGTGGCGCGCGCGCTCGCCTACGATCTCGTCAAGGCGGCGTACAAGCTGTGAGGCTGTGCGCTGAAACGCTCGGCCAGGTTCCGGCCTCCGTCGCGCGCCCAGCCTATGACCGCGCGGCGGTTTCGGCGGGGGTCGTCCACCTCGGCATCGGTGCCTTCCACCGCGCGCATCAGGCCGCCGTGTTCGAGGCGGCGCTCGCCTCGGGCGATCTGCGCTGGGGCGTGATCGGCGTGTCGCTGCGCTCGGCCTCGGTGCGGGAGCAGATGGCGCCGCAGGACGGGCTCTACACCCTGCTCGTGCGCGAGGGAGAGGTGCAGACCCCGCAGATCATGGGCGCGGTGCAGCGCGTGCTGGTCGCGCCGGAAGACCCGGAGGCGGTGGTGGCCGCGCTGGCTTCGCCCGATACGCATCTCGTCACCCTGACGGTGACCGAGAAGGGCTATTGCCTCAACCGCAAGACCGGCAAGCTCATGGCCGAAGACGCGGATGTTGCCGCCGATCTCGCCGGGCTGGAGCGTCCGCGCACGGCGGCGGGCTTCCTTGTCGCGGCGCTGGCGCGGCGGCGCGCGCAGGGGCTGGCCCCGCTCTCGATCCTCTCTTGCGACAACCTGCCCCACAACGGCGCGCTGCTGCAAGGCGCCGTGCTTGCCATGGCAGAGGCGCACGATCCGGCGCTCGCCGCGTGGATTTCGGAAAGCTGCAGCTTCCCCGCCACCATGGTGGACCGCATCGTGCCTGCCACCACGGACGAGGACATTGCCGGTCTCGCCGCGCTGATCGGGGTGGAAGACCGCGCCATGGTCAAGGCTGAACCCTTCCTGCAATGGGTGATCGAGGACAGCTTCGCGGGCGAGCGGCCGGACTTCGCCGCGCTCGGCGTGCAGCTTACCGATGCCGTCGCCTCGTGGGAGGAAGCCAAGCTGCGCCTGCTCAACGGCGCGCATTCGGCCATCGCCTATCTCGGCGGGCTTGCCGGTGACCGGTTCGTGCATGAATTCGTCGGCAGCGCGGCGGGCCTGCTCTTCGTGGAGCGGCTGTGGGACGAAGTCACGCCCACGCTCGATCCGCCGGCCGGGCTCGATGTGATCGCCTACCGCAAGGAACTGATGGCGCGCTTTGCCAACAGCGCGCTCCAGCACCGCACCCGGCAGATCGGCATGGACGGTTCGCAGAAGCTGCCGCAACGCCTGCTCGCGCCGCTGGGCGCGGTGGGGGAACGGGGCGGTTCCTTCGCCGCCATCGCGCTGGCCATTGCGGCCTGGGTGCGCTGGCAGGCAGGCACAACCGACGCGGGCGAAAGCTTCGCCATCGACGATCCCGCCGCGCAGGCCCTTGCCGATGCCCTGCGCGATGCAGCCACTCCGCGCGCGCGCGCGGCGGCCGCGCTTGCCGTGCTCGGCCCCATCCCCGATGAGGCCGCGCTCGACGCCGTGGCCGCGCATCTGGGCCATCTCGAAACATCCGGCGCCCGCGCCGTGCTTACCGCATTCCTCGGAGAGAACGCATGACCTTGCGCACTGCCTTCATGGCGGTCTCGGCCCTCACCGCGAGCCTTTGCCTCACCGCGCCCGCTTTCGCCGATGCCCCGCGCCTGGAGGCGAAGGGCGATACGCAGCAGCTTATCGTCAATGGCAAGCCGATGCTGATGATCGCGGGCGAACTCAGCAATTCCGCCTCTTCCAGCGCGGCCTACATGGAACCGCACTGGAAGCGCCTGAAGGACATGAACCTCAACACCGTGCTGACGCCGGTGTCGTGGGAACTGATCGAACCTGTGGAAGGCACGTTCGACTGGTCCTCGGTCGATTTCCAGATCAAGGCGGCGCGGGCGAACAACCTCAAGCTGGTGATCCTGTGGTTCGGCGCGTGGAAGAACTCCATGTCCACCTATGTCCCGGCGTGGGTGAAGCGCGACCAGCAGCGCTTCCCGCGCGCAGAACTTCCCAACGGGCAGGGGGTGGAGATCCTCTCGACCTTCGGCGCCGAGACGCTCAAGGCGGACGAACGCGCCTATGCCGCGCTCATGGCGCATCTCAAGGCGGTGGATGCGAAGGACAACACCGTCGTCATGGTGCAGGTAGAGAACGAGATCGGCATGCTGCCGGTCGCGCGGGACTACAGCGCCGCCGCCAATGCCGCCTACCGCGAGCCGGTTCCGGCCGAGCTGGTGAACTATCTCGTCGCGCACAAGGACACGCTCGTCCCGGGCATGCGCCAGATGTGGCTCGATCGCGGCGCGCGCACCAGCGGTTCGTGGGACGACCTGTTCGGCGGCGGCGACGGTGCGGCGGAAGTCTTCGCGGCATGGCACTACGCCCGCTTCGCCGACCGCCTCGCGGAGGCGGGCAAGGCAGCCTATCCGATCCCGATGTACGTCAATGTCGCGCTCAACCGTCCGGGCCGCATCCCCGGCGAGTATCCCAGCGGCGGCCCGCTGCCGCACCTGCTCGACGTCTGGAAGGCCGGCGGCCCGCACCTCGATTTCCTGGCGCCCGACATCTATTTCCCGAACTTCGTGGACATCGTGAACCGCTACAAGCGGCCGGACAACGTGCTGTTCATTCCCGAGGCGCACAATTCCAGCAATCCGGTGGCCCCGGCGAACGCGTTCTATGCCATCGGCCAGCTCGACGCGATCGGCTTCGGCCCGTTCTCGATCGATTCGGTGGACGAGAATCCGGGGCCGCTCAAGGACGCCTACGGTGTGCTCCAGCAGCTTCAGCCCTATATCCTCGAAGCGCAGGGCACCGACCGCATGGCCGGTTTCAAGCCGCGCCAGCTCTATGACGAGACGCTGGTCTACGAGCCGGAAACCCGCGATATCGGCTCCTATCGCTTCACCATCGCCTATGCCGATATCCAGAAGCCGGTGGCGAACCCCGGCGCCGATGCCACGCAGCCCGGCACGACCGCGGCGATCGCCGCCGCCGGCGGGATGATCGTTCAGATCGGCCCGGAGGAGTACCTGATCGCCGGTCAGGGCATTACCGTGACGTTCAAGCCCAGGGCCGATGCCGCCGCGCTTGCCGGAATCGATTCGGCGTTCGAGGGCAAATTCGACGCCTCGGGCAAGTGGGTGCCGCTTCGCCTGCTGAACGGAGACCAGACGCATCAGGGCCGCCATATCCGCCTGGAAGCCGG
Source organism: Novosphingobium sp. ST904 (assembly GCF_001298105.1). Lineage (GTDB taxonomy): Bacteria > Pseudomonadota > Alphaproteobacteria > Sphingomonadales > Sphingomonadaceae > Novosphingobium. Next base: position 68,620 of record NZ_LGJH01000138.1, on the reverse strand, counting down.
AAAATGGCAGATTCAGCGCGTAAAGCTCTACACCTACAGATAAAAGATACCGCTAACATAACTGTTGACGCGCTCCGGCGCGGGCATATGTAAGTATCAATGATAGCGCTACCAGCAGTGGCGCAACCCGCGATCCGCCACGAGGCGGACGCTTGTTACATGGGAGGGGATATCCAATGCGATCCAACCTGATTTCCGTTCGTGCCGTTCTTCTGAGTGCCGCTGCGCTCCAGGGCTTCGTCGTTCCGTCCGCCTATGCGCAGGACACGGCCGCCGCCCCGGCGGCGACCACCGCAACCGATCCGGCCGCCCCCGCGCCCGCACCGCAGGACGAGCCGACGACCGAGGACATCATCGTCACCGGCATCCGCGCCTCGCTGGCCAGCGCCACCAATGCCAAGCGGGAAGCCGTGACCTTCGGCGATTCCATCTTCGCCGAGGACATCGGCAAGCTGCCCGCCACCAACCTTGCCGAAACGCTGAACCGCATGCCCGGCGTGCGCCTCAACCGCGATATCAACGGCGAAGGCACGCAGTTGCCATTCGCGGTCTCGGCCCGAGCTTCACCCGCGTCCTGCTGAACGGTTCGCAGCTCCAGGTGGCGTCGGACGGCGGCACCAACGGCGGCAGCGCCAACCGTGAAGTCGACCTCGACTTCTTCCCCTCGGAACTCTTCACCCGCCTCGACCTTGCCAAGAGCCCGACGCCCTCGACCCTCGAAGGCGGCATCGCCGGCACCGTCAACCTGCGCAACGCCCGTCCCTTCGACAAGGAAGGCACCCACATCACCGCCGTGGCGCAGGGCCAGTACACCGACAGCAACGGCAAGATCAGCCCGCGCGGCGCGCTCGTCGCCAGCCACACCACGGATACCTTCGGCATCCTCGTCGGCGTGGCCGGCGTGAAGACCAAGACCCGGGTCGACGGTTTCGAGACCGTGGGCTGGGGCGACGGCAACCTTTCCTGCGGCACGGGCTGCACCGATGCCGGCAACAACAACTGGAACTGGGCCTCGGTCGTCCCGGCCAATGCCGGTCACGGCCTCGTCGCCGGCCAGCCGGTCGATGTCGTCGAGACTTCGGGCCTCACCGCCAGCCAGCTCAGCACCGCGCTGCTGCCGCGCCTTGGCCGCAACAGCCTGACCACCGGCAACCGCTCGCGCATCTCGGCGCTGGCCTCGCTCGAATGGCGCCCCAGCGACGAGCTGCACTTCGCGCTCGACGGCATCTGGGCCAGGTCCAAGCGTGACTACACCAAGGTCAACATGAACTGGCAGGTCCGCAACTCGGGCCCGGGCACCGGCGCGCAGGCGACCGGCGGCATGATCCCGATCGACCTTACGGTGGACGAAAACAACGTCGTCACCAGCGGCACTTTCGCGAACTCGTCGTTCTTCCTCGAAGCCAGCCTGTTCAAGCAGACCACCAAGTTCTGGAACATCAACCCGAGCGTGACCTGGCAGCCTTCCGACACCGTGAAGGTGGAGGCGAGCGCCAACTGGTCGAAGAGCTCGTTCTTCCGCGAACAGCCGACCTTCGCCTTCCAGACCGCGCCGAATTCGGGCGTGGACGTCTACTATGACAACACCGGCGCCTCGAACCGCCCGCTCATCACCACCAATGTCGATCTCAACGACCCGAACCTCGGCTGGCAGTGGTATCGCCAGAACATCCAGCTCGTGCGTCGCAGCACCGACACCAAGGGCGCGCACCTCGACACCACGATCGGCGACGATCAGTTCAGCGTGAAGTTCGGCGGCGCCTATGACCGCGCCGAGCGTTCGATCCGCGCTTACGACAACAGCAGCGCCTACCAGCTTTCGGTCTGCGGCACGGGCTGCACCGGCGCCACCGGCTCAGTTCCCACCTCGTCGATCGCGCAGTACCTGAAGCAGTTCCCGGTCAGCAACTTCGGCCACCTCGCCAGCGGCAGCGTAGGCTACAACGCCTTCGTCGTGCCGGACTTCGACGCCCTGAAGGCCGCCACCAACTATGCCAGCTACCGCGACAGCGCGCCCGAGGCACGCGGCGCGGTGACCGGCGGCGCGACCGGCGACATGGACGAGGAAGTGTTCGGCGCCTACTTCGAGCTGAACGGCGTGACCCAGCTGTTCGGCCGCGACCTGCACGCCAATGCGGGCATGCGCTATGCCCACACCCGCCAGGTCGTCGTCGGGCCGAGCCAGGTCGGCACCACCATCGTCGATATCACGGCGAAGTCGAACTACGACAACTTCCTGCCCTCGATCAACCTGACCTACGACCTGATGGACAACGTCAAGCTGCGCGCGTCCGCCTCGCGCACCATGACCCGTCCGGACGCGGGCCAGATCCTGCCGGGCATCACCTTCTCCGACCCTTCGGCGCTGGTGGCGACCGCGGGCAACCCGGACCTGACGCCCTACACCTCGGACAACTACGATCTCGGCGGTGAAATCTATACCGGCGGCATCGGTTATGTCGGTCTTTCGGCCTTCATGAAGAACATCAAGGGCTTCACCGAGACGCAGGTGACGAGCGCCACCTTCGGTTCGCTCAACATTCCGTTCGACAGCCTGCTGTCCACCCAGCAGGATGCGCTGCGCAACCGCGCCGCCGCCTCGGGCGTGGCGATCAACAACCTGCCGATCACCGTGAACCGTCCGGTCAACCTGTCGGACCTGCGGATCAAGGGCATCGAGGCGACCTGGGTGCAGCCGCTGGATTTCCTGTTCCAGGGCCTGGGCTTCTCGGCCAACGGCACCTACCTCGACCAGTCCTCCTCCTCGGGCCTCGTCGCCACCGGCGTTTCGAAGTATTCGTACAACCTCCAGGGCTTCTACGAGAACCACGGCCTGTCGGTCAGCCTGAACTACGTCTGGAACGACAAGTCGATCGCCGTGAACGGCCCGCAGAACAACATCCAGGGCGCGGCGCTGCGTTCGGATGCGCGCGGCCAGCTCGACCTTTCGGCCGGCTATCAGCTGCCCTTCCTGAACGATGCCATGCGCCTGACGCTCGACGTGCTGAACATCACCAACGAGCCGATCCGCACGACCTTCGAATACACGAACGCGGCCTATTCGGTCTACTATCCGGGCCGTCAGGTCCTGGTGGGTATCCGCGCCAACTTCTGATTGTTCTTGCAGGGAACTCCTCCTCCCTGAAAACTGCGAGCCGGCGTCCCCAATGGGCGCCGGCTCATTTCTTTTGAGGGTCACGCGATGTTGACGACGTACCGCCGCCTTGTCCTGACTGCCGCGCTGCTCGGAGCAGGGATCGCCTCGCCCGCCGTGGCGGCGCCGTGCCCATGGGTCGCCGCGTGGGGTTCCTCGCAGATGGAGCCGGGCGCCGACAATGCGCTGCCGGCAGAAGCCCTGCGCAACGTGACGCTGCGCCAGACCGTGCGCCCCTCTATCGGCGGCAGCGCGGTACGGGTGCGGTTCTCCAACGCCTTCGGCGACCGGCCGATGACGATCGAGGCGGCAACGCTGGCCCGCGCGGTGCAATCCGGCAAGGCAGCCGTCGATGCGCGCACGGTCACCGCGCTGCGCTTTTCCGGCAAGCCCCGCGTGGTGATCCCGCCGGGGGCGGACTGGCTATCCGATCCGGTGGACATGCCGGTCAGCGCGTTCGAGGATCTTGCCGTCTCGATCCACCTGGCAGAGGTGCCAGGACGGCAGACCTCGCATCCGGGTTCGCGCACGACATCCTATTGGCTGGCGGGCGATCACGTTGCCGAAACGGACCTGCCCTCGGCCCATCCCGTCGATCACTGGTTCATGCTGTCCGGCATCGAGGCGCGCGCCTGCAAGGCCGGGGCGGTGGTGGCGCTGGGCGATTCCATCACGGACGGGCGCGGTACCACGACCAACGGCAACGACCGCTGGACCGACGTGCTGGCGCGCCGTCTTGGCGGCGGGAAGGCGGTGATAAACCAGGGTATCGGCGGCAACCGCGTGCTGCTGGACGGGCTGGGGCCCAATGCCATGGCCCGGCTCGACCGCGACGTGCTGGCGCTGCCCGGGGTCACGCACCTGATCCTGCTGGAAGGCATCAACGACCTTGGCAACCTCACCCGGCTCAAGCCGGTGAGCGCCGAAGAACATGCCGCCATGGTCGAGCAGGTTACCGGCGCCTATGCCCAGATCGTCGCCCGCGCCCGCGCGCACGGCATCAAGGTCTACGGGGCGACGCTGCTTCCCGACATGGGGACCGAGTTCTACCATCCCGATGCCGCCAACGAAGCGGACCGGCAGGCGCTCAATGCGTGGATACGCGCGCCCGGAAACTTCGATGGCGTGATCGATTTCGACAAGGTCATGCGTGACCCTGCGCGGCCGGACCGGCTCAATCCCGCTTACGATGTGGGCGATGCGCTTCATCCGAACCCTGCGGGCTACAAGGCCATGGGCGATGCTATTGCGCTGGAACTGCTGCGTTAAGGGAGGCGGGGCAGACCTCGTCGCCCGGACGTTCGAGCGGCGCAGCCCTCAGCAAGGCGGGCGTCGGGCCGGGTATGGCCGGATCGGTGGCGGCATAGAAACCGTCGCGCTGCGCGTGCTCGAGCGTGACGAACCGGAAGCCCATGTCCCGGTAGAGCGACAACAGCCGCGGCAGCATCCGCGCATCGAAGGCGCCGACGTGAAGCAGCAGGACATAAGGCACGTCGCGCCCGAACCGGCTTTTTGAGGCAGCCCGCGCCGCTTGCGCATCGCGGCGGGCGGCGGCGAGATAGCGGGTTTCGATATCGGCGACCGCTGCTGCGTTCCCCTGCGCGATGCAGCGGGCGTAAGGCGCGTTCCACGCCCAGTCATCAAAGGAGAGGCTGACGCCGGCGATGCGATAGTGCCGCTGCGCCAGTGCCTGACGCACGGCGTCTCGCTCGGCGGGGGCCTGGCCTTCGGCGAGATATGGATAGCGCAGCCAGCGTTTCATGCCGAGCGGCGCCAGAACGGCTTCGTTGCGGTCGATCTCGGCCACGAACTGTGCCGCGCCGACCTTGTCGAGATTGCTGTGAGCGTAGCCGTGATTGCCGAAAGGCAGGCCCGCCGCGCGCCAGCGGGCCAGTACGGCATCAAGCTCGCCCGGCGCGCCCTTGCCCGCATTCACGAAGCCGAATGCAGGCGCGCGGGCCTGCTTCAGCGCCGCCACGATCGCATCGACGACCGAGACCGGCGTTTCGCCCGAAGGGTAGGGCGTATGCAGCGGCAGGTCGTCGAACGTCAGCGCGATCTGCGGCGCCGGGGGTGCCGCCTGTGCGACAAGGGGGACGGCGGCCAGCAACGCCGCCACCAGCAGGCGCGCAGGCTTCACGGCCGTCCCCACCGAACCCGGCCTTAGCGAACGAACGGATCGATCGTCCTGATCGTGCCGTCTTCGTTGTAGTGCAGTTCGGTCACCTTCACGTTGCGCAGGCGCGTCTGGCCGGAAAGCTGGCTGTCGGCGTAGAACAGCCACCACTTGCCGTCCTTCTCGACGATCGAGTGGTGCGTGGTCCAGCCTTCCACCGGCTCCAGGATGCGGCCCTTGTAAGTGAAGGGACCGTAAGGGGAATCGCCGATGCCATAGGCAAGGTAATGGGTGTCGCCGGTCGAGTAGCTGAAGTAGTACTTGCCCTTGTACTTGTGCATCCACGCGGCTTCGAAGAAGCGCCGGTCATGGTCGCCGCCGAGCAGGAGCTTGCCCTTCTCGTCCACGATCTTCACTTCGCGCGGGGCTTCGGCGAACTCCAGCATATCGCCGCTCATGCGCGCCACGCGCGGGAGCAGGGCGGGCTTGTCGTCCGCCTGGAGATCGGTCTTCGAGCCATCGGGATCGTACTTGCCGCCCTGGTTGCGCTGAAGCTGCCCGCCCCAGATGCCGCCGAAGTACATGTAGCTCTGGCCGTCCGTGTCCGTGAAGACCGCGGGGTCGATCGAATAGCTGCCCTTGATCGGCAGGGGCTGCGGCTTGAACGGGCCCATCGGGTCCGTGGAAGTGGCCACGCCGATGCGGAAGGCGCCCTGCTTGTCCTTGGCCGGGAAGTAGAGGTAGTAAGTGCCATTCTTGAAGGCGGCATCGGGCGCCCACATCTGCTTGTCGGCCCAGGGTACCTGCTTCACGTCCAGCGCGACGGGGCCGATGGTGACCTTGCCGCCCACGTTGTCCATCGACAGCACGTGATAGTCGCGCATTTCGAAATGGCTGCCAAGGTCGTCCTCGGGCGTGGGGCCGTCGATGTCATGGCTGGGATAGATGTAGAACTTGTCGTTCCACACGTGGGCGGAAGGGTCGGCGGTGTAGATTTCGCTGACGAGCGGCTGCGAAAGGTACTTCTTGCCCGAAGCGGCGTCCGCTTCGGTGGCGTCGGCGGAAGCCGTGGCTTCGGGGGCGCCGCCGGTGCCGTTGCAGGCTGCCATCAGGCCGCAGAAAGCGGTTGCCGCAAGGGCTGCGTAAATTCGCCTCGACACATCAATCTCCCGGTCGGTATGAACCTTATCCGGGAAAGATAGCGCTAACAATCGGTGGGCACAACCGCCATTCTGCGGGTCGGTGCAGACCGCAGGATCAGCGCCTTTCGTCGCTCCAGCCGAGGCCGAGCGCCTTCTGCACCGCGATATAGTCGATGGTCAGTTGCGCGCATGCCTGCGCGGTGGAGGTTGCCGCGCTCAGTTCCTGCCGTTCGATGTCGAGCTGGTCGATCAGGCTGCTGGTTCCGGCGCGGAAGCGCTGGCGATTGAGATCGGCGGCGGTTGCCGCGCTGCGCTGGGCCATCGTGAGCTGGGCAAGCTGGCGCCGTGTCGCCCCGAAACGAGCAAGGCTGTCCTCGGCATCCTGCAAGGCTTCTAGCACGGCCTGGCGATACTGCGCCTGCGCGCCGTCGCGCTGGGCTTCCGCTTCCCGCACGGCGCTGCCGCTCTTGCCGAAGTCCAGCACGGGCCAGCTCAGCTGCGGCATCAGCAGGGCGGCGAAATTGCCGGGGTCGAACACGTCGCCCGGTTCGGTGCCGCCAAGGCCGAGGATGCCGGAGAACTTGAGGCCCGGCAGCGTCTGCGCCTTCTTGACGCCGATCTGGGCGGTGCCGGCCGCCAGCGCCCGTTCGGCGGAACGCACGTCGGGGCGGTGGGCGATCAGGGCGGCGGGATCGCCGATCGGAACCGAGGCGGGCGGCAACGGCACCGGGGCCCCGGCCGCCAGTGCGCCGTCCAGTTCGCCCGGCGCCCGGCCGGTCAGCACGGCAAGCGCGTCCTTGTAGATCGCGATCTGCGCGGTGAGCGGCACGTTCTGCGCATCGGTGGCGGAAAGCTGGTTCTGCAGCCGCTCGACCTGAAGCCTGGATGCGGTGCCGGCCGCGTAGCGCTGACGGGTGAGTTCCACGGCGCGGCGCTGGAGTTCGCTCGACCGGGCGTTGAGCCGGGCGCGTTCCTGCACATCGCGCAAGTTGACGTAGGACTGGGCGACTTGCGCGCTCAGCGAGACTTGCGCATCGGCAAGGTCGGCGTAGCGCTGGTCGAGCGTCGCGCGGGCTGCCTCGACGCCGCGGCGCTTGCCGCCGAACAGGTCGGGCTCCCACGAGACATTGGCGCCGACATTGTAGAAGTTGAGTGCGGATGAGCCCGAACTCTCGCCGTCCGCTCCGTCGGAAGACGAACTGCCGCCGATCCCGGAACCGGGCAGGGTGGCGTGGACGTACATCGCATTGGCGGCGACCGAGGGATAGAGCCCGGCGCGGCCCTGCTCCAGCTTGGCGCGGGCTTCCCGGATGCGGGCCTGTGCGGCCTCGATGCTGGGGCTGTTGCTCAGGGCATCGTCGACGAGGCCGGTCAGCGCCGGGTCGCCAAGGCTTTCCCACCAGCGGGCGAGGCCGGGGCCCGCGGCCAGCGAAGGATCGTCGGCGCGCACGAAACCGCCGCGCGCGGCGGCGGCGCTGGCGACTGCCGGGGGGCCGTCATAATCGGGGCCCATGGTGCAGGCACCGGCCAGGACCGAGAGCGAGACCGCGAGGAGCAGGGGTGCTGCGCGCATCAGTGCATGGCCCCCAGCGCGGCGTTGCGCGGCAGCGGGCGCAGGAACAGCACCAGCGGCAATACCGCGAGCGTCACGATGCTCATGGCGAAGAAGATGTCGTTGTAGGTCATGACGAGGGCTTGTCCCTGAATCTGCTGTCCCAGCATGCGGATGCCGGCTTGCGGGCTGCCGATCATCTGGCCGAGGCCGTTCACATAGTCCTGCACGGCGGGGGAATTGGCGTTGAGCGTTTCCTCGATCCGGCGGGAGTGCAGCCAGAGGCGGTTCTGCTGGAGGATCGAGATCCCGGCGAGCGCGAAGCTGCCGCCGAGGTTGCGCATGGAGTTGAACAGGCCGGAGGCATCGCCCGCGTCCTCCGGCGGGACCGACTGCACCACGGCCTGGCTGAGGAAGAGCATGCCCATGATCTGGCCGACCCCCCGCATGAGCTGGGATTCGGTAAAGTCTCCGCCGGTGGAGCCGAGCGTCAGGCTGGTCTCCATGAATGCGGAAAGGCCCATGATGCCCATGCCGAAAGCCACCGCGATGCGGATGTCCACGCGCTTCAGCAGGAAGGGCACGAAGGGCATCAGCAGGATGGAGGGAATGCCGGAGAGCAGCACGACCTTGCCCGATTGCAGCGCGTTATAGTCCGCGATGGAGGCGAGGAACTGCGGGATGGCGTAGGAAGTGCCGTAAAGCACCACGCCCAGCGCCATGCCCATGATCGCCACCGATCCGAACTGCCGGTCAAGCAGGAGTGCCAGCTTGATGACCGGCCGGCGCGCGGTGAACTGGCCGTAGAGCAGGAGGATGAAGCCGATCGCGCTGATGAAGGCCATCTTCTGGATCAGCGGCGAGGCGAACCATTCCTCCCGCGATCCTTCCTCCAGGAACACCGTCAGCCCGCCCATGCCCAGCGCCAGCCCGGCGATGCCGATCCAGTCCGCCTCTCGCAGCAGGTTCAGCCGGGAAGGCTGGTGCTTCAGGCCCACCAGCAGCAGGGTGATGAGGATGAAGGAAATCGGCACGTTGAGGAAGAAGGCGTAGTGCCAGCTCAGGTTCTCCGCGAGCCAGCCGCCGACCAGCGGGCCGATCAGCGGCCCCAGGATCGCGACGACGCCGAAGGCGGCCGTGCCGATGGACTGCTGGTGGCGCGGCAGGCGCTGGGCGATGATGGTCTGGGCGGTGGGGATCATCGCGCCGCCGGTGAAGCCCTGTCCCACCCGGCCGACGATCATCATCACCAGCGAGTTGGCGAACCCGCAGACGATGGAGAATCCGGTGAACAGCGTAACCGCGATCAGCAGGAACGTGCGCAGGCCGAGCACGCGTTCAAGCCAGGCCGAAAGCGGGATGATGATGATCTCTGCCACCAGATAGGCCGTCGCCACCCAGGCGCCTTCGGTGCCGGTGGCGCCGATCTCGCCCTGGATCGTGGGGAGGGCGGAATTGACGATCGAGATGTCGAGCGTCGCCATGAGCGCGCCCAGCGTGCCTGCCGCCACTGCCAGCCAGGCGCCCAGGTCGGCGTTGGCCGGTCTGGCGGGAGCGGTGCCTTTACCGGAGGGCAGGGCGGTGCTCGCCACTTCAGCGGCCCTTCGCTTCGAGCCGCTCCTGGTCCTTCTCGATGCGGCCGAGTTCGTCCTTTGCGCTGCGGGTATCGACCGTCACCGAAACGGACAGGCCGGGCAGCAGCACCTTGCGTGCCGAGGCGGGGGCTTCGATCTCCAGCCGCACGGGAACGCGCTGGACGATCTTGGTGAAGTTGCCGGTGGCGTTTTCCGGGGGGAGGATCGAGAACTGCGCGCCGGTGCCCGGCGATACGCTGGAGACGCGGCCGACGACCTCGACCCCGCTGAGGGCATCGACCGAAATCCGGGCGGGCTGGCCCGGACGCATCAGCGCAAGCTGCGTCTCCTTGAAGTTGGCGACGACGTAGAGCTTGTCGAGCGGGACCACCGACATCAGCCGGGTGCCTGCCTGCACGTACTGGCCCACCCGCACGGTGCGGTCGCCCACGCGGCCCGCGATCGGCGAGGAGAGGTGCGTGGAGGAGAGGTCCACCCCGGCCGCTTCGAACTGGGCGCGGGCGCCCTGGCCCTGCGCCTCGGCCTGACGGATCTGTGCCTCCATTCCGGCGACGCGGCGCTTCTGCATCTCCAGCCCGGCGGCCTGTTCGCGCACCTGCTGCGCGGACTGGGCGGCGGTGAGGCGGAGCTGGGCAAGCTGTTCGCGGGTTTCCGCGCCGCTGGCGGCAAGCGGTGCATAGCGGGCGACTTCGGCGGCATCGTGCGCAGCCTTGGTCTTCGCGGCGACAAGCTGGGCCTCGGCCTGCGCGATCGCGGCCTGCTGCTCGGCGATGGAGGCGCGGGCGTTCTCCGCTCCGGCTGCGGCCTCGGCGATCTGCGCGCGGGCCTGCGCCACCTTGGCGTCGTAGTCCCGCGGATCGATACGGACGAGCTGCTGGCCCTGCGTCACGTCCTGGTTATCGCCCACGAGCACCGCGGCGACATAGCCGCCGACCTTGGGCGCGATCGCCACAGCGTCGGCGCGGATCTGCGCGTCGTCGGTTTCCTCGAAGTACTGGCCGTACGTCTTGTGGCGCCAGTACCAGAGCCCCGCCGCCAGCAGTGCGGCGATCGCCACCCCGATCAGGATGGCCCGGGTGCGCGGATTGATCCCGCGTCGGGGGGCATCGCCCCCGGCATCGGCCGCGTTGCGGTTTTCGGTGTCCTGCGGGCCCTGTGGGGAGGTGTCTTCAGCCATCGCGGCGGGAAATAGCGCCGAGTTCGCGGTCGGTCGAGACTATTGATGCAGCCTCCTTTTTTCCCTGCCGCCGGTTTCAGCGGCGGAACATGGCCGGAAATGCGCGAAGATGACCGGCGCGATATCGTCATGGCGACTTGCCGGGGCACAGGGATCGGCGTAATCTGGAGAAAACATAAAAGACGGAGAAGGTTGTATGGAAAGGTACGACCCTGCGATACAGAGTTGTCCGTTCGGATTGCTCTGCGGCATGAGCCTTACGGCTCTTGCCCTGTTCGTGATGGCCCTGCTTCTGTTCGGTTGAAAGCTGCAATCGATTGAGGTTTTATGCAGGCGGGATCTTTATCCTGTTTCTGCATATGCTTGCTGTTGGCCTTTCCGGCATCGGTTTTTCCCGGCCACTTCCCGTCTCGCGGGCTTCTTCCATGGCAGCCCGGCCGCTGATCGTGCGTTTCCAGCGTGAAAGGAAGTATCACGATGGGCAGGTTGCAGGACGAAGTGCTGGATTTCTGGTTTCGCCAACTGACACCGCAGGACTGGTTCGTCGGCGGCGAGAGACTCGATTCGGTGGTGCGCGCGCGGTTTGGAGCCTTGCACCGGGATGCGTCCGGCGGCGCGCTTGACAGATGGGCCGACGATGCGCGCGGCCGCCTTGCGCTCATTCTCGTGCTCGACCAGTTCTCCCGCCATATCCATCGCGGTACTGCGCAGGCTTTTGCAAGCGACGACAAGGCCCTGTCCCTTGCATTGGACGGAATCGCGGCGGGCATGGACGAGCGTCTCTCGCCCGGGCAGCGCCAGTTCTTCTACATGCCGCTGATGCATTCCGAGGATCCGGCGATACAGGCCCGGAGCATCGAGCGCTTCACGGCGCTGCGCGACTTTGCCGACCGCAATCTTGCCTTTGCGCGCAGCCATGCCGCCGAGATCGCGCGGTTTGGCCGGTTTCCGGGGCGCAACGCGGCACTGGGGCGGGAGCCCGACACGGATGAGGACGCTTTCCTGAGCGAGGCGGCCCTGTCGCCGCAGGAGGGTGCCGGCTGAACGGGCGGGTCAGGCTGCCGGGAAAGTCATGGTGACGCGCAGGCCCGGCGCGGCGTCGGCCAGTTCCAGACCGGCGCCCAGTCTTTCCGCCGCCGCCTTGACGATCGCCAGCCCCAGCCCGCTGCCGGTCGGTCCCTGCTCGCCGTGGAGGCGGGCGAAGCGCGACATGGCCTGTTCGCGCAGTTCGGCAGGAATGCCGGGGCCGGTATCGGTGACGATCAGCCGGACTTTGCCGAGCCCCTGTTCGAGCCCGAGCGTGACCGTGCCGCCCCGCCGGTTGTAGCGGATGGCGTTGTCCACGAGGTTGGAGAGCATCTCGTAGACCAGGGCGCGGTGGCCCAGCGCCGTGAAAGGCGTGTCCTCGCCGCCGTCCAGACGAAGTTCCACTTCGGCCTCGATGGCCTGCCGGATGCGGCGGGAGATCACCCGCTGGCTCACTTCCACCAGATCCACCCGTTCCAGCGGCGGCAGGGTGCCCGCCTCGTCCGCGCGGGCAAGGGCGAGGAGCTGGGTGAGCAGACGCTCCAGCCGGTCGCTCGCCTCGTCGATTTCCTGAAGCGCTTCGCGTGAGCCGCGCCGGGCCAGCGCAACCTGGACCTTGAGCACGGAAAGCGGCGTGCGCATCTGGTGCGATGCATCGGCGGTGAAGCGGCGCATGGCGCTGGTGGCATCGTCAAGCCGGGCGAGCAGGCGGTCGAAAGAACGCGCAAGCGGCCGAAGTTCGGCGGGCAGCGGCCCGGTCTGAAGGGGGGAAAGGTCCGGCGCGGCGCGGGTGTCGCGCGCCTCGATCACGGTGCGCAATTCGGCCAGCGGGCGCAGGCTCCAGCCCAGCGCCGGGCGAATCAGGGCCAGCGCGATCCCGACCAGCGCGCATTCGCCGAACAGCAGCGCGGTCATCAGCCGCTTGCGCAGGGCGTTGCGATTGTCCAGCGTCTCGGCCACCTGAACGACCACGGGCGCATCGATCCGGGGCAGCGCGCGCTTGATCTCGCCGATGCGGATGGGCTGGCCGCGATAGTCGGCATTGCGGAAACGGGCCTCGTCCACCGGCAGGGATGCAAGGTCGGGCGCGGGCAGGTCGGCGTAGCCGGTGAGCAGGCGGTTCCCCACGGCAATGCGGTAGTAGACATTGTCGCGCTCCGAATTCTCAAGCATCCCGAATGCGGCGGGCGGCAGGTCCAGCGTGACTTCGCCGCGCTCCACCTGCACCGTTTCGGCAATGGCGCCGAGCGCGCCGCCCAGCACCCGGTCGTTGGTGCGGCGCACGACATCGGAAATCATCGCCGAGCCGACAAGGCCGAGCACCAGCGCCACGATCATCAGCGGCCCCAGCATGGCGATGCCAAGGCGAAGGCGAAGCGATACCGCGCGCGGCTGGGCGGCAGGCGCTGTCACGAACGGTCGAGCATGTAGCCCACGCCGCGCACGGTGCGGATGGCCGGACCGTAAGGCGCAAGCTTGCTGCGCAGCCGCGTGACGTTCACTTCGAGCGCATTGGAACCGACCGGATCGTCGAAGCCGAACACTTCGGCCTGCAAGGTCTCGCGGGAGACGATCTGCCCGGCGCGTGCTGCCAGTGCATCCAGCACCGCCCATTCGCGGCGGCGCAATTCGACCAGCCGCTCTCCCACTTCCACGCGCCCGGTAGAACGGTTGATCGTCATCGCCCCGATCCGCACTTCCGGCGCCGCATCGCCGCCGCGCCTGCGGCCAAGCGCGCGAACGCGGGCTTCGAGTTCCTCCACGTCGAAAGGCTTGCGCAAGTAATCGTCCGCGCCGAGATCCAGCCCGCGCACCCGGTCGTCCAGCCCGTCGCGGGCGGTGAGCATCAGCACCTGCACCTGATCGCCCCGTGCGCGCAGCCGGGCGAGCACCTCGAATCCATCGATATCGGGCAGGCCGACGTCAAGGATGACCAGCGAGTAGGGCTCGGTCGCCGCCACCGAGAGCGCGTCCTCGCCGCTGGCGACATGGTCGATCGCATGGCCCGCCGCCCGCAGCAGCGAGACCACCCCGCGTGCGAGCTGGGCGTCATCCTCGACGATCAGGATGCGCATGGGAGCGGCCCGGCGGACAATTTTTCGTGAAAGGTGGATGACAGCTTCGGATCGTAGGGCATGTCCATCAGCTTATCCGACATGAGACCCGGAAAGCGAGAGGATACAGGAATGCGCAGCTTCATCACGGTTCTGGCACTTGCAGCGATGGTCGCGTTTCCCGCGATGACCGCGCCTGCCGAGGCCCGGCGCCCGGCCGAGCGCCCGGCCGGCTATCCGCGTTCCTACGACAGCGTCATCGCCGATGCCCAGGCCGAAGGCACCGTGCGAATCTACGCCAATGCCGACAAGGCGGAGATGGTCCCGGTCGTTGCCGCGTTCCGGCGGCTCTATCCGGGCATCCAGGTGCTCTATGCCGATCTCGGTTCGGCCGAACTCTATCGCCGCTACACCGCCGAAACGCGGGCGAAGCAATATTCGGCGGACATCGTCTGGTCCTCGGCGATGGACCAGCAGGTCAAGCTCATCAACGACGGGTACGCGCAGCAATATGCCAGCCCGGAGAAGCCGGCGCTGCCCGCTGCCGCGGTGTGGAAGAACATGGGATTCGGCGTCACCGCCGAGCCGATCGGCGTGGTCTACAACAAGAAGCTCGTGCCGGCCGCGCTCGTGCCGCAAAGCCACCAGCAGCTGGAGCAGCTTCTTCGCAAGCGCCGCACGGCCTTCATGGGCAAGATCGCCACTTTCGACCCGGCGCGTTCGAACGTCGGGTATCTCTACCTTTCGCAGGATTTCCAGATCACCCGCGATACCCGCAGCCTCGTGGAAGCGATGGCGGCGACGCGCCCGGTGCTCATGACGCATACCGAGGAAATGCTCCAGGGCGTTGCCTCGGGCAAACTGGCGATGGCCTACAACGTGATCGGCTCCTACGCGCTCGAACGGGCGCGGCGCGATCCGAACATCGGCGTGGTCTTCCCGCGCGACTATACCATCGTCACCTCGCGCATCGCCTTCATCTCGCGCGAGCGCGCCATCCGGCCGCCGCGCGGCTGTTCCTCGATTTCCTTCTTTCCCGCGCCGGTCAGGCCCAGCTTGCCCGGCACAGCCTCTGGCCCGTGCGTACGGACGTTCCCGCTTCGCACCGCCTTCCTGCCGGTCAGGCCCGCCCCGTGCGCGTCGGCCCGCAGCTTCTCGTCAACCTCGATCGCCTGACCCGTGAGCGCTTCCTGCGCGACTGGAACGCGATCCTCGCCTCCGGACAAAAGACCAGATGAAAGTCATTGCAGCGGGCACAGCCCTCGCCGCCCTGATCGCGGCGACCCCGGCGCTGGCCCAGGAACCCAGCAGGGAAGACCTTGCCGAACTCGTGCGGGCGCAGGCCGCCGAAATCGCCTCCCTGCGCCAACGCGTGGAGAAGCTGGAAGCCGGTTCGCCGGTTCAGGGTTCGGGTGCCCCGGTAGCGGGTGCCCCGGTCGTGGCCGCAGCACCGCAATCGCCTGTCGCCGCTCCAGAAGCCGCGCCCCAAGTGGCGGTGACGCAGCCTTATGCGCCGCAGCTCCTTCCTCCCGGCCCGGCCGAACGCGATATCGAGCGCGTGCGCGCCGCCGCCGTCTCGGCCTCGGGCGTGAGCACCGAATGGGGCGCGGGCCTGCCGGTATTCCACTCGGCAGACGGCATGTTCAGCTTCAAGCCGCGCGGGCGCATCATCACCGATGTCAGCACGTCCACCGGCTCGAAATATGCGGGGCGCAACCTCACCACCACGGGCATGCGCGCGCTGCGCATGGGCCTTGAAGGTACCGTGGGCACGCACTTCTTCTATCAGTTCGAGACCGATTTCTCGGAAAACGAAGTGGACGTCGTCACCGCCTTCATGGGCTGGCGCAACCGCATCGCGCCGGGCATGGATTACGACGTGCGCGTCGGCCACTTGTTCAACGACCGCAGCTTCGAAGGCTCGACCGGCTCGGATTCGACGCCGTTCACCGAACGCTCGGTGGTTGCCACCGCGATCATCCCGCAGCGCGCCTTCTACGGCCTCGGCATCATGCCGCGCCTGTTCTGGAAGACCGGCCACGCCTCGCTGACCGTCACCGGAGACCGTATCGACGCGACCAGAGCACGTCCGACAACCGCACCGTGCTCGCCCGCGCGCACTGGAACCCGGTGAAGTCCGACCGCCAGGTGCTGCACCTCGGGATCTGGGGCTTCGACGAGATGCTCCACCCCGGCAAGAACACCCTGACGCGCAACACCGTGATCGGCGGGCGTTTCAACGGCGGCCTGCGGCTTTCCACCGGCACGCTGACCGGCGGCACCGGCACCACCGGCTACGGCGTGGAGCTGGGCGGCTATTCCGGCCCGCTGTGGATCATGGGCGAGGCGGGCGAGCGCCATGCCCGGCTCGACAACGGCCGCCCCGATTTCGTGACCCGCGCGTGGAGCGTCTCGGGCGGCTGGTTCCTCACCGGAGACCTGCCTCCCTATAATCCGCGCCTTGGCAGCTTCGGCCAGCCCAAGGTGCTGCGCCCGGTCTTCGAAGGCGGCCCCGGCGCGATCGAGCTGACCGCGCGCTACGAGAACCTCGAATTCGACGATATCGTCACCCCTGCACAGGGCTGGGCGGCGACGCTGGGCGTGAACTGGTATCTCAACAGCTTCACCCGTTTCCAGGTCAACGCCATCCACTGGAACACGCAGAATACCGCCGGTGCCTATACCGGGAAAGACGATGGACAGACTTTGACCGCCCGCGTCGGCGTCACGTTCTGATCCGTCCCATCCATCCATGACAGACATTCGGGGACAATCATGAGTCTCGCCCTTATCGGCTTCCTGATGGTGGCCACTTTCATGACGCTCATCATGACCAAGCGGATGACCCCGCTGGTCGCGCTGGTCGTCGTGCCCACGCTGTTCGCCCTGCTCGCCGGTTTCCATGCCGGGCTTGGCGACATGATGATCGAGGGCCTGACAAAGCTGGCGCCCACCGGCGTCATGCTGCTCTTCGCGATCCTGTTCTTCAGCACGATGACCGACACCGGGCTGTTCGATCCGCTGGTGGGCCGCCTGATCCGGCTGGTCCACGGCGATCCGATGCTGATCCTGATCGGTTCGGTGGTGCTCTGCGCGCTCGTCAGCCTCGATGGCGACGGATCGACGACTTACATCATCACGATGGCCGCCATGCTGCCGCTCTACAAGCGCTACGACATGAACCGGCTCTATCTCGTCTGCCTGCTGATGGTGACGAGCGGGGTGATGAACCTCACCCCCTGGGGCGGGCCGACCGCCCGCGCCGCCAGCGCGCTCAAGCTCGATCCTTCGACGCTGTTCGTGCCGCTGATTCCGGGCATGATCGCGGGCCTTGCTTTCCTGGTGGTGCTGGCGATCCACTTCGGCCGCAAGGAACGCCGCCGCATCGGCCGCGTCGAAGCCGCGACACCCAAGGAGCTGGCCGACTTCGCCGTCTCGCAGTGGCCCGAAGCGCGCCGTCCCAAGATGATCTGGTTCAACGCCGCGCTGGTCGCCGCGCTGCTGGTGCTGCTGGTCTGGGGCGTGCTGCCCTTGCCGATCCTGATGATGCTGGCCTTCGCGATCTCGATGATCGCCAACTACCCGCATGTTAAGGAGCAGAAGGAGCGCATCGCCGCCCATGCGGGCAATGTGCTGGCCGTGGTCTCGCTGATCTTCGCGGCGGGCATCTTCACCGGCATTCTGTCGGGCACCGGCATGGTCGAGGCGATGAGCCGCGAGGTGGTGAACTTCATCCCGCCGTTCCTCGGCCCCTACATGGCGCCGATCACCGCGCTCATCAGCCTGCCGGGCACGTTCTTCATCTCCAACGATGCCTTCTACTTCGGGATGCTGCCGATCCTTGCCGAGGCAGGCGCACATTACGGCGTGGAGCCGATGGCCATCGCCCGTGCCTCGTTGATGGGCCAGCCGGTTCACCTGCTCAGCCCCTTGGTACCCTCGACCTACCTGCTGGTGAGCCTTGCGGGCGTGGACCTTGCCGATCACCAGCGCTTCACGCTGGTCCCGGCGGCGCTGTGCTGCCTGGTGATGACCTTGGTGGGGATGATGGTGCTGGCCTTCCCGTTCGTGGGATAATTCGGTGTTGCGCCCATCCCCGCTCCGGATTGCCGCGCCCCTGCGGGGCTCGCAATGACGAAGGCAGCGATGATCCTGCGCTTCCTTGCCGCGCTTGCCCTTGGCGCGGCGGGGGGCGCTGTGTTCTGGTCGATCGGCGCGCCGCTGCCCTGGGTGCTGGGCGCGATGACCGCCTGCGCGGCGGGGAGCATCGCCGGTCTGCCCATCGCCGCCTCCTCCGCCACCCGCCGCCCGATGTCGGCGGTGATCGGCGTCGTGCTCGGCAGCGCCTTCCATCCCGGCCTCATGAAACAGGCGTCCGAATGGATCGTGCCCATCGCGCTGCTGCCGCTGTTCCTTGCCAGCGCGGCGTTTCTCTGCGTGATCTACTTTCGCCGTGTCGCCCGCTTCGACCCGCCGACCGCCTACTTCGCCGGAATGCCCGGCGGCATTGCCGAAATGGTGCTGATGGGCTCCGAGCGCGGCGCGGACGAGCGGATGATCGGCCTGATCCACGGCGCGCGCATCTTCCTCGTCGTGTTCATCCTGCCTTTCCTGATCCGTGCGTTCGAGGCGGACGTCCACGCCCCGCCGCTTGCCGCGCCGCTGGTTACCGAGGCGACCGGCTGGCCGCTGCTGCTCTGGGGGCTCGGCTGCGTGATCGCCGGCAGCGTGATCGGCCGCGCCTTGCGCCTGCCCGCGTGGCACCTGATGGGGCCGCTGTTCGTCAGCGCGCTGGTTCACCTGACCGGCCTTTCCGATTTCCATATTCCGGCATGGGCCATCGCCGCCGCCCAGGTGGGGCTTGGCGCCACCATCGGCTGCCGCTTTGTCGGGCTCGACTTGCGAACGCTCGCGCGGACGCTGCTGCTGGCGGCGGGATCGACGGCGATCCTGCTGGTGATAACCTTCGTCTGGGCCTTTGCGATCGGCTGGGCTACGGGGCTCAATCCGGCGCTTGTCGCGCTGGCCTATTCGCCCGGCGGGGTGGCGGAAATGAGCATGGTCGCGTTGAGCCTCTCGCTGGAGGCGGGCTTCGTGATCGTGCACCACCTTGTGCGGGTGGTGCTGGTCATTGTCGGCGCGCCGCTGTCCTTCCGCATCATGGGAGCCACCAATGACCGCGCCTGACGTTGGCGAACAGACACCGGGCGAACAGACCATCGCCATCCTCTATCAGCGCTCGAACCGCCGGTGATCGGCGGCGCGCGCAAGGAGGCCAAGCCCGGCGGCTATTCCGACAGCGGCGCGGATATCGGCGTGGCCCTGCTGGCGGCCGGCTGCACGCTGGCGATGCCGGTGGCCGATCCCGATCCCGCGCGGGTCTTAGATTGGGTCTGGCCCGATACCCGAGGCGGGCATCGGCCGCTGCTCTGGATGCGGGCGCGACATTGCTCTGGGCCAATACCGTGGTCTTCGCAGGACATCCCGTCGAGGATGCAAGCCGCAAGGCCTGGATCGTCGGCCCCGATCCCAAGGCGATGCAGGCGATAGACGACAAGGCGGCCACCAATGCGCGGCTGCTGGCGGCAGGTCTGCCGGTCGCCCGTTCGTGGCTGATCGATGGCGACGGCGATCTGGACGCCCAGCTTGCTCCCTTCGCTGACCGGGTGCCGATCGTGGTGAAGCCTCTGCGGGGGCGCGGCAGCCAGGGCGTGGGCGTGGCCCGCACCCGCGCGCAATTGGCCGCGCAGGTCCGCGATCTGGCGCAAAGCCGCCGGTTCGGCGCGTCGATCATGCTGGAGCAGTTCCTGCCGGGTCAGGAGATCACCATCACCGTGATGCCTGCCGCCTGCCGTCCGGGCGAGACCGCGCCTTTCGCCCTGCCGCCGGTGCGGCGCTTCGACCAGTTCGACGATGTCGCCCCCTATAACGGCGATGTTCCGGTCAGCCGCAACAGTGCGGCGTTGACCCTGGGGGAATGCGCGGATCCTGCCATCGCCGCGGCTATCGCCGCCTGCGAACAGGCCGCCGCGCTTCTCGAAATCCGCGCGACCATGCGGATCGACTGCCGCGCCGACGGCGATGGCACTTATTTCCTTTTCGACGTCAACGCCAAGCCCAACCTTACCGGCTCCGGCCGGCGGCCGCGAGGACGAAGACAGCCTCTCCACAATGGCTGCCGCCGCTTGCGGCTGGAGCTATCCGGACTTCCTCCTCGCCGCCGCGCGCGGCGCCTGGAGGAATACCCAAGACCAACAGGGATAACACCACATGACCGACTTGTGGCAGCACATCGTTGCCGATTTCTCCAACCTCGGCTCGCCCGCCGCGCTCGCCGCCTTCGGGCAGGTCGTGCTGATCGACGTGATGCTGGCGGCAGACAATGCGATCGTCGTCGGCGCACTGGCGGCCGGACTTCCCGCCGCGATGCGCCGCAAGGTCATCCTGATCGGCGTGCTGGCCGCGCTGGTCCTGCGCATCGGCTTCGCGCTCGTGGTGACGCAGCTCATGCAGCTTGTCGGCCTCGTCTTCGCGGGCGGGTTGCTGCTGGTGTGGGTGGCATGGAAGATGTGGCGCGAACTGCGCGAGGATGTCGGCGGCGAGGATGATCCCGTCGCCAAGGCCGCGCCGCGCAGCTTTGCCGCCGCCGCCTGGGCGGTGGCCGTAGCCGACATCAGCATGAGCCTCGACAACGTGCTGGCCGTGGCCGGCGCCGCGCGCGACCATCCCGGCATTCTGGCGATCGGCCTGATCCTCTCGGTCGCCCTGATGGGCCTTGCCGCGAACCTGCTGGCCCGCGTGATCGAACGCTATCGCTGGATCGCCTATGTCGGCCTGCTCGTGATCCTCTATGTCGCGGGCAAGATGATCTGGGAGGGCCTCGTAGACCCCTCGCGCGGCCTGCTCGTGCTGTTCTGACACGGCACGCGCGCCTGCCATCGGCGCCCGGCGTTTCGCTTCGATCCGGGGCATTTTCAACTCCGGGTTGAAAGATATTACCCAAATCGAGGGATTATCCCGATGGGGGAGCGGCGGCATAGCCACGGCCAAGATCGGCCGGGGCCATTCCCGCCGCGCCCATCCATTGGAGCTCCCATGAAGACCGTCTCGTTCACCGCCCTTCTGCTGGCCGCTGCCGCGCCCGCGCTCGCCGTGGCGCCCTCTCTCGTCACGGCGCAGGCATCGGCTGCGCCCGAAGCCGTCCAGGCCGGAACCTACAAGGTCGAGAGCAATCACACCCTTGCCCAGTTCGCGGTGAACCACTTCGGTTTCAACGATTTCTTCGGCACGATCCCCGGCGCCACCGGTTCGCTCTCGCTCGATCCCAAGGCGCTCGCGGCCACCACGCTCGACGTGTCTCTGCCGGTCGCCCGCATCGCGACCACCAATGACACGCTCGACGAGGAACTGCGCAGCGCCGACTGGTTCGACGCGGCGACGTATCCAACGATCCGGTTCGTGTCCCGCAAGGTCGAGCAGACCGGCCCGCGCACCGCGCGCATTTCCGGCACTGTCACCCTGCATGGCGTCACGAAGCCCATGGTCCTCGACGCGACGTTCGGCGGCGCCGGCGTGAACCCGATGAACAAGGCCTACACGATCGGCTTCAGCGCGACCGGCACGCTCAAGCGCTCGGAATTCGGCGTCTCGAAGTATGTGCCCGCTGTCAGCGACGACGTGCAGGTCCGCATCACCGCCGCTTTCGAAAAGACCAGTTGAGTTCGCGCTCCCGCGCGCAAGCTGACGGGCGGAGCTGACCGAACAGCTTCGCCATCGGGGAGGCGGCCGGACAGCAAGGTTGCGTGAAGCGGCCTTGCCTGCCAAAGGCCTCGGCCGTCCCCCGATCAAGGAATCAGCACCATGTCCGATGGCATGACCGCCGCGCGTACTGTCGGCATCGACTTCGGCACGACCAATTCGGTCATGGCCCTTTCCGATGGAGAAGGCGGTGCCGGACTGGTCGATTTCGCCGCGCCCGACGGCACCGGCTCGGTGTTCCGCTCGGCGCTGTGCTTCTGGCAGGACGACGATGTGCGGGGCGGCCTGGCGCATGAGGCGGGGCCATGGGCCATCGCCGAATTCCTGGATTTTCCGCAAGGCAGCAGGTTCCTGCAATCGTTCAAGTCGGTTGCCGCCAATCCCGGCTTCGACAGCGCCAACCTGTTCGAGAAGCGCCTGCGCTTCGAGGAACTGGGCCGCGTGTTCCTGGAACATCTCATCGCGCATGGCGGCGAGGCGGCAAGGAACCTGCCCGGCCGGGTCATCGTCGGCCGACCGGTGCGCTATGTCGGCGCGCGGCCCGACGCGGCGCTGGCGCGGACACGCTATGACGCGATGTTCTCGATGCTCGGCAGCGAGATCCACTATGTCTACGAACCGCTGGGCGCGGCCTACAGCTTTGCCTCGCGCCTGTCCGATCCGGCCACGTTGCTGGTGGCGGACTTCGGCGGCGGCACCAGCGACTTCTCGATCGTGCGGGTGGAGGCGCCGGGAACGGCCAAGCGCTGCACGCCGCTCGGGTCGGCGGGTGTCGGCATCGCCGGGGACAGGTTCGACTACCGCATCATGGACCGTCTCGTGCTGCCGATGCTGGGCAAGGGCGGCACCTATCGCTCGTTCGACAAGGTGCTGCAGATCCCGGACGGACACTTCGTCGATTTCGGCGACTGGTCCCGCCTTGCGCTGATGCGCAACCGGCGCACGCTGGAGGAACTGGCGCGGCTCAAGCGCAGCGCCACCGATGGCGCGGCGATCGGGCGCATGATCGCGGTGGTGGAGAACGAACTGGGCTATCCGCTCTACGATGCGGTGGGCAAGCTGAAGCGCAGCCTGTCGGGCGACGATCGCGCGCACTTCCATTTCGAAAGCCCGGAACTCTCGATCGAGGCCGACGTGACCCGTGCGGAGTTCGAGGAGTGGATCGCCCCAGACCTCCAGCGCATCGCCGAGACCGTCGATCTTGCGCTCCAGCGGGCGGGCATGGCGGCCGACCAGATCGACCACGTGTTCCTGACGGGCGGCTCCTCGCTGATCCCGGCGGTGCGCCGCATGTTCGAGGCCCGCTTCGGCGAAAGCCGCATCGACAGCGGCGAGGAACTCACCTCGATCGCGCACGGGCTCGCGCTGATCGGGAGTGAACCCGACCTGCGCGAGTGGACCGTTCAGGACGATACTGCCGACTGATCAGAAGGCCGTTCTCACGCCGAACACGAAGTTCCGCCCGCGCAGCGGCGAGGCGTCCTTCACGAAGGAGGCGTGGTTGAGCGCGAACGAATTCGTCAGGTTGGTGCCGCGCGCGAAGAGTTCGGCCCAGCGGTCGGTGCCGAGGTCGAGCTTGTAGGACAGCGTCAGGTTGAGCATGTCGTAGCCCGGTGTCGCGGTCTCGAAGTCGGCGATGCGGTCCTGCTTGAAGGTGCGGTAATATTCCGCCTCCGCCGTGAACGGGCCGGTTGCCGCATCGACGCGCGTGCCGAGGCGGCCGGGCGGGATACGGGGAAGGTTCCCCAGATCGTCCTTCAGCTTGGCGCGCACGTAATCGCCGAAGAGCGAGACGCCCAGTTCCGGCATGATCTGGTGGCGCAACTCGCCGTCCACGCCGGTGAAGGTCGCATCCGCCGCCACGTAGTGGATCAGGCGAAACTCCTCGTACTGGTCTAGCGTCTGGCCATAGATGTAGTTGTCCACGCGCTGGTGATAGGCCCCGAGTGTGAAGGTGGTGGCGCCGCTGGTCTTGCGGAACGTCAGGTTGATCGACTTGCCGGTTTCCAGACGGTTTTCGGTCGATGCCATGCCGTTGAAGGTACGGCCCGTCACCATGCCGATCTCGTAAGTGTTCGAGGCGAAGTGTGGGCCGAAGGCGTAGAGTTCCTGCACGTTGGGCGCGCGCTGCGACCGGGCGAGCGAGAGCGCCAGCGAGTAGCCATCCACCACCTTCCACAGCGCCGAGGCCGAGACCGAGAAGGGATCGTGCGCGCTGGAGGGCATGAACGCGGCCAGCGAGGTTTGCGGGCGGATGCGCTGCCATTCCTGGCGCACGGCGGCCTCGATGCGGACCGGGCCGAAGTCGCGGCTTTCGTGCAGGAACAGGGCGGTATTGCTGATGTCGAACGGCGTGTAACGGGTCACGTCGTCCTCGACCACGGCGTGGATGCCGCTGAAAGTGCTGTCGGAGTGCTGGACGCCGAAGACTCCGCGGAAGCCCGCCACGGCCTTGTGCGTCAGTTCGAAGCGAACGTCGAAGGCCTTGTTGCGATAAGCGGTGGCGATCTCGTCGTGCTCGATCTCGTCATTGCGGTAGTTGGTGTGCGCCATGCGGAAGCGGACGCGTTCGAAGCCGGGCAGGGGGTCGCGATATTCGCCGCGAATGTCGAACCGCTCGCTGCGCATCTTCACGAAGATGCTTTCCTCCTCGTGCTCATGGTCGTGGTTATCCTCGCCATGATCGTGGTCGTCGTGATCGTCGTGAGACCCGCAGTGAAGGCTGGCGCCGTGCGTGTGGCAGTCCTCGTATTCGTGGCTGTGGCCGGGGAGCCCGTACTTCCCGGTCACGCGGGTATAGGCGACGCCGAGATAGCCGTCCGGGCCGACCCACGATCCACCGGCGGTGAAGGTGGAGCTTTCGTTCCACGATCCGGCAACGCGGCGCTCGCCGAAGGCGCCGGGCACGCGGTAGTCGTCCGCCTCGCGGTGCGCGCCCTCAAGCCGCAGCGCCAGAGTGCCCGAACCCACGGTGACGCCGCCCACGACCGAGCGCTCGTCATCCCCGGTGCCGAGCCGGGCCTCGCCCGCGCCGGAAATGCCGCTGGCCGGGATGGCGGTGGGGATCTTGGTGTCGAGCAGGTTCACCGCGCCGCCGATCGCGCCGCCGCCGTAAAGCAGGGCGGCCGGGCCGCGCAGGACTTCGATGCCGCGCAGCAGCAGCGGCTCGCCGGTGATGGCATGGTCGGCCGAAATGCCCGAGGCATCCTGCACATTGGCGCTGTCCGACAGGACCTGCACGCGCGGCGAGGTCTGGCCACGGATCACCGGCCGGCTGGCACCGCCGCCGAAGTTGTCGAAATGGATGCCGGGCTGGCCGGCGAGGGTCTCTCCCAGGGTGCCCTGCCGGCGATGAGCGAGTTCGTCACCGACCAGCGTGATGACCGGCGTGGCGGTTTCGTCCGCGGTCTCTTCCAGCGGCGCGGAGGTGACGAGAATTTCGCGCGATTCCGGCGCGGGAGCCTCGGCGAAAGCGGCGGCCGGGATCAGCGCGATGAGGGATACGGCGGATCGGTGCAGGATACGGACGGACAAGGAACCAACCCCCTGGGATCGGAAAGGAGGCTTTCTCTAATGTGATGTGATAACATTACTCAACAGGGGGATTGTCCTGTTATCAATATGTTACAATCGGGAAATATCCGCTGCCTGCTCAGCCGGCCTTGCCGGGGGCGTCGTCATCCTTCGCGGTGGCCAGTTCGGTGCCGTCTGCCGCGCTGGACCCGTAGATGAAGCCGTAAGTCGGATTTTCGCGCGAACCCAGCGAATGGCTCGGCCCGTACCAGACGCGCACGTTGCTCCAGTCGCCCGCTTCGGACACGTCTTCGGCAAGGGCGCTGCGTTCGATCAGGCCGGGGCCGGACCAGTTGGCGTGGTCGAGCATGACGTGGCGGGCATCCACCACTTCGCGGATCGTCGCGACATGGCCGTAAGGCATCGCCGAGGTGGACTTGAAGACGAGGACCGATCCCGCTTTGGGCAGATGACCGCGCTTGTAGGTGCCTTCGGCCTGGCCCCACCATGTCGCCGCGTTGCCGTGAATGCCGATCCCCGACTGCGCGCGGGCATAGGGCACGCATTGCAGATGCTGCGCGAACGCCGGCGCGGCGAACATCTGGGCAGCGAGGGAAAGGATGGCGGCGGCGACCACGGGAACCATTTTCATGGAGAGACGTTATATCGTCTCAGAACTTTCGAGGTAGCCCCGTCCCGGCGAGATGATCGCACGGGACACACCGTTCGTCGCGCCTGCGGGAACCGGACGGTGAAGGCGGCCTAGCGCGCTTCCATCGAGTCGATAACCAGCACCAGACGGGATTCTCCCGATTCTGCGATGGGCGGTGAGCGATGCAGGATGGATGGTTCCGGTTGAAGCAGACGGCCTTTGAACATTGCCACCGTCCCGGCCGATAGTTCGCGGATCATCTCGGGCTGCCAGTCCGAACCGGGGGCCTGCGTCCACTGCGTGCCGCGCCCGAGATAAGTCGTGATCGTGCGGACCGTTACGAAATCGGCGTGGAACCGCCGGCAGGCGTCGGTCTCGATCACTTCCAGCCGCAACCGGATCCGCTCCGCAGCCAGTACCTCGACATGGCAGCGTGCGAGCATGGCGATGTCGCGGCGCAGCGCCGGACAGTGCGGATAGCCGGCGTCATCCAGGGCCTGCGCAATGCCCGCGGCAAGATCGGGGATGGTGCATTCGAAGGTCAGGTCGTCAAGCTCGGCAAGTTTCAGGGCTGCCAGTTCCTGTTCCAGCGCCGCATCGAGATGCCGTTCCCACAGCGCGACGTCGGTACCCGGCCGGGCTATCCGCGCGAGTGCCTCGTGCGGACGGATTTCAGGAGGACAGAGATCATTTTCCACGGGAGAGGCCTTTTCATTCGCGAAGGAGGCCCCATCTAGCACAAGCAATGTGATGTTGTAACATACCTTAATTGAGCAGGAGCCGGGTTGATGAGCGAGCAGTGTGGAGTCCGGCAGGTCCGGAGACAGAGGCTGCTTGCCGATTTCGTGGAATCCACCGCGATCTCGGCCTCGGCGCTCTGCATGGTCCACTGCCTTGCGCTGCCGCTGCTGCTCTTCCTCCTGCCCGGCCTGCTTGGCTCATTCTTCCAGTCGGAGGCGTTTCATGTGGCCGTGCTCGGCCTGGTCGCACCTGCGGCGCTGGCGGCGTTCCTGATGGGCTATCGGCGGCACGGCGCGATCGGGCCGGGCATTGTCGGCGGGGCTGGCATCGTCTGCCTCGTTCTTGCGGTATGGCCCGCCGGCCTGCCGCTGGGCGAGACGGGCCTGACCGTGGCCGGCAGCGCGATGCTGGTGCTCGGCCACGGCTGGAACTGGCAGAAGCGGCTGCCTTGCAACGAGTGCGAGTCAGCCGGCCCGTCGCGCTAGAAGCGCTTCTTCTCCGTGACGTCGATCTGGACGACGCGGCCGTCATGGATGGTCAGCGAGACATTGCCGTAGCGCAGGTTCTTCAGGGCATCGCGCACGCTGGCGATGCTCTCTTCAAGCTGCTTGTCCGAGGGGGAGCCGGGTGCGGGGCTGGTCATGCGAGGTTTCCTTCAGCCGAATAGGTTCGCGAACGGCGCGCCTCGATCAGGACGGTGCTCCCGATTTCCGGCGGAGTGGTGTTCGCCGCGACATCGATTTCGATCATGGTGTCGCCGCCGCCGAGGCGGCCTTCCACGCGCCATGCACTGCCCTTGCGGAAGACGTTGTCGACATGAACCGCCTCGCCGCCGGTGGGCACGATCGCGAGGTCGTGCGGGCGGACATGCCGGCCGTCCGGGAAACGGTTGGTCTCGCCCACGAAGTGCGAGACGAAGGCGGTCGCGGGCTCCATGTAGACTTGTTCGGGCGTGCCGATCTGGTCGATCCGGCCATGGTCCATCACCACCACGCGATCGGCAAGTTCGAGCGCTTCTTCCTGGTCGTGCGTCACGAAGATCGAGGTCAGGCCCATCTGCTTGTGCAGGTCGCGCAGCCAGCGGCGCAGGTCCTTGCGGACCTTGGCGTCGAGCGCGCCGAACGGCTCGTCGAGCAGCAGCAGGCTGGGTTCGATGGCCAGTGCGCGGGCGAGCGCCACGCGCTGGCGCTGTCCGCCCGAAAGCTGGCCGGGATAGCGCCCGCCGAGGTCTTCGAGCTGGACCACGCGCAGCAGTTCCTGCGCCCGTGCCTTGATCTCGGCCTTGGATGGGCGCCGCTTGGCCTTGCGCACGCTGAGGCCGAAAGCGATGTTGTCGGCCACGGTCATGTGGCGGAACAGGGCGTATTGCTGGAAGACGAAGCCGACGTTGCGCTTGCCCACCGGGATTTCGGACACGTCCTCACCGTTGAAGTAGACGTGGCCCTCGTCCTGGAATTCGAGGCCGGCGATGATGCGCAGCAGCGTCGTCTTGCCCGAGCCGGAGGGGCCGAGCAGGGCGATGAATTCGCCGGGCTGGATTTCGAGGTCGATGCCGTGGAGTGCGGGATAATTGCCGAAGCGCTTGGTGATGTTCTGGACGCGGATCAATGCCTTGCTCCCGAGTGAAGGTCGAAGCGCCATTCGAGCACGGTCTTGAGGACCAGCGTGACGAGCGCGAGCGCAGCCAGCAGCGAGGCCACGGCGAAGGCTCCGACGAAGTCGTATTCGTTGTAGAGTATCTCGACATGCAGCGGCATGGTGTTGGTCTCGCCCCGGATGTGCCCCGAGACGACCGAGACGGCGCCGAATTCGCCCATGGCGCGCGCGTTGCACAGCAGTACGCCGTAGAGCAGGCCCCAGCGGATGTTCGGCAGGGTGACGTGCCAGAAGGTCTGCCAGCCATTGGCGTCCAGCGAAAGCGCGGCTTCCTCGTCATCCTTGCCCTGCTCCATCATCAGCGGGATCAGTTCGCGGGCGACGAAGGGGAAAGTGATGAAGACGGTGGCCAGGATGATGCCGGGCACCGCGAAGATGATCTTCAGGCCGTGGGCGGAAAGCCATGGTCCCAGCAGGCCCTGCGCTCCGAACAAAAGCACGAAGATCAGGCCAGAAACCACCGGGGAGACCGAAAACGGCAGGTCGATCAGGGTGAGCAGCAGGTTCTTGCCGGGGAAGCTGAACTTGGTGATGGCCCAGCTTGCGGCGAGGCCGAAGACCATGTTGAGCGGCACGCTGATCGCGGCGATGATCAGCGTGAGCTTGATCGCGGACAGCGCGTCGGGGTTGGACACGGCGTCCAGGAAGGGAGCGATCCCCTGCTTCAGGGCTTCGCTGAAAACCGCGACCAGCGGCAGCATCAGGAAGAACGCCAGAAAGGCGAGCGCGATGAGGATCAGCAGTACCTGCGCGGTCCTGCTTTCGGTTCCGGGGGTGATCCGGCGCGTTTTCCGGGTCATGCGCCAAGCCTCCTGCGGCGGATGGACTGGAGGGCGTTGAGCGTGAAGAGCACCGCGAAGGACACCAGCATCATGACCATCGCGATGGCGGTGGCGCCGTCGTAATTGTATTGTTCGAGCTGGGTGACGATTAGCAGCGGCGCGATCTCCGTGCGGCCGGGCATGTTGCCCGAGATGAAGATCACCGAGCCGTATTCGCCCACCCCGCGTGCGAAGGACAGCGCGAAGCCGGTGAACAGCGCGGGCAGGATCGCCGGGAAGATGACCCGTGCGAACGTCTGCGCACGGTTGGCGCCCAGCGTTGCGGCGGCTTCCTCCACGTCCTTGCCGAGATCGGCAAGGACCGGTTCGACCGAGCGCACCACGAAGGGCAGGCCGATGAAGACCAGCGCCACGGTGATGCCGATCGGCGTGAAGGCAACCTTGATTCCCAGCGGATCGAGATATTGCCCGACCCAGCCGCTCGGCGCGTAAAGCGCGGTGAGGGCGATGCCGGCAACGGCGGTGGGAAGCGCGAAGGGCAGGTCAACCAGCGCGGAAATCACGCGCTTTCCGGGAAATTCGTAGCGCACGAGAACCCAGGCGACGAGCAGGCCGAACACCGCGTTGACCAGCGCGGCGGCGATGGCGGTGCCGAAGCTCAGGCGATAGGCGGTGAGGGCGCGTTCGGAAAAGCCCACGTCCACGAAAGCCTGCCAGCCCATGCCGGCAGACTTGAGGAACAGGGTGGACAGCGGGATCAGCACGATCAGGGACAGCCAGGCCAGGCTGAACCCGAAGGTCAGCCCGAAGCCCGGCAGAACGGAGGGCGCACGCCATCGGGGCTTGCGCGTCGTCATGGATGGCATCTGCAGTGGCCTGCTCGATTCTGGCGCCGGAAAGCGCGGTTTACTTCTTGGAGTAGATGCGGTCGAACACGCCGCCGTCAGCGAAGAAGGTCTTCTGCGCCTTGCCCCAGCCGCCGAAATCCTCGTCGATGGTGGTGAGGTTCAGCTTGGGGAACTGGTTGGCGAACTGTTCGGCGATCTTGGGATCGCTGGGCCGGTAGAAATTGCGCGCGATCGCGACTTGCGCCTCCGGTGTGTAGAGATATTCGAGGTAGGCCTTGGAAACTTCCTCGGTGCCATGCTTCTTCGCGTTCGCCGCGATCACGGCGACCGGCGGTTCCGCGAGGATCGAGATGGAAGGCACCACGATCTCGAACTTTCCGGCGCCCAGCTTCTTCTCGGCCAGCAGGGCTTCGTTCTCCCAGGCGAGCAGCACGTCGCCGATGCCGCGTTCGACGAAAGTGGTCGTCGCGCCGCGCGCGCCGCTGTCGAGCACGGGAACCTGCGAGAAGAGGCGCTTCACGTAAGTTTCGGCGGCAGCGTCCGATCCGCCGGCCTTGCGGCCATAGGCCCAGGCAGCGAGGAAGTTCCAGCGGGCGCCGCCGCTGGTCTTCGGGTTGGGGGTGATGACCTGCACGCCGGGCTTCACCAGGTCGTTCCAGTCATGAATGCCCTTGGGATTGCCCTTGCGCACGAGGAAGACGATGGTCGAGGTGTAAGGCGAACTGTTGTCCGGGAGGGCCTTTTGCCAGTCGGCCGGGAGCAGCTTGGCCTTCTCGGCGATCACGTCGATATCGTAGGCCAGCGCCAGCGTGGCGACATCGGCTTCGAGGCCGTCGATGATCGCGCGGCTCTGCTTGCCCGATCCGCCATGGCTCATGCGGAAGGTCACGTCCTGTCCGGTCTTCTTCTTCCAGTAAGCCGCGAAGGCCGGGTTCACGGCCTGGTAGAGTTCGCGGGTCGGATCGTAGGAGACATTGGTGATCTCGACCGAATTGCCCGATTTCCCGCCCGAGCAGCCGGCAAGGGAGGCGGCCAGCACCGTCACCGCGGCGACGGTAACAAACAGGCGGCGATTGAGGGTTCCGGCATTCATCTATGGTGTCTCCCGTCAGGTGGCCTACGCCTAAACTCAATCGAATTGGTTGACATTAAATATGTAGTTGCAGGGTGGCAAGCATACCTTTTGGCCAAGCCTGCCTGCTCCACCGGACATACCGGCCAAGCGGCCCATTCGCGCCGGACCCCGCGCTTGATGCGGCGTGCCAGGAATTTCAATGACATATGATTCATCGCCGGCACAGGGTCCACTCCCTCAAAGGGAGCAGCAACCTATTGTCACGCAAACAGGCGGCCGACTCAAGCGGCTCTGCGATCCGGGGCACTGCGCCGGGCCGGCGGCGCACGGAACCGGACGGGAAACCGGTACCGTGCGCGCGTGAGGGGCAGCCTAGGCGGCTGTTACCGGCGCGTTGGAAAGGGCGGCAAGGATCGGGGCGCTGTCGGTACGGTCCAGCCAGTCGGGGCTGGCTTCGAAGAACAGGACTCTGGCGTCCTGTCCCAGGACCAGCACGGCGGGCTGGTCGATCTCGTAGCTCAGCGTTCCCAGAGTGGCGCCGATCCAGCTCTCGCCCGGGGCGACTTCGGGCTGCTCCTCGGGGAAGAAGGTCACGCCAAGCCTGCGGCCGAGTGCGTAGTCGGGGTCGCTGGCGACGGTGAAGCCCAGGCCGTGGCGTTCGATCACCGCCCGGTCCACGGGAATCTGGGCGCTGACCGCGACAAGCGGAATGCCCCGCGCGCGAAGTTCGGGCCAGAGCGTCTCGTTGTAATAGGGCAGGGCGATGTTGCAGGCCGGGCACCCGCCGAAGCGGAAGAACACCAGCACGGCGGGACCATTGGCCAGCAGCGAGTCGCGGGTCAGTTCGCGCCCGTCCTGATCTATCAGGGTGAAAGGCGTGATTTCGTCGCCCGTCCTGGGCAGTTTCGCGGGATCGTGGCGCTCCGAAAGCAGGCTGCGCTGCAAGGCGTTGCGGGCCAGTTGCTCGGCGCTCCACGTCCGGTCCCGTTCCGCCTGAAGCTCGGCGAATCGCTCCTTGAGGCTCTTGCTCATCCTGTTTCCTCCTGATGGGTGTCCATCGGGAAGCTAGGGGGCGAGGCGGGGCAGGAATAACGAGAAGCGCCCCGCCGTTATTGAAAGTTTCCAATAAGCGCCCGTGGCTTCAGAGTGCCGCCACGACCTCGCGCGCCAATTTGGCGAGCTGGCTGGTCGGCCCGTCAAGCCCGGGCGCGGTCTGGAGGATGCACGAGACGTTGGGCAGTTCGGGCAGGTCCGAATCCTCCAGCGGAGCCTCGCGCAGGAACAGGTGCGTTCGGCAGGTCACGCCCAGTCCGGCATCGACGGCAGCGCGCAGCGCGGTGAGATTGGGTGTCTCGACCGAGATCCGGTAAGGCCGCCCGGCATCTTCCAGCGCCCGGATCGCCGCTTCGCGAAAGCGGCACGGCGGTTCGAGCACGGCGAGCTGCACGGTTTCCTGCAACGCCAGTTCGGGCTTTCCGTACCAGGCCATCGGCGCGCTGGCGATCGCGCTGGGATCGTTGTTGGCCGCGAAGCCGAGCACGATGTCCAGTTGCCGGCGTTCGAGCTGGCCGAGCAGTTCGGCAGTGCCCGCGACGCGCGAATAAAGCTGTGCTTCGGGGTGAAGCTCCGCGAAACGGGCCAGCAGGCCGGACAGCAGCATCTCGGCGAAGTCCTGCACCATGCCGATGCGTGCCGGCCCGGTAAAGTGCCCGGCAGTGACGGCGGCTACGGCCTCGTCATGGAGATTGAGCACCTTGCGCGCGTAATCCAGCATCAGGTCGCCGGACTGGGTGAGCGTCAGCCTGCGGCCCTCGCGGTGAAACAGCGGCTGCTGGAGTAGTTCCTCCAGACGCTTGATCTGGAGGCTCAGGGCGGACTGGCTCACGAAGACCCGCTCGGAGGCATGAAGCATGGAGCCGGTATCAACGATCGCCACGAAACTGCGCAGGAGGTTGGTGGGAAGATTGACGGGCATGTTCGAATCACTCTCGAATGGGTGGGCTGCTGCGGCGGGGGTAACCTGCTTCATATTCTCAACCAAATTAGTAGAGTTTGTGAAGCTGATTGCAAACCTTGTCTGCTCCATCAGTGCGGCCAGCGGGGCGTTCGCCCCGAATCCGGCACGGCCCGGCGATGCAAACTCCAGCTTTTTCCGGCGTTATGAGCGGTGCTGATAGGCGGGCACACAAAACTCAATTGAATTGGTTGAGAATGCCGTGTCTCTTCCCGGCCTGCTCCATGGAAGAGAAAGACAATGGCCATTTCAGGCAGGATTCCATTTTCGCTGAAACGCTCGCTGTCAGGCGCGCGCTGGCTTTCGCCGGTGCTGTTCCTGCTGGCCTGGGAGGCGGGATCGCGTTCCGGCCTCATTCCCGAGCGCACGCTGGCGGCGCCCTCGAAAGTGCTCTCCACCTTGCTTGGCATGGCGGTTTCGGGTGAACTTGCGGCCAATCTCTGGGTCTCGTTCCTGCGCATCGCCATCGGCCTTGCCATCGGCGTGACCATCGGCGTGGTGCTGGCGCTGGTCGCCGGGCTTTCGCGGCAGGGCGAAGTGGCGGTCGATCCGCTCATGCAGATCAAGCGCACGATCCCGACGCTGGCGCTGACTCCGCTGTTCATCGTGTGGTTCGGCATCGGCGAAACGCCGAAGATCGCGCTGATCGCCTTCGCCTCGATCTTTCCCGTCTACCTCAACCTCTACAGCGGCATTCGCGGGGTAGACCTGCGCCTGCTGGAAGGCGCGCGCAGCTTCGGGCTCAGCCGCCCCGAACTGGTCTGGCATGTCATCCTGCCCGGAGCCTTGCCTTCCCTGCTGGTGGGGCTGCGCTATTCGCTGTCGGTCGCGATCCTCGTGCTGGTCGTGGCGGAGCAGATCAACGCCTCGGCCGGGCTCGGCTATCTCATCAACAATGCCCGCGACTTCATGAGGACCGACATCATCGTCGTGTGCCTGATGATCTATGCGGTGCTGGGCCTCGCCGCCGATGCGCTGGTGCGGGCGGTGGAGAGCCGGGCACTCGTCTGGCGCCCGAGCATCGTTTCGCAATGACCCCCGCCTACCGATCCCCCACGCAACTTGCACCGGAGAACCGTGCCATGGATGCCCGACCGAACGGCTATTCCCGCGTCGCGCCGCCGCAATTCCCCGCCCCGCCGGTTGGTCCTGCGCCGGTTGTCCGCCTGCGCGATTTCACGCGCCGCTTCGGCGACAACACGATCATCTCCGGCCTCGACCTCGACATCGCGCCGGGCGAGTTCGTCACGCTGCTGGGCCGGTCGGGTTCCGGAAAGACCACGCTGCTGCGCACGCTTGCCGGGCTCGACCCGACGCCGGGCCAGGACGTGATCGTCCCGGATTCCCGCGCCGTCGTGTTCCAGGATGCCCGTCTGCTGCCGTGGAAGAAGGTCTGGCGCAATGTCGCGCTGGGGCTTCGGCAGGGCGACGTGCGGCAGCAAGCAGAGGACGCGCTGCGCGAAGTCGGTCTCGGGCACCGGCTGGACGCATGGCCGCTGACGCTATCCGGCGGCGAGGCGCAGCGGGTGGCGCTGGCCCGCGCGCTGGTGCGCGAACCGAGCCTGCTGTTGCTGGACGAACCCTTCGCCGCGCTCGACGCCCTGACGCGCCTGCGGATGCACGAACTCGTGCTCTCGCTCTGGACCCGGCACCGGCCGGCGGTGATGATGGTCACCCATGACGTGGACGAGGCGATCGCGCTGGCCGATCGCATCGTCCTGCTGGATCGGGGGCGCATCGCCGCGCAGGAGCGCATCGAGGCGCACGCGGCGAACGCGGGCAGGTCGCGCGGGGGCTGCGCAGCCGCCTGCTGAGCGCGCTGGGCGGACAGGTATCGGAAGGTCCTGCACCCGCCGAAATCATCGCGCTCCACGCCGGAGGCCTCGCATGAACGCGCCGGTTTCCCTCGTCGTTCCGGGGCAGGATATCAGGCCGCTACGCCGTTTCGTGACCGGGCTTGCCGCGATCATCGACAGCGGGGCCGGGCAGGCGGCGATCCTGGAACATGGCGGCGCCCTGTTGGGCCGTCTCGTCTCGCAAGGCGGCTGGCTGCCCGAGGAATTCGCGCGGCCGCATCCCGAGCGTTACCAGCAATACCTGCTCCATTGCGACAGTGCGGAGCGCTTCAGCGTGGTCTCCTTCGTATGGGGGCCGGGACAGGCGACGCCGATCCACGACCACCGCGTCTGGGGGCTCGTGGGCGTGCTGCGCGGCGCGGAGAACATGCAGAACTTCCGCCGCCGGCCGACGGCTCGCTCGTCCAGAAGGGTGAGACCGGCCAGCTTCGCGAAGGCGAGGTGGAGGCGATCGATCCGCAGGTGGGCGATATCCACCGCGTCGCCAATGCCTTCGCGGACCGCATTTCGATCTCGATCCATGTTTACGGCGCCAATATCGGCGCAGTCGAACGCGCGACCTACCGCGACAGCGGCGAGGAGCGCCCCTTCATCTCGGGCTATGCGAACGAGGTCCTGCCCAACCTCTGGAATGGAGTGATCCGGGCATGAGCGTGTACCCCGCCGAAGTTCGAAGTGCCCTGCTGGCCCGCCGTGAAATCGCGCTGATAGACGTGCGGCAGGAAGCGCTTTTCGCGCTCGGCCATCCGCTGTTCGCGGCGCAGATCCCGCTTCAGCGCATCGCACTGGAAGCGCCCTGGCGCATCCCGCGCAAGGATACGCAGATCGTGGTCTACGATGACGGCGAGGGGCTGGCCGAACCGGCGCTGCACCAGTTCCGCGCGCTTGGCTATACGCATGTCGATGTGCTGGAAGGCGGCCTCGCGGGGTGGCGGGCTGCAGGGTACGAGCTGTTCGAGGACGTGAACAGCTACTCCAAGGCTTTCGGCGAACTGGTTGAGCATCGCCGCCACACCCCCTCGCTGCCGGCGCCCGACGTGCTGGCGCTGATCGAGGAAAAGGCGGATATCGCCATTCTCGACGCCCGCCGCTTCGACGAATATGCCACGATGAGCATCCCCGGAGGCCGTAGCGTTCCGGGGGCCGAGCTCGTGCTGCGCGCGCCCGTCGCCGCGCCCGATCCCGATACGACGATCATCGTCAACTGCGCCGGCCGCACCCGCAGCATCATCGGCACCCAGTCGCTCATCAACGCGGGGCTGCCGAACAGGATTTTCGCGCTGCGCAACGGCACGATCGGCTGGACGCTCGCCGGGCAGAAGCTGGAGACAGGGCGTCAGGAAAGCGTCGACAAGGGCGCCGACGGCGAAATCGACGTGGCCCGCGAGCGCGCCCGCGATGTCGCCTATCGCGCCGGAGTGCGCCGGATCGACAGCGCGGATCTCAGGGCCTTGCTCGCCGAGAACGACCGCACGCTCTACCGCTTCGACGTGCGTCAGCCCGCCGATTTCGCGGCCGGGCACCCTGCGGGCTTCCGCAATGCGCCCGGCGGCCAGCTCGTGCAGGAAACCGATCACTTCGCACCGGTGCGCGGTGCCCGCATCGTCTTGGCCGACGACCTTGGCTCCCGCGCGGACATGACCGCCTCCTGGCTCGCCCAGCTCGGGTGGGACGTGTCGGTTCTGGCGGATGCCTTCGACGGGCCGCTGGAGACGGGCGAGGACGGCGCTCCCGCGCCGCGCGGACCGCATGGCCGGTACAAGCGTCCTTACGAGGGCACCGACAATCGCGAGGCCGCCATGCAGGCCTACCTCGACTGGGAATATGGCCTCGTCGCCCAGTTGGAGCGCGACGGCACGCACGGCTTCTTCGTCATCTGATCCAGCGCCCTTCAGGGAGAATTGCATCATGACCGTAAAGTTCATCGGCTATATCGGCTTCAACGACACCTCCGAAATCCACGCCGGATCGCGTTCTCGCGTGCTTGACCGCGACTATGTGGATGCCGCTGCCCGCGCGCAGGAAGCGGGCGGGTTCGACCGGGTGCTGATCCCGTTCGGCTCCAGTTCGCCGGAAAGCCAGATCGTTGCCGCCCATGCCGCCGCGATCACCACGCGCCTCGGTTTCCTCGTCGCGCACCGCCCCGGTTTCACGCAGCCGACGCTGGCGGCGCGCCAGCTTGCGACGCTGGACCAGCTTTCGGGCGGCCGCGTCGCCGTGCACATCATCACCGGTGCGCCGATGACGAGATGGCGCGCGACGGTGACGTTCACACCCTCAAGGCCGAACGCTACTTGCGCAGCGACGAGTATCTCGGCGTGCTCAAGCTCGAATGGGCGGAAACCGCGCCCTTCGATCATTCCGGCCGTTTCTACGAAGTGCGCGGCGGCTTCAGCGCCGTGAAGCCGGACAACCTGCCGGTGTTCTTCGGCGGCTCCTCGCCCGAGGCGATCGAGGTGGCGGGCCGCCATGCCGATGTCTACGCGCTCTGGGGCGAGACGCTGGAGCAAGTGGGCGAGGCCGTTCGCACCGTGCGCCACGCGGCCGCCCGGCATGGCCGCAATCCCGGATTCTCGCTCTCGCTGCGGCCGGTAATTGCCGATACCGAGGAAGCGGCGTGGAAGAAGGCCGACGAGATCACCGAGAAGGTCCGCGCCAACCGCGAGGCGGCAGGTCTTCCCACCAGCGGCCATCGTCCGCCCAATGCCGGATCGCTGCGCCTGCTGGAAACCGCGCAGACCCAGCGCCGCGATACCCGCCTGTGGACGGGCGTGGCGCGCTTACCGGGGCAGCGGGCAACAGCACCGGTCTTGTCGGCACGCCCGAACAGGTCGCCGATGCGCTGCTCGAATATTACGACATCGGCATCGATCACTTCCTGATCCGGGGATTCGAACCGCTGGCCGACGCCATCGATTATGGCCGCGACCTGATCCCGCTGGTCCGCGCCAAAGTCGCCGCCCGCGAAGGCACGGACAAAGTGGCGCTGGCAAGCTGAAGCGGCGGCCCGCGCATTGGAAAAACTCACGTTCCTATCAGCCATCCGCGTTGGTTCACAGCCCCCGCACCCCATAGCCTGAACCCACGCAGAAGGAGGAATGACATGAGCAAACGCCAACTAAAACTCGGTTTCATCCTGCACGGCGTCGGCCCCGGCTGGGACGACTGGCGCCACCCGGACGCCCAGGTCGATGCCAGCACCAGCCTTTCGTTCTACACCCGGCAGGCGCAGGTCGCCGAGCGCGGCAAGTTCGATTACCTGTTCGTGGCCGACAGCGTTTCGATCAATGCGCGC
Source organism: Novosphingobium sp. ST904 (assembly GCF_001298105.1). Taxonomy (GTDB): domain Bacteria; phylum Pseudomonadota; class Alphaproteobacteria; order Sphingomonadales; family Sphingomonadaceae; genus Novosphingobium. The sequence goes on along the minus strand of NZ_LGJH01000138.1, from coordinate 30,614 downwards.
TCATCGCCGCACTATCTCAACCGCTTCGAGCCGCTGACGATCCTCTCTGCCGTAGCCGCCGTGACCGAGCATATCGGCCTCGTCGGCACGGCGACGGTCAGCTATACCGAAGCCTACAACCTTGCCCGCCAGTTCGCCTCGCTCGATCACATCAGCGGCGGCCGGGCCGGGTGGAACGTCGTTACCTCGTGGCTGGAAGGCAGCGCGGCCAACTTCGGCCGGGACAAGCACCTCGACCATGACGTGCGCTACCGGCTGGCCGAGGAATACCTCGATGTCGTGAAGGGGCTCTGGGATAGCTGGGAGGACGGCGCCCTTGTCCGCGACAAGGCCAGCGGGCAGTTCCTCGATCCCGGCAAGCTGCATGAACTGGGCCACAAGGGTGAATTCCTGTCGGTAAAGGGCCCGCTCAACATCTCGCGCTCGCCGCAGGGGCAGCCGGTGATCTTCCAGGCGGGGTCCTCTGAAGACGGCCGCAACTTCGCCGCGCGCCATGCCGAGGCAATCTTCACCCATCAGGAAGACCTTGCCGAGGGCAGGCCTTCTATGCCGACGTCAAGGCGCGTGCGCGCGGTTTCGGGCGCGATCCCGACCAGCTTCTGGTGCTTCCCGGCGGGCGCCCGATCGTGGGTTCGACCGAGGAGGAAGCCGAGCGTCTTCACCGCGAACTGGCCGGTCTCGTCAGTCTGGAGAACGCATTGCGGGCGCTTGGCCGTTCGTTCAACGATCACAATTTCAGCCTCTACGATCCCGATGGCCCGTTCCCGCAGCACGTCGCCGAAGAGGGGCGCCGCAGCAACCAGAGCGCGTCCGAGAAGGTACTGAAAGAGGCAGAGCGCGGGTTGACCCTTGGCGAGATCGCCCTGCGCGTGGCCACGCCGCGCAGCCACTTCACCGGTACGCCCGAACAGGTCGCCGACCGCTTCCAGCTCTGGCTCGAGCAGCGCGGATCGGATGGTTTCAACCTGTTCGAATCCCTGCCCGGGCAGCTTGAGGTCTTTGTCGACCATGTCGTGCCGATCCTTCAGGCGCGCGGGATCTACAAGCAGGACTACCCCGGCAACACCCTTCGCGAAACGCTGGGGCTGGACGTTCCCGTCAATCGCAACACCACCGCGCGGCTGCGCCGTACGGCGGCCTGACAGACAGCACGGAAAGGAGAAAACCCATGGCCAGTACCGCTTCCACTTTCGACGTTTCGAACGCCGGCCTCGTGATCCGCCCGGTCCAGCCGACCATCGGCGCCGAAGTCGAGGGCGTGGACCTTTCGAAGCCCCTCCCCAACGAGCAGCGCGGCGCGATCCGCGCCGCGCTGCTCAAGTGGAAGGTGCTGTTCTTTCGCGACCAGTCGATCGACGACGCCCAGCAGGCGGCCTTTGCCGCGAACTTCGGGCCGCTCTATACCCATCCCACCACGCGCCACGATGCGGCCAACAAGGAAGTCCACGCCATCGCCGCGCGGGAGGACCGGGAATATGAAAGGAAGCTCGGCTACAAGCTGCGTCCGGGCGAGGCCTATCACACCGACACGAGCTGGCGGCTCGTTCCCACCTGGGGTGCGGTGCTGCGCGATGTGAACCTGCCCGAAGTGGGCGGGGACACGATCTGGGTCGATGCCCATCTCGCCTATGAAACGCTGCCGGCGGAGATCAAGGCGCGCCTCGAAGGCAGGCATGTCACGCACAACTTCGTGCCCGCGCTGGAGCTTTCGGGGCATGACTACCCCATCGTTGCGCACAGGATCGTGCGGACCCACCGCGAGACCGGGCAGAAGATCCTCTGGGTCAACTTCTCGCAGCAGCCGCAGATCCTCGGGCTGGAACTGTCCGAAAGCCGCGAACTGCTGGACGAGGTGCTGCTCCAGTACAAGCGGCCCGACCTCCAGGCGCGTTTCTCGTGGCGGCCGGGGACGGTGGCGTTCTGGGACAACCGCGCAACGTACACTTCGCGGTGCGCAACTACGGCGATTTCCCACGCGAACTGCACCGCATCCTCATCGCCGACGAACCGCTCTGGACGGACCTCTGATCGATGCTGGACAGACGCAACCTGCTTGCAGGACTTGCCACGACCTTCGCCCTGGCCGCTTGCGGCCGGGGCGCGGGCGCAAATGCCGGGGTGCTGCGCGTCGGTAGCCAGAAGGGCGGCACCAAGTCGCTGATGCTGGCTTCCGGCGCGCTCGACGGCGCGTCCTACAAGGTCGAGTGGTCGGAATTTCCGGCGGCGCAGAACCTGCTCGAAGCGCTGGGCAGCAGCGCCGTCGATCTCGGGCTGGTGGGCGATGCGCCGTTCCAGTTCGCCTATCAGGCTGGCAGCCCGATCAAGGCCGTGGGCGCCCAGCGCACGCAGGCCCGGCTGGACGGCGCGCTTTCCATCCTCGTGCCCGCGGGATCGCCGGTGCGCGACGGCAAGGGCCTGCAGGGCAAGCGTATTGCCACGACGCGCGGCAGCGTGGGCCACTATCTCGTGCTCCGTTCGATGATCGCTTCCGGGCTCCGGCCCGAGGACGTGAAGATCGTGTTCCTTTCGCCCAGCGATTCCCGCGCGGCGCTGCAGAGCGGCGCGGTGGACGCCTGGTCCACCTGGATGCCCTATATCGCCGCGGCGCAGGCCGAGGGGGACAGGATCGTCGTGGATGGCCGGGATTTCGTGCAGGGCTATGGCTTCGAAGTGGCGCCGGAAAGCGCCATCGCCGCAAAGCGCGAACAATTGTCCGATTTCCTCCGGCGCGAGGCCAAGGCGCTCGAGTGGGCCAGGGGCCATGTCGACGACTATGGCGCCGTGCTGGCAAAGGAAACCGGACTGCCGCCCGAAATTGCCCGCGCCACGGCAGAGAAGAATATCCGCCTGCGGGTGCCGATTGATAATAAGGTCATATCCGATCAGCAGGTCGTCCTCGATACGTTTCGCAGGTTTGGCGAAGTACGGTCGTCGCGTCCGCTCGGCGGCGCATTCCTGTTGAATGCCTGAATCAAGAAAAACTTGGGTTCAGATAAGGCAATTCAATTTCAACTAATTTAGTTGAGATGGCACGAAGCTCTCGTGTTTCTGACTTCGGGGGCTGATGTGAACAAGTTCTTTGTATCGAGTTTTCTTGCCGGTGTTTCTTTCCTCGCCATTTCTCCCGCGCGGGCCGAAGAGGCGGCGGATGCCGCCGCCGAAGTCGCCGCTGCGGAGGCGGACGGTACCGCCATCGTCGTCACCGGTGCGCGCGGGCGCATCCAGCGCTCGGTGGCGGACAGCCCGGTGCCGATCGACGTCATCGGTCCACAGGAACTGAAGAACACCGGCCGCACCGGCCTCAAGGAAATCCTCGGCAATATCATCCCCTCGCTGAGCATGCCCGCGCTGGGCGGCGGCGGCACCTCGGCCAGCGTCCGGCCGATCTCGATCCGCGGCCTTTCGGGTGACTACGTGCTGGTCCTCGTCAACGGCAAGCGCCGCCACACGACCTCGCTCATCAACAACCTCTCGCGCATTTCCGGCGGCTCCACCCCGGTGGATATCGACCTGATCCCGACCAGCGGCGTCGGCCGGATCGAGGTCCTGCGCGATGGGGCGGCGGCGCAGTACGGATCGGACGCGATCTCGGGCGTCATCAACATCATCCTCGACAATACGGCGCGCGGCGGCGAACTGTCGGTGACGGGCGGCCAGCTCTACGAAAAGGGCGGCGCGCTGGCGCAAGTTTCAGGGTCCTACGGCGTGGGCCTTGGCGACGGCGGGTTCGCACGGTTCGCGGTGGAGGCGAAGTATCACGACCGCGCCGATTCCTCGGCGGAGCCGGTGCCCTATGTCTATCCCCTGGTGGACGGCCAGCCCGACCCGCGCGAGGCAGATGCAAACCACCTGATCGCCGGCGGTTACGGCCGCTCCAACCGCGACAAGATCGTCAACACCAGCTACAACGCCGAACTGCCGCTGGGCGACGATACCACGCTCTATTCGTTCTCCACGCTCAGCTACCGGAACATCAAGGACGCGCGCGGTGCGTACTTCGCTTCCGCGACAGGCTACGGCGGGCTGGCCAACAGCTCCGGCGCCTCGGTACTGCCGCAGCTCTATCCGGCGGGCTTCCAGGCCTATCGCCGCATCTGGGAATGGGATTTCCAGGCCGCGCTTGGCCTTCGCAGCGAATTCGCGGGCTGGTCGCTCGATGTTTCCAGCAGCTTCGGGCGGGACAACGTCAAGCTCGGCGCGGAAAACACGCTCAACCCCTCGCTCGGCCCGGACAGCAAGAGCAGCTTCTTCATGGGGCGCCAGAAGCAGGACCTCTGGGTCAACAACCTCGATATCAGCCGCGATCTGGATCTTGGGCTGGCAAGGCCGGTCAGCCTGTCGCTGGGGGTGGAGCATCGCTGGGAGTGGTTCCGCAACATTGCCGGCGAACCGGATTCCTACCGTGACGGCGGCTATGTGATCCCACTGGACGATACCCCGTTCGGCCAGCTCTATGGTGGCCGTTCGCCCTCGCCGGGCCTGGTGTCCTTCACCGGTACCTCGCCCGCCGACGCATCGAGCATCAGCCGCAACAACGTGGCCGCCTATGTCGATATTTCCGCCGATCTCACGCCGGGCTGGTTCCTCGGCCTCGCGGGGCGGTTCGAGCATTATTCCGACAGCGCGGGCAACACCTTCAGCGCCAAGGCCTCGACCCGCGTGGAACTGGCGAAGGGGCTGGCCCTGCGCGGCGGCGTCAATACCGGCTTCCGCGCACCCTCGCTGGCGCAGACCGCGTTCTCGACCACGCAGAACACCGTTACCGTGATCGGCGACGAGCGTGTCTCCACGGTCTCCAAGTTCCTGCCGGTCAACAGCGCGGCGGCCATCGCGCTGGGCGCGAAGCCGCTGAAGCCGGAGAAGTCGCTCAACTTCACGGCGGGCGTCACTTATGAAACCGGGCCTTTCCGGCTGACCGTGGATGCCTACCAGATCCGCATCGACGACCGCATCGTGAAGACCGAATTCCTGGGGACCGCATCGAACGGCGGGGCGGCGATCAAGGATATCCTCGTCGCCAACGGGATCGACGACGTGGACAGCGCCCAGTTCTTCACCAACGCCATCGACACCCGCACGCGCGGCGTGGACGTGGTGGGCGAATATACGCTGGATACCGCGTCAGTGGGCACCTTCCGCCTCAATGCGGCCTATAGCTACAACCGCACGAAGATCCTTCACGTCATCGACAATCCCGATGAACTCAGCACCATCAACGTCACCCTGTTCGGCCGTCAGGCCCAGCGCGACCTCGTGGCGGCGCTGCCGCGCAGCAAGGTGGTGCTGTCCAGCAACTGGTCGCTCGACAAGCTGCGCGCACTGGTGCGGGTGACGCGCTATGGCCAATATACCGAATCCAGCAATGTCGCCGCTTCCGATCGCACGTTCGGCGCGAAATGGGTGACCGATGCCGAGATCGGCTACCAGCTTACGGACAACTTCGACATCGCCGTGGGCGCCAACAACCTCTTCGACCTCTACCCCGACAGGAACGGCGCGGTCGCGGCCGATGGTTCGGGGCTCTACGGCAATTTCGCGCCGTTCGGCCTCAGCGGCGGCTTCTATTATGCACGGCTGGGCGTGAAGTTCTGAAGATCGGCGCCGGGGTCAGGCGGCGGGCATCGACCGGATGCGGCCGTGCATGGTGCCCCGGTCGCCCCCGCGCAGCATTCTCGCCGCCGTCACCACGCCTTCGGCCGACCATGTGCGCCGGGTGATCTCAAGGCAGGGGACATGCGGCGCGATCGCCATCAGCCGCTGTTCCCCGGGCGTGGCAGCACCGCGCGGACTTCCTCGCTGCCTTCGCGGTAAGGGCGCATCAGCATCAGGCGCGAGAACAGCGTCTGGCTTCCCAGGTCCACGGCCATGCAGTCCGGCAGGGCTTCGGGGGCGATCAGGCGATCTTCCAGTTCCAGCGGGACGTCATCCTCGAAATGCAGGATCACGGCGTGGAACAGCATGTCCCCCTCGCCGCGTTCGAACGCGCGGGCCTGCTCGGTGCCGGCCGGCGCAAGCTCCCGCTTCAGCACTTGCGCGCGGTGACGGGCGCCGCGCGCCGCGATTTCCTCGATGATGTCGAGATGGGCGTACTCCGCGACATAGGGTCGCGGCGGGGCAACGAAAGTGCCGGAGCCCGCGTGCCGCACGAGAAAGCCGCGCGCGGTGAGATCGCGCAGGGCGTGATGCACGGTCATCCGGCTGCGCCGAACATTTCCATGAACCCGCTTTCCGAAGGGATGCGATCCCCGGCGCTCCATTCGCCCGAAGTGATGCGGGCGATGATGTGGCGGTCGATGCTCTCGCGCAGGCCGGGGGCGGCGGGTCTGGTCGTCATGCCCCGCGCCTTAGCACAGGCGCGGCTGCCTAGACAGCAGGTCATTATCTGTATATACAGGTTGGGCCATGGAGATGCTGATGCCTGCCGACACCCTTCGATCCCGCGATATTCTCGCCGATTGCGAGACGCCTTGCCTGATCCTCGACGAAACGAGGATGCAGCAGAACATCGACCGCCTTCGGCGCCATCTGGCTCCGCTTGGCGTGACGCTGCGTCCGCACATGAAGACCGCCAAGTCCATCGACGTTGCCCGGCGCCAGCTTGACGGTGGCTGCGGTCCGGCCACCGTTTCCACCCTGAAGGAAGCGTCGGAACTGTTCGCGGCGGGGGTTGGCGATATCCTCTACGCGGTGGGGATCGCGCCGCAGCGGCTGGAGAGGGTGCAGGCCCTGCGCGCGGCGGGCTGCGACCTGACGGTGGTCCTCGATTCCGTGGAGCAGGCGCGCGCAGTGGTCGCCGCTGGCGCCGACGCGCCGATCCCCGTCCTGCTCGAGATCGACTGCGACGGGCACCGCTCCGGCCTGGTCCCGGATGACGAACGCATCCCGGCGATCGGGCGCATCCTGGTGGACGGGGGCGCGGTGCTGCGCGGCGTGATGACCCATGCAGGCGAAAGCTACGGTGCCAGCGGCGGACCGGCGCTGGAGGCTTTCGCGGAACGGGAACGTGCCGCCGCGGTCGAAGCGGCGGAGAACCTCAGGCATGCAGGCCTGCCGTGTCCCGTGGTCAGCGTCGGCTCGACACCGACGGCACATTTCGCGCGCGACCTTGCTGGCGTTACCGAAGTACGGGCCGGGGTCTATGTCTTCTTCGATCTGGTGATGGCAGGGATCGGCGTCTGCTCGGTGCAGGACATCGCGCTTTCGGTGCTCACCACCGTAATCGGACATCAGCGGGACAAGGGCTGGATCATCGTGGACGCCGGATGGATGGCGCTGTCACGCGATCGCGGCACGCAGGGGCAGGCCGTGGATCAGGGCTACGGGTTGGTCTGCGATGCCGAAGGCACGCCGCTGGCGGACCTGATCGTCATTCAGGCCAACCAGGAACACGGGATCATCGCCCCGAGGCCGGGCAGCGGCGGTGTCCTGCCGGAATGTCCCGTGGGCACGCGGCTGCGCATATTGCCCAATCACGCCTGCTCCACGGCGGCCCAGTTCGACGCCTATACCGTCATCCCGCGCGGCGCTGCCGGTCTTCGGACCTGGCCGCGTTTTCGCGGCTGGTAACGAGGTCTGCATGAAGTTCATCTCCGAAGAACAATCCGCCGCGCTGGTCACGCCCGAAATGGCGCGGGCGGCGGCGCGGGAGGCTCTGGTCCTTGCGGCGAGCCCGCAAGGCATCGTTTTCCCCGCCGTGCTGGCGCATGGCACCGTGCCTGCCGACAGGTTTTCGATAAAGGCGGGGGTTGCGGGCGATCTGGCGGGGCTCAAGGTCGGTTCGTTCTGGCCGGGCAACGCCGCGCGCGGGCTGCCGCGCCATAATTCGACGATCCTGCTGATCGACCAGAGCCTTGGCCGTGTCGAATGGGTGATCGAGGCGGGGCAGGTCAATGCCTGGCGGACCGCCGCCGTGAACGCCGTTGCCGCCGAAGCGCTGGCACGAGAGGATGCCGGGGTGCTCGCCCTGTTCGGGGCCGGGCATCAGGCACTGCATGAATGCCTTGCGCTTGCGGGCGTGCGGCCGATCCGCAAGATCCTCGTGGTCGCGCGCGACGATGCCAAGGGGGCCGCATTTGCCGCCCGGCTTGGCGAACACGGGCTTCGGGCCGAGCTTTCCGGCGCGCGCGAGGCCTGCGAAGCGGCCGATATCGTGGTCACTGCCACGCCGGCGCGTGCGCCGCTGTTCGATGCCGAATGGATCGGGCCGGGCACCCATGTCGTCAGCATGGGGTCCGATGCGGCGGGCAAGCAGGAACTGCCGCCGTCCCTGTTCGCGCGGGCGCGCCTGTTCTGCGACCTGCCCGCGCAAGCCGTGACCATCGGCGAGTTCCAGCATTACCGCGGCGACCGGGCGCGCATCGCGGCGATCGGCGATGTCCTTTCGGGCCGCGCTCCGGGGCGCCGGTCGGCGGAAGAGATAACCGTCTTCGACAGTTCCGGCATCTCGCTGCAGGACCTTGTCATCGCGCGGCACCTCGTGGCTGCTTTCGAAAACCGGAATCCGGGGAGCCACCATGCCTGAACGCGCCATCTCCATCGCAGACGTCATCGACGCGGCAGACCGCATTCGCGGCGCGGCGGTGCGCACGCCGCTGCTGGAATTCGCGCCGCTGAACGAACGCCTCGGCCACCGCGCGCTGGTGAAGTTCGAAGGTGCGCAGCACACCGGTTCCTTCAAGTTTCGCGGAGCCTACAACCGGCTGTCCCGTATCGCTGCCGAGCGCAGGGCCGCAGGGGTCGTCGCGTGGTCTTCCGGCAACCATGCCCAGGGCGTAGCGGCGGCGGCGCGCCTGCTTGGCATCCCGGCAACGATCGTCATGCCCGCCGATGCCCCGGCCATCAAGGTCGCCAACACGCGGGCGCTGGGCGCGCAGATCGTTCCCTACGACCGCTACACCCAGTCGCGGGAAGAGATCGCCACGGCTCTGGCGAACGCGCGGGGCGCGGTTCTCGTGCCGTCGTTCGACGATCCCTTCGTGATCGCCGGGCAGGGAACCGCCGGGCTGGAGATCCTTGAACAGGCCGGGGAAGCGAGGGCCGAGATCGGCCGGGTGCTCGTCTGCTGCGGCGGGGGCGGGCTGGTCGCCGGGATCGCCACGGCAATCAAGGCCTCGGCTCCGCAGGTCGAAATCTACAGCGTGGAGCCCGAGGCGTTCGATGATACGGCCCGATCGCTGGCCAGTGGCCACCGCGAATCCGTTCCTTCGGGCGCGCGCTCGATCTGCGATGCATTGCTGGCGCCGAGCCCGGGCGAATTGACCTTCCCGATCAACCGCGCGCTGCTTTCCGGCGGCCTTGCGGTGAGCGACGGGGAAGTGCGCGAGGCGATGCGCTTCGCGTTCGAGAAGACGAAGCTCGTCGTCGAACCGGGCGGCGCCGTGGCACTGGCGGCGGCCCTTTCAGGCCGCGCGCCGCCCGCGCCGGGAGCCACGGTCATCGTCATGTCCGGCTCTAACGTCGATCCCGGGCTCTTCCGCTCGATTCTGGAAGACGCTTGAATCCGCGACGCCTAGTTCATCCGGAAGGCGATGTTCTGCGCGCGCCCGCGCAGGCCGTGTCGCCGCCGGGGCGGTAGCTGCTTTCGTAGACGAAGTCCTTGGCCATGGCCGATGCCGCATCGGAAAAGACGAACGGAGGGTAGGAGATCAGCGCCCGCTGCTGGCGGGTGCGACCGGCGGAATCGACATCGAACTCCACGCGGGTCCAGCCTTCGAAGCCCATGCGCGCGGCTTCCATCGGATAGTCGGTGGAGCTTACGCCGGTCCTGCGAATGGCGGGCGCGCGCCGATGAAGGCGCATTGCTCGGTGCTGAGGCCGGTCTGCTGGAAGATCTGCTGGGCCTGCGAGAAGTCCCTGTTCTGCGCGGCCCATGATGCGCTTTGCAGGAGCGCGTTGATCTTGAGCGGATGGTCGCGAGGCAGGGCGGGATCGGCGATCACCGCTTCGCGCAGGGTGGGCGCGTCCACGGGGGCGCTCAGGCGGTAGCCGGGCGAAGCGATCTGCAGCCGCACGGTGTCGATCGCCAGGGCATCGCCGGTTGCCGTCACCACCGGAAGCAGTTCCCTTAGCGCGGCGCGCGTAGCCGCCGGTTTATCGGAATTGCGCTGCGCGGCGATGGCGAAGCGCAGCCAGTTCGAAGTCTCCACCGGCATGTTCCGGCTGAGGGCAAGGCCGAGGCCTTCCTGCAGGTAGGTGTTGGCCGAAGCCGTGTCCGTCACCGGATTGAGGCCCAGCATGCCCAGCAGCGCGACGGTCAACTGGTCTGTCCCTTCCTTGCGGGACTGATCGAGCAGCGCGCTGGCCCGGGCGGCGACCGCACCGTCGGTTCCGCCCTGGGTCCTGCCGGCCAGCAGCGGCGCAGCCCACTGCATGAAGCGCGAGGTCAGCGGTTCGTTGATCTGGGGGCGGGCTCCGGCGACCGTGCAGCGCATCTCGACCCGCATGGCGTAGCGCAGGAACGGCTTGATTTCCTGCACCTTGGCAGGGGCCCAGGACCAGCGGGACGCTGCACGCGCGAACGCCAGCGCAATTTCGCGGCCCCCGGTGGAATAGATCGGCTGAACCCCGAAGGCGGAACCGTCGTCGGCGATGCTGAATTCGACCACGGCGTAGTCTGCCGGGGTCAGGCCGCTGGTGGAGCCGCAAAGGGGGACATCCATGTTCTCGGCACGGGAGAACGGCGCCTGATCCATGCGCCCGGCGCCGGTATAGACAAGATAGTTCCGGGCATCGTCCCGCTTGTTCAGCAGCATGGCGGCGATCGCGAGGTCTGAGCGGGTGGCGACATCGCTGAGCGAAACCTTGAGCGACAGCCCGCCCTGAAGCTTCAGCGCGTCCTTGAGCAAGGCGTAGCCTTCCGCCTTTTCCCCGCGATTGAGCAGTATCCGGGCCTTGAGCGTCAGCAGCTGCGCGTGGAAATCCTTGCTGATCGAAGGCGTTGCGTCAGCGATCCGGCTCGCCTCGTCGATATAGGCGAGCGGTTCGGGGCCGGGATCGAAAATGGAAACCTGCGACAGCGCCAGCAACGGCCTGAAGCGCCCCTGCGGCCCGCCCGCCGCCAGCGCCAGACGGAATTCGTCCCCCGCGCGGGCGTAGTCGAACCGGTCGCGGGCGGCGGTGCCCAGCCCCATGTGGGCGTTCACGACATCGCCGACAAAGACTTCCCCTGCGGCGACCATTGCCGGCAGTCCCGAACGGATCGCGGCTTCGCCCTCGTCGGTCCGGTGCAGTTTCACCAGGCAGTTGCCCTTGCGCACGCCGATCGCGCCGCGCACGACCGGGGACTTCATGGCGGCGGGATTGTGTTCCAGCGCTTCGAATGCGGTAATCGCGTCGCTGCATTTGCCATCCTGTGCCGCGTCGCTGGCGGCATCGAACTGCTGCTGGAGCGTGGCGGGCGCCGAAGCGGGAGCCGCTGCGGCGGGAGCCGCGGCCTGCGCTGTTGCCAAAAGCAGGGATTGGCCAATAATACCGAACATAGGGAGCCTCGGAGAAGTGTTCAGGTGCGTAGTGGGCTATCCAATATGGCTTCGCAAGTTAAGCGATTGATATCAATTGTCGTATTTCCATCAGTATTGTCCCTTATAGGCGCGTCCGCGCCCGCCCTTGCGGCAGGGTCGGTACCCGCCGCCTCGCTTGTTGCGGCGCCGGGCGAACCGCCTCGCGATAGCGTGCTGATGTTCGTCGCTTCGTGGTGCGCCCCCTGCCTTGCCGAGCTTGCCCGGTTTGAGGCGCTGGAGGCTGCGGCGCGCCCCCGGCGCCTGCTGATCGTCGCGCTGGACGAGGGCGCGGGCAGCACGGAAATGACGCGCCGCTTCGATGGTCGCCAGAAACTGGCGATCTCGCCGCGAGAGGGTTGGGAACTCCTGCGCCGCGCTTCCGCCGGGCGGGCGGCCGGGCTGCCCTATGCCGTGATGACGGACGAGACGGGCAGGCCCTGCGCCCTGCGCGACCGCGGCCTGAGTGAGGCGGAACTGCGCACGATGGCGGCGGCCTGCAAGGGATAGGTCGGCATCAGGTTGGGCGGGGGGAGGCGGCCATGCCCGTCAATTCTGCTGGAGTGCCTCGAAGTAGGCATCGAGCTTGAGGCGGGTATCCTTGCTGAGGTGAATATAGATTCGCCGCCCGTCGGCCGGGTCCTTCGAACGCGTGAGCAGGCCCTTTTCGGTCATCCGGTCGATCCAGCGCGTGGCCGTGGTCGCAGGAGCCGATGCGGCGATGCAGAGGCTCGAGATCGAGACCGGTTCGCCTTCGTAATGGGCGGCGTAAAGATCCAGCATGATGTCCCAGCACGGGTCCGAGAAGAATTCGGCGCCGAAGCAGTTCTCGCGCGCGCGGCGTTGCCTTATGCGGTCCCGGGCAAGCGCGGCGCGGGCCTCTTCCGGCGGAGAAAGGGGCGGGGTTGAGGCTGGCGGCAGGGCGGTTTCCGACGAATGCCGCAGTTGGCGCCGTGCACGCCATTGCTCTATCGCGATGTTTTCCAGCATCGCGATGAGATTTTCCACTCGCCCCACCAGCGTGTCGAGCTGCGCTTCTTCCGGTGCGACTGGTAAGTGGCCGCGCGCATGTTCGCTCATGCGTGTCCCCTTTGCCTGATTTCCCGCAGGACCAGCGCCGGAGCGCGCGCGATGGTTCCCGCCCTCGTCGCAATCGCGGCTCGCCCTGCCGAATTTGCCCGCCCTGCCTAACCCGTTCAAAAGGCGACATCTATGCGGATCGTGTCGCTGTAGTCCCCGGCGGCAGGCGTGATCTGGCCGGGCAGAACTGCGGCCCTGTAGGTATAGCTCTGGGTCGTGACGGAATCGTATATGCCCTGGTTGGTGTCGGCAGTGGTACTGCTGCGCCGGGCGCTGTCCACCGATCCCCAGCGCTCGGTGGAGGAGGCCGACTTGTATATCTCGTAGCGCAGGTAGTTGCTGGAATTGTCGATCTTGCGCATCCGGCGGACGGTGCCGTCGGCATTGTTGCCGTCGTTGAGGCCCACCGTATAGCTCGCTCCCGCGCTGCACCGGATCAGGATGGTCCGGGTGATGGGGTTGAAGCTGCGACCAGCGGCGCCGAGCCGAAGCTGGCGGCCGGAGCGGTAATGATGCAATCGTTCAGGACGGTGAGTTCCACGTTGACGCGAACCGTGCTGCCCGCTCCCCAGTTGAGCGCGACGCCAAGCCCCGGACGGACGAAGCCCGGACTGGACGAGTAGCTGAGGCATACGGCGGCCCCGAGCGAGCATACCGAGTAGAACCAGCGCAAGTCGAGGAAGCCGGTGTAGCGTCCCGCCCGGAGGCCGGATGTCGCGGTCGTGCGGAAATAGAGGGGGATGGAGTTGTTCGTGCCCGCAAAAAGGCTGACGATGCTGAGCGAGGACAGGTTCTGGAAGCTGCCGATAGCAAGGGCGGCTCCGTTCGCGCTCAGCGCGGCGGTGAAGGGGATGGTCTGTCCGCTCGGACCGGTGAGCCGGAAGGTCGAGGCATCCACCTGAAGGCCGACATAATGCGTGGTCAGCGCCGCGAGGAGAATGTCGCACTGCAGCCCGGCCGATCCGCTCCCCGCCTGCGCGGTATTGGCGACAGTGTAGGAACTCAGGCTGCCGAGGTTGGTGCTCGTTGCCGAAAGCGTGCAGCTCCGGCGGTGCCCGGCATCATCGACCAGGCGGCCAGCGTGGCGGCGATGCCGCAAGGCAGGCGCTTCAGGAACGGCATGTCAGCGTTCCCGCATCGATGATCTCTTCAGCTTCCGCAGGCACGGAAAACGCCGCATGGCAGCGTGTGCCGTCAGGCAGGATCGCTTCCAGGCCGGTCTCGGGGGAGGCGTCGTCGATGAACAGCATTCCGTCCCAGCCGACATAGGCCCTGTCCTTGCGGTTGACCGTAATCGGGGTTCCGGCGGGCAGCGGCTCGCCCCGCGTGTCCGCGATCGTCGCGCGGACGGCGATCGCCCTCTCGATCGGAAAACGGATGACGTGGCCGCTGCCGGCGGCGATGGCCACGCGGCGGCTCACGGTATCGGCTTTCACGTTGGGCGACAGCGACAGGGTGTCGATGTCGTAATGCGCGGGGTAATAGGCACTGGCCGAGGGGACCAGCAGCTTGCCGCCGGAACCGGTCCTGCCGATGAGCTGGTTTTCGTAGCGCACCGGGATGCCCGCCTCGCCGTCGGTACTGACGACCGCGAAGGCATCGGATACCCGGTTCGCCGCGAAGAGCGAGCCGTCCATGAAGACCAGCGAGCCGCTGGCGCCGAACCATCCGGTCACCTCGTCCCGTCCATAGGCGCCCGCACGAAGCTGGACGGGCTGGGCCCGCCAGAGCACGTCGCCCCTGAGGTAGGGTCTTCCGCCGCCCTCGCTGAAGGCGCTGGCGCTCCAGCCCAGGCCGCCATCGGACGGCACGGCGCGCGAATAGTCCGCCCGCAATCCGCTGCGCCCGGCATTGTCCCGCGAGACGCCGGTGCCGAGGTTGCCGCCACCCAGCGGGATGGTGAGCGTAATCGCGCCCGACCATCCGCGTTCCGCGAAATCGCGGGAGATCGAGGCATTGATCCGGCTTTCTCCCACCAGCGGCAGCGCCCAGCTCAGGTTCGCCAGCCGGGCATCGGCGGTGCCGGATCGCCGGATGTCGAAGTAGCCGATGCCCAGGGTGCTGGCGCTGCCGATGGCGATGCTGGCGGTGGCGGCGGTCGATCGCTCCCGGTTGCCCGCGCAGCTTTCGGCAGGAGGTTCGGAAAGACATTCCGGACGGTTCTGCCGGCCGTTCCTGTCCAGCACTCCGAGATCGGCGTAGTGGCGGTCCTGTCGGCTGTGGCGCAGGCCGAGGGAGAAGGTCCTGGCCTGATACTCGTAGCCGAGAGTCAGTTGCCCGCCCTGGCGCCCCTTGTGAAAGCTGCGGGCATAGGCGGTGCTGACGATGCCGAGATTGCCCAGCCGGAAAACGGCGCCGGCCCCCAGCAGGCGCATCGTTCCCGTGGCTTCCGCGCGTGCCTCAAGCGTGAGGCCGGAGGTCATCCCCCGGCGCAGGGAGGCGCTTGCGGCAAGCGGCCATAATCGAAGTTCGCGGTGCCGTAGTTGCGGCGAAAGGCCCCTGCCGCCACGGAATAGTCGGCAAGGCCGGGGCGCAGCAGGATGCTGCTGACATAGAACGGCAGCGCCGTTGCCACGCTGCGCCCATGCATGTCGGTAACGATGAGATTGGCCTCGCCGTAGCCGCTGATCGGCGGCAGCGTGTCGAGCGCGAAAGGACCGGGGCGAACCTGGCTCCCCGCGATCCGCTGGCCGTTGACGACCAGTTCCACCGTGGAAGGCAGCGCCGCGCTCCCGGCAAATTCGGGCAGCGGGTACGTGACGATATCCGGCCGCACCGAGAAATCGCGCGAGACCTGCGCGCCGCCCAGCCGGATCGCGGGCGCCCAGGGCAGGGTCCGGGTGATGATGTCGCCGGCTTCCATGGTCGTCATGCTGCGTTCGTCCGACCAGCGCCAGATCGTATCGAAGCGGACGTAGGCCCGCCCTGCATTCGAGCGCAGCGCGCCGGTGGTGGAAAACAGGCCGAAGGGGCCGAACAGCCGGGCTTCGTGCCAGAGCGAGGCCCGGAACGCCGCCCTTTCGCCGCCGCTGACATAGAGGTCGTAATTGAGCAGTGCGCCGGTATCCTGCTGCGCCGGGGCGAATGCCTCCGCGCTGCCGCCCAGATGCTGGGCGGGGAGGCGTTCCGGGGAAACGGTGAGGTGCAACTGCTGGCGCGGGGCGTCGTAATCGGCGCTCACGCCTTCCAGACTGTCGATAAACAGGCTGTCCTCGGCCGTGTCCAGCAGCAGGCCCGCTTGCCGCAGATCCTGCGCGCGAAGCTGGAACCGTCCGCCCTGCCGGGTCACCGAGGCGATCACGCCGCTCGCCAGTCCATTGACGACGAGTTCCAGTTCGAGCTGCTGCTCGGCGTCCGGGTCGGTGTGCCGGGGCGGCGGCGGCAGCTCGGTAAAGACATCATACCGGGCATCGGCCGCATCCGCGGCTTGCGCGG
The DNA here is from genome assembly GCF_001298105.1 of Novosphingobium sp. ST904. Classification (GTDB taxonomy): domain Bacteria; phylum Pseudomonadota; class Alphaproteobacteria; order Sphingomonadales; family Sphingomonadaceae; genus Novosphingobium. The sequence continues at coordinate 14,604 of NZ_LGJH01000138.1, read as the reverse complement.
GCGCAGCTTGCAGGATAGCCGCCGCCAGCGCGGCCAGCCACGGGAGGCGCGCCGGAGAATGGGTGGCGGCGATCATGCGCCGTCATTCCGGCAGCCGCTCGATACGGGCCTGCGCCCGTCCGTTGACGGCGGCAACGAGATCGCCCGATCCGTCCACCCCTGATGGCAATGGCCAGCGCATCGTCGCGCCGGGCAGGACATAGCCGAACAGGCCTTCACCCAGCACCGACGCTGACCGCCCGCCCGTGAAGGCGACGTCGCTCAGCCTGGCATGGCCGGAGCCGCTGTTGCGGATTTCAAGGAAACGGCGTCCCGGTCCGTGCCCGTGCGCCAGGCGATGGCGGCTGCGGGCGCGTCGGCCTTTCCGCGCCGCCTTCCTGCTTCGCCTCGGAAAACAGCGGAAGCGAGTAGCGCATGCGAAAGGTCACGGATGCGCCGGCGGTGCCCGGGCCGTCCTTCACCGGGACTTCATCGACGATGATGCGATAGGGCTGCTCTCCCGACGGCGGCGGGGCGACAAGCCGCGTGATCCGCACCAGTTGCCGGGCCCCCGGCTCGATGGTCACGATCGGCGGCGAGCCTATGACCTCGCGCGTCTCGGCATAGAGGTTCTGGTTTTCGCGCTGCGTCCAGGCATAGATGCGGACCTGCAGCGTAATCGGCGACTTGCCCGGATTTTCGAGCCAGAGCGCGGTGGCCCGGGCCTGCCCCTCTATGACCGGGTTGACCGGCCAGATCAGGATCGAGCTGGGTGACTGCGCGGCGGCGGGCAGGCCATCCACCGCAAGGAACGCGGCTTGCGCAAGCAGGAGGAGACTCGCCAGTCTGCCGGGGGGAATCATGCTCTTCATCGGCTTATCCTCGGCTGGGAGCTGTCACCAGCTCAGGGTGACGATCAGGCTGTCGGTGTAAGTGCCGGGCGGCAGGGTTCCCGAAAGCGTCAGCGATCCGTAGATCGGCAGGCGCACGTCCTCGCTGTTAGTGCCGGTTACGGGAACGGCGGGGGCTCCGCCGATGACGATGGGCTGGGTGCAGCCTGCGTCCTGGCACAAGGCATAGGAAATCCGCGCCGATGCATCGGTCCCCCTCTGGAGGTTGCGCATGCCGGATGCGGCGTGGTTGCCGCCGTTTACCGTCATCGTCAGATTGACGCCGGGCGTGCAGCGCAGGCGGATCGCCTGGGTCGCCGTAGAGGTTGCCGTGCGGGTCGCCCTGGAGAACGTCGAATCCACGCCGAAGTCCAGCCTGCCGACGAGCCCCGCGTTTCCGCTGCTCCCCAGCCCGTCCACAAGACAGCCTGCCGTGATGTTCGCGGTGACGGCGAACTGCGCGGTCGTATCTGCTCTTGCGGCGGCGGGAAGCATGGCTGCCGCGACGCACGGGGCGACAAGGATCGCGAGCGCCGGCGCCGGGAGCGCCTTCGCGTCAATTCCAGTTCTCATGAGCCTGGTCCGGGCGGCGTGCCGCTAGAGTTCGAGGACCACGGTGACGACGTCCGAATATGTGCCCGTGGTCAGGCCCGCCTCGCCGAAAGCGCGGCCATAGACGTTGACGGTCTGCTGCGTGCCGTCGGCGGGCAGGGTGATGTCGCCGTCTACGGGAATGATGACCGAACGGTTGGTGTCGGAATAGAGGTTGTAGGTGACGAACTGGCCCGCTGCGGTCTGATTGGCCATGGCATGGACGCCCACCCCGGCGCCCGATCCATCGTTCTGCCCGGCATTGAACGACAAGGTGGGCGCGATCCCGTTGCTGCACTGGACCGTGAAAGCCGCGCCGCCGTTGAGGACCTGGGCATCGGCCTGCGTGAACAGCGTGTTCTGCGTGCCGAAGTCGAGCGTGCCGAAAGCGACGTTGGCGGTGCCGTCGTCATAGTTCTGTCCGTTGACGATACATCCTGCCTCCAGGGTGATCGTCGCGTCGATAGTGCCGGTAATGTCGGCCCGGGCAGGGTTCGTAGCAAGGACTATCGCCGATAGTCCGGCCGCGGAAAGAGCAATCTTTCTGAGCACGTTCGCACCTCTCTTGCTATGCGCTGCAGAATACTTTCGCAAAGTATCGCTTGAATCCGGGTAACGGAACCTTGCGGAGCATTCTTTCAGTGGCGACCTTCAGGGCTGCGTTTTTGCTTGTTAGTTAACTTGTTGAAATGAATACTTGAAAAAATGTTGTATCAAGCATTATCATCCGATTCAGTTTCAACTTTCCCCAAATTGGAGTGATTTGCCGGCCGGCACCCGTTCCGATCGGATCGTGCCGACGGGTTTCGCCTGTCAATCAGCGACATATGCCCCGCTTGGAGCCCCTTTTTGCGGCCCGTTTCAAAGGGCTGGGAAGAACCGATGCGGCTCCAAGTCCGCGCAGGCATGGCATCGGGAGCGGCTCTGTCCGGGGCAAATTCGTCTTTTTGTATCGCGGGGCCGTTGGGCGCCGGGTCATATCGTGATATGTTCGCGCCATGTTTCTGGCCGCAATCTCGCTTTCGGCAGCGATCCCTTCCGTCACCTCCTCCTTTATCACCGCGCGTTCGGACCGGCCGATCGCGGACGTGGCGGCATGTGTGGAGACGGAGTTCGACGATCTGGGCGTGAGCGAAAATCTCGCGATCGAGACCGGGCGCAAAGTGGATTTCCGACTGGCCGCGAACGACGCGAGCCGTCCCGCCGTGGTGATGTCGTTCGAGGCGCGTCACGATGGCACGCTGATCCTCTACGGCTTTGGCGACTGGCGGGATGCGGTGGAGCCGATGTGGAAGAACCTGGCGCGGGAGTGTTTTCCCGAGATCCAGGGCGCGGTGGTCAAGGCCGTTCCCTGACCCGGCCGCCGGGCTTGCGGGCGCTTCCGCGCGGCATGTAACGCCGCATCAGCGCGCGCGCCGGTAAAGCCCCTTTCCTTCGAAGATATCGGGCGCAAGGTCTTGTCCGACGATGCGCAGCCGCATGGATTCGAAAGGGGCCTGTTCCAACTGGCCGCCATCGATCGAGAAGCTCAGTACCGTGTCGCTGGCCGGTTCGATGCGAAAGCTGGCATCCCGCCCCGGCGCATAGGGTGCCGACAGGCCGACCGCCACGACCGGGCTGTCCGGCGTGCCGGGCCGGATCGCCAGTCCGCCGGACCCCGTCTCGATCTGCTCTTCCTGCCCATCGGCATGGCGCAGGGTGACGCGCACATGGTTCGCGGTCTGCTCCCGGACCGGATCGAGCACGCGAACCGCGATTCCGCCTGTCCACTGTTCACGCGGGATGTCGGCGGCATCGGGTGTTTCCGGCGCGATGCATGGGGCCGGAAGCTCCGGCTCGGCAAGGTCCGGGTCCGGCAGATAGGCTTCCCCGGCGGCGGATTGCGCCGCCGCGCGCGCATCGAACCATGCGGCGAAGGCCTTGCCGACTGCTTCGTTCGCTTCGGGCGAGGGGGCGTCCAGTGCCCGGCGGGCCAGCATTGCGGCGCGGTTGCGCGTGAGCAGGGCGGTCTGGAGGGTCTCGGCGGCCTTCCGGCGGAGGCTTTCCCTCGAGACCGGGACGGTCGCGGCCTCGTCGATGGTGGGAACCGGCGTCACCGCGATATCGGCCCATCCGGCCAGGAACGGGCAGCGCGCCGCGACGGCGTCCGCGGCTTCTTCGGCCTGTTGGCGAAGCAGGGCCTGTTCGGCCTGCAAATCCCAGGGCTCGGCGCCGAGCGGAGCATAGAGCGGCTTCGCATCGTCAGGGCCATCCGGTTTCAGGATCACCGATGCCCCCTCGCGTGACCAGCGGCCCTTGGCGAACCGGTCAAGCGCGCCGTAGCTGATGTACCATTCGAAGGTTCCGTCTTCGCGCAGGAGAAGTTCCGAACCCGTCTCCATGACGCCGGAAAGGTAGTAATGGCCTGCCACGGAGGCTTCGCTGGCGGCAGCGTGGGCAGGTCCGGGCGGGGCTGCAAGCGATGGGGAGCCTGCCAATGCCGATGCGGCCAACAGGACGATGGCAGGCGAACGGGGCACGGCGACCGGGAATGTCACGAAAATCCTCCTCCGAACCGCCGTCCGCTCTCCTGAGCGATCTGCCTTGAGCGGCAAGCGATCAAACTACCGCCTGCGGCCATGAAGTCAAAACAGGCCCGTGCCCGCATGGAACGCAGCTTCAGGGCAAGGTCCTGAATTCTCCCGGAATCAGGAGAACGCCGCCCAGGGTTTAGGAGAACTCATAGGACGGCTTCCATAACTCTATTGAATTGGTTGAGAATGGGCGTGATTACCCCCGGTGTCTCCTTGAGGCACTCGCATAGGGGGTTTTGTTGCCGTTCGTTCGTTCTTTCCGCCGTCGCCGTTCCGGACGCCTGCATGCCTTGTCCGGTGCGGCCTCGGCCCTTGCGATAACCTTCGCCTCGCCCGCGTTCGCCGCTGACGCCGAGGCCGATGCATCCGCTTCCGCCGCCGGGGAAGTGAGCGAAATCACCGTCACCGCGCGCTATCGCAACGAAAGCGCACAGAAGGTGCCGATCGGCATCAGCGCCATTTCCGGCGAGCAGCTTTCGGCGCAGGGCGCCACCACGCTGAAGCAGGTGCTGCAGCAGCTACCCAGCCTCAATATCCAGGGCTTCAGCGGCCGTAACCAGACGATCACCGTGCGCGGTATCGGCACGAATGCGGGCGGCACCAACGACGGACTGGAGCAGGGCGTCGGCATCTACGTGGATGGTGTCTACCGCCCGCGCACCGGCTCGGTCATCACCGACCTCATGGACGTGGAGAGCATCCAGCTCCTGCGCGGGCCGCAGGGCACACTGTTCGGCAAGAACACGGTGGCCGGCGCGCTCGACGTCAAGACGCGCGAACCCGCGTTCGATCAGGAAGCGCGCGGCGAACTGACTTACGGCAATCACGAGCAGTTTCGCGGCTATGTCTCGCTGAACTCGACGATCGGCGACGATATCGCCTTCCGCGTCAGCTACCTGCGATCCAGCCGCGAGGGCCTGATCTACAATACGACCTATCGCCAGCACTGGGACGACCAGGACAACCACGCGGCCAAGTTCGACCTGCTCTACAGGCCGGCCGATAACTTCAAGCTGCGCTTCATTGCCGATTACAGCGTGCAGAAGGGCGACATGGGCTTCCAGATCGTCTCGGGCGTGCTGCCGACGACGCTGGCCAACGGCACCGAGGTGCGCGGCTTCTACCGCAGGGCGGCGGACGTGGGCTATACGCCGATCGCCGTCGATCCCTTCGCCCGCAAAACCGATATCGACTCCTCGCAATATGATGAGATGCCCAGCTGGGGGCTCCAGACGCGTGCGGACTGGGACGTCGGGCCGGTCTCGCTGACCTCGATCACGGCCTATCGCAACTGGAAATGGATTCCGAATTATGACGGCGACCAGATCGGCGCCAATGTCATTACCTACAGCGTGGTCGATACCGACCAGCAGCAGTTCAGCCAGGAATTCCGCGTCGCCTCCAATGGCGAGAAGACCATCGACTACACCGCAGGCCTCTATTTCTTCTGGCAGGAGGCGGACGACAAGGTGGTCCAGACTTACGGCCGCGACGCATCGGCCTGGCTGCTTACCGGCAATACGCCTTCGGCCTCGGTTTCGGCGATCCCCTCGGCGGCGCTGGAAGGGCTGACGGCCTTTGCCCATGTCGTCCCCGCCACTTACAGCTATGCGGCCTACGGACAGGCGACCTGGAATATCTCGCCGGTGTTTCGCCTGACCGGTGGCCTGCGCTACACTTACGAGCACAAGACCGGGCTCTACGATGCCGACTTGCGCGGCGATTTCGCGCCGATCGACAGTTTCGACCCGGCGCTTCAGGCGACGATCGCCGCCACGCGCGCCAGCCTCGCGCCGACTTCGTCCTACAAGGCTTCGAACAATACCGACAACCTGTCCGGCACCCTGATCGCCGCTTACGACCTCGACAGCGACCTGCACGGCTATGCCTCCTACTCGCGCGGCTTCAAGTCGCCGGGCATCAACCTCGTGCGGCAGTCGCTGGGCGTCGACATCTTCGTGAAACCGGAGAAAGTGGACAATTACGAGCTGGGCCTGAAAAGCCGACTGCTGGGCGGCAAGGCGGAACTGAACCTTTCCCTGTTCTGGGCGGATATCGCCAACTACCAGGCGAACTACGTCAACAACGCAGTGACCCCGGCGGTCGGCTATATCACCAATGTCGGCACCGTGCGTTCGCGCGGCGTGGAACTGGATGCCCGCCTCAGCCCGTTCGAGGGCCTCTCGCTGGGTCTCGCCGGAACCTACAACGATGCGGAATACCGCTCGTACAAGAATGCCCCGGCGCAGTACCTCAACAGCTACCTCGGCGTGATCGACCTTTCCGGCCGCCGTGCATCGGGCGCCCCGCGTCTCGCGGCGACCGGCAACGGCGAATATACCTTCGATGCCGGGAACGCGAAGGTCTACCTGGGCGGCGATGTCAGCTACCGTTCGGGCTATTACGCTGCGGTCAATCTGGACCCCTATTCATGGGTGCCGCGCTCGACCCTCGTAGGCCTTCACGCCGGAGTGCGCAGCCCGGACGAGCGCTGGGACGTCTCGGTCTGGGTCCGCAACCTCTTCGACGAGGACTACTACAACACCAAGACCGTCTACGGCCAGTTCGGCGTCGTTCTCGCCGCGCTGGGCGATCCGCGCCTCTTCGGCGTGACCCTCAAGGGCCGCATCTGATGCGCGCGCCCGCTATCATCGCAAAGGAGCAGAGATCATGACCAGGCGCACCCTCAAGCTCGGCCTCGTTCCCACCGGCGTTGGCGGGCCGGGCCAGCACAACCGCTGGCTCGACCCGGAAATCCCGGCGGATGCCAGCGTCAACATCGGCTGGTACATCGACGCCGTGCGCAAGGCGGAAGGCGCGAAGTTCGACTTCGTCTTCATCGTCGACAGCCAGTTTATCACCCCGGATTCGCCGCCGCATTACCTGAACCGGCTCGAACCGCTGACCCTGCTTTCCGCGCTCGCGGTGGCGACCAGCCACATCGGCCTTGTCGCCACGGCGACCACATCGTTCAACGCGCCGTTCAACCTTGCGCGCCGTTTCGCCTCGCTCGATCTCATCAGCGGCGGGCGCGCAGGCTGGAATGTCGTGACCAGCGGCGATCCCGGGGCGGCGGGCAATTTCGGGCTCGACGAGCATTACGACTACGAGACCCGCTACGGCCGGGCGCACGAATATCTCGATGTCGTGCACGGCCTCTGGCGCTCCTACGAGGACGATGCGCTGGTGCGCGACCGCAAGAGCGGCGTGTTCCTCGACAAGGACAAGCTCCATGCGCTGAACCACAAGGGCCGGCATTTCTCGGTGGCGGGGCCGCTCAACATCCAGCGCTCGCCGCAGGGTGAGCCGGTGATCTTCCAGGCGGGCGATTCCGACCAGGGCCGCGACCTCGGCGCGCAGACCGCCGATGCGATCTTCACCCATGCCGCCACGATCGAGGACGGCAAGTCCTTCTACGCCGACATCGCCCGCCGCGCCGAAGCGGCCGGCCGCAATCCGGATGAGGTCATCATCCTGCCCGGCGTCAGCGTGTTCGTCGGCGATACCGACGAGGACGCACGCGGCATCGAACAGGCGCACAAGCTGGCCGACCACAGCTTCGACCAGGCCCTGAACGAGTTCGGCCGCTCGTTCGGCTGGCACGATTTCCGCCAGTACGACCTCGACGCGCCGTTCCCGGTGCAGGCGCTCGAACATGCCCACCGCAGCTTCTTCACGCAGGCAAAGAAGCTTACCGACCTTGCCGTGGAGCGCGGGCTGACCTTGCGCCAGACCGTGGAACTGGTGCGGGCAGGGCATCGCAGCCCCTTCGTGGGCAGTGCACGCACCGTGGCGGACACGATAATCCGCTGGTTCGAGGAACGCGCGCTCGACGGGCTCAACGTCATGCTCGGCCATCCCGACCAGTTCGATCGTTTCGTAAGCGAAGTCGTGCCCCTGCTTCAGGAGGCGGGAGTGTTTCGCAGCGACTACGAAGGCACCACCCTGCGCGATCACCTCGGCCTGCCGAAGCCCGCCAATGTGCGTGCATCCGCGCAGGCTCCGCGCGAACCGGCGCTCACCGCATGAGGCAGGAGGCGGGGAGATACTTGCGGCGGCTGTTCACCGTGCTGGCGGCGGGGCTGCTCGTCGCCGCGTGCGGCGGTTCGGGCAAGCAGGAGGCCGGGCACAGCAAGCTGCGCTGGGCCTTCATGCTGCCCACCTCGTGGGACCCGGTGACCAGCCGCACCGGCGCGGATATCAATACGATCAGCCTGGCCTATGCCTCGCTCACCCGTCTCGACAAGCAGGGCGAGGCCCAGCCGGGCCTTGCGCAGAAGTGGCGCTTTTCCGATGATGGCAAGGCGCTGACCTTCGATCTGCGCAAGGGGCTGACGTTCTCGGACGATACCGTGCTGGATGCGGCGGCGGTCAAGGCCTTCTACGACCGGGCGCTGTCCCAGAAGGATTCCTTCATCAAGCGCGATCTCGGCGGCGTCGAAAGCGTTTCCGCCGATGGACCGCTGGCGGTGACCTTCCACTTGCGCGAGCCCGACTACCAGCTTCCCACTATTCTCGCCGGCCGCGTCGGCGCGATTGCCAGTCCGACCGCTGCAGCGAAGGACAAGGCGAAACTGGCGCTTTGGCCGGTCGGCGCGGGGCCGTTCCGCATCACCGAATTCGTGCCGGAATCGCACGCCTACTTCGAGAAGAACCCCGGCTACTGGGACGCCGCGAACATCCATATCGACCGCTTCGAACTGACCAATGCACCGGACCCGGCCACGGTGATCGCCGCGCTGCTTTCCGGTTCCATCGACGTGCCGACGCATTCCCCCGCGCCGCGTGGAAGAGGCGAAGGGCAGGGGGCTGACCGTCGCCATTGCGCCCTCGCTCAATGTCCGCGACGTTTCGATCAACCGCAACCGGCCGCCGTTCGACAATCCCAGGGTGGTGGAAGCGCTGCGCTATGCCTTCGACCGCGGCGAGTTCATCAGGACCGTTACAGCCGGGCTTGCGACGGTCTCGCACCAGCCGTTCCCCGCCGGGAACGCCGCCTTCGATGCCAGTGTCGAAAAGCTCTGGGGCTACGATCCGGACAAGGCCCGCGCGCTGCTGCGCGAGGCGGGATATCCGCCGGGCAAGCTCGCCATCGAGATCGCCGTCAACCCGGTGATGAACGACGGCCTGCCCGAACTCGTGCAGGCGCAGCTTGCCCGCGTGGGTGTGAAATCGACGCTGCGCATCGTTCCGCCCGGCTCCTCCACCTGGCAGAGCGAGGTCTATATCGCCAAGCGCCCGGCCCTCGCGCTGGATGGCACCATCGGCCGGGAATCCCCGGTGCAGAACCTGCTGGCGACATATGGCCCCGAAGGCATCATGAACCTCAGCGGGCCTTATGCGGCGCCCGCGTTCCTCCAGGCGCTGGATGCGGTGCGGCGCACGCCGACAAGCGATCCGGCCTATGCCGCGCGCCTCCACGCTGCGGTCCGCGCCGGGGTGGAGCAGTCGCCCAGCAACTACCTCTACAGCGAACCGTGGATCGTCGGCGCGCGGGCGGGGGTGAAGAACCTCAACATCCTGCCCTCGCAGATCCGCTGGGAAGGCGTGACCGTGCAATGACCGCGCGCACAGTCCCAGCCGTTCCCGGCCACGCATGGGCCGTGCGCCTGCGCCATGGCCGCGCCTTGCTCGGCTTCACCGGTTCGACCCTGCTGATCGCGGTGCCGGTGTTCTTTCTGGCGACGCTCATCACTTTCCTGCTCGGCGTGGCGAGCGGGCTGGACCCCGCCGCCGGGCTGGCCGGAGACAGTCCCACGCCCGAAATGATCGCGCAGATCCGCGCGCAGTTCGGCCTGGATAGGCCGGTCCCCGTCCAGTACCTCGACTGGATGGGCGGGGTGCTTCACGGCGATCTCGGCACTTCGTGGTTCAACGGGGTGCCCGTTACCGAGATGATCCTCCAGCGCCTGCCGGTCAGCCTCTCGATTGCGGGCGGGGCGCTGCTGATCGGCGTGGGTTTGGGCACGCTGCTGGGGATCGCCTCGGCGGCGCGGCAAGGCGGCTGGCTCGACCGAATGGTGACGGTCTTCGCCTCGACCGCCGCCTCGCTGCCGCCGTTCGTCGTCGCCATTGCGATGATCCTGCTGTTCAGCCTCTGGCTCGAACTGCTGCCCTCGGCCGGTTACGTCCCGCCATCGGAGGATGTGGCAGGCTGGCTGCGCTCGATCGCGATCCCGGCCATGGCGCTGAGCGTCGATGTCGTGGCCGAGCTCGCGCGCCAGCTTCGCACCGGCCTCGTCGCCGCACTCTCGGACAATTACGTGACCGGGGCCGTCGTTCGCGGGCTTTCGCCCCGGCGCATCCTGTTCGTCCATGTCCTGCGCAACGGCGCCGGCCCGGCTCTCTCCATACTGGCGCTGCGCGTGCCCATGCTGATCGGCGGCGCGGTGGTGAGCGAGGCGATCTTCAATATGCCCGGCATGGGCCGCCTCGCCGCCGATTCCGCGCTGCGCGGCGATGTGCCGGTGGTGCAGGGAACGCTCGTCGTTTCCATCGTGCTGGTTCTCGCCAGCAACCTTCTGATCAACGTGCTGCTGGGCGTCCTCCAGCCCGCCTCGCGCCGCAGGAGCTGACAGGATGACAGTTGTGCGAAATGCCGCAGTGCCCTTGGCTTTCCTTGCGCTGATCGTCGTTCTCGCGGCGCTTGGCCCCGTCATCGCCCCGCACGATCCGCTCGCGCAGGACGGCAGCGCGATCCTGCAAGGCCCCGGCCCGGCTTACTGGCTCGGCACCGATGCGCTGGGGCGCGACGTGTTCAGCCGGCTGCTGGCGGGCTCCACGGTTTCGATACTGGCCGCCGTGCTTTCGGTGGGTGTGGGTCTTCTGCTCGGCGTGGTGCCGGGGGTGCTGTCCGTCTTCCTGGGAAGGCGGGCGGAATGGATCAGCCTGAGGCTGGTGGATGCGCTCATCATGTTGCCGTTCCTGGTCTTCGCGATCGCGATGACGGCCATGCTCGGCAACGGCCTCGTCCAGGCCATGTTCGCGGTGGGCGTGCTGATCGCGCCCGCTTTCTACCGGGTGAGCCGCGCCGCCGCGCTATCGGTCGCCAACAGCGACTATATCGAGGCGGCACGGCTGGGCGGCGCTTCGACGGCATGGATCATCCGCCGCCACGTCATCGCGAAAGTCCTGCCGGTGGTGGCGGTCACGACCGCTTCGATGACGGGCGCCTGCCTTTCCATCGTCGCCTCGCTGACCTTTCTCGGCATCGGCGTGGTCCCGCCCGACCCGACCTGGGGCGGCGAGCTCGCCAGCGACCTGACCACGCTTTACGACCGGCCCTTCGGCCCCTTCGCGCCGGGCGTGTTGATCGTGGCGACAGTGTGGTCGCTCAACGCGCTCGCGGACGCGATGCGTCGCAGCGATCCCCGCATTCCGGAGATACGGCCATGATCCAGCAGAACAACGTCGTTACTTTCGGACCGCGCTCCCCCATCGCGCCAGCCGCGCCGCTGTTGTCGGTACGCGGCCTGACGATCGCCGGGGCCGATGGCCGGATGCTCGTGCGGGGCGTGGATTTCGAGATTCCGCGCGGCGGCACGCTTGGCATCGTCGGGGAATCCGGCAGCGGCAAGTCGCTCACCTGCCGGGCCGTCCTTGGCGTGCTGCCTGCCGGAACCGCCGTCACCTCCGGCACCATTCGCTACCGGGACACCGACCTCTCGCGGTTGAGCGGCCGCGACTGGAAACCCCTTCGCGGGACCGAGCTGAGCGCGGTGTTCCAGGATGCGGGCTCCTACCTCAACCCGTCGATCCCGGTGGGCCGCCAGATCGTGGAGGCTATGCGTGCGGTTCTTCCGCTTTCACGCCGGGAAGCGAAAGAGCGGGCGCTGGCCCTGCTCGCCCGTGTGGGGTTCGCGGAGCCGGAGACGGTATTCCGCCAGTATCCCTTCGAACTGTCGGGCGGCATGGTGCAGCGCGTGCTGATCGCCATCGCGGTCTGCGCCGGGCCGCGCCTGCTGATCGCCGACGAGGCGACCACCGCCCTCGACGTTACGGTGCAGGCCGAAGTCCTGCGCCTGATCGAAGACTTGCGCCGTGAACAGGACCTCACCCTCGTCATGGTTTCCCACGATCTCGCCGTGGTGGCGCAGACCTGCGATCAGGTGATCGTCATGCGCGAGGGCGAGATCGTCGAGGCGGGCGCCACGCGGGAGGTGCTGGACCGGCCGCGCCATGCCTATACCCGCAGCCTGATCGAAACGCATCATGCCACCTCGCTGGAAGCCGGGCAGAACGCGCCACGGCCGCAAGCGGCCGCGCCGCTCCTGCGGATCAGCGGGCTTCGGGCAGGCTATGGGCAAGGCACGGTGCTGGACGGGATCGATCTCGAACTGGCGCGCGGCGAAATCCTCGGGCTGATCGGGGAAACCGGCTCCGGCAAGACCACGCTCCTGCGGTCGATCCTTGGCCTCGTTCGCCCTGCCGAAGGTTCGATTGTGCTCGGCGGCGAACCGCTGGAGCGGCTGGCGGGGCGTGAACTGATGGCGTTTCGCCGCAGCAGCCGGCTGCAATATGCGTTCCAGGACCCGCTGCGCAGCCTCGATCCCGATATCACCATCGCTGGTTCGGTGGGCGAGGGGCTGGACATTCGCGGCGGCATCGACCGCATCGAGCGGGCGCGATTGGTGAATGCGGCGCTGGAGGCTGCCGGACTCGATCCCGCACTGGGCTGCCGCCTGCCGCGCCACCTTTCAGGCGGTCAGCGCCAGCGCGCGGTGATCGCGAGGGCGCTCGTGCTCGATCCGCAAGTGATCCTGCTCGATGAACCGGTCAGCGCGCTCGATGCCGTGAACCGCGTCCACGTCCTGCAACTGCTCGAACGGCTCGCACGGGAGCGCGGCATTGCGCAGATATTCATCTCGCACGACCTCGGCTCGGTGGCCGGCATCGCGCACCGGGTGGCAGTGCTCCACCGCGGCAGGATCGTGGAGACCGGACCGACCGGGCAGGTGCTCTCGCACCCGTCGCATCCCTATACCCGCGCCCTGATCGCCGCTGCGCCCAAGCTTGCGGAACCCGGCACCGGCGGCGCGCTGCGCCTATCTCCCAACAGCTTGTGAAAGGCATGACGATGGCACGCGATAAGCTCAAGTTCGGAGCCGTCCTGATCGGGGTCGGTGATGCATCCGGCAAGGAACTGTGGCGCGATCCGGCGGTCCCGCTCGATGCCAGCGTCGACATAGACTGGTACATCCGGCAGGCGCGGGAGGCGGAAGACGCCCGGTTCGACTTCGTGTTCATCGTCGACAGCCAGTACATCACACCGGATTTCCCCAACCATCATCTCAACCGGCTGGAGCCGCTGACCCTGCTGTCGGCGGTCGCCACGGCGACGCAGCGGATCGGTCTGGTGGCGACCATCAGCACCACCTACAGCGAGCCCTTCGATATCGCCCGGCGGCTCGCCTCGCTCGACCTCATCAGCAAGGGGCGGGCCGGGTGGAACATCGTGACCAGTCAGGACCCGGCACGGCAGGCAATTTCAGCCGCACCGGGCATGGCGACTACGAAACCCGCTATCGCCGCGCGTCCGAAGCGGTGGAGGTGGTGCAGGGATTATGGCAATCCTACGAAGAAGGCGCCTTCGCGCAGGACAGGACGGCCGCGCGGTTCCTCGATCCGGCGCGGCAGCACCGGCTAGACCATCGCGGAGAGTTCTTCAGCGTTTCCGGCCCGCTCAACATCCAGCGCTCGCGCCAGGGGCAGCCGCCGCTGGTTCAGGCGGGAACATCGCCGCAGGGCCGCGAACTGAGTGCGCAAGTCGCCGATATCGTGTTCAGCTTCGCGCGCAATCAGGCGGAGGCGCTGGAGCTTGCCACGGACGTGCGGGCTCGTGCCCGGCGATATGGCAGGGCCCCGGAAAGCCTGCTGTTCATCCCCGCACTCAGCGTGACGATCGCCGATACAGACGAAGCGGCCCGGCGGAAATTCGAGGCGCGCCAGACGGCAGGAGACTTGCGCGCGCAGCTGGCGTCGCTTTCAAGGCAGTTCGCCGGTCATGACTTTTCCGGCTATGATCTGGACGCACCGTTCCCGGAAATCGCTTCGGGCGGCGAAGCTGCCGGAATTCGGCGCTTCCACGAAGACCTCGAAGCCGCGCGCCGGGAGGGGCGCACCCTGCGGCAGGTGCTGGCGGACGCGGGATCGGCATGGCTGCGGCTGGCGGGATCGCCGGTCACGATCGCCGACGAGATCGAGCGCTGGCATGCCAGCGGCGCGGCGGACGGTTTCAATGTCTTCGTCCAGCATCCCGACGACTGGGCGCGCTTCCGCGCCGAAGTGGTGCCGATCCTCGCCGCGCGCGGGCTTTTCAGGGACGACTATTCGGCGGATACGCTGCGCGGCAATCTCGGACTGGAAATCGCCCCAAGTCGCCATTCCGCCGAGCACCGCACCCTTGAGAAGGGCGCGGCGTGGATTTTGCGACCCAGGTCATAAACTCATAAACGGCACCATCGAGGTTTGAGGCAAAATGGCTCAGCGCCAGGAGGGAAGGCGACGGAATATGTCGATATTTCAAGACTTCCCCGACGCAGCGATGGGCATTTGTCAAACGTAGTTCACCG
>NZ_LGJH01000139.1 GCF_001298105.1 Novosphingobium sp. ST904 | reverse complement strand
GGCGCGGCGGGGGCGGCCGATGCAGGGCTACCTGCCGCAATCCGCTCGCCGACCGGCCTGTTCGGCATAGCGCCCGGCGCGGCGCTGGGCGCGGTGCTGAGCTTCTGGACCGGCTATGCCTCGCGCGTGGATGCTGCCGGTCTTCGCGCTGGTCGGCGCGGGCGGGGCGATGACCCTGCTGGCGCTGATCGCCGGGCGCGGCGGCGGCGTGGCGTTGTTCACGCTGGCCGGGCTCATGGTTTCCAGTCTTGCCGGCGCACTGATGAGCCTTGCCATCAGCCTCTCCCCGTCGCCTTTCGCGATGAGCGAGATCGTTACCTGGATGATGGGCTCGCTGGCGGACCGTTCATGGCGGGAAGTCTGGATTGCCATGCCGCTGACCCTGGGCGGCATCGGCGTGCTGATCTACGCGGGGCGCGATCTCGATGCGATGACCCTGGGCGAGATGGCCGCCCGCTCGCTCGGCGTGGAGCCGCTGCGGCTTCAGGCGCTGATGATCCTGGGCGTGGGCCTGATTGTCGGTTCGGGCGTGGCGGTGGCGGGCATCATCGGCTTCGTCGGCCTGATGGTGCCGCATCTCGTGCGACCGATGACGGACCGCAAGCCGTCCTCGCTGCTCGTGCCTTCCGCGCTGGCGGGCGCTCTGCTGCTGCTCATGGCCGACTGTCTCTGCCGCATCCTGCCGCTGACCGGCGGCGAACTGCGGCTCGGCATCGCGCTCAGCCTGCTGGGCGCGCCGTTCTTCCTGCGCCTGCTGCTCAGGATGCGCCAGGGCATGGTGGCATGAGCTTCGGGGCTGACAAGGTCACTGTCGCCGGGCGGCTGGAGGATGTCTCGCTCAACTGCCGCCGCGGCATGATAACCGCGATCTGCGGGCCCAACGGCGCGGGCAAGTCCACGCTGCTTTCCGTGATCGCGGGGCTGCTCAAGCCCGATGGCGGCCGCGCCGTGATGGGCGGGCGGGCGCTTTCCGCGGTATCGCTGGCGCAGCGCGCGCAGTGGATCGGCTACCTGCCGCAGACCCCGGAAGTGGCCTGGGACGTCTCTGTCGAAGTGCTGATCTCGCTCGGCCGCCTGCCATGGCGCGGTGCGCCGGCCGCCGAGACGCAGGAAGCGATCGAGGACGCCATCGCCGCGATGGACCTTCAGGACTTGCGCCACCGTCCGGTCTCCACCCTTTCCGGCGGCGAACGCGCCCGCGCGCTCATGGCCCGCGTGCTGGCAACCCAGCCCGGCTGGCTGCTCGCGGACGAACCTTTCGCCAGCCTAGACCTTGCGCACGGCGCGGCGCTGATGCAGCGCTTCCGCCAGCAGGCGCGGGCCGGGAAGGGCGTCGTCCTCGTGCTTCATGATCTGGCGACGGCGATGAACCATGCCGATCAGGTGCTGGTGTTGGCGAAAGGCAGGGTCGAGGCCGAAGGCCCGCCCGAGATGGCCCTCTCGCGCGAGGTCATCAGCCGCGTGTGGAACTGCCCGGCGCACTGGCTGGGCGACCCCGGCGAACGCGCCCTCTCGATCGGCGCGCCGGCGCCGCTGGCGGTGGATTTCCGGCAGCAGTTCTAGGCGGGGTCGGAATGAAACAAAAAACGCCGCCCCGTTTCCGGAGCGGCGTTTCGTGCATGGATTATCCCGGCGTTACTGGGCCTTCGGCGCCAGACCGCGCGCTTCCAGCATCGGTTCGACCTTGGGGTCGTGCCCGGTGAAGTCGCGGTAGAGCTGGGCGAAGTCCTTGGTGTGGCCCTGGCCGAGGAACGACTTGCGGATGTGGTCGCCGTTGGCGCGGGTCATGCCGCCGTGCTTTTCCACCCAGTCCCAGCCGTCGTGTGCCAGCATCTCGGTCCAGATGTACGAGTAGTATCCGGCCGCGTAGCCGTTATCCCAGATGTGGCGGAAGTAGGGCGTCTTGTAGCGCGGCGGGATCAGGTCGGTGTTGAGCCCGGTCGCGGCCAGCGCCTTGGCTTCGAAGGCCATCGGCGGCTGCGCGGCTTCCTCGGGGGAGAGCTGGTGCCACTGGATGTCGAGCATCGCCGCCGAAAGCGTTTCGCCCAGGCCCAGGCCCTGGTTGAAGGTCTTCGCCGCCTCGATCTTGGCGATCAGGTCCAAGGGGATCGTCGCGCCGGTCTGGTAATGCTTGGCGTAGTGGTTGAGCACGGCGGGGATCGTCGCGAAGTTCTCGTTGAACTGGCTGGGGAACTCCACGAAGTCACGCGCGGTGTTGGTGCCCGAGAGCGAGGGGTACTTCTGGCTGGCGAAGAAGCCGTGCAGCGCATGGCCGAACTCGTGGAACATGGTCTCCACGTCGTCGAAGCTGGCGAGCGCGGGTTCGCCATCGGCGGGCGGAGCGATGTTCAGGGTATTGCTGACCACCGGCTTTTCGCCCAGCAGGTAGGACTGCTCGACGAAGTTGTTCATCCAGGCGCCGCCCTTCTTGTTGGAGCGGGCGAAGGGATCATAGTAGAAGATCGCCAGCGACTTGCCGTCGGCGTCGAACACTTCATAGGCGCGCATGGTCGGGTGGTAGACCGGAAGGTCGGCGCGGCGCTTGAAGGTCAGGCCATAAGTCTGGTTGGCGGCGTAGAACACCCCGTCTTCCAGCGTGCGCCAGACTTCGAAGTAAGGCTTGATCTGGCTTTCATCGAGGTCGTACTTCGCCTTGCGGACCTTCTCGGCGTAGTAGGACCAGTCCCACGGCTCCAGCTTGATGGCCTGTCCGTCGGCCTTGGCGGCGGCTTCGAGCATGGCGGCCTCGCGGTCCTGCGTGGCGCGCAGCGCGGGGACGAAGCCCTTCATGAACTCCATCGCCTGACCCGGCGTTTTCACCATGCGGTCGTACATCTGGTACGTCGCGAAGTCGGGCGCGCCGAGCAGCCTGGCCTTCTTTGCGCGCAGGGTGGCCATCTGGGTGACCATTGCGGTGGTGTCGTACTCGTCGCCGCCCGAAGTGCGGTTCACGCTGGCGTCCCACAGGATCTTGCGGCTGGCGCGGTTGTTGAGGCTGGTCAGCGCGGCCTGCTGCGTGGTGTTGCCCAGCGCCAGCATGAACTTGCCGGGATGGCCCTTTTCCGCGGCGAGCTTGGCGGCGGCGGCGATCTCGGCCTGCGAAAGGCCGTCGAGCTGCGCGGCGGTGTCGAAGATCGGCGCCTTGGCGGCGGTGGCGGTGGTCAGCTTCTGCGAGAAGGCGGTTTCGAGCTTGGCGATCTCGAGGTTCATCGCCTTCAGCTCGACCTTCTGTTCGGCCGAAAGCAGGGCGCCGCGGTGGACGAACTTGTCGTAAGTCGTCGCCAGCAGCATGGCGTCCTCGCCGGTCAGGGCCTTGCCCCGCGCGCTGTCGTGCACGGCCTTGACGCGGGCGAACAGTGCGTCGTCAAGGTAGATATCGTCGTTCAGCGCGGAAATCTGCGGGCTTACGGCGGTGTCGATCGCGTCGAGCGCATCGCTGGTGTTCGCAGAAGTGAGCTGGCTGAACACGTTGTAGACGCGGTCATAGAGCGTGCCTGCGCGCTCCATCGCGACGATGGTGTTCTGGAAAGTCGGCCTGGCCGTGTTCGCGGCGATCGCCTTGATCTCGGCGCGCTTGGCGGCAATGCCGGCCTCGATGGCGGGCTGCCAGTCGCTATCCTTGTATTGGGTGAAGTCCGGCGCGTGGAGCGGGAGCGTGCTGGGCTTCGCGAAGGGGCCGGCATAGGCCGGAGCGGCGGCGCCAGTCTTTGCGGTGCCGGTCTTTGCGGTAGCGGTCACGGAAAATCCTCCAAGCAGCGCTGCGCCAAGCACGAAGGGGGCGGCAGCGGCCATGAGCCGGGTCTTCATCGTTGTTTTCTCCTGACTTCGGCAGCCGGTGGGGAATGGAGCGAAAGGGGAGCGGCTGCGCCGTGCCCGAGTGCTGCGAATTGGCTGCCGAGGTATCTAGGAGCAGGGTTGAAGCGCAGAAAACCGGGCCTTGCAAGCGCCGGTCAGGCTTTGGAAAACCTGTTGCTCAAAGGACGTATGCGACATTTCGCGGCGCATACGATTTCGCGCCAGCGCAATCAAGTTGCGCTCCGGCGCGTCGTACGGTCGCACCGACAGGGGGAATCGGGTCCGGTCAGTTGGACCGGAAGCGACCGTTGGACCAAACAAGCATGGGATCGGAATCGGGATCGCGTTCCTGCTTTTGCTCTTCGCGCTGGCGGTCGAGGATCAACGATCCGGTCTTGCGCGCGAAGCGACTGCGCCGGAACGGGATTTCGGCTCCGATATTCATTTCAGGCTCTCCTCTTTGGAGGAGGAACGCGGGTACGACGGGAAAGTTCCCGATGATCGGGCCAATTGATCGGACCAGTCATTCTCGAAGAGTTTCGCTTCAGGAAGACTGTAAAAGCGGGAAGGGCAGCCGGGTTCCCATGGCGGCGTCGGCCAGCGTATGCGCGTCGAGTTCGGCGAGA
The DNA here is from genome assembly GCF_001298105.1 of Novosphingobium sp. ST904. Taxonomy (GTDB): domain Bacteria; phylum Pseudomonadota; class Alphaproteobacteria; order Sphingomonadales; family Sphingomonadaceae; genus Novosphingobium. Next base: position 81,093 of record NZ_LGJH01000139.1, on the reverse strand, counting down.
AAGGCGGCCATGGCCCTGCGCAGGATCCCGGTGAGGCCGCAGGCGCCCTGAAGCAGGCAGTTGCCGCAATCGGCGGGGCTCATGTTGGGTTCGGTCAGCCGCACGACTTCGCCCAGCGCAATTTCCCGTGCAGGGCGGCCGAGACGAAAACCGCCGCCCCGCCCGCGAACCGTCTCCAGCAGCCCGGCATTGCCGAGCAGGTTGACCACTTTCATCGCGTGATTGCGCGAGATCGCGTGCGCCGCTGCAACCTGGGCGATCGAGAACAGCCGCTCCGGCTCCACGGCGGCGTGGAGCAGGATGCGCAGGGCGTAGTCGGTGTGCGCGGTGAGGCGCAAGGGCGGTCTCCGGTTGAAATGATGCGCGGTATTTACATCTTTTCCCTTCGGCGTATAGATGCATCCATAATGCATCTTTAAAGGACGAATCGAAATGGCCGCTCCGCTCAGCGAACAGACCGTCGCCACGATCAAGGCAACCGCGCCCGCGCTTCAGCAGCACGGGGTCGCGATCACCACCCGCATGTACGAACGCCTGTTCGAGAATGCCGACGTGCGCGCGATGTTCGACCAGGCCGCGCAGACCTCTGGCGAGCAGCCGCGCCGTCTTGCCGCCGCGATCCTGGGTTATGCGCAGAACGTGGACAAGCTCCAGAACCTCACCGGCGCGGTGGCGCGCATGGTGCAGCGCCATGTCGATACAGGCGTGAAGGCAGAGCACTATCCGCTGGTCGCCGAAGCGCTGCTGCCCGCGATCCGCGACGTGCTGGGCGAAGCGGCAACCGACGAAGTGCTCGCCGCCTGGGGCGAGGCCTACTGGTTCCTTGCCGACATCCTCATCGGCAAGGAAGCCGAAGTCTACGCGGAGCGCGAGGCGGCCTGAACGGGCTGGAATAGTGACAAATGCCGTTCACCGCCCAAATTTTGATGTCGCGCCGGTGACCTGGTCTTGTTGCATCTGGACAAGTATTTGATCGGAGTACTAACACACCGCCAAACGGGGGTGTGACATTCCGATTCAGCATTGGCTGGCGGCAGCGGTCTTGGCGGGCCTTGCCACCGGCGTAAGCGCGCAGGACGCGGCGGGCCAGGGGGCAACCGGCGCGCAGTGGCCTGCGGCGCAACCTGCCACGCATGCGGGCCTTTCGGCCGCGCAGGTTTTCGCACTGGCCGAGCAGGCCCGCGCGGAAGGTGACTTCGCGACTGCGGAGACGGCTTATCGGGCCCTGTCGCAGGACCGGGATCTCGAAGTGCGGACAGAGGCGCGTTTCCGTCTTGGCCTGATGCTGGGCGACGATCTCAAGCGCTATGCCGACGCCGCGCTCGAATTCCGCCGCATCCTTGACGACAAGCCCGGCGCGGCGCGTGTCCGGCTGGAACTGGCCCGGATGCAGGCCTCGCTCGGCAATTTCGGCGCCGCCCGCAAGGAACTGCGCGCGGCCCAGGCGGCGGGCCTGCCGACTTCGGTGGAACAGCTCGTGCGCTTCTATACCCGTGCGCTCAACGCCCGGAAGCGGTTCGGTGGAGTTCGCGCTCGCGCCGGACAGCAACATCAATCGCGCCACCCGTTCCGACACGCTGGGCACCGTGATCGGTGACTTCACGCTGGACGACGAGGCGCAGGCGAAATCGGGCGTGGGCCTCAACCTTCAGGGGCAGGGCTACTTCCGCCTCGGCATCCAGCCCGGAGCCGACCTGCTGGTGCGCGCCTCGACCAGCGCCACGCTCTACCGCGAGCCGGACTTCAACGACGTGACCGTGGGGGTGCAGGCCGGCCCGCAATATGCATGGGGCGGCAACCAGCTCACCTTCTCGTTCGGCCCTTCGTGGCGCTGGTACGGCCGTGATCCCTACAGCATGACGATCGGCGGCAACGTAAGCTGGCAGCGCCCGACCGGTAAGCGCAGCCAGATCCGCCTCGACGGCGGGATTTCCCATGTCGACAACAAGCGCAATGCGCTCCAGACCGCCGATGATTTCACGCTTTCCGCCAGCCTCGACCGTGCCTTCAGCGCTCGGTTCGGCGGCGGCCTGCAGGTCTACGGCTTCCGCGAGGCCGCGCGCGATCCCGGCTATTCCCTCGCGAGCGGGGGCGCCTCGGTCTACCTGTTCCGCGAGATGGGCCGAACCACCCTGGTCGGCACCATGGCCTACAGCCACCTGGAGGCGGACGAGCGCCTGTTCCTCTACCCCGAGCGGCGCCGGGAAAACCGCTATAGCGCCAGCATCGCCGCCACCTTGCGCGCGCTGCACCTCGGCAGCTTCGCACCGCTCGTGCGCCTCAAATGGGAGCGCAACCGCTCCTCCATCGAAATCTACGACTACCGCCGCGTTGCCGCGGAATTCGGCGTCACTTCGGCATTCTGAGGGATAAGGACATGAAGCTTTCGCATCCGATATTCGTCACGTCGATCAGCGTCCTGCTCGCGGCATGCGGCGGCGGGGGAGAGGATGTCGCCTCGCTCCCCAAGCCGCCCACGGGCCAGGGGAATGCCACTCTCGCGGAGCTGCGCGTCAGCCAGGACTTCACGGCCTACTACGCGCAGGCGAACTATTCGCTGTCCCGCGCGACCGGGGCCGCCAGCGGAAAGAGTTCGGTCCAGGCGCCGACCGAGGTGCGTTACGATGCCGCGAGCCAGTCCTACACCCTCGTCGGCACGACGATGGGCACCACGATCTTCCGCCCGGCCGACAAGCTCGGCGATACGGCCGCGACGACGGGTTATCGCAAGATTGCCGGCAATACGCAGGAAGACTTCGTCCTGTTCAGGCCGGGCGCGGCCAATCCCGACATGGCGCTCACTTACGCAAGCTACGGCGCCTGGCAGAAGATCGTCGACAAGGGCACCGATCTCGACGTGAGCACGGCGTTCTTCACTTACGGCGTGACGACCAACCCCTCCGACATGCCGAAGTCCGGCTCGGCGACGTATCAGACCAGGATCGACGGCCAGTACGCCGATGGAACCGGTGCCTATGTGCTGTCCGGCGCCAGCAGCTTCGCGGCGAATTTCGCAGCCGGAACCGTCCGCTTCGAGATGAGCCCCATCGGCCAGCACGTGGTCGACGGGCGCACCAAGGTCTTCGGCAATCTGCAGCTCGATGGCATCATCAAGACGCCCAACCAGTTCTACAAAGGCAACGAGTTCGAGGCATCCTCGGATTTGAACGCGGCTTATTCTGCGGACCTGCACGGGTTCTTCTACGGACCGGGTGCGGCGGAAATGGGCGGAGCGTTCACGCTGCGCCAGGGCCTCGGCAACCCGGAGATAGGCAACGGCTCGGGCGCGGTCGTCGGCCGGAAGAACTGAAAGCACAGGCTTGTATTCTCGCCGAGGCAAGACGTGGGTGGCTTGCCTTGGCATTCTGAACAGGGGGATTGTTCATGAAGACCGTACCCGTCGCCAAGTTGGCGACCATGACCTCGCTTACGGCGCTCAGTCTGTTGCTTGCGGCCTGCGGTGGTGGCGGCGACGTCAACAGCACGCCGACGCCTACACCGGCGCCTACACCCACTCCCACTCCCACTCCCACGGCAAAGAACGACGATCTCATCGGGCCGCTGGTCTCGGAGAACTTCACGAACGACGCGATCCTTGGCAAGATTTCAGTCTCGACCAAGACGGGCTCCGCGACCCATAGCGCCGGGAAGACGGCGCTGACGATCGCCTACAATGCCGCGAACCAGAGTTACACCCTGACCGATGGCTCGGTCAGCCAAGCATTCCGGCAGGCTGATATCGATCCTGCCCAGTCGAATGCGGCCGTCACCACCTACAAACTGACAGCCAAGTCGACGACCGACTTCCTGACGCTGTCCAAGACAGGGAGCGGAGCCGGCCAGACGCGCTATGTCGGCGCCGGGTTCTGGCAGCGGGTGACCGAAGGCAAGTCGAGCGTTGATGGGCGTTTTGATGCTTTTGCTTATGGTGTGAAGACAGCGGCCGCGGATATGCCGCGCACTGGTGCGGCTAGTTATGACGTCAAGTTGCTGGGCGTTTCGGCGTCCAACATCAATATCCACACTCTCGCAGGCAGCGGTCGGCTCGACGCCGATTTCGCGACGGGGGCCATCCACGCCAACGTGCCTTTCTCCATGACGGAAAGCGAGACGGGGCTGACCGGCTATGGCAGCATTCTCATTGCCAATGCGATGATGAAGTCCGGGACCAACGGCTTTGCCGGCATTCTCGGGACCACCACGAACTACGAAACTGGCACAAGTACGTTTCAGGGATCGTTCTACGGACCAGGAGCGGCGGAGGTGGGTGCTACCTTTTCCAGCGCCTATGCCGATGAAGCAACGGTCGGTGTGGTCTTGGGTGGCCGAAACGACTATCCGCTCAACCAGCACGGTAGCATCTTAAATCCTGAAAACGCCACTTTCTTCCGCGTGCGCGGGCAGAGTGTCTCGCTTTCGCTTGATGGCAACGGAAAGCTCGTTTCGACGGGGCAGGCCAGCGGGTTGTTCGCGAAGTATGCGGCATGGGGCAGCGGCGGACTGTTTTATCGGTCGTCCGGACAGATCCTTGCCCCGTTGCAGCGCCGCGACGTTGAGGCGACTTACGACGAGACGACAGCCTTCTTGGGGATGGGGCAAGAGGCTGCCGTGGTCGCGGGGCTGCAATATGACCGGACCGGGCCGTCGACGATCCTCGATGCCTATGTCTACGGTGACGAGACGGCCTCCTCGGCTGTTCCGCGAACCGGAACCGGACATTACAATGCCAGGATCGGTGGTGCCGTGCTGGAAACGGGACAGCAATTGCAGACACTGGATGGAACCGGACGTCTTGCAGCCAACCTTGGAACGGGCACGCTATCCGGTTCGGGCGATTATCAACTCAGTCTGTTCAGTCCGGCCAGCATGATCGTGCCGGCGGGATCAGTTTACAGCGGCACAGACAACGGGACCTGGACGACCAGCGCTACGATATCCAGCACGACGAACGCGATTGCGGGCACATTTTCTCTCGATGGTACGAAAGATTATACCGGCAATCTCGATGCGCGGTTCTACGGTGCCGCAGGCGATCAGATCGGTGGTACGTTTCTGCTTTCGAGCACGACCGGCGGAAAGGCGAACGGATATCTGATCGGCAGCACCGACCCTGCCATTTCTCCCCCCACGGGCCTGGCCAACATTACAGGCACTACGCTGTTACATGAGGATCGCCGCGAGGTGGCATATAGGGTTAATATAAACAATGACTATTCTGATAATTTCGCGGGTGCGACGACTACCGATTACGCTGTGGAACTGTCGTCCGGCTCGCCTGTCGGAGCGATCCGGGTGACCCGCAATTCGGGCAGCGGCACATACGCCGCCATGCAAAGCTCCGATGTCGACAGCGCGACATCCAATGCCGAGCGTACGGTTTATCGATCCGGGGCGGTGAGCAGCGGAGGCTTCTCCAGCTATACTGCGGTGGATCGCTATATTTTCGATGGGAAGGGCGGCAGGATCGCTCTCACCTATTCTGGCTTCGCGAAGTACGTGCTGGCGGGAGGCGTGACACAATCGGGCGCCGGAAACTATAACATGGGCTATATCGCCTATGGTCAGGCCACGCCCAAAGGCCTCATGCCGACCACTGGAACGGCGAGCTATACGGGCGTCGCACATGGCAGCGCGGTCATCTACAACAACGATATCAGGATCGACATGTACGACGTTTCCGGGACGTCATCTCTCTCCGCAAATTTCGGAACGGGCAAGATATCCGGTCAACTCGCCCTCAGCGGCACCAATCTCGCCAATGGACGTGATCTGAGTTTCGGGACTACGAGCTTCGCCGGCACTATCGGGGACGTGACCGCCGACGCGCAGCGCGTAGGTGGCTTTTCCGCCACCCGTGGTGGCGGGCTTGAAGGAACCCTCAACGGCATGTTCTTCGGGCCGAATGCCAACGAAGTCGGAGGCAACTTCAATTTCGAGTACTTTTCGCCCAGTGTGGGAGGTGGCACGGTCAGAGGTGCCTTCGTCGCGGCGGGTCGCTGATACCGGTTGCGAGCTTTCTGCCCTTCCGGTTCACCGCGTTCCCACACCGCGCTCGAACTGCGATTGCAGGTTTGCCAGCGTCGCCGGGCTGACCGGGGGCAGTTCCTGCGCGCCTTGCCCTTGCGCAAGGCGGCGCGGTCCTTTTCGGGTGGCTCTACCACGCGCACGCGCACGGCGGCCTTGCCCTTGGTCCGGATGCCCAGTTCTTCCGCCGCGCCTCGGGAAAGGTCGATGACGCGGGCGCTCTCGCCGAAGGGGCCGCGGTCGTTCACGCGCACCACGATGCGGCGGCCGGTGTCGAGCGAGGTGACTTCGACGTAGCTGGGCAGGGGCAGGGTCTTGTGGGCGGCCGTGATCCACCTGGGGCGGAAGCGTTCGCCATTGGCCACTTTGTTGCCGGATTCGCTGCCGTACCATGTCGCATAGCCGAGAACGTCGTAACCTGGCTGGGTGGCGGGCGTGTAGGTCGTGCCGCGCACCTTGTAGGGAGGGCCGACGCGTACCGGCACGTCGCTGACCGGGCGGAACTTCGTGCCGCCGCCGCAGGCTGCCAGCGTGGACATCAGGGCTACTGCGAATAAGGGCTTGAGCGCCCCCGTTAAACTGCCGCTCATGCGCCATCCCTAGCTTTGTGCACTCGGGGCTGTCCACTCCGTCCGACCCCGGAGCAGGGCATGCCGCCGGAACCGGAGCCCCGTCAGCCCGGTTGTCCACCGCTGAAGGAGTGACGCATGTTCAAGTCGATAGCCGTGGCGGCGCGGGACCGGGCGCGGATGGCCGAAGTGTCGGCGGTGATCGTCCGGTTCGGTCTTGAGGCGCTGGCGGTGCGGCTGGGCCTCGGCGAAGGGGACGATGCGGGCCATGAGCCGCGCGACCTGCCGACGCGCACGCGCCGCGCGCTGGAGGCGCTGGGGCCGACTTACGTGAAGCTCGGCCAGATTCTCGCGACCCGGCGCGATCTGCTGCCGGATGCATGGATCGCGGCCTTCGAGCAGCTCCAGAGCGATGCGCCGCGCCTGCCGTTCGAGGCGCTGCGCGGTGAAGTGGAGGCCGCGCTGGGCGAGCCGCCGGAAACCGCGTTTGCCCGGTTCGATACCGAGCCGCTGGCGGCAGCCTCGATCGCACAGGTCCACCGGGCGGTGCTGAAGGATGGCACCGAAGTGGTGGTGAAGATCCGCCGCCCGGGCATTCGCGCGCGGATGGAGGCGGACCTCAGGCTCATGCGCCATCTGGCGGCCATGGCGGAGGCGCGCAGCGGGCAGGTGCGGCGGATGCGGCCCACGGCGATGATCGAGCAACTGGGGCGCGAAATCCTCGACGAGCTGGATTTCACCGGCGAAGGGCGCAACGCCGACCTGCTCCGCGCGGACCTTGCCGCGCTGGACCGTGTCGAGGTGCCGCGCATCCATTTGGGAATGGACCGGCGAGCAAGTGCTGGTCATGGATTATATCGCGGGCATTCCTCCGCGCGATCCCGAGGTCTTGAGGGCGGCCGGGATCGATCCCTCGCGCATTGCCGCGCTGGGGGCCGAACTGGTGCTGGAGATGGTGCTGATCGGCGGGCGCTTCCACGCCGACCCGCATCCCGGCAACCTGTTGTGCCTTCCCGGAGATCGGCTGGCCTTGCTCGATCTCGGCTCGGTGGGGGTGGTCAGTCCGCGGCGCCAGCACGAGTTCCTGACCTTCATCCTCGCCCTGCGCAGCGGCGATCCCGGCGGCGTGGCGGACATGCTGGCGATATGGTCGGAAAACGGGGGGATTTCGCGGGAGAAGCTGCTGCGTGCCTCCGAACGCCTGGTTGCCCGGCACGGCAGCGGGGCGCTGGTGCTGAACGCGATGGTGGCGGATTTCTTCCCGCTGCTGCGGCAGGAGGGGCTGGTTCTGCCGCCGGACCTCGTGCTGATCTTCAAGGCGATGGTGACGATGGACGGCGTACTGGCCGGAATCGCGCCCGGGTTCGACTTGTCCGAGGCGCTGGAGGGGATGCGCGGCCGGCTCGTCGCCTCGCGGATTTCCGGCCTCGCCGCGCCGGACAAGGTGGAGGCGGCGCTGCTGGAGCTTTCGCGCATTGCCGGGGAAGCGCCGCGATTCCTGCGCGCGGCCTCGGCGCGGATGGAGGCGCCGTCACCGCCGCGCCTGACAACGGCACGGCGCGGGCGGTGAAACTGGCCGGGTGGCTGATCGGCGGCGCGGTGGTGTTCCATGCGCTCGCGACCTGCTGGTCCACTGGACCTGACGGTTATTTGCGCACGGCGTCCGACTTGTCGCGCAGGCCCTTGAACTCGGAGCCGGGTTTCCACTGCGGCCACTTCGCCGAATTGGCGAGGTCGCGGCCGATCTCGCGGACCAGTTCCACGTCCTGCACCGCGCCTTCCATCTTCCAGTCGGGCGACCAGGCGTCGCAGGCCTGGTGGTAGCACTGGCCGGTATAGGCATCGATCCAGGCCTGCCCGGCCTTGACGCCGCCGTCCTTCAGGTCGGCCGCTCCGGCAAGGCCCATCATCAGCATGACCGGCACGCCGCGCTTGGCGAAGGAGAAGTGGTCCGCGCGGTAGAACAGCCCGCGCTCGGGCAGGCTCTCTACCGTCACGCGGCGGCCCTGGGTGGCGGCGACGCGCGCCATGTCGTCCTCCAGCGTGTCCTGGCCCTTGCCGATCACCGTCACGTCGTTAGCGGCGCCCGCGGTCTGGAGCACGTCGATGGTGAGGTTGGCGACGGTCTTCTCCATCGGGAACACCGGGTTGGCGGCATAGAATTCCGAACCGAGCAGTCCGCGCTCCTCGGCGGTCCACGCCGCGAAGACCACCGTGCGCTGCGGCGCCGGTTCGCTCTTCATGACGCGGGCGATGTCGAGGATGCCGGCAATGCCGATGCCGTCGTCATTGGCGCCGGCGCGGTAGATGCGGCCCTGCGCATCGGGCGCGCCCTTGCCGTAGGCGTCCCAGTGGGCGCCGAACATCACCACTTCGTCCTTGCGCGCGGTGCCGGGGATTTGCGCCAGCACGTTGTGGCTCATGACTTCCTCGTGGTTCACCGGCACTTCGGCGTCGAAGCTGACGCCCTTGAGCGTCACCGGCCGGAAATCCGGACGGCGCGCGGCGGCGGAGAGCTTGGTCAGGTCCAGCCCGGCAGAGGAGAACAGCCGCGTTGCCGCATCGGCCGAGAGCCAGCCCTGCAAGGCGAGGCTGGTCAGCTTGTCGGGCGAGCGCACGATGTCGTAGTTTTCGCCGCCCGGACTGGTGACGACGTTCCAGCCATAGCCCGCGCCTTCCGTCTCGTGGACGATCAGCGCCGCCACTGCGCCCTGCCGCGCGGCTTCCTCGAACTTGTAGGTCCAGCGGCCATAGTAGGTCATCGTCCGGTCGCCGAACTTTCCGGCGGCAGGCTCACCCTTTCCGGCGTGGAAGTCGGGATCGTTGATGAGGAAGACCACGACCTTGCCCTTGAGGTCCATGCCCTTGAAATCGTCCCAGCCGCGTTCCGGCGCGTTCACGCCGTAGCCGACGAAGACCACGGGGGCGCCGGCGATGCGGGCGGTGTCATTGGGGCGCACGGTCGAGATGTAGATGTCCTTGGCCACGGTCACCGGCATGGCGCCCCTGGGGCTGGAGAAGGCCAGCGTCGCCGGCGTTTCGAGCCGGGTGTGCAGCAGCGGCACCTTCTGCACCCACTGGCCGTCCGGACCGGCGGGCTGGAGGCCGATATCCTGGAAGCGGGCGATGAGGTAGCCGATGGTCCTTTCCTCTCCCACGGTGCCGGGCGCGCGGCCTTCGAACGTGTCCGAGGCCAGCGTCTTCACATCGGCCACCATCCGCTCGGGATCGATCGCGTCCCTGGCGAGAGCGGGGTGGGCCGTGGCGGCAAGGAAAGCCGCGACCAGCGGGAGGGCGAGGCGGCGGGCGGCGCGGGGCGTGACGGTGGTGTTCATGTCCAGCGCTTTTAGGAGGCGGTGCCGGGGAGGCAAGCCCCGGCGCCTGCCGGCGCGCGCGGGCCGCCATTCTCCATCATCGTAGTTATACTTACGTCTTGATGGTTATTGTGGGTCTACCGGGGGCGGCGTAATTATACGTCAAATAAAAATGTCAGGGCCGCGAGTCTATTTCATGATGACTTGAGGGGAAACGGTCATGGCTGATGAATTCAAAGGAAATTCCGCGCCCTTGTCTGCGGCGGATTACGAAGCGGCCGCCAAGAAGATCGGTTGTTCGGTTGCCGCCATCCGGGCTGTATCGCAAGTGGAAAGCGCAGGCGGCGGTTTCCTTGCGGATGGACGGCCCAAGATACTGTTCGAACGGCACATCTTCCACAAACTGACGAAGGGCAATTACACCGCGGCCCACTCCGATATCTCCTGGCCCAAGCGCGGCGGCTATGTCGGCGGGGCAGGGGAGTATCCACGCCTCAGGCAGGCCATCGCGCTGGACCGCAAGGCCGCGCTCCAGTCGGCAAGCTGGGGCCGGTTCCAGATCATGGGCTTCAATTACGCTTCATCCGGCTATGCCGACGTCGAGGCGTTCGTGAAGGCGATGGTCGATGGAGAAGCGGGGCAGCTTGATGCCTTCGTCGGGTTCATCCGCAAGAACCGGCTGGACGACGAACTGATCCGGCTGGACTGGGCAGGCTTCGCACGCGGCTACAACGGGCCGGACTACGCGGCGAACGACTATCACAACAAGATGCGCCGGGCTTACGAGAGCTTCATGGCGGGCGGCGCGCGCACCGCCAATCCCACGCCGGTGCTGAAGCTGGGAGACAACGGCCAGCCCGTGCTGCATCTCCAGCAATTGCTGGGATTGCCGATGGACGGCGATTTCGGCCCGGCCACCAAGGCGAAGGTGGTGGCGTTCCAGAAGGGCAAGGGTCTCTATGCGGACGGGATCGTCGGTGCGCAGACCTGGCTTGCGCTTCAGGCGCCTTCCTCTGCGCCGTCAGCCGCTGCCAGCCCCTCCGTCGATGCCGCGCTTTCACGCCAGCCGCTGCGTTTCGGCGACAAGGGCGAGGATGTCGCCTTCCTGCAGAAGCTGCTGAAGCTCCCCGCCGATGGCGCTTTCGGCTCGATGACGGCGCAGGCGGTGATGGATTTCCAGAAGTCGAAAGCACTCAAGGCGGACGGCGTTGTCGGCGCCGCCACATGGGCGGCGCTGCTGCCGTGAACGGCCCTTGTCCGGGAGCTTGCCGTGCCGCCTGGAGGAAAGATCTGTCTCAGCGCTCGCAGCGGGAATAGTCGCCCGCGCGGCAGGCGGCGACATCGCGGCGCCAGCGGGCAAGGTCTGCCTCGTAATCGCGGCGGGCCCTGTCGTATTCGCGGGATTGGCGCGCATAGCTGCCGCCGCGCGGCGCGTCCTCCGCGTCCCCGTTCGCGTCCTCGTCGGCATAGTCGTTGCCGCCCCGGGCGCGGTCGTAATCCTTCCATTCGGCAGCATATTGCGCGTCGCGCTTGCGGACGTACTGCAACTGGTCATTGTTGAGCTTGCGAATGATCGCGCGATCGCGGGCGATATCCTCGGCGCTCATCCGGTCGTGAGGGTCGTCGGCCAGAGCCGGTCCCGCCGCCAGCACGAGTGTGCCGAACGCAATCAGAGCGCGCGCTCCCCTCATCGTAATCTCCATCCCTCGCTGGCTTTCCCGCGCTCTGGCGGGGCGATGGGGCGGATGCAAACGGCTATGCGACGAGCCGTTGCCCGGCGCGACGGAGCGGTTCAGGCGTGAGCCGCGCCGTTAGGCGGCGTGGGCGAATTTGCGGGCAAGAAGCCGCCGGCCGGATTTCTCCGACCGGCGGAATCCCGATCCCTGGACGGCTCAATGGCTCCTTACGGCAACGATCGAAATCGCGCGGGTATTGGTCGCGATCCGGTCGGGCTGGCCGCGCGCGGCGATCCGTTCGGCGAACAGGGCATCACGCTGTGTGAAGGCCCTTTCCGAGGAATCGTCGCGGCATCGCATCATGTCGGAATATGCCGGCAGGTCGCGCATGTCCGCGCCGCCGCACACCTGGCGTACCGCGACGGTGAGGCGCCGCGTCAGCGAATCCTGGCCGCTGGCGGTGGTGAGATCGAGGTCCCCGTAGCGGACCTCGCGGGTTGGCAGGTTCGAGTTGCGGACTTCCTTGACCACCACGTCCGCAAGGACGGGGGTGACAAGCACGAACGAAGCCATGGCGAACATGGCGGAGTTGACGATTTTCGTGTGAATCCTGGTCATCTGCATTCTCCTGTTGCTCGAGAGTGCAGCCCCCGCACGCAGACCTTCGCGGATCTACGGGGCAGCGAACTGCTGGCGACCTCTATGGATGTGGAAAGTCGTTCCCAAACAGCCACAGGCTGTGGGGAGGGTGTCGACCTAAGTATAAATATGTCTATACTTTAAAAGGCCCCGCGATTATCACCCTGGCGTTCAAGATATGCGCGTAAATTTACTTGTATGAGTAAATTGCCATATCGCAAAAGGTGAGTCGGTACTTTTATCGGGCGATCCTGCTATTGCGCAGAACCATGTCGCTTTCAAGTCATAACGCGGTCTCTGTCGTCGAACGGCATTTGCGGATCGACGGGCGACATGACAGGCCCTGCCGCGCCCGGCGTTGCAATCGCGCAGGGCGTCCCCACATCGCGGCCTGGCATTTCGGCGAGGCGATCGGAGAGCGGCGCGGCTGCTTGCGCTTTGCGAACAAATCTGGAACACGTCACCTCCATGAGTCTCTCCCACATCACGGTGCGCGGTGCGCGCGAGCATAACCTCAAGGGCTTCGACATCGAGCTTCCGCGCGAGAAGCTGATCGTCATCACCGGGCTGTCGGGCTCGGGCAAATCGAGCCTCGCGTTCGACACGATCTATGCCGAAGGGCAGCGCCGCTATGTCGAGAGTCTCTCGGCCTATGCGCGCCAGTTCCTGGAGATGATGCAGAAGCCGGACGTCGAGCATATCGACGGCCTCAGCCCCGCGATCTCGATCGAGCAGAAGACCACCAGCCGCAACCCGCGCTCCACGGTGGCGACGGTGACGGAGATCTGGGACTACATGCGCCTGCTCTGGGCGCGCGTGGGCATTCCCTATTCGCCGGCCACGGGCCTGCCGATCGAGGCGCAGACCGTGTCCAACATGGTCGATCGGGTGATGGAACTGCCCGAAGGCACCCGCGCCTATCTGCTGGCGCCGGTGGTCCGCGGCCGCAAGGGCGAATACCGCAAGGAACTGGCCGAGTGGCAGAAGGCGGGCTACACCCGCGTCCGTATCGATGGCGAACTCTACGCCATCGAGGACGCCCCCGCGCTCGACAAGAAGTACAAGCACGACATCGAAGTCGTGGTGGACCGCATCGCGGTGAAGGACGGCATCCAGACCCGCCTTGCAGACAGCTTCGAACAGGCGCTGAAGCTGGCCGAGGGGCTGGCCTATATCGACCTTGCCGACGGCGTTGTTCCCGGCCGTGAGGAAGAGGGGAAGGGCGCGAAGAAGACCCTCAAGGGCACCGGCCTGCCGCCGAACCGCATCGTCTTCTCGGAAAAGTTCGCCTGCCCGGTCAGCGGCTTCACCATCGAGGAGATCGAGCCGCGCCTGTTCTCGTTCAACGCCCCGCAAGGTGCCTGCCCGGCCTGCGACGGGTTGGGAGAGAAGCTGCTGTTCGACCCGCAACTGGTGGTCCCGAACGAGCATCTCAGCCTCAAGCAGGGCGCCGTGGTGCCCTGGGCCAAGTCGAACCCGCCTTCGCCTTATTACATGCAGGTGCTCTCCAGCCTGGCCGAGCACTTCGGTTTCGACCTCACCACGCCGTGGGACGCGCTTTCGCCCGAGGTGAAGATCGTCATCCTCTACGGCACCGCGGGCAAGGCCGTGCCGCTGACGTTCAAGGACGGCAAGAAGGAATACACGGTCAACAAGCCGTTCGAGGGCGTGATCGGCAACCTCAACCGCCGCATGATCCAGACCGACTCTGCCTGGATGCGCGAGGAACTGTCCAAGTTCCAGACCGCGCAGCCCTGCGAGACCTGCGATGGCAAGCGCCTGAAGCCCGAGGCGCTTTCGGTGAAGATCGCCGGCAGCGACATTGCCGATGCCGCGCGCCTTTCGGTGGCGGACGGCTTCGCGTGGTTCGGGGAGCTTGAGGGCAAGCTGACCAGCCAGCAGCAGCAGATCGCCAAGGCCATCCTCAAGGAAATCAACGAGCGCCTCGGCTTCCTCAACAACGTCGGGCTCGATTACCTCAACCTTGACCGCACCAGCGGCACGCTGTCGGGCGGCGAAAGCCAGCGCATCCGCCTTGCCAGCCAGATCGGCTCGGGCTTGTCGGGCGTGCTCTACGTGCTCGACGAACCCTCGATCGGCCTCCACCAGCGCGATAACGACATGCTGCTGGAAACGCTCAAGCGCCTGCGCGACCTTGGCAACACCGTGATCGTCGTCGAACATGACGAGGACGCGATCCGCACGGCCGACCACATTGTTGACCTTGGCCCCGGCGCCGTGTCCATGGCGGCGAGATCGTGGCCGAAGGCACGCTCAAGCAAGTGCTGAAAGCTAAGAACAGCCTCACCGCCGCCTACCTCAACGGCACCCGCAAGATCGAGGTGCCGACCACCCGCCGCAAGGGCAACGGCAAGCAGATCGTGGTCGAGAACGCCCGCGCCAACAACCTCAAGAACGTGACGGCGGCCTTCCCGCTCGGCACCTTCTGCTGCGTCACCGGCGTTTCCGGCTCGGGCAAAAGCTCGCTCACTATCGACACCCTGCAGGCCGGCGCCTCGCGCCAGCTCAACGGGGCGCGCGTGGTGGCGGGCGCGCATGACCGGATCACCGGCCTCGAACACTGCGACAAGGTGATCGAGATCGACCAGTCCCCCATCGGCCGCACCCCGCGCTCCAACCCCGCCACCTACACCGGGGCCTTCACCCAGATCCGCGACTGGTTCGCGGGCCTCCCGGAATCGGAAGCACGCGGCTACAAGGCCGGGCGCTTCAGCTTCAACGTCAAGGGCGGCCGGTGCGAGGCGTGCCAGGGCGACGGCCTGATCAAGATCGAGATGCACTTCCTGCCCGACGTCTACGTCACGTGCGAGGAATGCCACGGCAAGCGCTACAACCGCGAAACGCTGGAAGTGAAGTTCAAGGGCCACTCCATCGCCGACGTGCTCGACATGACGATCGAGGACGCGGAGGAGTTCTTCAAGGCCGTGCCGCCGATCCGCGACAAGATGCACATGCTGAACGAGGTGGGCCTCGGCTACGTCAAGGTCGGCCAGCAGGCGACCACGCTGTCCGGCGGCGAGGCGCAGCGCGTCAAGCTCGCCAAGGAACTTGCCCGTCGCTCCACCGGGCAGACGCTCTACATCCTCGACGAGCCCACCACCGGCCTCCACTTCGAGGACGTGCGCAAACTGCTCGAAGTGCTCCACCGCCTTGTCGAGCAGGGCAATTCGGTGGTGGTGATCGAACACAACCTCGATGTCATCAAGACCGCCGACTGGATCATCGACATGGGCCCCGAAGGCGGCGTGCGCGGCGGCGAGGTGATCGCCGAAGGTACGCCGGAGGATATCGTGAAGGTGAAGAAGTCCTTCACCGGGCACTATCTGAAGCCGCTGCTGGCCAAGTGATCGATCCGCCGCGCCGGGGATTGCTTGGCGCGGCGCTGTCGTTCCAGATCATCTTGAGTTGTCCGAAAGTCGACTTGCCGATCAAGTTCAGCAAGTTTGGCGGTGGCTTTGCGCCCATTACCGCCTCGGGCCGTCCAGTCGATTTCCCTAATAGCTGCCGTTCTCGGACGCCAGATGTTGCCGACGATCCGGTCCGTGGCCGGGTGCACCGGGCGATCGGCATGGTTCGCCCGGTGCCGGAATGGGTGTCTTTGCGCGTCCCCGGAAAGCTCACTCAATATGCTGGGCGAACGCCAGATAGCGTTCGTGCAATTCGTCTTCCTCGCTCTGGCTGAGATTGCGGGCGGCCAGCTTGATGTCCACCCGCTCGATCTTGCCGCCCTTGAAAGCGAAGGGCGGCTTGTAGGCGTCCGATACCGGCGATCCGCTATCCGCCCCAACTCCGAAGGTGTCGATCCCGAACCGGCCCGCGACCGTCTGTTCGATGCGGCCCCGGGCTACTTCCTCACCATCCAGCAGCAGAACCGCCTCGCCGCCCTTGCCCAGCCCGCCGCCGTCATAAGCGAAGGCGACTTCGATGGTCGACGTGCCCTTGGGAAGCGGCTTGCTCGACACGACGTTCAGCCGGTCCTTCTCGAAGAAGTTGTAGTGGTACACCGGCTTGCCATCGAGAATGTAGATGGCATAGCCAGCTGACCCGCCGCCTGCCGCAAGCAGGACGCCCTCGGCTTTGCCCGAATCGTTGTCGACCACCACCTTGATCGAGTGCGACCGGTTCTTGGTATTGGGCGCAGCCGTTTCCGGCAGGCGCGCGGCGCCCTCGTAATAGGTGAAGTCGGTGCGGTTTGGATCCGCGCCGCCCGGTGATGGCTTCGGCTCTGCGAGGCGGCCGGACCCGCGGTCGTCGAGCGGGTAGACGTTGTATTTCTCTGCTTCCTCATCGAAGATCCGCTTCAGTTCCTCCACCTTCTCCGGGTGCGTGGCGGCCAAGTTCTTGGCCTCGCTGAAGTCCTCGTCGATGTTGTAGAGTTCCCAGACATCGTTTTCCCAGTGGCCCGGCGCGAAGTCCTGCCGCCACGGGAATGTGTGCTGCGCGCAGGCGATCCAGCCCTTGTCGTAGATCGCCCGGTTGGAGAAAACCTCGAAGTACTGGCGTTCGCGAACGGCATG
The DNA here is from genome assembly GCF_001298105.1 of Novosphingobium sp. ST904. GTDB lineage: Bacteria > Pseudomonadota > Alphaproteobacteria > Sphingomonadales > Sphingomonadaceae > Novosphingobium. Next base: position 64,333 of record NZ_LGJH01000139.1, on the reverse strand, counting down.
GGCATCGGCGCCTGCGAATGTCGACTGGATGGAAACGCCGTCCATCGGCTTCTGTTCGACGCCGTTGACGTAATCCGGCGCGGGAATGCCTGCGGCGTCCAGCAGGGTCGGCACAATATCGATCAGATGGCAGAACTGCGGCCGCAGCCCGCCCTTGTCCTTGATCTTGTCCGGCCATGAAATCACCATCGGATTGCGCGATCCGCCGAAGTGGGAGGCGACCTGCTTCACCCATTGGAACGGAGCGTTGCCGCTCCAGGCCCAGCCCAGCGGATAGTGCGGCTCGGTATTCGGGCCACCGATCTCGTCATAAGCGGCCAGATTGTCCTCGATCGACGAGGGGATGCCGTTGAGGTTCATCACCTCGTTGACGGTCCCGGTCATGCCGCCTTCCGAACTCGCGCCGTTATCGCCGACGATATAGATGATGATCGTATTGTCCGCGTCCGGCAGTCCGTGCACGGCGTCGATCAGGCGGCCACACTCGTGGTCGGCGAAAGAGAGATAGCCAGCAAAGTTCTCCATGAACCGCGCGAACAGCTTCTTCTCATCGCCCGACAGGCTGTCCCAGTTTTGCACCCAGTCCGGCTTCGCCGTGAGTTCGGTGTCCGGTGGGATGATGCCGGCAGCGAGTTGCCGCTGATAGGTTTCTTCACGGACCTTTTCCCAGCCTTTGTCGAACTGGCCCTTGAACTTGTCTCGCCACTCGGCCGGAGCATGATGCGGCGCATGGGCGGCGCCCGGCGCGAAGTAGCAGAAATAGGGCTTATCGGGCGCGACCGACTTCGAATAGCGGATCCAGTTGATCGCGCGGTCGGTCATGTCGGTCTGAAAATGGTAGCCTTCCTCCGGCGACTTGTCGGGCTCCACGGCGACGGTGTTCTCGAAGAGGACCGGGTAGTACTGGTGGGTTTCCCCGGCAATGAAGCCATAGAAATAGTCGAAACCCATGCCGGTGGGCCAGCGGTCGAACGGACCGGCGACACTGCTCTCCCAGTCAGGCGTATTGTGATTCTTGCCGAACCAGCTGGTCGCGTAGCCGTTTTCTTTCAGAATGCGCCCCACCGTAGAGGTCGATTGCGGGATCATATTATTGTAGCTGGGGAAGCCGGTCGCCCATTCCGACAGGAACCCGGTGCCGCAATTGTGGTGATTGCGCCCGGTAATCAGCGCCGCGCGCGATGGACCGCAGATCGCCGTAGTGTGAAACCGCGTGTAGCGCAGCCCGCTCCCCGCCAACTTGTCCAGAACCGGCGTCGGCACCGGCCCGCCGAACGTGCTCGCCTGGCCGAAGCCGACGTCGTCCAGCAATATGAGAACGACATTGGGCGCACCCTTGGGCGGCTGGGGCAATTCCGGCCATTGGCTTTCCGAATCTTGGTAGGTTTTGCCGACTCTGCCGGTGAACGGCGGCCGGGGAAGCGGAAGGCGGCTGCGATCGATCTCGGGCATGGGGCTGCTCCAATCCTTGCGAAGGAAGCCGCATTATGACGTGATTGACCCTTGCTGGTATCGGGGTTGTCCCCAGCGGCGCGAGCTGAAAGACCTGAGAGCGGCAGCGCACCAGCAGTGACAAATTGGCTCGCGCAACGGCTCAAACCGATGCGCTTACCCCACCTTTGCAATGGCAGCTATCTGACGTTTCAATCCGTAACTAGTCGGGCAGGAGTCGGCCCTTCGTAGTCTTTGATGCTCAACTTTCCTACACCTCCCCACATGCGATAAATGATCCGGTTCACCCCGGCGCGGCTGCGCCGGGGCTTTGGCTCCAGTCTTGGGGGTGAACCATGTCCGACCATTCAAACTCTTCGTATCCCACCGCTGCCGGGCGAGGGTGGATTCCGGCTTCTCGGGATATCGGGTTGCCGGGGGAGTCCTTTCCGCGCGGGCGGGGTGGGCGCTCGGCTGAGGGCGATCCCGGCTTTCGCCGGGACGACGAAGAAGGTGGCGCTTCGGCTTGCGACGCCTGGCCGGACGAAGCTCTGGGGGAGGGTGCTCCGGGGCGGCGGGGCGCGGCGGAAAGGGGCGGGGAGCGCGAGGGCGATGGCCCTCGCACTTCGCTTTCTTCTTCCCTGGCTCCGGATGTCTCGCCCGTGGCCGGTCACGATCCTTCCTTCCGCGCTTCGACAAGCTTGGGGCTCGCTGTGAGCGGTGATGGTCTTCCTCTCCCTCGGCGGGAGGAGCAGGGGTGGTCTCCTGCGCGGAAGGTGCGTTTTCTCGACCGGCTCTCCGGGAGGGGGGATGTGCGGGCGGCGGCTGCGGCGGTGGGGATGTCGCGCAGTCGGCCTATCTGTTGCGGCGGCGGGACCGGGTGTTCGCGCGGGGGTGGGATGCGGCGCTGGTGCTGGCGCGGCGGCATGTCGAGGACGTGCTGGCGACGCGGGCGCTCGATGGGGTGGAGGAGCCGGTGTTCTATCACGGCGAGCAGGTGGCGGTGCGGCGGCGTTACGACGCGCGGCTGCTGCTGGCGCATCTGGGGCGCTCGACCGGTTGGTGGAGGCGGATGCGGCGGGCTCGGGAGAGCGGGGCGGCGACCTGGCGGAGCGGTTCGACGAAGTGCTGGCGGTGGTTGCGGGCGAGGCGCCGGCGGAGCTGTTCGAGGTGGCGCCGGTGCGGGCCGGGCGGCCGGAGCCGGTCCTGCCGCCGTCGCGGGAGGTCTATGCCGACCGGGCGGGCGTCATGCTCCAGGACGAGGCCGATGCGGCGTGGGAGCAGGCTGTGGCGGCGGGCGAGGCGGGGCCGGAGGACGAGCCCGATCCGCGCGTGGCGCTCTGGCGCGAGGCGGCGGCGGGTGAGTGGGATGGCTGGCGTCGCCGCGCGGAAGGTGCGGTCGATGCGGTGCTGGGCGGGGAGGGTGTGCCGCCGATGGAGTTCAAGTCGGTCGGGGGCGGCTTTTCCTGCTCGGGACAGTGTAAAGCGTGTCAACCTGAGCGGCGCCGGGAACCCGATGCGGGGTGCGATGTTATGATGGGTGAAGGTCGGCGTGGTGCTTCCCCCACCCCCTCCGTTACCGCGTCGGCCTTCCCTGTTTCTGACCCCGTTTCTGGTCCTGCTTCAGGGATTTTCGCGGATTACTCGTCGTTGGCGTCGTCGGAAAGGACGGCCAGTTCGACTTTGCCTGAGCCCATGCGGGCGATGCCGATTTCCTTCGCGGCGGCCTCGGAAAGGTCGATCACGCGGTTGGAGTGGAACGGGCCGCGGTCGTTGATGCGGACCATGACGGAATCGCCAGTGAGCGCGTTGGTGACGCGCAGCTTCGTGCCGAAGGGCAGCGAGGGATGGGCGGCCGTGAGGTCATCCGGGTTGAAGCGCTCGCCGCTGGCGGTGCGGGCTCCCCGGAGCGAGTGGCCATAGAAGCTGGCGGTGCCGCCCTTGATGGTTTCGAAGTCCTGCTCAAGCGATTGCGGCAGGGCGGCGACGGGCGTGGTGGATGCGGGTGCGGCGACGATCGCGGCAGGTGCGGGTGCCTCGGCAGCGGCCTTTGCGGGCGCCATCTTCGACTCGGCGATCGCCGAGGAGGCCGGCGCTACCAGCATGGCAGCGGTGGCTAGAGCAAAGCCGATCCGGGCAATCCGGCGGGCTTTATGCGGTTGGTTGTGCTTCCCCGTCATGGCGAGGAGTCCTACAGGCAGTTCGTCGCGCTGTGGACCCATGCAAAAGCGGCCCGTCGCACTTTGGCAACGGGCGCCGGATGTCGTTAAGACGTTGAAAGGATTCGGAGGGCCGAATCCGCTGCCTGTTACTTCGCGTCGCGCTGGGCGAGCAGGCGGAGTCGCAGGGCGTTCAGCTTGATGAAGCCGGCCGCGTCCTTCTGGTCGTAGGCGCCTGCATCATCCTCGAACGTGACGTGGCGTTCGGAGTAGAGCGAGTCCGCCGACTTGCGGCCGACGACCGAGGCATTGCCCTTGTAGAGCTTCAGGCGGACGGTGCCGTTCACGCGCGCCTGCGAGTGATCGATCGCGGCCTGCAGCATCTCGCGCTCCGGCGCGAACCAGAAGCCGTTGTAGATCAGCTCGGCATACTTCGGCATGAGCTCGTCCTTGAGGTGCGCGGCGCCGCGGTCGAGCGTGATCTGTTCGATGCCGCGATGGGCGCGGGCGTAGATCTCGCCGCCCGGCGTCTCGTACATGCCGCGCGACTTCATGCCGACGAAGCGGTTCTCAACCAGATCGAGGCGGCCGATGCCGTGCTTGCGACCCAGTTCGTTGAGCGCGGTGAGTAGCGAGGCGGGGCTCATCGCCACGCCGTTGAGCGCGACGCCGTCACCCTTCTCGAAGTCGACGGTGATGTATTCCGGTGCGTCCGGCGCGTCTTCCGGGTTGACGGTGCGCGAGTAGACGTAGTCCGGGGTTTCTTCCCACGGATCTTCCAGAACCTTGCCTTCGGACGAGGTGTGGAGGAGGTTGGCGTCGGTCGAGAACGGGCTTTCGCCGCGCTTGTCCTTGGGGACGGGGATCTGGTGCTGCTCTGCCCAGGCGATGAGCGCGGTGCGGCTGGTCAGGTCCCATTCGCGCCAGGGCGCGATGACCTTGATATTCGGATCGAGGGCATAGGCCGAGAGTTCGAAGCGGACCTGGTCGTTGCCCTTGCCGGTGGCGCCATGCGCGACGGCGTCGGCGCCGGTTTCATGCGCGATCTCGATCAGGCGCTTGGAGATCAGCGGGCGGGCGATCGACGTGCCGAGGAGATAGTCGCCTTCGTAGCGGGCATTGGCGCGCATCATCGGGAAGACGAAGTCGCGCACGAATTCCTCGCGCAGGTCGTCGATATAGATGTTCTCGTCCGGCAGGCCCATCAGCTTGGCCTTGGCGCGCGCGAGTTCGAGTTCCTCACCCTGGCCGAGGTCGGCCGTGAAGGTCACGACTTCGCAGTTGTACGTGACCTGAAGCCACTTGAGGATGACGCTGGTGTCGAGGCCGCCGGAGTAGGCGAGGACGACCTTCTTGATGCTGTCGGACATGGGCGCAGGCTCCGCAGGAAAGGGCATTGAGATTCGGGGGCGCGCCTATCAGCACGCGCCCCGCTGCGCAATGAAGGAAAGGTGCGGGGCTATGCGCCCAGCAGTGCCGCTTCGGCCTCGGGCATATAGTCACGGGTGAGCGGAAGGGCGAGGCGGCTGCGGGTGTACTGGATCTGATAGTTGCACATGCCGCCGCTTTCGAAGGCCGCGGTGGCGCCGGCGAGATAGAAAGTCCACATCCGGTAGAAGCGTTCGTCCATGAGGCTGACGATGGCTTCCTTGTTGGCGACGCAGCGCTTGTACCATTCCCGCAAGGTCAGCGCGTAGTGAAGGCGCAGGTTTTCGACATCCGTTGCGATCAGGCGGAATTTCTCGCTGGCTGCAACCGTTTCGCTGAGGGCTGGGATGTAGCCGCCGGGGAAAATGTACTTGCGGGTGAAGGCGTCGGTTGAACCGGGGCCGCCCATGCGGCCGATCGTGTGGAGCAGCATGACGCCGTCGTCCGTCAGCAGGTTGCCGACGGCCCTGAAGAACTGGCTGAACTGAGCCTGCCCGACATGTTCGAACATGCCGACCGAGACGATGCGGTCGAACTTGGCGCCGCGCGCGGCAAGGTCGCGGTAGTCGACGAGTTCGAAGGTGACCTTGTCGGTAACGCCCGCCTGCTCGGCGCGCTCGCGGGCGAGGGCGAGCTGTTCCTCGCTGAGGGTGATGCCCAGCACCGACACGCCGGCGTTCTTCGCAAGGTAGATCGCCATTCCGCCCCAGCCGCAGCCGATGTCGAGCACGCGCTGGCCCGGTTCGAGCGCGAGCTTGGCGGCGATATGCGCGAGCTTGGCGGTCTGCGCCTGTTCCAGCGTGATGCCGGGTTCCGGCCAGTAGGCGCAGGAGTACTGCATGTGCTCGATATCGAGGAACAGGTTATAGAGTTCGTTGCCGATATCGTAATGGTGCGCGATGTTTTTCTTGGCGCTGGCCGCCTTGTTGATGCCGTCTACCAGCGTGACGACCTTGCCTTTCAGCTTCTTGAAGGCGGTATGTTCATGGAGTTCGCCGCCCTTGTCCCACTTGGCGTTGGACCGGATCAGTTCGACCATCTCCATGATGTCGCCCTGCTCGATGACGAGTTGCCCGTCCATGAAGGCCTCCGCCGCGCCAAGGCGCGGATCGGTGAGGATGCGGCGTTCGCCCTTGGCATCGGTGAAGCGGATACGGACTTCGGGAAAGCCGGCGGCAGGCGTGCCGAACCGTTTCACGCTGCCATCGGGGCGGACAACCTCCAGAACGCCCTGGCGGACGCCTCTCTGGAGGAAACGATCGAGAATTCCCATTGCCATCAACCATTTGTGAAGGGCGCTTTGGCCCGGTGCAAGAGGGTTTCGCTTGCGAACTGCGCAAGCGAAGGCGAGGTATCGTCTACTGCCTTCCTGGAGTTTTCACTGGCGTGCGAGGAACAACACGTCACGCGGCTGGGCGAGGAGGTGCTGGCCGGAATCGACGTAAAGGGTTTCGCCGCTTTCCAGCCATCCTTGCGAGAGGAAGAGCGCGGCCGAAGCCACGTCTTCCGGGGTGGTCTTGCGATGGAGGAGGTTCAGCCGGTGCGAGATTTCGGCTTCCTCCTCGGTCTGGTCGTGGCTGGCGAGGATCGCGCCGGGCGCGAGGCCGTAGATGCGGTCATCCTCTGCCATACGTGCGATCGACAGCATGGGGATCGTGGCCGCCAGCGCGTGCTTGCTCATCGTGTAGGAGAAGAAGTCCGGGTTCGGATTGAGCAGCTTCTGGTCGGTGACGTGGATCACCCGGCGTCCGGTGCGTGCGCGGGCATGGGCGAGGAAGGCCTGCGCGAGCCGGGCCGGGGTACCGGCATTGACCCGCATCGCTTTCTCGAAAGTGGGCGGATCGAGCATGGCGGCCGTATCGAGGTCGAACATGCCCGCGCAGTTCACCAGCACGCGCCAGTCCGGCAGGCGCGCGGCGAGTTCCTCGACCATGGCGGGGCCGGCGTCCCAGTCGTTCAATTCGCAGCCCACGATTTCCGAGGACGGCAGTTCCTGCGCCAGCGCCTCCGCCTGGTCCCGAGAATGTCCGTAATGGATGACGACATGCCATCCCGCCGCGCCGAACGAGCGGGCGATGGCGGCGCCGATCCGCTTGGCGCCGCCCGTTACCAGCATGGCAGGCCGATCGCTCATCGCGGCATCGCCGTGCCTGCAGGTTGACACGGTTTACACTGTTCAGAGAGAAATCCGGGGCCAGGGAAAAAGCCGGTCCGCGCCCTGGCGGTCGTTCCGGTCCGGTATTGGAGGTGACGCGGCGAAGGGGGCAGGCGAACGTTCATCGGGCGGCATAGGAGCACAGACTGAAGCTGTAGGAAAGAGACTGTTTGGAAATTGCCGCATGGCCGGCTTTGCCTGCGTCTGGACAGGCGCGGAGGAAGGCATACGATGGCGTCCATGTCGTTCGTCGCCCTGCTCACCGCCGCCGCGCTGTCTTCCGCACCTGCAGTGCCGCCTTCGGCCGCCCCCGCGGTTCAGGCCGATCCCCTGACCAGCGAGGTCGCCGCGCTCGATGCGAAAGTGTTCGATGCCTACAATCGCTGCGATCTGGATGCTTTCGCGGGCTACTTCGATCCCGGCGTGGCCTTCTTCCACGATACCGGCGGCGCCACGTTCGATCGCGATACGGTGGTCGCCAATACCCGCAAGTACATCTGCGGCAAGGTTCGCCGGGAACTGTTGCCCGCCACGCTGCGCATCTATCCGATCAAGGACTATGGCGCGATCGAGGAGGGCGAGCATCGCTTCTGCGAACTGGCTTCCGGACAGTGCGAAGGGATCGCCCGGTTCGTGATGGTCTGGGCCCACCGGGCGGACGGCTGGCGCATCACCAACGTGCTCAGCTATGGGCACCGCACGATGACGGAGGAGGAACGCGGCGCGATGCCTTCACCCGGCAAATGAGGGGACCGGGGCGCCGATCGGGCCGGTCGCCCGCACGGTTGCCGGAATGCCGGTCAGCGCCTGGTGCCGCAGCGCGAAGTCGGCCTCGTAGAAGCTGTGGAGGAAGTCCAGCTGGCACGCGGTCGGACGTTCGCGGCATTCGCGGCTGCGGTTGAATTCCGGCAGGCTGGCAAGTTCCTCGCGGCCGAGCCTGCGCCCGATATCGCCGATCTGTTCATAGGGGATGAGGCGATCCAATGCCGGGCGTCCGCGGGCATCGAGCACGTACCAGCTTTGCGGGCGGAACACATGGTCGATGTCGAAAGGGGAACGTGCTTCGGCCAGATGGTCGATGGCGTCGTCGATCGTGTGAAATGCGCCGTAGTGCTTCCGGAAGGGAGCCGAAATCGTCCGGTGCCGGGTTCCGCCGGAGCGGGCGTAGCGGAAGGCCGAGAGAAAGCGGTCCACCGGATCGCGGATGATCGCGAAACTGGGCAGGGCCAGAACGTCCGGCGCGCACCTGGCGTAGTAGATTGCCGAGCAGTGCTTCATCTGAGCGCCATAGAGCCGGTCGCAGATCGAGGTTCCGGCGTTCTTGGGGACATGGATGAACAGCAGGCGGCTGTCGCGGATGCGGTCCAGTCGGCGGCGGCGTTTTCCGTCCAGCCAGGGGCGCAGTCCATGGCGGGAAAGCCGCTCGGGAATGTCGCTGACGAGCTTCACGCCGAAAGCGGAGGCGAGGATGCGGTTGACGCCGGTGGTACCGGTAGTCGGTTCTAACTCGGGTGCCATGGGAGCATGGCCTAGGGCGATCGTGTCGCCCGGTGATTTCGAAATATTTCAGTCGTGGCAACCGTGCGGCGCGCCGTCGGGAGCGGCGGCGCGCCGTCGGTTGTCCTGAGCGATCAGCGGCAGCGCGGACGCGAGTTGTTGCGGTCGATCTCGCGGCCCAGCAGGGCGCCGCCGGCAGCGCCGAGGATGGTGCCGGTGGCACGATCGCCGCGGGTGTCGATCGCGCGGCCGGCGAGCGCGCCGGCAACGCCGCCGATCAGCAGGCCGGTGGTGCCGTTGGACTTCTTGCAGCGGTAACGGCCGTCATTTCCGCGCCAGTAACGGATACCGTTGTCGGTGCGGTGATAGCGGTGGCCGTGGTTGCGCGCTTCGGCAACTTCGGTGACGGCGAAAGTCGCGGGGATGGTAAGGGCGGCCATGGTCGCCGCCACGATGGCTTTGCGCATCGGAAAATTCCTTCTCGGTTTAATGTCTTGTTACGACCGACCCCGGCCTTTCCATTGCGCGGCAAAACGAGGGATGAACATTGGCGTCAATTTGACGATACACGGCGAAGTGGCCGAGGGCGGCGACGAACGGCGCCGTCGCAACCCTCCATCCAGCTTCTGCCGCCATGGGTGCGATGACGCCTTGCCGAAAGTGCACAGCCTGCATATGGATCATATATGATTCGTATATTCGGAACGGTTTGATGGGTATCGTCAACATCGAGGATGAGCTGCACGAGCAGCTCCGCAAGGCGAGCAAGGCGTCCTATCGCTCGATCAATGCGCAGGCTGCCTTCTGGATCAGGATCGGAATGCTTTGCGAACTCAATCCGCAGCTCACGTTCCAGCAGATCGTCATCCGCGAACTGCGGGAAGCGGGCGTCGATCCGGGGGATCTCGCGCCGGGCGATGCGGCGCGCAGCGGCGAGCGCGTTCCATGATAAAGTCTTCCGACGAAGTCGAGATCATGGCCGAATCCGGCCGCCTGCTCGCCAGCGTCTTCACGTATCTCGACGGGCTGGCGCTGGCCGGACAGACGACGATGCAGATCAACGACCTTGTCGAGCGCTTCATCGTCGATGAACTGCACGCACGCCCCGCCAGCAAGGGGCAGTACGGCTACGGCTTCGTGCTGAACTGCTCGCGAAACGAGGTCGTCTGCCACGGCGTTCCCTCGACGCAGGATGTGCTTTCAAACGGCGATATCGTGAACTTCGACATCACGCTGGAGAAGAACGGCTACATCGCCGATTCCAGCAAGACCTACTTCGTCGGCGAGGTTTCGCCCGTCGCCCGGCGGCTGGTGGAGACGACCTACGAGGCCATGTGGAAGGGCATCCGTGCGGTCCGCCCCGGCGCCCGGCTCGGCGATATCGGCCATGCCATCGAGAAACATGCCAAGCGCGCCGGCTACTCGATCGTGCGCGACTATTGCGGGCACGGTATCGGGCGGGAAATGCATGAAAAACCGGAGGTCCTCCATTTCGGCAAACCCGGCACCGGCCTGACCTTGCGGGAGGGCATGGTCTTCACCATCGAACCGATGCTCAACCAGGGGCGCCGGATGGTGCGGACGGAAGACGATGGATGGACCGTCGTCACCGTCGACGGGAAACTCTCCGCCCAGTTCGAACATACCGTTGCGGTAACGCGCGACGGTGTCCGGGTGCTGACGCTGCGCCCGGAAGAGCGATCTGCCCCGAAGTTCTAATCCGTCAGCTTCCCGAACGGCAGCAGCTTGCGCGCGGTTGCGGCGGCCGACTTGCCATGCCCTTGCGCAAGGCCGGCAGGATGGCGAGGGCGGCGCGTTTCATCAGCGTGTCGAGCGGGGTGGGGGTCGGCGCGGTGGCAGCGTCCTCGGCCCAGCGGCGGGCCTGCGCAACCTGGCCGTGGTCCTTGCGGATCTGCATCAGCGCCGCCAGCCCGGGATAGAAGGCGCGGTCTCCGCCAAGGGCGACGGCGCGGGAGAGAGCCGTCTCGCCGGCCTGCGTCTTCGCGCCGAGCGCGGTGCGGGCCACCAGGCCGCCCAACTGGTCGATCGCGTCGAGGTGCCAGCCGGCGATGACCATCTGGGCTTCGGCGTCGCGCGGGTTCTGTGCGGCGAGACGCTCGAAGATGCCGAGCGAGGTTCGCGCGTCCGACCGGCTCCGGGTCAGCTTCGCGCGGTAACCGATGGCGACGCCGCGCTGGAGAGTGGCCTCATGATCGCCGGGCCGCGCGGCCAGTATCTTGTCGGACGCGGTGATGGCCTGCCCGATCAGGGCGAGCGCCCTGGCCTTGTCCGGTGCCTGGAAGGCGGCGGCGGTCAGCAGTTCGCGCGGCGTATCGGCCATCACGGCAGCCGGGGCCGCAAGCGCGGACAGACCGGTCATGGCACTCACGGCGATCAACGTCGGACGGTACACGCGCACTCCTGACAGGACGGATGCGCGGCACGATGACCGAGGAATCACCCGGTGGGAAGCACTTATTCGGACCTAGAACCCCACGGCCTTGCGCACCGCCATCGGCTTGCCGCCGCGGCGCGGGCGCTCGGCTTCGACCGGGCGCTGGTCCGTGCCCCGCTCGAAGCGGAACTTGCCCACCGTCGTCGCCATGGCATGGGCCTGTTCGGTAAGCGCGCGGGCGGCGGCGTTGGATTCCTCCACCATGGCGGCGTTCTGCTGGGTATTGGTGTCGAGCTGCTGGATCTCGGTGGAAAGCTCGCGCATGGTCTGGGCCTGGGTGGTGGAATAGCGCGAGATTTCGTCCGCCATATGCGTGGTTTCGGCAAGACGGGCGATGATCTCGTCCAGCGCCGAACGGGTTTGCGCCACGAGATCCACGCCCTGGTGAACGTCCTGGGTCGACTTGGTGATCAGGTTCTTGATGTTGTTCGCCGATTCGGTGGTGCGATGGGCCAGCGCGCGCACTTCGGTGGCGACGACCGCGAAGCCCTTGCCCGCTTCCCCGGCCCGCGCCGCCTCTACCCCGGCGTTAAGCGCCAGCAGGTTGGTCTGGAAGGCAATGGCTTCGATCACGTCGATGATCTGGGCGATCTCCGTGGAGGAATTCTTGATCTTGTCCATGGCGACGACTGCCGATTCCATCACCTCGCCGCCGCGCCGGGCATGGCCGGCCACTTCGGAAACGCTGGAATCGACGCTCTTGGCGCTGCTGGCGGTCGTGCCGATGGCGCCGGTGACTTCGCGCACGCCTTCTGAAATGCGGGCGATCGTCGCGGCCTGGCTCTCGGTGCGGAAGGCGAGGTCATTGGCGGCGGCGCTGATTTCCTGCGCGCTGACTTTCACGCTGTCGGCGGAATCGGTGATCTCCACCACCAGCGAACCCACGTGGTGGCGCATGTTGTGGAAGTCCTCTCCCAGCTTCTCGTAAGCTTCGGGAAGGTCTCCAAGCTGGGCCTGGAGGTTGCCGGTGGCCATTTCTGACAAGGCGTCGCTCATGGAATCCAGCACGCGGTTGCGGGCTTCGGCTTCGGCGTCGAAATAGGCGCCGAGTGCGATCTGCATGTCGTGGAGCGCGGCCTTGACCAGCGTGCCGATCATCTTGCCCGTGGCGCGGCTGTTCAATGGCGAGATGAAGCGCCTCGCCATCATCGCCTCGATCATGTCCTCCAGCACCAGCGCATAGCTGGTGATGTAATAGTCCGGCGTCAGCCCTACGCGGGCATGGATGTTGCCGATCTTCTCGCTGCGCTTGGCGGCGTCGCTGTCAAACGGCCGGAGAACATCTTGATCCAGTGCTCGTATTGCGCATCGGAGGCGCGGCGGCGGATTTCGGCATCGGGCAGGAGCTGGCTGAGCGCGGGGGACGATTCGATCCGCCGGTACAGGCTTTTGAGCGCCACCGGAGCATGCTTGCGGATCGCTGCGAGAATGCGCGGGAAGGTCCGGTAGTTGGCTTCGTCGAGCGGCGCGATATTGGCTCTGGCGGCCTGGCCGCTGCCGTGACCCGTGCTGTGCGAGGTAGCGCTCATGTGCTGTCTTCTTCCCCTGCGTTGCATGACGGTGCCTTCCCGGCACCGAGGAGCCGGGAGCATGGGAAGGGCTTTTAGAGCCGATAGACTAAGATGGTTTTCCGCACCGTTTAGGGGGTGACCCTAGGCTGCTGCATGGCGCGGTTAGTTCGCGACGGCCTGAAATGACAAATAATTAACTATCATGCATTACATGCACGCGAGGGTATCAACGGGGTAGGGTTCCATCCGCATGAAGAGTCACGGCTTGCGCAATGTCGCTGCCGGCACCGGATTATCGGTGCTGACCACCGTGCTGCTGTTGCAACTGGCGCACGTCGTGCCGGGGCTGGCCATGGCTGACCGTGCGGCGAGCGGGAACGCAGGCGGGCTGCTGGTGCTGGGCGTGGTGATCGCACTTGCCGTGTCGGCACCGGTCTGCCTCGTGCTGATGCGACAGCAGGTGCGGATCGCGGCGCTGCACGGGGAACTGGCGCAGGCCTTCAAGCGGCTGGAGCGTATGGCCCGGGTGGATGGGATGACCGGGCTCACCAATCGCGACGTCTTCATCGAGATGACCCGCGAGGCGATGGAGGAGCGTGCGGGTTGGTTGATCGTGGCCGATGTCGATCATTTCAAGCAGATCAACGACGGTTTCGGCCATAGCGTGGGTGACCGGGTGCTGGTGGCCATCGGCGATGCGATCCAGGCCAATCTGCGCGCGGGGGACTTGTGCGGAAGGCTGGGCGGCGAGGAGTTCGGCCTGTTCCTCCATGCCCGCAGCGGCCGTGAAGCCCATGCCGCCGCCGAGCGCCTGCGCGGCACGGTTGCCGATCTCGCGGTTTCGACGTTCTCTGGCGGCAAGGTCGTGCCCACGCTCAGCCTCGGCGTCTCGGCAACGCACGGACTATCGCTGGCGGAAGCCATGCGCCGCGCGGACGAGGCGCTGTACGAAGCCAAGCGACAAGGCCGCAACCGCACGGTTTCCGCAGCGGAACCTTCTCCGGAGCATTATCTCCGGCTCGTCTCGGGTCACCTCTGACGGCAACCCTGACGTTTACGACCTGACAAAAAACGCGCCGTCCACGGGGACGACGCGCTTTTTCGTTTCGGTCCAGAGGCCCGGAATCAACCGATCAACGGCACTTCACGTCGCCCTTGTCGATCTCGCGGCCGAGCAGGCCACCGGCGACACCGCCGAGGATCGTGCCAAGGGTCTGGTCGCCGCTGCCGGCGATCTCGTGGCCGGCCAGTGCGCCCGCGCCCGCGCCGATGATGAGGCCGGTCGTACCGTTGTCGCGCTTGCAGTAGTAGCGGCCGTCACGGCCGCGCCATGCGTGATCGTTGCGGGACATGCGGCGCGGCTCCTTGTAACGGCCGCGCGAATCGTAATCGCGGCGATCGTAACGGTCATGGCCGCGGCGATCGTGGTGCGGCGCGGCGGCCACGGGGGCGGCCATCGGCAGCACGAGCGCGGCCATGGTGAGCGCCAGCAGGGTCTTTTTCATCGAAGTTTCCTTCCTGGAATGGATCTTGTTGCTGTAACGGTCCGCCTGCGATCTTGCTCCTCAACCTTGAATGAACCGCAGAAAAAATCGCGAAGGGCCAAAGACAGGGCGAGGCTGTCCTGCGATGAAACGAGGCTATGCCCGAATGTCGGGATACGAAAGGCTACTCGAAAAAATGCAACTCGATCTGGTGGATGTGTTCGGCTCGGCGCCGCTCAGCGGGAATCCGCTGGCAGTCGTGCGCGGCGGGGAGGATCTCGACAGCGAAACGATGCAGCGGATCACCCGCTGGCTCGGCTATTCGGAAACGACCTTCCTGCTGCCGCCCACCGATCCGGCCGCGGATTACCGGGTGAGGATCTTCTATCCGGCGGGCGAACTGCCTTTCGCGGGGCACCCGACGCTTGGAAGCGCCCATGCCTGGCTGGCGGCAGGCGGCGTGCCCCGGACAGCGGGAACGATCGTGCAGGAGTGCGGCATCGGCCTCGTCGAAGTGCGGCAGGAAAGGGAAATGCTAGCCTTCCGCGCGCCGGCCCTGGTGCGGTCGGGGGCGTTGGACGCGGAGGATCTCGCCGAGACGATCAGGCTTTGCGGTGTTGACGAAGGCGATGTCCTTGCCGGGGTCCATGCCGCCAACGGGCCGGGGTGGAAGGTTCTCCACCTTACGTCGGCCGAAGCGGTGCTGGCGGCCGAGCCGGCGGCACGCGCGCCGCTGCATACCGATGTCGCGCTGCTTGGCCCCATAACGACGACCAGTGCGGCTGGCAGCGCGGCTGGCAGCGCGGCCCAGTGGGAGCTGCGGGCCTTCTTCGCCGATGCGAGCGGGCGCCTTTGCGAGGACCCGGTGACCGGCAGCCTCAATGCGGCGGTCGCGCAGTACCTCTTCGCCAGCGGGCAGGCGCAAGGGCCCTATGTCGCGGCGCAAGGGCGGAAGGTCGGCGCGGACGGGCTGGTCCATTGCCGCCGGGATGCGGATGGCGCGGTCTGGATTGCAGGCAAGGCTACCACGGTTTCGGAAGGCGGGGCACTGCCGGGGCCGTTCTGAGGAAATCTCGTCCCGGAGTGCGCCGGGAGAGTTTCACGATACCGTCGTCAGCCCGCCTTCTTCGGCAGTGCGATCTCCGCCGTGCCGGTGCACATGGTCTTGCCGTTCTGGTTGGTCATGAGGTGCTTGACGTGGACGAGATGGCGGCCTTCCGCGTCGACTGACTTCTCGGTCACTTCGGCGGTCTGGATCGTCACGTCGCCGGTGAGCGCCGGGCCGCGATAATTGGCGATGGAATGGACGACCATGCCATGCTCGCCCGCCCATCCAGCGAGGAAATCCGTGACCCACGAACCCATTGAGGCACCATAGCCGTAGCCGCGCGGCATGCCGATGCGGCGGGCGTATTTCGGGAACAGGTGTCCGCGCGAGGGGCCGTAATAGGCGCCGTCGGTGAGAGAGGGGTTGACCAGCATCATGTCCGGGTCATTCTCGTACCCGGCCATCTCGCGCGTGAAGCCCAGCGCTTCGAGATCGTTCTTGCGCAGGTTCATCGTTCCCCAGGTGTTGACGATATAGGCGCGCCACTCGGTCGCGAAGCTGGCGATCGAGTGCGGGCCGAAGACGCGTTCGGGAAGCTGGTCTCCCACCGCCACGTCATCCCACCAGCGCTCCTTGTGGCAAAGGTCGTGAAGCATCTTCACCCAGGCGAACTTGCGGTCTTCGAGTGCGGCGATCGCCTCGTCGGTCCATTCCGGCTCTTCGAATTCGTCGGCCTTCACGGAATCGCCGCCGGCATGGGCGAGGTAGCGGATCGCGGTGGAGCGCTGCGTGGCGATCTGCTCGCCTTTCTGGTTCGAATAGTTGTTGTCCCCGCGCTGGAAGCAGGTGGGGCCGAACCCGGTTTCCTTGACCTTGTAGTCGAAGGGGATGCGGGTGTTCGTCACCACGTCTCCGGCCTCGATGCGGGGGCCGTGGAACCACCATTCGTCACCGCCGAACAGCAGGTGCGAGTTCGGGATGCAGCCCACGCAGGCCGGTGCGGCGCCGTGGCCGTCGTCCGTGGCGATGGCGAAGCTCTGCGGCGCGACCAGGCGGCCCCAGCGGCTGGCCTCGAAAGTGGCCGGATCGAAGTGCAGCAGGTTGGCGTAATGCATGGCATGGACCCAGCGCCGGATGTCGTTGTTGGCGACAGGTTCGCGCATGGGCGAAAAGTCCATGGTCTTGCCGAGGTACTGGTCGATATCCGAAAAGTCGATCGTGGTGGTGCTCATGGCGAATGGATGTCCTGAAAATGCGGTGCGAAAACGGTCAGGCGGTGCGGATGCCGGTGGCCTCTTCGGGCCGGAACACGGGGATTTCGGTTTCCGCCTTCATCAGCACCAGCGGCAGGACCCGTTCGGTCGAGGTCTGGTAGGCGGCGTAGAAGGGGTGGCAGTCCACGAAGAAGTCCCAGACCTTCTCGCGCTCGGCGCCTTCGGGTTCGCGCCATGTGCCCCGGAAGGCCTGCGTGGCGATCTGGAATTCGACTTCGGGGCGGGCAACGAGGTTGAGATACCATTGCGGATGCGTGTCCGCTCCACCCTTGGAGCCGCAGATCACCACTTCGCCGCCGATATCCGCATAACACAGGGGGGTGATGAAGACCTTCCCGCTCTTGCGGCCGGCGTACTTGACCAGACAATGCGTGGCGAAGGCCCGGCCGCCGACGGGGGTGATGTCCATGATGTGCCCCTGCGCGCCGCCGGAGCCCAGATACATGTCGCGGTGTTCGGTAACCCAGTCGCGCCGCACGGCGCTGATCGCCGCTGCCGATTCGTCGCTCATGACGCGTTCCTCTCCTGATTTCGGCGGGAGGATCGCGAATGGCGCAGGCAGGGTCCAGCAGCGATGGACCGATGCCGCGCAGGTATCACCGGGGCGTAGTCCGCGCCCCGGTGATCAGGTCATGACCCATGACCTTTCAGGCGTTGACCTGCCGGATCATTGGGGTCTGGTTGCGCCAGGAGTCCATCCAGTCGAGCACGTCATCATAAGGCATCGGCTTGCAGATGCCGTAGCCTTGCCCGGCGTTGCAGCCGAGCGAGACGAGCAGTTCCTGCGTCTCGGGATTCTCCACGCCCTCGGCCACCAGCGGGATACCGAGGCTTTCGCAGAGCACCACGAGGCTGTTGACCAGGGACTGGTCGAAGCGGTTCTCGGTGAAGCGCGAGATGAACGAGCGGTCGATCTTGATCTCGCTGATCGCGAATTCGCGCAAATAACCGAACGAGGTGAAGCCCGCCCCGAAATCGTCGATGGAGAGCGGGATCTTGTGCTCGTGCAGGCTTTCGATCACCCGCTTGGCTTGCGAGGGGTTGGTGATGAGCGCGGTTTCGGTCAGCTCCAGCGTCACCCGCTCGGGGGCGATGCGGTGGCATTCGATCAGTTCGACCACGCTGTCCACGAAAGTCGGCCGTTCGAGCATCCGGGCCGAGACGTTGATGGCGATGGACGCGCCGTCCACCTTGTCCTGGATGCGGGCGAACTGGGCCAGCACGGTATCGAGGCACTGGTTGGTGAAGGTTTCCAGCAGGGGCGACTGTTCGACCGTGCGGATGAGCTGGTCGGCGGGGATGTTGCCGCTGCGCGGATGGCGCCAGCGGACCAGTGCCTCGAAGCCGAGCACGCGCCCGTCCCGAAGGTCGACCTTGGGCTGCCAGTGCCATTCCAGGGCATCGTGGGAGATGGCCTGGTCGATCTCCTCCAGCATGTCCTTGGGATCGAAGGCAGGTGCGGCGGGCAGATTCTCGCGGCTGGTCACGAGCTTGTCGAGCCCGCGCTTGGCCGCATACATCGCATCGTCGGCGGCGGAGAGCAGGCCGGTGGGGGCATAGCCGCGCTGCGGGCACATGGCGATGCCGATCGAGGCGCCGACATGGAGGATGCGGTTCTCGTGGACGATCGGCTGTTCGATTACCCGTGCCAGCTTCCCGGCAAGGCCGGTTGCGGTGTCGTAGTCGGGCACGTCCTGAAGCAGCAGCGCGAATTCGTCGCCGCCGAGCCTTGCCACCGTATCCACTTCGCGCAAGTGGCCGCGCAGCCGCCGGCCGATGGTGGTGAGCACGACATCGCCGGCGGCATGGCCGAAGCTGTCGTTGATCTCCTTGAAGCGGTCGAGGTCGATCATCATCACCGCGAAGGAACTGCCGTTGCGGCGCGCGCGGGCACAGGCCTGTCCCAGCCGGTCGAACAGCAGGGTGCGGTTGGGCAGGTCGGTGAGCGGGTCGTGCAGGCTGCGGTGAGTGAGTTCCTCCTCGGTACGGCGCAAGTCATGCCGATACTTGCGCCAGGCGATCCCTTCCTCGACCGATGCGGCCACCCGTTCGGGGGAAAGCGCGCGCTTGGTGAGATACTCGGTCATGCCCGCCTTGATCGAATCCGCGGCGATCTGCTCGTCGGCATTGCCGGTGACGGCGACGATCGGGCAGTCCTGATCGACTTCGGCGCGGATGGTGGGAACGAGATCGCGCCCGTCCCCGTCGGACAGCCCGAAGTCGAGGAACACGATGTCGAGCGCGGGCTCGGCATGGCGGATGATCTGGAGCGCTTCGGCCTGCGAACTGGCCTCGATCACGTTGATCGATCTTGGCCCGCGCTGGAGCATGCGGATCAGCCGCTCCCGGTCGACGTCGTCGTCGTCCACCACGAGGGCGTGGATTTCGGTCTTGCCGTTGTGAGAATATTCCATCGTATTCGAGTCCTCCGGGGTTGGGCGACCGTGAGGCAAGCTCATGGGATCGTGTCGATCGGCCTGTTTCAGGGCAGGTTCTGGGTCGTTGCGTACTTGGTGATGAACTGGGCGAGCTGGGCGAACTGCGGGCCGACGGCGGACTTCACCATGTATCCGGCGACATGTTCGTCGTAGGCGCGTGAACGGTCCTGCTCGCGCGCGCTGGTGCTGAGGATGAAGACCACGGTGCGCTTCAGCTCGGGATCGGCGCGCAGGGCCTCCAGGAACTGGAAACCGTCCATGTTCGGCATGTTGAGATCGAGCAGGACGATCACCGGGGTGGCGAGCTGCTTGGCGGGATGGCGGCCGCGCAGCACGTCCAGCGCCTCGCATCCGTCTCCGGCGGTCTGGCTGCGGCACGGCACGCCGTGGCGGCGGAAGCTGCGCAGCACGCCTTCGAGCGCCACGTCATCGTCGTCCACGACCAGCACGGTGTAGTCGCAGGTGGTTTCGGGTGCGGGGCGGGTCTCATTCATCCTCGTGTTCCTTCAGGAGAATGCGCGGCCAGTGGATCTCGAACGAGGCGCCGCCGAGCGCGCCGGGCGAACGCACCGTCACCATGCCGCCGTGCGCGTTGATCATGCGCCGGGTGAAGGCGAGGCCGACGCCGTCTCCATTGGTGCCGGGCGAGGCGCGGTGGAACAGCTTGAAGATGCGCTCCTCGTTGCCGGGGGTGACGCCCTGACCGTCATCGTCGACCGTGAAGACCGAGAAGCGGCCTTCCTCGCGCATCGTGATGCGCACGCGGCCGGACGCGCCGCCGTGGTGCTTTACGGCGTTGCCGATGAGATTGCGCAGCGAGGTGGAGAGCGGCGCGCGCGGGGCGACGATATCGCCGCCCTGCAGGTCCACCTCGATCGTGAAGCTGTCCGGCACCAGGGCGAGGGCGAGCGCCTCTTCCACCAGTTCGGCGGGGGAGATCGTCTCCATGTCGGTGTCGCGCACGCCGGCGCGGGCATAGCGGAGGAGATCGTCGATCATCTGTTCGGCCCGGTCGATCCGCAGGGAAATCCGGTCGAAGTTGTACTGCACGTCGTCCGGCAGTTCGAAACCGCTCAGGTCCTCGCGAATCCAGGTGACGAGGTCGCCGATCCCGCGCAGCGGAGAGCGCAGGTCATGGCTGGCGACGTAAGTGAACTCCTCAAGCTGGGCATTGGTCTGCTGGAGCGCCGTCTCGCTGCGCTTGCGCGAGGAAATGTCGCTGACGATCGCCATGAACATCGGCTGCGCCGCGTTTTCCAGCCGGGTGAGGGCGATCTCGACCGGGATTTCCTGGCCCGAGCGGTGGAGCCCGGTGAGATCGCGGCCGGTGCCCATCATCCGCGATGCCGGCGCGCGACATAGCCTTCGACATGTTCACGGTGCGCCGGACGGCAGCGGGCGGGCAGCAGCGTTTCGAGCGGCTGGCCGACCAGTTCCTCGCGCGGGTAGCCGAACTCGCTGGCGAGCGCGGAATTGACCTGGACGATGCGCTGGCGGGTATCGACCACCAGCGCGCCGAGCGGCAGGTTCTCGAAGACCTGGGAGAAGCGCTTTTCGGCGATGGTCTGGCGGGTCAGGCTCTGGAAATAGAGCAATGCGCGCTTGTCGAAGTCCCCCGGCGCGCAAGTCAGCGTCAGTTCCGCGGTTTGCCGGATGCCTTCCATCGTCTGGATCGGGACCACGCGGGACCAGGTGGGCCGGGCATCCACCGGGGCGGCGAAGAACATGTCCAGCATCTGGCGCAGGACCTCGGCATCGTCTTCGGGCAGCCAGACGAAGGCCAGCGTCAGGCGCAGCGCCGCAGGGTCCGGTTCGCCGAGCAGGGCCGCGACCGCCTGGTTCGCCCAGGAGATGACGCCGGCTTCGTCGATTATCATGGCGCCGATCGGCGCATGAGCCAGCGCGGCGTGAACCTCGGCCTGATTCTGAAGCGCTATCGACACAGTCACTCCCTATTGCAGCGAATGGCCCGCTCCCCGCGAAGGGAGCCGGCGTAACGGTGCGACCGGGAGGTCGTGTTGCGTTCTTGAAACGACGCAGGATCGGCCTCCTGCGGTAATGATTAGGGGCAGCCCCTTTGCACCTGACGAAAGGTGCTTTCCGGGGATCTCCCTAGTTAACGATCATTAGCAACGATTGCGGTGTCAAATTGCCACGAATTTTCCGGCTTCGCGGTCCTTGCGGACCTTGAGCCCGTTAAACACCGAACCGTTCATCGTGATCCATACGCCTTCGGGTGCGGACTGGGTGCAGGCGAAGGCCATGCCGAGGTTGAAGGTGGCGTCGCTCTCGGCGAAACGTGCCGGGGCCAGCGCGCCGGTCAGCACCATGGTCTTGCCGGGGATGTCGGCAAGCACCTTGGCGGTGTCGGTCATGGTGTCGGTGCCGTGAGTGATGACGACATGGGTTTCCGGCGCGGCGGCGATGGTCGCCGCGATCAGCGCGCGGTCCTCTCCGGTGAGTTCGAGACTGTCCTTGCGCAGCAGCTCGACCACGCGGAACGGGTGGGCGACGCGCGCGACCTTGAGCAGCTTCTCGATCACGCTCTCGACGATCTGATATTCGCTGAGCGCGTCGAAGTACTGCTTGTCGAAGGTGCCGCCGGTGGTGATGACGAGAATGGGTGCCTGGGTCATCCCGCGCCTTTAAACCGGAAGGCGGGTGCGGAGCAACGTCCGAACACCGCCCGCCACCGGCCTTGCACTCAGCCTTTCGCCATTTCGCCCAGGGTCACATAGTCGATCTTGCCGGTTCCCAGCACCGGCAAGGCATCGAGCACCCGGATATCGCGCGGGATCATGAGCTCGGCAACGCCGTTGGCGCGGCCCCATTCCTGAAGCGCCTTGTGATCCGCGCCCCCGGCCGTGGTGTAGAGCACCAGTTGCTCGCCCTTTCTCGGGTCGGGCCGGGTGACGACCGCGTTCTCCGCATCGGGCCAGACTTTGGCGGCATAACCCTCTACCGCGGGAACGGAGACCATTTCGCCCGCGATCTTGGCGAAGCGCTTGGCGCGGCCGCGAATGGTGACGAAGCCGACCTCGTCGATGGTGACGATATCGCCGGTGTCGTGCCAGCCCTCGGCGGGCGGCTGGAGCACGCCAGGCTCGCTCGCCAGCAGGTAGCCCGCCATGACGTTCGGCCCGCGCACGTAAAGGCGTCCGCCCTCGGTGATGCCGGGCACTTCCTCGAGCCGCGCTTCCATCGCCGGCAGCATCCGGCCGACGGTGCCCGCCCTGAAGTGCATCGGCGTGTTTACCGCGATCACCGGCGCGCACTCGGTGGCGCCGTAGCCTTCGAGGATGCGCAGGCCGAACTTGTCGGCATAAGTACGCCGGGTTTCCTCGCGCACCTTCTCCGCGCCCGCGAAGATGTAGCGCAGCGAGTAGAAGTCGTAGCTATGCGCCATGCGGGCATAGCCGGAGAGGAAAGTGTCGGTGCCGAACAGGATCGTGGCATTGGCGTCGTAGGCGAGCGCGGGTACGATGCGGTAGTGCAGGGGGCTCGGGTAGAACACCGTGCGGATGCCGTTCAGCAGCGGCAGCAGGGTGCCTCCGGTCAGCCCGAACGAGTGGAACACCGGCAGCGCGTTCAGCACCACGTCTGCGGGGTTGAAGTCGATCCGCGCGGCAAGCTGCGCGCAGTTGGACAGCAGGTTGCGGTGGGTCAGCACCACGCCCTTGGGGGCGCCTTCTGAGCCGGAGGTGAACAGGATCACCGCCGGCGCATCGGGAGAGACCTTGCGGCGGGCGTGGCGGCCATCGGCGGCGCGGGCGGAAACCATGTGCCAGAGCTTGGCGAAAGTGCCGATCTCGGCGGCAAGGTCCTCGAGGTAGAGTACCTTGCGCCCGTCCGCCTTCAGCGCGGCGATCGTGGCTTCCAGCTTGCCCTGCTCGATGAAGGCGCGCGCGGTGACCACCGTTTCGATCTTCGCGGTGGCGCAGGCGGAAACCAGGCTGGCCTGGCCGACGGTGAAGTTCAGCATGGCCGGAACCCGGCCTTCCGCCTGAAGCGCGAAGAAGGCCAGTGCCACGCCGCTGACGTTGGGCAGCAGCAGGCCTACCGCCTCGCCGGGGCGGGTGCGGAAGGCGAGGCGCTCGCCCAGCAGTTCGGCGCCGAGGATCAGGCGGTCGTAGCTGAGCGGGGTGCGCTTGATGTCCTCCACCACCCTGGTCTTGCCGCCATGCACTTCGCGCGCATCGCAGAGCGCGGCGAACAGGGTGCGGTCCGTGTGGCTGGTGTCGAAGATCATCCGGCTCATCTCGTCATAGAGACGGCGCCCGGCGATGGCGCGGCGCTGGCGGGCGGTCATCTCGCCCTCGATCGAGAAGCGGCGCGCGGGCAGCACGTCGATCGAGACCTTGGGGAACCAGCGCTGGCGGACCTTGCCCTTGAGGTGGGAGAAGGGCGTGTACTGCGGCCCGTCAAGACGGACGGGCACGATCGGCGCGTCGGCCTTGTCGGCCACCATGCCGGGGCCGTCGAACACTTTCATCAGTGCGCCGGTCACGGTGATGCGGCCTTCGGGGAAGATCACCAGCGTCCGGCCTTCCTTTACGGCGCGGACCATCGCCTTGGCCGCCATCGGGTTGGTGGGATCGACCGGGAAAGCACGGAACAGCTTGAGGAACGGCTGGATCCACCAGCTTTTGGCGATGGCGGTGTGGACCGCGAAAGTCGGCTTGCCGGGAAGGAACGCCCCCAGCAGCAGGCCGTCGAGATAGGAAAGGTGATTGACCACAACGACCGCCGGTTGGCCGGGCTTCGGCATGTTTTCCATGCCCGTTACCTCGACCCGGTAGAGCGCCTTGAGCACGGCCCGGATCACCGCCTTGAACAGGGTTTCGGGCAGCAGCCAGATCGAGACCACCGCCACCGCCAGCGTGGCGAAGCCGAGAACGCCGATGACGCCCGGCACGCTCATGCCGCTGCCCAGCAGCACCGCGACAACGGCGATGGCGGCCACGGTCATGCCTGCGTTGAGGATGTTGTTGGCGGCAATGACCTGCGAACGTTCCTCCGGCGCGGAATGGATCTGGAGGATCGCGTAGAGCGGCACGATGAACATGCCGCCGGAGAAGGCGATTACCACCAGGTCCGCGAAGATCTTCCACGATTGCGGATCGGCGGCGAACTGGCGCACGGTGGCGTCGATCGCAGTGGGCACGAACCCGCGCGTGGAGAGCCACAGGTCGATCAGGCCGATCGACAGCATCAACGCGCTGACGGGAACGTAGCGGGCGGAAACCTCGCCCTTGAGCAGGCGGTTCACCGTCATCGAGCCGAGCGCGATCGTTACCGAGAAGATCACCAGGAACAGCGTCGCCACTTCCTTGCGCGCCTGCAGCGTGTCGGAGACGAGGGGAACGAACTCGGTCAGCAGCACCGCGCCTGCCGTGAAGAACCAGCTTATGCCGAGCACCGCCAGCCAGATGCCCCGGCCCTTGTGCGCGGCGACCAGCACGGCCCAGGTCCCGCGCGCGATGTTCCAGTCGATCGGATGGCCGTCACGGCTGGGCGGCGCGGGCGGAACGGCCAGCGCGGCCAGCCAGCCCACCACCGCAAGGCCCATGGCGACCAGCCCGGCTTCCCACGGCACCACTTGCCCGGCCAGCAATTGCCCGCCGAGGATCGCCAGGAAAGTGCCGGCCTCGATCAGGCCGGTGCCGCCCATGACTTCACGCTCGGACAGGTGCTGGGGCAGGATCGAGTATTTCACCGGCCCGAAGATCGTCGAATGAAGACCCATCAGGAACAGGCTGGCGAGCAGCAGCGCGATCGATTCCAGCGCGAAGCCGAGGAGCGCGATGCCCATGATCCCCACTTCCGCCGCCTTGATCCAGCGCACGAGGCGGGCCTTGTCGATCCGGTCGGCAATCTGCCCGGCCAGCGCCGAGAACAGGAAATAGGGCAGCGTGAACAGCCCGGTCGCCACGACCGAGAGCATCCCCGCCTTGTCCGGCGCATCGCGCAGCAGGCCGTAATTGGCCAGCAGCAGCATCGCGTATTTCAGCAGGTTGTCATTGAAGGCGCCCAGGAACTGGACGCAGAACATCGGCGCGAAACGCCGCCTCGAAAGCAATGAAAAATCAGGTGCCGACACGCCTATCCCCCTCGGTTGCCGTGGACGTTTCCATGGGCTCGGGAAAATTCACAAGCGGTAAATGCCCGAAGGCACTCCCGCCGTGACGATCGTGTGACACAAAAATATACGGCGCTCAATTTAATTCTGAGCGCCGATCAATTTCCTTGTGCAGTGTCAGTCCGCAGCTTGCGGGCAGGGGCGGCGGGGCCAGTCGATCAGGCCGATGAGATCGTCCACGAAGCCTTCGCGTTCCTTGAGGGTGGGGCGCGCGGGCCGCATCAGAATGTCGGAGCGAAAGCCCACCAGCGCCGAAACCGTAAGCTGGGTCAGCCGCTCGGCCTCCTCGCGGGTGAACTGGGTTTCGTAGAACGAGGTCACGCAAGCCCGGAATTTCGACGGGCCGCGTTCGTAGAACATTTCGTTGATCTCGGGGAACCGTTCGCCCTCGCTGACGACGAGCCGGAAGAGCTGCACCGAATTCTCGCGCAGCAGGCAGTCGAGGAAGCGCAGGCAGGCGCGCCGCAGCGCGGCGAACGAGAAGGTCTGCCCGGTGAGCACCTCGTTCACGTCCTGCGAGAAGCTGTCGACCTTGTTGTCCACCACGGCGGCGAAAAGCTCTTCCTTCGAGCTGAAGTGCGCCCAGAGCGTGGCTTTCGAGCCGCCCAGTTCATCGGCGATCGAAGACATCGTGGTGGCGGCATAGCCCCGCTCGAAGAAGGACTTCGTTGCAACTTCCACGATGGCGGCGCGCTTTTTCGCCTTGTTGAGTTCTCTCTTGCCCGGATTTTCTGTCATAGTGGTACTGGTCAGTACACTTTTCCGTTGACAGGCGCAAGCCGGGCTCCGATAAAAACTGTACTGATGAGTACGATCAATCTTCCCCGAGTCGCGGCAGCTTCGATGCTCGCCGTAGGCCTTTCGCTGTCCGCCTGCGCCGTGCCCGACCTCGGGCCGAAGCCGCAGATGCGGGCTCCCGCAACCCTGGACAGCGCCCGGTCGCTGGCGTCGCCGCCGGGCGCGGCGTCCGACGGGGCATGGCCGCAGCAGCAGTGGTGGACCGCCTATGGCGATGCCCAGCTCGATGCCCTGGTGGCCGAGGCACTGGCCAACTCGCCCGACGTGGCCGAGGCGCAGGCCCGCATCATGCAGGCGCGCGGCGCAACCCTGGTGGCCGGGGCTTCCACCCTGCCGACCGTCAACGGGCAGGGTTCAGCGGGCGGCACCAAGCAGAGCTACAACAACGGCATCCCGGCCGACTTCGTGCCCAAGGGCTGGAAGAGCACCGGCGATCTGGCGCTCTCGGGCGATTTCGACCTCGATCTCTGGGGCAAGTACCGCAAGGCGCTCGCCGCCGCGACTTCCGAGGAGAAAGCCGCCGAGGCCGATGCCCGCCAGGCCGAGCTGATGCTCTCCTCGAACGTGGTCTCCTCCTACTTCGACCTCGCCCGCCTCGTGGCGCGCGGAGAGGCGCTGAAGGAAGCGGTGAAGGCGCGCGAGGCGATGGTCACGCTCAGCGATCAGCGCAACCGTCAGGGCCTCGACAGCGAACTGCCGCTGCGCCAGTCGCAGTCGCTGTCGGCTTCCGCGCGGGCCGCGCTTTCCGCCAATGACGAACAGATCCTGCTGCGCCGCCACGCGCTTGCCGCGCTGCTTGGCGCCGGGCCGGATCGCGGCCTCGCCATCGTGCCGACCGCGATCACCAGCCTGCCGGTCACGCCGGTTCCGGCCGATGCCGGCATCGGCCTGGTCGGTCGCCGTCCCGACATCGTTGCGGCGCGTCTGCGCGCCGAAGGCGCGGGCAAGCGGATCGATGCCGCCAAGGCCGCCTTCCTGCCCGATATCTCGATCAGCGGCCTGTTCGGCCTCCAGTCGCTCGGCCTCTCGAACCTGTTCAAGAGCGGTCCACTTATGGAAACGCCGGCGGCGCGATCAGCCTGCCGATCTTCCAGGGCGGCCGGCTCAAGGGCGAATACACCAAGGTTCGCGGCGCCTACGATCTTGCGGTGGCGGACTATAACGGCGCCGTGATCGGCGCGCTGCAGGACGTGGCCGATGCGCTCGCCACGCGCAATGCGGCGGCCGAGCAGGAACAGGCCTCGGCGGACGCGCGGGACCAGTCGGCCCGCGCCTACGACATCGCCATGAAGCGCTACAAGGGCGCCTTGGCAACTACCTCGACGCGCTGAGCGCCGAGACCACCGCGCTCGATGCGCGGCAGGCCGCCGTCGATGCCCATTTCCGGACCCTTGCCAGCGAAGTCGCGCTCAAGCGCGCGCTGGGCGGCGGTTACGAAGACAATTCAAGCAAGAAGGCTCCCGAGTAATGAGTGACGAACAAACCAATGAGCAGGGCTCCGGGAGCGTTCTCAACAAAAACAAGCGCAAGCCGCTCCTGATCGGCCTTGCCGTTGGCGTGGCGGCGGTGGGCCTGATCTATTTCGCTTATGATGTCTTCATCGGCAGCCGCTCGGTTTCGACCGACAATGCCTATGTCGGCGGCGACAATGCGCAAGTGACCCCGCTGACTTCGGGCCGCGTGGTCGAAGTGCTCGTGACGGATACCCAGCCCGTCCGCAAGGGGCAGCTGCTGTTCCGCATCGAGGATGCCGACCAGCGCATCGCGCTGGCGCAGGCCGAAGCCGAACTCGCCGCGGCGCAGCGTCGCTACGGGCAGTCGCTGGCGCAGAACCGCGCGCTCGGCGCTTCGGCGGACGCCAGTGACGCGCAGATCAATTCGGCCAAGGCCAGCGTGGCTTCGGCGGAGGCCACCCTGACCAAGGCGAAGACCGACTTCGCCCGCCGTCAGGCCCTTGTCGGCAGCGGCGCGGTTTCGGGTGACGAACTGACCACCGCCCGCCAGCAGCTGTCCTCGGCGCAGGCCGCCGCCAGCGAAGCGCGCGCCATGCTCGCCCAGATGCAGGCCGCCGCCGTCAGCGCCCGCCGTCAGGAAGAAGCCTCGGTCGCTCTCACCAAGGGCACCACGGACACCACCGCACCCGAAATCCGCCAGGCCCAGGCCAAGCTCGATCAGGCGAAGCTCGACCTCGAACGCACCGTCGTGCGCGCGCCGATCGACGGCGTGATCGCCAAGCGCGCCATCCAGGTCGGCCAGAAGGTCCAGACCGGCGGCGTGGCGATGACCGTGGTTCCGGTGGGCCACCTCTATGTCGATGCGAACTTCAAGGAGACGCAGCTCGGCAAGGTCCGCCCCGGCCAGAAGGCGACGCTCAAGTCGGACTTCTACGGCAGCGGCGTGGTCTACCACGGCAAGGTGATCGGCTTTGCGGGCGGCACCGGTTCGGCCTTCTCGCTGATCCCGGCCCAGAACGCGACCGGCAACTGGATCAAGGTGGTGCAGCGCCTGCCGGTTCGCATCGAGCTCGATCCCAAGGAGCTTGAGGCGCATCCGCTGCGCATCGGTCTCTCGATGGATGCCGAGATCGAACTGGCGGACGCCGACTGATGGCCAGCGCACCTGCTGCCGGAGCCGGAGCAGGCGAGGAAGGCACTCTGACGGGCGGGAAGCTGCTGATCGCGGGCTTCCTGCTGGCCATGGCGAACTTCGTCGTCGTGCTCGACATGACGATCGCCAACGTCTCGATCCCGCACATCGCGGGCGGGCTTGGCGTTTCGGTGTCCAACGGCACCTGGGCGATCACGTCCTACGCGGTGGCCGAGGCGATCTGCGTTCCGCTGACGGGGTGGCTTTCCGGCCGCTTCGGCACCTTGCGCGTGTTCCTCATGTCGCTGGTGGGCTTCGGCGTGTTTTCCGCGCTTTGTGGCATCGCGCATACTTTCCCGCTGCTGGTGGTGTTCCGCCTCGGGCAGGGGTTCTGCGGCGGTCCGCTGATGCCGCTTACGCAGACCCTGCTGCTGCGGATCTTCCCCAAGCACATGCACCCGCGCGCCATGGCGATGTGGGCGATGACCGTGGTGACGGCCCCGATCGCGGGCCCGATCCTGGGCGGCTACATCGCCGACAACTGGTCGTGGGAGTGGATCTTCTTCATCAACGTGCCGATCGTGATCCTGGTGTTCTTCGCGCTCGCCACGATCCTCAAGGGCATGGAGACGCCGACGCGCTCGCTGCCGATCGACATGGTGGGGCTGTTCCTGCTGATCTGCTGGGTCGGCGCATTCCAGATGATGCTCGATCTCGGCCGTGAGCACGACTGGTTCGGTTCGCCCTTCATCGTGGCGCTGGCCTGCATCGCGGTGATCTTCTTCATCGCCTTCGTGGTGTGGGAACTGACCGAGGAGCATCCCGTGGTGGACCTGAAGGTGTTCCGGCACCGGGGGTTCAGCGCGGCGACCTTCTCGCTGACCATCGCCTTCGGCACCTACTTCTCGTCCGTGGTGGTGATCCCGCAATGGCTCCAGACCTCGATGGGCTACACCGCCACGCAGGCGGGCGAGGCGATGGCCTTCTCCGGCGTGCTGGCGGTGATCGCATCGCCCTTCGTGCCCAAGCTGATGCAGCGTTTCGATCCCAGGCTGCTGGTGTTCATCGGCATCTCGTGGATCGCGATGTGCGCGGTGTTCCGCACCGGCTGGTCCAGCGATTCCACGTTCTGGGCGATTTCCTGGCCGCAGCTGGTGCAGGGTGTCGGGGTGTCGCTGTTCATGGTGCCGCTCACCACGATCAGCCTCAGTTCGGTGCGGCCCGACGAAACCGCATCGGCTGCGGGCATCGCCAACTTCGGCCGCACACTGGCGGGCGCCATCGCCACCGCGCTGGTCACGACGACCTGGGACGACATGTCCCGCCACAACAAGGCCGAACTGTCGGGAATGCTCAACGGTTCGGAGCAGACCGTGAACCAGCTTCAGCAGGCAGGCATGTCCATGGAGCAGGCGCGCGGCACGATCGACAACCTCGTTACCGCGCAGGGGACGGCGCTGGGCACCGTCCACGTCTTCGCCCTCTGCGCCATCCTGCTGCTGATCGCAGCCATGACCATCTGGATCGCCCCGCGTCCCCCGCGCGGTGCGAAGCCGGCTTCGGGCGGGCACTGATCCCTCGTCCCGCCTGAGGCCAGGAGAGCCGTCGATGCCATCCCCCCCGGCGTCGGCGGCTTTTCTCTGTCAGCCTGCGCCGCAGCTGGCCAGCACGTCGGCCGCGAGATCCTCCAGCTTGAGTTCCGCATCCACCGCGCCCGCTTCGACCGCGGCGGCGGGGGCCTGCGGCACCGTGGC
This sequence comes from Novosphingobium sp. ST904, assembly GCF_001298105.1. Taxonomy (GTDB): domain Bacteria; phylum Pseudomonadota; class Alphaproteobacteria; order Sphingomonadales; family Sphingomonadaceae; genus Novosphingobium. Next base: position 34,176 of record NZ_LGJH01000139.1, on the reverse strand, counting down.
GCTCGCCCGGTCCTGCGCAAGGGTGCGGCAGCCCGCCGCCTGAAGCAGCTTGAGCCCCTTGGCGCCGTCCTCGCCCATGCCGGTCAGCACTGCGCCGATGGCGGGCATGCCGCCCCGGCCGATGGAGCCGAACAGCAGCGTGGCGGATGGACGGAAGCCCTCGACCGGATCGCGTTCGACCAGGCGAATGCGCGCCGGGGCGCCGGGTTCCACGATGACGTGGCGGCCGGGATCGAAAGCGATGTGGACCACGCCCGGCACCAGCTCGGCCCCGTCGGCAGCGGCCTTGACGGCGCAGGCGCTGTCCTTGTCGGCGCGGGCGATGAACATCTCGGCGAGCGCCGGTTCGGTCTGGAGCACGATCACCGTCGGCGGGCACGACTTCGGATAGTGGGAGAGCACTTCGGTCAGGGCGTCGACACCGCCCATCGACGTGCTGAAGGCGGCAAGGCGGCCATTGGCGACATAGCCGCCGTTATCCTCGGCGGGCTTGGCGGCGCGGTGGCGGGGACGGTCCCTGACGTTGGAATTGGCGGCGGCAAGGACGATCTTGCCGAGCTTGCCCACGGTCTTGGCGAATTGTTCGGGCGTCGCCTTGAGCGGCTTGGGGAAACATTCCACCGCCCCCAGCTCAAAGGCTTTCAGTGACGTTTCAGTGCCGCTCTGTGTCAGGGCGGACAGCATGACCACGGGCATCGGATTGGTGCTCATGATCTCCTCCAGGAACTCGATTCCGCTCATTCCCGGCATCTCGACGTCGAGCGTGACGACATTGGGCAAAAGCTCGGCGATCTGGTCGCGGGCTTCGGCGGCGCTGGCGGCAGTGCCGACGACGCGCACGTTCTTGGACTGCTCCAGCACGTCGCAGAAAAGCGCGCGCATGGCGGCTGAATCGTCGACTACCAGCACGCGGGCGTCATGCATGAGGGGGCCTTCTCGTTTGCGAAAAACCGCATTGGGGCGCCCGCGATAGCGCCAAGGATGGAACGAAATCCCTCCATCCCGATACGGGACTCGCCTGAGCCCGGGGAAAACCCGCTGTTGGCATCGCGGCGGATAGGTGGATCGGACCGATCTTCTTTTGCGGGGCCCGACATGACCAGCATCATCCTTCCTGCCCGCTGCGACCGGGCCGCCGCCGAGGCGCTCTGGCCGGAACTGGCGGCGGCATGGGCACCGAGCCCATGGGGATCGACGGTTCGGGGGTGGAGCATATGGGGCAGGCCATGTTGCAACTGCTGGTTTCGGCACGTCGCAGCGGCGGCGGGGCGGTGATCGCGCCGTCTCCTGTCCTGCGCGATGTGGCGGCGCTGACCGGGCTGACCGCGGAACTCTTCGAGGATGCCGCGGCATGAGCCCCGAGGAAATCCAGCAGATCTTCTTTGCCGAGTGCGAGGAATCGCTCGCCGCCGCCGAAGCCGGTCTCGCCGCCTGCAAGGCGGGCACCCAGGACGCCGATACGGTCAACGCGGTTTTCCGCGGTGTCCATTCGATCAAGGGCGGGGCAGGCGCTTTCGGCTATGCCGCGCTCCAGGCCTATACCCATGTCTTCGAGACGCTGCTCTCCGACGTGCGGGAGGGATTGGTGCCGATCGAACGCAAGCTGGTCGACCTGCTGCTGCGCGCGCTGGACACGCTTTCCGACCATGTCGAGGCCGCGCGGGAGGACGGTGCGCCGCCGGCCGATGCGGCGTTGATTGCCGAGATGGAAGCGGCGATGGCCAATCCGCAGCACGCCCACGCCCATGCGCCGGAGCCGGAACCCGCCGCCACGCCCGCGCCGGAAGCCCCGGCCGCCGAGGATTTCGCGCTCGACCTCGATGCATTGCTTGACGATCTCACCGGCGGGTTCGACCTGCCGCCGCGCGAACAGCCGCGCTGGCAGGTCCACATTCGCCCCCGCGCAGGTGCCATGCGCAACGGCAGCGAGCCGCTGCTGATGCTGCGCGACGTGGCGGCGCTCGGCGGCGAATGCCTGCACTGCGACATTTCGCATGTGCCGCCGCTGGACCAGCTTGACGTTTCGCAGGGCTATCTCGGCTGGAGCTATGCGATGCCGGCCGACGTCGCCGAGGACATGGTACGCGAGATATTCGACTTCATCGGCGAGGACTGCGTGCTGGCGATCGGGGAGGGCGAGGCGATCCCGCCTGTCGAACCCGCCGAAATCGCCATGCCCCCGGCCGAGGCGGCGGCGAAAACGGTCCCGTCCGAAGCGCCTGCCGGCAGGGCCGAGCCGCTGTCGGGGAAGGGCGAGCCCGCCGCCGCGTCTGCCGCCGGGCAGTCGATCCGCATCGATCTTTTCAAGCTGGACCGCCTGATCGACCTGGTGGGCGAACTGGTGATCGCGCAGGCCATGCTCGTGCAGCGGCTGGAGGGGGCGGGCGTCACCGCGAGCGAGGAACTCTCGCTGCTCGAAGGCCTCACGCGGGACATGCAGGAAAGCGCCATGTCGATCCGGGCCCAGCCAATCGCCAGCGTGTTCAGCCGGGTCCCCCGCATCCTGCGCGATCTGGCCGCGACTACCGGCAAGCATGTGCGGCTGGAAGTGCTGGGGGAAACCACCGAGCTCGACAAGACCGTGATCGAACGCCTCGGCGAGCCGCTGACGCACCTGATCCGCAACGCGGTGGACCACGGCATAGAAAGCGCGGAAGAACGGATCGCGCCGGAAAGCGTCCCGAAGGCACGCTGACCCTTGCTGCAGAGCATCGCTCCGGCCGCATCCTCATCTCCATCGCCGACGACGGCGCGGGCATCAACCGGGAGCGCGTGCTGGCCAAGGCCATCGACAAGGGCATCGTCGGCAGCGACACGCAGCTTTCCGCCGAGGAGATCGACAACCTGATCTTCGCGCCGGGCTTCTCCACCGCGGAAGTCGTCTCGAACATTTCGGGGCGCGGGGTCGGCATGGACGTGGTGCGGCAGAACGTGAAGGATCTGGGCGGACGGATCACGATCGAGAGCACGCCGGGGCAGGGCACGAAATTCATCCTCACGCTCCCGCTAACCCTCGCCATTTCCGACGGCATGATCGTCAACGTCGGCGATCAGACCCTGGTGGTGCCGCTTTCCCATGTCGTGGAGAGCCTGCGCCCCGGCGAGAACGAGGTGCAGGGCATCGGCACGAGCCGTCAGGTGCTCAACGTGCGTGGACGCTTCATCCCGGTCATCGCCATGCACGAGGCGCTGGGCGCGTGCGGCGGCGCGCCTTCGGCGGGGGCAGGCGTGCTGGTCGTCGTCGATACCGAGAGCGCCGGGCAGGCTGCGCTGCTGGTGGACGACATCCAGGACCAGCGCCAGTTCGTCATCAAGAGCCTGGCGACCAACTTCCGCTCGGTGGAAGGCGTGGCCGGGGCGACCATCCTGGGTGACGGGCGGGTGGCCCTGATCGTCGACGTGGACGGTCTGGTTGCCTGCGTCCTGTCGTCTCCGGCGATGCCGGGGCCCGAGGCGTCCGGCCCGGAAAGGCAGGCGGCGTGATGGCCACGAGCGCGATGACCGACCCGGTTCCCGGCGTCAGCCCGGAAATCTACAGCACCGCCGATTTCACGGCGGTCTCGCGGATCGTCCACGAGGCGGTCGGCATCGTCCTGCCGCAGGGCAAGGCGATGCTGGTCTATTCCCGCCTCGCCCCGCTGGTACGCGCGGCGGGGGCGGTCACGTTCTCGCGCTACATCGAGATGATGCGCGCGAACGGTGAGGAAATGGGCAGGGCGGTGGCGGCGCTCACCACCAACCACACCTTTTTCTACCGCGAGGCGCACCACTTCGAGCATCTGCAGGGCGAGGTCCGCCCGCGCCTCGTGGAAAAGCTCCACCAGCGCGATCCTGTGCGGCTGTGGTCGGCGGGATGTTCAAGCGGCGAGGAAACATGGTCGATCGTCATGACCCTGCTGGGCCCGGACCGGGCGGCGGGAATAGATCTCGCGCGCCGGGACCTGCGCGTGCTTGCCAGCGACATCGCCCCGCACGCGCTGCAGAAGGCGGCGGGCGCGACTTACGCGGCCAAGGATCTCAAGCCGGTGCCGCAGGACTTGCGCAGGCTCTGGACGGCCGAGCAGCACGGACACGTGACGCTGGCCGAGCCGCCGCGCTCCATCGTTCGGTTCCGCGCGCTCAACCTGCTTGGCGAATGGCCGATCCGGGGCCGGTTCGACGTGATCTTCTGCCGCAACGTCATGATCTATTTCGACGCCGCGACCAACGAGCGGCTCGTGCGCCGCTTCGCCGAGGCGCTGCTTCCGGGCGGCCACCTCTACATCGGCCATTCCGAGCGGGTGACCGGATCGGCGGCGGACCTGCTCGAACTGGTCGGCCCGACGATCTACCGCCGGAGGGGCGCATGAGCATCCGCGTCCTCATCGTCGACGATTCCCCCACCATGCGTGCGATCCTGATGTCCCGGCTGCGAGAGCAGGGCGACATCGAGGTGGTTGCCGCCGCATCCAACGCCGCCGAGGGGCGCGAGATGATCAAGCGGCTCGATCCCGATGTGGTCACGCTCGACATCGAGATGCCGGGTATGAACGGGCTCGATTTCCTCGAGAAGATCATGACCCTGCGGCCAACTCCGGTGATCGTCGTCTCCGGCGCGACGCAGGAGGGCAGCGAGGTTACCGCGCGCGCCCTCGGCCTCGGCGCGGTGGACTGCTATGCCAAGTACGATCGCTCGGGCCGCCTGACGCTTCAGGATGGCGGCGAACTGGCGGCGATGATCCGGCAGGCTGCGCAAGTCCGCTTTCACCGCCCGGCGACCCGGGCGTGGCAGAGGAGGGCCGCCGTTCGATCCGGCGCGACACGCGGCTGATCGCGGTCGGCTCCTCGACCGGCGGGGTCGAGGCGCTGCAGGTTCTGCTGCGCGATTTCGCGGAAGACTGCCCGCCGACGCTGATCGTCCAGCACGTCAACCCGCGCTTCGCCCCGGCCATAGCGCGCACGCTCGACCAGGTGTGCCCGGCGCGGGTGCAGGTTGCGGCGCAGGATATGCCGCTGCGCCATGGCAACGTCTATCTCGCCGCCGAAGCGGACTGCCACCTCACCGTGAAGGCGGCGATGAGCGGTGGGGGAGGCGGCGCGCTGCACGCAAGGCTGCGCCGGGGGGAGCCGGTTTCCGGGCACATCCCGAGCGTGGACGCGCTGTTCGCTTCGGTTGCGGCGGAAGTGGGAAGCGGGGCCGTAGGAATCCTCCTTACCGGCATGGGGCAGGACGGCGCGCGCGGGCTGCTGGCGATGAGCCGCGCCGGAGCACACACCATCGCGCAGGATGAAAGCACCTGCACGGTTTTCGGAATGCCGCGCGCGGCGATTTCGCTCGGCGCTGCCAGCGTCGTCGCGCCGATCGACCGCATTGCGCGTCATGCATTGCATCAGGCGGCCTGAGGCGATGCTCGACAATCGGCTGGACGGCATGAGCCATGTCACCGTGCTCCAGGGCCAGTTCCGCGTGAGCGCCTCGCCGGCGGACGAGTTCGGCACCGTGCTGGGCAGCTGCGTCGCCACCTGCCTCCACGATCCCGCCGCGGGACTGGGCGGAATGAACCATTTTCTCCTGCCCAAGCCGCTGTCCGGCACCGAACGGGGCGAGGTCGACGTGCATTACGGCGTCTACCTCATGGAAATGCTCATCAACGAGATGCTGCAGCAGGGCGGGCGCAAGGACAGGATGCGCGCGCACCTGTACGGCGGCGCCAACCTCCACCGGGGGATGCAGCGGATCGGGAGCGCCAATGCCGAATTCGCGCGCAGCTTCCTCCTGCGCGAGGGAATCGATCTGGTGCGCGAGGATCTTGGCGGTCTTGCCGCACGTCGCCTCGATTTCCGCCCGGCTTCCGGTCTCGTGCGCTGCCGCATGGTGGCGGCGGCCGATGCGCCCGAGCCGGTCGTCCAGCCCCCCGTTCGCCCGGCCGCGCGCGGCGAAGTCGAACTGTTCTGAAGAAACGAGGCTCCCTATGTCCCGTAGCACCCGCATCCTGACCGTAGACGACAGCGCCTCGATGCGCGCGCTGCTCAACCATGCGCTTTCCACCAATGGCTTCGACGTGGCGCAGGCGGATGACGGCCTTTCGGCGCTGGAATGGCTTGCGGTGAACGAGGTGGACGTGGTCATCACCGACATCAACATGCCCCGGCTCGACGGGTTCGGCCTGATCGAGAAAGTGCGTGGTGGAACCCGCCATCGCGACCGGCCGATTCTCGTCCTCACCACCGAAAGCTCGGACGAGAAGAAAGCCCGTGCCCGGGCCGCCGGCGCTACCGGATGGATCGTAAAACCTTTCGACACCGACAAGCTTGTCGCGGCAGTTCGCCGCGTCGCACATTGAGGACAGGCTCGCCATGCACCGCGAACTCATCACTTTCGAAGTCGCCGGACAGATCTTCGCGCTCGACATCATGGCCATCCGCGAAATACGCGCCTGGACCCCGGTGACACCCATGCCGCGCGTGCCGCGCTATGTCGCCGGCGTGGTCAACCTGCGCGGAACCGTCCTGCCGGTGATCGACCTCGCGGCGCGGCTCGGCTGGCCCGCCACCGAGGCCACTGCGCGCCACGCCATCATCGTCTGCCAGGTGGGTGGGCAGGCGCAGGGGCTGATCGTGGATTCGGTTTCTGACATCGTCGCGCTCCAGTCGGAGACCCTGCAGCCTCCGCCCAATGCGGGGCAGGACGAGGTGACGCCGTTCCTCGAAGGGCTCGTCGCCATCGACGAGCGGATGGTCATGGTGCTCGACCTGCGGGCGCTGAGCGAAACCGGCGGTACGCCGGGCGACGTGGCGGCGGCGGCCTGAGCGGATGATCCACCAACCGATTTTCGAGCCGCGCTTCATCGCCATGGCCGAAGTCCTGGGCGAACTCGGCGCCGAGATCGAAGCCCTGGGCGAAGTGTTCTGCCGTGACGAGACTTTCGTTGCGCGGCACTTGCGCGAGCTTCAGGCGATAGACCTTATCGCCCAGAAGCAGCGTGCGCTCGCCGCGATCCTTGCGGCCGGGTTCAGCGAAGTGGAGATGCGGCGCATCAACCTTGAAACCCTGCATGAACGCTTCTGCGGGTTCATGGACGGAACCGCCGAGACCTGCTGCGAAGTCCCGATCGAAGACACCGCCGGGTGCGATCCGCTGGGCTTGTGGGAGTGATGCGGCGGGACTAGTCCCGCCGCATGAACGACGCTCGCCGCCATGCTCCCGCCGTCGCCCGCAACCGCGATCCTATCCTCGCCGTACTGCGCGGTGCGTTGCCATCGAGCGGCCTTGTGCTGGAGATCGGCTCGGGCACCGGCGAACATGCGGTACACTTCGCACGGGCCATGACCGGGCGCGACTGGCAGCCGACAGATCCGGATGCTGCCGCCCGCGCCTCCATCGAGGGCTGGCGGGAGACGGAGCGCCTTCCCAACCTGCTGGCGCCCCTCGAACTCGACGCTGCCGCGCAGGACTGGCCTGTCGAAAGCGCCGATGCGATCGTGTGCATCAACATGGTCCACATCAGCCCCTGGCAATCGGCGCTGGGGCTCGTGGCGGGGGCGGGACGTTTGCTGCCCGCGGGGGCGCCGCTCGTGCTTTATGGTCCCTACCGCCGCGCGGGGCATGCGATCGAACCGGGTAACGCGGCTTTCGACGAGGACCTCAAGCGGCGCAATCCCGAATGGGGCCTGCGCCTGCTCGAAGATGTCGCGGATATCGCCGCCGTCAGGGGGCTCGATCTGGAACGCGTGATCTCCATGCCTGCCGACAACCTGAGCGTGGTGTTCAGGAAACGCTGAAGCTGCGCCTGGCGAGGCGGGGCAGCACCGCAGCCTGCCCCAGCCCGCGAATGACGAAGAACATCGTGAAAGCCGCCCAGAGGCCGTGGTTGCCCAGCGGATGGAGCAGCCAAAGCAGCAGCGCGTAACCTGCCATTGCGGCCAGCATCGTCCCCATCATCGCCCGCGTCCACCCGGCGCCAACGAACACCCCGTCAAGAACATAGGCCGAGACCCCGAGCAGTGGCAGCAGGGTGAGCCATGGCGCGTAAACCGCAGTGGCCGCGATCACGCCCGGATCGGTGTTGAATGCGGCCGCCAGCGCCTTGCCTCCCACCGCGTAAGCGAGCGTGAGGGCAAGGCCCATCACCCCGCCCCATAGCAGTGCCGAGCGAACCGTTGCCGCGAAGCCAGCCCGGTTTCGCGCGCCGAGCGCCTCGCCGCAGAGCACTTGTGCGGCGCTTTCGAAGCCGTCGAGCAGGAGGGTGGCGAGCATGAAGAGCTGGAACAGGATGCCGTTCGCCGCCAGCGTCAGCGGCCCGGCCTGCGCACCGGCACGGGCGAATGCGAGCAGCACGGCGGTGAGCAACAGGGCTCGCAGGAACAGGTCGCGGTTGAGTGCGAAAAGGCGGGCCAGTTCGCCGCGCCGCCACGTTGTCCGCTGCCGTGCCAGGGCGAAGGCCGTGCGGGCTTCGGGGCGGCGCAAGACGATGGCGGCGAGAACCAGAAACTTGAACAGTTCCGACGTCAGCGTCGCGGTTGCCACGCCGGCAACGCCCCACTTCGCGACGAGGACGAGCAACAGGTCGAGCGCGATGTGCAGGATATTGGCGCCGATTTCCACCACGAGGACATGGCGCACCAGTCGCTGTCCGATCAGCCATCCCACCAGCACGCAGTTGCCGAGCCAAAGCGGCCCTGCCCAATAGCGGATGGCGATATAGTCCCCGGCGCTTTCGCGCAGCGGCCCCCTCGCTTCGAGCAGGTCGAGCCCGAACGGGATCGCCACGGGCATCAGGCAGACCAGCAGCACACCGATGCCCATCGCCACGGCCATGGCGCGGGTTAGTGTTTCCGCCTGCGCCTGCCGGTCGGCGCGACCGGTCCCCTGAGCCGTCAGCGCGACGGTGCTGGTGCGCAGGAAGTTGAACACGTTAAGCAGGCCCATCATGTACTTCGCGCCGAGTTCCACCGCGCCTTGCGCCGGTGCATCGCCGAGGCGGCCTATGGCCCACATGTCGGCCAGCCCGAACAGGGCGGTGGCAACGTTGGTGAGCATCGCGGGAAGCGCGATGGACCAGAGCAGCCGGGCCTGTCCCTTGCGCGGCGGAGTGGGGTGGGGGGTGGTTGGCTGGGTCAAGAAGGGGCTCGCTGCTGATGTACCCGGCGGCTAGCCCAGGCGTTCCATGCCCGCAATCGCGATGCGGCCGGGCGGCGCGGCGAATCACTTCCTCCTGCGTCGCCACGCGATGATGCCGCAGCATGGCATGCTGCTTCCGCTAACAAGCGGTGCTTCATGCAGCATGGCATCGATAACCCTGCCCCGCAATTTTGCGGAACAGGGTTGTCAAAACCGAATATTTGGATGATGTTGCACCTGCGAAGTATCGGCGCGCCGGAAAGGAAGTAGACCTCCCTCCCGGCGCGCTCTCTCCCAACGCCGGTAAAGCCGCTAGCGGCCTTTCGCCAAGCACTCTGCAACAATTTCTCGCGATCTCAAAGCGGAATTGCATGATCCGCGCTCGTTTGTGCATGGCTTTTGCGTGCGCAACGATTGCATCCTCGGTGCTGCAAGGCCGGGCACGAGGCCTTGCCCGGCTGCGGCGGCGCTCGCGGCCCTGGACTCCGGGTTGACTCAAGTGCGCCCGTTTCCGTTCGATTAACCACAGGCACTGGGCGGTGTCCCGCGCGCGCAGCGGGCTGTCGAACGAAAACGGAGTTAACTGACCTTCAATCCCGGCCGCTCGCGTGACAGCCATGGGGAAAGCTTCAGAACTTGGGAGAAAGCCCATGGACGAAGAGGCCCCGGGTGAAGAGCTGCCCGGAAGCAAGGGGAAAGGATCAGGCCCCCGGAGCAACCGGTCGTTGCAGGACTCGGGGTCGCGAAAAGCTGCCGGGGACAGATCGAAACCGGAAACGCGGCGCGGGAAAGGCATAGCCGCACGGCATCTGCAGACTGACCCTCGGGGCGCATCGGGGCAGCACGCGACGAAGCGTGTGCGGAAACTGGCGTTGGAGCGGCGTGGGCCTTCGATGGTTCCGGCTGCCAATGATGACGGGAACGCCAGTGGGGGCGCTGAAAGCGGAGCGGCGCTGTGTCATGATCGCGGATGGATCTGGACCGCCCCCAGGCTGTGCACTTGCGGCCTGCGCGCCGGGTACGGTGCCTCGCAGGATCCGCTGTTCACCCTGCTCCGATCCTTGATGCAGCCGGTAGTAAAGGGGCGCCGGGAGGCCGCAAGGGCCAAGCCCGTACTGGCCGGAAACGAGCCGGTTTCCTGTGCGAAGGGCCACGGGCGGGGGACGGGTTCACTTCGGCAGGCGCGGCCAGGCCGTGACGGTCATCATGGGAGTTCAGGACGCGCCGCCGGACTGTGGGCGGCGAAGTCCGGGGAGCAGGCGCCAAGGGTCGTCCCGCGCGCTGCTCGTGCGGCGCAGGCCTGTCAGGAGGCCTGCGCCGCTTTATCCGTGGACGAAGCTTTCGCGATGCCAATGTCCTCTGGGCCGGAACCCCTCACAAGCGATCGTGCGCCGGCCATCTTGCGCGATGGCGCGCTTGTCCTGATGGAGGCGTGGGTTCGTGCCTCGGCCAATCGGATTGCGGCCATGTTGCGGGGTGCCGCCCCGAATGCCGGCCCGCCGAAACGTAGGCCCGAACCGTCTCGGGTGGCTGCGCCGGCCATCGTCCGCGCCCACCGCGAGATCACCGCGCTGCGCGCAGAAAACGAAGGCCTGAGGCTGCAACTCGCAGCGATGGAGATCGCGCGGGATGCAATGACATGAAAAGGGAGCCGCACCGATCGGCGCGGCTCCCTTGGTTCGGTGCCCTTACCAGACCAGCGGCACGGCTTCGGGGCCGATCACGCCGCCGGGGCGGTACTCGATCCGGGTGCCGGGCTTGAGCGTGAAGTCAGGCACGCGCTTCAGCCATTCCTGCAATGCGATCTTCACTTCGAGCCGTGCAAGGTGCCCGCCCATGCAGCTATGAACGCCGACCGTGAAGGCGAGGATCGTCTTGCGGGGGCGGTCGAAGTTCACCGTCATCGGGTCGGGGAACACCTCAGGGTCGAAGTTGCAGGCAGGCAGGATGAAGGTGACGCGATCGCCCTTCTTCATCTGCACGCCGCGCATTTCATGATCCTGGTCAAGCACCCGGCCGGAGAAGGTCACTGACCAGCGGCGGAGAAGTTCCTCGACGATCCTGTCGATGTCCTGCGGACGGTCGATGATTTCCTGACGCTTCTCGGGGTTTTCCGCCAGCCAGGCCCAGATATTGTTGAGCGTGGCGAAAACGGTGTCGAGACCGGCGATGAACAGGAAGCAGACGAAGCCGAATATTTCCTTGTCGGAAAGCGGCACGCCGTCTGGTTCCGCATGGGCGATCAGGCTGACGACACCGTCGTCCGGGTTGGCCTTCTTCTCGGCGATGGCTTGCTTGAGATAGGCGGTGATCTTGGCCATCGACTGGCCCATGATCGCGCGGTCGTTCGAATGGAGCAGTTCCATTGCCCATTCCACGAACGTATCGCGCATGTCCTGCGGCAGGCCCATGATGTCGAGGAACACCGCAACCGGCAGTGGCCGCCCGAAGTCCTCGGTGAACTCACACTCGCCGCCTGCCGCGACCTTGGCCTCGATCTCGTCGATCAGGTCGTTCGCGCGCTGGTGGATCAGCCGTTCGAGCTTGAGCACGCCCTGCGGGCTGAACACCGGGTCAACGATGTTGCGGTACTTGCGGTGATGCGGGGGATCGATCTCGATCGGGATGAAGTAGAAATAGTCGTTCGGATCGCGCGGGAAGGGGGTGGCGCCTTCGTTCGAGAAGATCTGCGGATGGCGCAGGCCGAACAGCGCGTCCTCATGCTTGGTGAGGTGCCACATGTTGCCCATCGGGCTGACGTCGTAATAGATCGGCGGCTGCTTTTCGTGCAGCGCGGCCATGAAGTCATGCGGGTTGGCCAGGAAATCGGGGCCGAAGGTGAGGCCGGACTGGCGGATCAGTTCGGGGGGGACGTGATCGGGCACCTGGTCCATGCCGACATGGCGCGGAAAACTGGGCGGAACCGGGTTGGCGGCGTCGATAGGCATCGTTCTCTCCCTGTGTCCGGCTTCAGAACTGATGCTCGGGCATGTGCACCACGAGCCCGTCGAGGCTCTCGGTCATGTCGATCTGGCAGGAGAGGCGGCTGCTCGGCTTCACTTCGGCAGCAGCCGATTCCAGCAGTTCCTCCTCCGCCTGGGAGGAAGGCCCGCCCACCGCCTCGGTCCAGTTCTCGTCTACGTAGCAATGGCAGGTGGCGCAGGAGAGGCCGCCGCCGCATTCGCCGGTGATGCCCTCTATTCCGTTATAGACCGCACCGCGCATGACGTTTTCGCCGATCGCCACGTCCACGTCGGTCGTGTGACCTTCGTGATCGACATAAGTGACCTTGGGCATCGAACTCTCCTGTCCTTCATCCGTTGAGCGCGTTTCTGAGAACGCTGTTCTCCATTTTCTAGCCGCTCCCCCCCGGTGAAGTCAATCACCGGCGAGAACTTCGCAATTGCGGGCACTGGACCGGCGCGGACGGAGGGCCTAATCCATCGCCCATGGCCACTGTTCGACCGTCTCCCACCCAACTTGCCGAATTCGATGACGGCGAACGCGATCGGACGCGCCTGCTGATAGAGGCGGCGCATGACCTGCTTGACGAGGGCGGGCTCGAAGGCCTGACGATCCGGGCGGTGCTGTCACGCACGGGCCTGGCGCGGCGTGCCTTCTACGAGCGGTTCCAGAGCAAGGACGACCTCGTGCTGGCGGTATTCGATGCTTCGCTGCGGGCGGCGGCGTTGCAGTTCCGGGATATCTCGTCGCGCGCAGACAATCCTGTGGAGGCGTTGCAGGTTATCGTTTCCGGCATCGTCGTGGGCCAGTTGGGGCAGACGCGGAGCAGCGGCGCGCACTTGCGCAGCGCCGCGCTCAGCCGCGAACACCTCCGGCTTGCGCAGTCTCGCCCGGCCGAATTGCAGGCGGCGCTGCAACCGCTACTGGACCTGATTGCCGGCCATGTCGCCGAAGGCATCGAACAGGGGTTGCTCCTGCAGGCCGATCCCAGCCTGCAGGCACGGCTGATCTACAACCTCGTCTCGACCACGGTTCACACCGTGCTGCTTCAGGAGGAAGGCGGCGCCCCCGATCTTGCCGAGCGTGAAACGCTTGGGGTGGCAATCTGGGAGTTCTGCCGCCGGGCGATCGTAGTCTAGAGCGGTTCCACCCGTTCCAGCAGCCGGTCGATGTCTTCGGCGCGGGCGAGATCGGTGCCGGCGCGCAGCACGGCGGCGGAGCCGCCGGCCATGCCGCGGCGGAATGCCTCGAGTTCGCCGTCGCCCCGGCACAGGGCATGAACCATCGCCGCGACGAAGCTGTCGCCCGCGCCCACGGCGCTTGCCGCGTCGACCTTGAGGGCAGGCAGGAACAACGGCCCCTCGGCGCGCGCCAGGACCGCGCCTTCATGGCCCATGGTCACGGTGACGAACCTGGCCTTCTCCGCCTCGACGATTTCCATGGCCGCAGCCCCGATCGCGCCGACCGAGTCGAGCGTGCGTCCGGCATAATGCTGCAATTCGCTCTGGCTCGGTTTGACCAGCAGCAGCCCTCCGGCATCGATTCCCGCGACCAGCGCAGCGCCCGAGGTGTCGAGAACGACTTCGATACCGCGCGGGCGCAACAGGCGGGTGGCACGGGCGTAGAAGTCCTCCGGGACGCCCGGGGGGAGCGATCCGCTCATGACCATCACGTCGCAATCGGCTTCGGCGACGCGATCGAGGCATTCCTGCCATTCCGCTTCGCTGATTTCGGGTCCGGCGGGGGTGAACCGATATTCCTTGCCTGTTTCGTGTTCGAGGATGTCGGCAGCGATACGCGTGGACCCCGCGATGGGAATGCGGGTTCGGACCAGTTGGTGAAGGTCGATCAGGCCGTCGAGGGCAGGGCCGGTGGCGCCGCCGGAAAGATAGTAGCAGCGCGCATTGCCGCCGAGCCGGACGAAGACACGCGCCACGTTGATGCCGCCGCCGCCGGGAGCGTAATGCTCGTTGTCGGTACGCATCTTGTTGGTGTGGCGAACCTTGCCGACGTCATAGGATGCGTCGATCGTCGGGTTCATCGTCAGGGTGGCGATGTTCTTCATCCAGCGGCTCCTTGGACGGCTCTGGCGTGGGTCACGGCTTCATGCCCTGCCTCGCGCCGGATCGCAAAGTATTCGCCGTATTCAGTGACAGTTGCGGGAAGGATCAGGCGGCGTCGAGCGCGCTCGATGGCTGCGACGAAAAGCGCAGCATCGTGCCTGGCTGAGGGCGGCCGAACAGGAAGCCCTGGCCTTGCGTGCAGCCTTCGGCCCGAAGGTATTCGCGCTCCACCTCGCTTTCGATCCCTTCCGCCGCCACGGTGAGGCCGAGGCTGCGGCCCAGACCGATCACTGCCCTGATCACCGCGCGCGAATTGGCCTCTTCGTGGAGGTTGAGGATGAAGGACTTGTCGATCTTGATCTTGGTGAAGGGGTAATTGAGCAGGTAGCTCAGCGATGAATAGCCGGTCCCGAAATCGTCGAGCGAAATGCCGATACCGAAGGAGCGCAAGTTGCGGATGATCGCGGCAGGACGGGGGCCGCGCTCCATCAGCACGGCCTCGGTGATTTCCAGTTCAAGCCGGTCTGCGGCGAGGCCGGAACTGGACAGGGCGTTGATGACGGTGCCCAGGAGGTTTCCGTTGCGGAACTGGACCGGCGAGACATTGACCGAGAGGCGCACATCGTCAGGCCATTTCATGGCTTCGTGGCAGGCAGTCTGGAGCACGAAGCGTCCCAGCTTGTCGATCAGCCCGAGTTCCTCGGCAAGCGGGATGAACACTTCGGGCGAGACCTGGCCGCGCTCGGCGTGGTTCCAGCGAAGCAGCGCTTCGCAGCATTCGATGGTGTTCGTTTCGAGATTGAGCAGCGGCTGGTAATGGACTTCGAGTTCGCCGTCGCGGACGGCCTGGCGCAAGTCCTTTTCCAGCCGGCTCTTGGCCTGTGCGGCTTCGTCCAGCGCCATTTCGAAGGCGCGGCAACTGCCCCTGCGCTCGGCCTTGGCGGCATAGAGCGCAAGGTCCGCGAAGCGCATGAGCGTTTCGTGGTCGGTGCTGTCGAAGGGCGCGCTGGCAAAGCCGACGGTGGCGCCGATGTGCAGGGTGTTGCCGTGGACGTGGAAGGGTTCGGAAAGCGTCGCGATGATCGCCTTGCTCACGAGTTCGGCTTGCGTAAGGCTCGACCGGCGGAAGATGATCGCGAATTCGTCTCCGCCGATCCGGCAGAGCAAGGCGCCTGGCGGCACGAGTTCGCGCATTCTGCGCGCCGCGTCGGTCAGCAGGGCATCGCCGAAATGATGGCCGTAAGTATCGTTCACCGTCTTGAAGTGATCGAGGTCGATCAGCGCGAGCGTGACGGTTTCGGCGGGCGAGGCACTGCCGAGCATGTTACGCAAGGTATCGCGGCAGTGCGAGCGGTTGGCGAGGCCGGTCAGTTCGTCATGGCGGGCCATGTGTTCCATGCGCTGCTCGATTCGGCGGCGCTCGGTCACGTCGAAGATCGAGACGATCGTCACTTCCACGCCATCGAGGAGCAGGCGGCGGGTGGAGACAACCGCTTCCACCACTTCGCCGTCGCGCCGCAGCATCTGCCATCCGGCATCGCGGGTGGGGTTCCTGGCGGCCAGCATTCTGGCGGCAGCAGCCCAGTTATCCTCGCCGAACAGCTTTCGGGCGTTGAGGCCCGACATTTCGGCGGCGGAATAGCCGAACAGGCGGCAGGCGGATTCGTTGGCGGTATTGATCCGGCCGGTGCCGGAATCGTGAACCAGCATGGCCAGCGGGTTCTGTTCGAACAGCAGCCGGAAGCTTTCTTCCTTCTGCTTGAGGTCGGTAATGTCGACGCGAAGGCCGATCGAGCCGCCGTCCTCCGTCTTGCGTTCCTCGATCAGGATGCAGCGGCCATTGGACAGGCGCTGTTCGTGACGGCTGGTGGGCTGCTGGATAAGCGCAAGGCGGTCGTTCAGCCATTCTTCCTCGCGGCCCATGGCTTCGGGATAGTCGCCGCGCTGGACGCCCACTCGCAGCGTATCGGCCAGCCTGGCGCCCGGTTCCAGCAGGTCGGCCGAGCGGCAGTAGATTTCCTCGTACTTGCGGTTCCACAGGATGTATCGGCCTTCCTCGTCGAGGAACACCACGCCTTGCGGCAGCACGTCGATCGCTTCGCGCAGTCGCTGATCCGCCCGCGAAGCAGCAGCCAGTGCGGCTTCGAGCGTTCCGGTCGGCAGGTCGCCGTCCGGCATCACGTATTCTTTCTCAGCATTTCCCAGAACCAACGACCAAGCCCCTGTGCTGAAATCACCTTATGCCACAAGACGTTAATTTTTCTGCCAACGCAGGGCGGAGCATTTGGTTGCCGATGGGGAAGCGCATTCGAAGATAAAGTTAACTGACACGAGAAGCCCGCCGCACCGGAGTGCGACGGGCCTTGGCTTTCCTCCCCAGGAAAACGCTTGAGTGGTTATCCGGTCCCGAGGGGCCGGTCGCGCGGGTCGCTGGCGTTATCGATGCCGGCGTTCCCTTGCGGATTTCACTGGCTCAGCGCCGACCCGCGGTTCCGAGGCGGTGGTAGAGGTTCGAATAAGTCGACGAGACCGGATCGTCCTCGTGTGCACGCATGTAGAACAGCACGGCTTCCTGAAGCAGCTTGAAGTCCTGGTTCGAAAGCACCGCGCGGGCGCGGGCCGGTTCGGTGGTCATGGTGGTCATAGTACCTTCCTTTCCTTGCTATGCGGGGATCTTCCCCCGCTGCCTCAGGCAGCGAACTGGTTCATCGTGTTGTGCGTGCCGCCGGCCTTGAGGGCGGCCTCGCCGGCGAAGTATTCCTTGTGGTCGTCGCCGATGTCGGAGCCGGCCATGTTCTGGTGCTTCACACAGGCGATGCCCTGGCGGATCTCCTGACGCTGCACGCCCTTGACGTAGCCGAGCATGCCCGCCTCGCCGAAGTACTCCTTCGCCAGATTGTCGGTCGACAGGGCGGCGGTGTGGTAGGTCGGCAGGGTGATGAGGTGGTGGAAGATCCCCGCCTCACGCGCCGCGTCCTTCTGGAAGGTGCGGATGCGCTCGTCGGCTTCTTGGCCCAGTTCGGTGCCGTCGTAGTCCACGCTCATCAGCCTGGCCCGGTCATAGGCGCCGGTGTCACGCCCTTCCGCTTCCCAGGCATCGTAGACCTGCTGGCGGAAGTTGAGGGTCCAGTTGAAGCTGGGCGAATTGTTGTAGACCAGCTTGGCATTCGGGATCACCTCGCGGATGCGGCTGACCATTCCGCCGATCTGCCCGATGTGCGGCTTTTCGGTTTCGATCCACAGCAGATCCGCGCCGTTCCTGAGGGATTCGATGCAGTCGAGCACGCAGCGGTCTTCGCCGGTCCCGGGGCGGAACTGGTAGAGATTGCTGGGCAGGCGCCGGGGCTTCATCAACTTGCCGTCGCGGCTGATGAGGACTTCGCCGTGGCCAAGCGTATCAGGCGAAACCTCCTCGCAATCGAGGAAGCTGTTGTACCGGTCGCCGATGTCGCCTGCCTCGCGGGTAAAGGCGATCTGCTTGGTCAGTCCTGCACCAAGCGAGTCGGTGCGCGCCACGATAAGGCCTTCGTCCACGCCCAGTTCCATGAAGGCGTAACGAACCGCGCGGATCTTCGCGATGAAGTCCTCATGCGGAACGGTGACCTTGCCGTCCTGATGGCCGCACTGCTTCTCGTCCGAGACCTGGTTTTCGATCTGGATGCAGCAGGCGCCCGCCTCGATGAACTTCCTGGCGAGCAGGTAGGTCGCCTCGGCATTGCCGAAGCCCGCATCGATATCGGCGACGATCGGCACGACGTGGGTTTCGTGGCTGTCGATCGCATGTTCGATCCGCTTGGCCTCGACTTCGTCTCCGGCGTCTCGCGCCTTGTCGAGATCACGGAACATCATGCCAAGCTCGCGGGCATCGGCTTGGCGCAGGAAGGTGTAGAGTTCCTCGACCAGCGCCGGAACCGATGTCTTCTCGTGCATCGACTGGTCGGGCAGGGGGCCGAACTCGCTGCGCAGCGCCGCGACCATCCAGCCCGACAGGTAGAGGTAGCGGCCCTTGGTCGTGCCGAAGTGCTTCTTGATGGAGATCATCTTCTGCTGGCCGATGAATCCGTGCCAGCAACCCAGCGACTGGGTGTAGCGGGCAGGATCGGCGTCATAGGCGGCCATGTCCTCGCGCATGATGCGCGCGGTGTAGCGGGCGATGTCGAGGCCGGTCTGGAAGCGGTTCTGCAGGCGCATGCGGGCGACCGATTCCGGTTCGATGCCGTTCCAGGTGGGCTCGGTGCCGATGGTCTGGCCGGCTTCGCTGATCTTGCTCTGGTAGGTCACTGCCAAAAGTCCCCGTCGAAAGTGTTTGGGCGATGACCTTGAGCTAGGCGGCATTTGTGCAGTGCGAAACGCGCGGCGAAGTCCGGTTGTCAAACTTTACAGATATTCCTTGTAAAGATGTGTGGTCATGACAAGATTGCCGTCATGGCTGAATCGCGCCCTCTTTATCTCGGTCCCCGACTGCGCCGCCTGCGCCGCGAACTGGGGCTGACGCAGCAGGCCATGGCCGACGATCTGGAGATTTCGCCCAGCTACGTCGCACTGCTGGAACGCAACCAGCGGCCCGTTACGGCGGACATGCTGCTGCGCCTTGCGCGGACCTACCGGCTCGACATGGCCGACATCGCCGGAGACGACGGTGAGGACTACGCCCGCCGCGTGGGCGAGGTACTGCGCGATCCCTTGTTCGCGGATATTGACCTGCCGCCGCTGGAGATCGCCGACCTTGCGATGAGTTTTCCCGGCATTTCCGAAGCGCTGCTGCGCCTGCACGGCGCCTATTCCCGCGAAAGCCAGGCGCTGGCGGAGCAGCGTGCATCCGGCCCGGCGGCGGAGGAAAGCGAGCCCGTTCGCGAAGCGCAGCGCTTCCTTGGCCAGTCTCGCAACTATTTTCATGCGCTGGATGTTCGCGCCGAAGAGTTGGCTGCCGAGATCGAGCAGGCGGGAGGGGCTGCGGCATGGCTGGGCGCAAAAGGCGTGCGGGTGCGCTTCCTGCCGCCGGATGTCATGGTCGATTCCCTGCGGCGGTTCGACGTCATAACCAGCAACTCCTGATCGACGACACGCTTGGCCCTTCCAGCCGGGCATTCCAGATCGCCACGCATATCGCTCATACCGCCATGCGCAGCGATATCGTGTCGGTCGTTCGCGCTGCGGCTTTTGCGCAGACCACGACGGCCACGCTCGTGCGGCGTGCGCTGGCCGGTTACGCGGCGGCGGCGATCCTCATGCCTTACGGCCGGTTCGCCCGTGCCGCAGAGGCGCGCGGTTACGATATCGATGCGCTCGGCGCCCTGTTCGGTGCCAGTTTCGAGCAGGTCGCGCACCGACTGACCACACTCCATCGGCCGGGAGAGGAACGGGTGCCGTTCTTCTTCCTTCGCGTGGATGAGGCCGGCAATGTCTCAAAGCGGCTGGACGGCGCAGGCTTCCCTTTCGCGGCGCATGGCGGCGGCTGCCCCCTGTGGTCGGTACATCAGGTATTCCGCTGGCCGGGAGAGATACGCACCCAGTGGCTCGAATTGCCGGACGGCCAGCGCTTCTTCTCGATCGCGCGCACGGTGACATCTGGCGAGGGGCGATATGGCCGCTCCAGGGTGACACGCGCCGTGGCGCTTGCCTGTGCGGCGGACGAGGCGGACAAGCTCGTCTATGCGGCAGGTGTGAAGGGTGGGACCGTCGCGGGAACGCCTATCGGGGTGACTTGCCGCCTCTGCCAGCGCGCGGAATGCGCCGCGCGTTCGGTGCCGCCGATCGGGCGGGACGTACTGGCCGACGACTACCGCCGCGCAGCGCAGCCCTATACTTTTGCCGAAAGCTGACAATTCCCTATAGTGAACGTATGTTCTCATATAGGGAATGACGCAGGGGCGATGCCCTGTGCCGGAAACTTGCCCAGCCCTGCCGCAAGCCGCAGGATCGCTTTCGACAGGGCATGACCCCAGCGAGAGGATGATCGGGCAGTGACCAGCGAAGCGTGCGCGGAAGATGCGCCGGGCAAGGCCCGCACTTTCCCGGAACTGATCCGGTCGGCTGCGCGCGTCCATGGCGGGACATGCGCCATCACCCTCGAAACCGAGTCCGGTGTCGAGAGCGCCACGTTCACCGGTCTTGACCGCGATTCTGCGGCCCTTGCGAGGGGTTTGCTCGCCCGCGGGGTGGGCAAGGGTACGCGCGTCGGTTTCATATTCGGCAATGGACCGGGATTTGCCGTTACCTTGGCCGCGATAGCGCGGATTGGCGCCATCGCCGTGCCTATCAGCACCATGATCCGCGCCAATGAACTGGTCCGCGTGCTGCGCCAGTCCGACGTGCAGGGCCTGGTGGTCCAGCGCGAGATGCTGGGCAAGGATATGGCGGCGCGGTTGGCCGAGGCGGTTCCCGAACTGGATGGGCAGGTGGCAGGGGCGCTGCTCATCCCCCGCATTCCCTATTTGCGCTGGATCGTTTCCGATGGAGAGGGGCTTCACGAGGCTATCGCGCCGACGGCCTGGCTGATCGAGGCCGGGACCGGCGTGAGCGAAGACCTGCTCAGGGCGGTCGAGAGCGAAGTCCATCCGACCGACCAGATGATCGAGATCTACACGTCCGGATCGATGGCCCTGCCCAAGGGCGTGCGCCACCTCCATGGAGCGGTCATGGCGCGTGGCCATTGGCTGGCGGGAATGCTGGGAATCAAGGCGGGCGAGCAACGCGCCGCGCAATTGCCGATGTTCTGGGTTGGCGGGCTGATGCTCTCGCTGGTGCCGAACTGGGAAGTGGGTGCGGTAACGGTCTGTACCGAACGCACGCTGAGCAACAGCCGCTTCGCCATGGGGAGCGTACTGGCCGAGGAGGATCTGGAACGCATCCGGGGGCCGCAACCCTGGTGGGGCCTCGGCATGAGCGAGACGCTGGGGCCATACGGCTGGGGGGATGAATTCCGCGTGCCCGGCCGCCCCGTCTGCGCGCCGATGGACCATTTCGCCCCCGGCTACGACATCCGCATAGCCGATGAGGAGGGCAATTCCGTAGGTGACGGCGAAGTGGGCGAGATGCAGGTGCGCGGGCTCGCGGTTGCACCAGCCCTGCACAAGATAGAGCGCGCCGATCACTATACCGCCGACGGTTACCTGCGCACGGGGGACATGTGCCTGGTCGAGGATCATGCCGACGGGCGCCGCATTCATTTCGTCGGGCGGGGCGGGGACATGATAAAGGTGTCCGGCTCCAATGTTTCTCCCGCCGAAGTCGAGATGGAGCTTCAGGCGCTTGGCGGAGTGCACAGCGCCTATGTCGTCGGCCTGCCGGACCGGGAGCGCGGCACGCTGCTGGCGGCGGCGGTGGTCCCGCGCGAGGGGGCGGTGCTGGACTTTGCCGCCATCGAGGCAAGGATGCGCGCCAGCCTTTCCGGCTACAAGGTGCCCCGTGCTTGGGTGGAAATGGCGCGTGAGGACGTGCCGCTGCTCCATTCCAACAAGGTGGCCCGGCGGGAGATCGCGCGGGTCGTGGCGGAGCGGCTGCGGCGGCAGGGGTAGGGCGCTATTGACGAAGATCGGTGCAGGGCATACCCGACGAATTCGAAATAGCGAAAGTGCCCATGTCGCGTTCCTCTCCCGGCGTCGCCCGCATGGCCGCCATCCTGAATTTCATCGCCGACCATCCGGGGCAGGCCTTCGCGCTGACCGATCTCGTCCGCGCGCTCAAGCTCAGCCGCGCGACCTGTCACGCCTTGCTGACCGGCCTTGTCGACGTGGGCTACCTCTATCGTACCAGCGACAAGACTTACGTGCTGGGCCCGGCGCTGGCGGCGATCGGCCGTACCGCCGCCGAGCATTTCTCGCCGCTACAGGTCGCCCAGCCGGAGATGCGCAAGCTGGCGGACGATTTCGATGTCGTCTGCGGCGCCTATTTCCTCGAAGGCGATGTGATCCACTTGCGCGAGCGTGCTGCATCGGTGAGCCATGTGGGATATCCGGTTCCGCTGGGTACGCGGATGCCGCTGCGCTGGGTGCAGGCAACGGCGTTCTACGCGCGCAGCCCGCGTGATGCGGACGCCGCCCAGGCACGGATAAACCCGTCCCCCACGGCCGAGCAGATCGAGCAACTGGCCGGCGGCATGGCCTTCGTGCGCGAGCACGGCTTCATCGCGCTGACCCGCCGGCCGGACAGTATCCCGGGCGAAAACGCGATCGTCACCAACCTGGAAGATCCGCCAGTCCTGCCTGAAACCGCTTTGGACGATGCGCGCAATTATCCGTTGATGGCGATCATGGCGCCGATCTACGAAGCGAGGGACAAGGTCTCGATCTCGCTGGTGCTGGCCGGATTCAACGGCCCCATGACCGGTGTGGAAATCCGCAGGGCGGGCGATGCGCTCGCCGAAGCCTGCACCCGCATTTCGCGCTTCCTGGTCGGACATCCC
Source organism: Novosphingobium sp. ST904 (assembly GCF_001298105.1). GTDB lineage: Bacteria > Pseudomonadota > Alphaproteobacteria > Sphingomonadales > Sphingomonadaceae > Novosphingobium. The sequence goes on along the minus strand of NZ_LGJH01000139.1, from coordinate 11,645 downwards.
GAAACCGACTGACACCCCGCTTCACGCGGCTTTCCTTTCAGGCGAGGCTCGCCTCGCTTGACCGCATCCGTGCGGCATCTTACAAATACCGAAAATAAATTCGCGATATCGAACAATCGTGAATGCAGGTGGGAGTAGGACTGGATGTCGGACGTGATCGTCGCGCCGGAGACCCGGAATCTCGAACAACTGGCGGTGACGCTCGCGCGCTGGCTCGGTGCGCGCATGCCGCAGGCGGCAGATGTCGAAATCCGCGATGTCGCCTATCCGCGCGGGGCCGGGCAAAGCCATGAGACGGTCCTGTTCGATGCCTGCTGGCGCGAACAGGGTGCCGAACGCCGGCAGGGCTGCGTGGTCCGTATCAAGCCGCGCGCTTTCACGGTCTTTCCCGACGACCTGTTCGACGAGCAGTACCGGGTCATGCAAGTCCTGGCCGATGACGGACAGGTTCGCGTCGCCCGGCCGCTCTGGTTCGAGCCCGACGCGGCGCTGCTCGGCAATCCGTTCTTCGTGATGGAGAGGAAGGTCGGGCGGGTGCCGGTTTCGGTCCCGCCCTATGCCCGTGAAGGGTGGCTGCGGGATGCGAGCCCCGCGCAGCGCCGCGTGCTCTGGCGCAATGCAGTGGGGCAGCTCGCTGCGGTGCAGGCGGTTCCGCTCGGCTCTCTCGATTTCCTTGCCGGGCAGCCGGACGCGCCGCGCGGGCTCGATCAGGAATGGGCCAAGTACAATCGCTTCGCGCGCTGGTTGCAACAGGTCGAGCCGCTGCCCGTGCTCGACGCGGCGCTGGCGCGCCTTCGCTCGCTCTGGCCGGATAATCAGCCCGAGGGGCTCGTCTGGGGCGATGCGCGGATCGGCAACATGATGTTCGATACGGATTTCGACGTGGTGGCGGTGATGGACTGGGAACAGCCCTCGCTTGGCGGGGCTCTTCATGACCTCGCGTGGTTCTGCGTCCTGGCGGAAACGATGCATGGTCCGCGCTCGGTCCACGGGGCTCCGCTGGAAGGCATGGGCAGCCGTGAGGAAACAGTTGCGCTGTGGGAGGAACTGACCGGAAAGTCTGCCGCCGACCTTGAATGGTATGAGGACTTTGCGAAGTTCAAGATGACGTGCACGGGTATCCGGCTTGGCCATCTGCGCGGTTCGCCGATGATGGATGCTGCGGCGATGGCGGCGAGATTGAAAGTGGGGTGAGGGCGCTGGCGAAGGGGGAGCGCCCGCTGCGCTCCCCGCCCCTGCATTTCGTTACGTCAGCCCCAACATCCGCCGGCAATTGTCATGGATGATCGCCCGTACATCCGCCTCCGGCACGCCCTCGAAGTCACGCAGGATAACCTCGCGCGAGCGGGGGAAGGTGGTTTCCGAGTGCGGATAGTCCGATGACCACATGATGTTGCGGCCACCCGGCAGGTCCCGGTTCAGAATACCGGCGCGGTCCTGGATGAAGGAACCGTAGACGTTGCGGTCCATGTACCAGCTCGGCGGGTTCTTGAGCGGGGACTCCGTCCAGAAACGCTGCTTTTCCCAGGTGCGGTCGTTGTATTCGGCGTACCATGCGAACCAGCCGACACCGCTTTCCATCGAGCCTATGCGTAGGGATGGGAAACGGTCGAACACGCCGTTGTAGATCAGGATGCCGAGCGGTTCGGCCATGGCCAGCTTGCTCATCGGCATGTCGGGCAGGAAGAACTGCTTCTCACCGAAGCGCGGCACCCGGGCACCCAGGTGAAACGTGACGACGAGATCGTGATCGCAGATCGCTGACCAGAGGCGATCGAACTCCGGCTGGTAATATTGCAGGCTTCCCTTCGGATCGCCGGTAAGCGCGGAGACCTGCCCCGGTTTGAGCGCGGCGACGCCGGAACTGGTGTTCCAGGCTTCGGGGTTCTGGGGGAAGGCAGGCAGGTTGATGGCGCGAAAGCCCTTGGCCGCAAGGCGGCGAACGTGGGCAACGGTTTCGCCGACATCGCGCATCGGCACGTAGCCCACCGGATAGAGCCGGTCCGGTGCGGCGGAGCAGAAGTCCAGAACCCAGTTCTGATAGGCTTCGTAGCTGGCGACGTAGAGTTCGTTGTCGAACGAGCCGAGCGGCCCGCCGCCGAACAGCAGGGCGGCGCCCATGCCGTCCGCGTCCATGTCGGCCAGCCGCGTTGTGGGTTCCCAGACCTTGCGCTGATCGGCGAGGCGGCCCTTCATCTTGAAGTTCCTGCCTTCCCGCCCGGCCTGGTTGTTTATCATCATGAAGGGACGGCGGTTGCCTTCGAAGCAGATGTAGTCGCCGTCGTCGGCGTGCTCGATGAAGGGCGCACGGTCCTTGAGTCGCGCGGGAAGGTAGTCCTTCCACATGTCGTGGGGGGGATCGATATGCGCGTCGGCATCGAAGATGGGACCATAGGGCCAGGATGCGGCTTGGGCGCCTTCCGGAGCCGGTTTCAGTGCCAGATCGGCTTCGCTCATCTCCCGATTCCTTTTTATTCGCAATACCGAACAAATGATCGCAATTAAGAACTATCTAGTCAATCGCGCGACTCGGTGTAGTCGATACGATCAGTCGCGCCGCAGGATCATCGCGCCGTATCCATAGCCCCCGTTCGAGACGATTGCGGTTCTGGCTCCGGGCACCTGCCTGCCGCCGCCGCGTCCCCAGAGCTGGACGGTTGCCTCATGAATGTGGCCATATCCGTGAAGCCGCCCGGCGGAGAGTTGGCCCCCGCCGGTGTTCAGCGGCAGTTCCCCTCCGATCGCGATACGCTCGCCGCCCCGTGTGAAGCGGCATGCCTCGCCGCGTGGAACGAGGCCGAGCGCTTCCATCCAGAGCCAGGCGAAGATGGAAAACCCGTCGTAAATCTGCGCGCAGTCCATCTCGCGGGGCTTCAGGTCGGTACGGGACCACAGCATGTCTCCGGCGCGGCGGGCGGCGGGCAACTGGGTGAAGTCGCCTTCGTGCTGTCCGGTCCAGAGGCCGCCCACGGCCATGCCCATGGCTTCGATATGGAGGGGCGGGTTCAGCAGGTCTTTTGCGGCATCCCGGTGGGACAGCACCAGCGCGGTGGCGCCGTCGACGTGCGCGTCGCAGTCGAACAGCCGCAGCGGCGAGGATATCACGCGGGCGGCCATGTACTGGTCCAGAGTGATGGGTTCGCGGTAGATCGCGGAAGGATTGTGCGCGGCGTTCGCGCGGGCGTTGACGGCGATGGCGCCGAGTTCCTCTGCCGCCGCGCCGTAGCGTTCGAAGTAGGCCTGGGCGTAAAGCGCGAAAGTGTTGACCGGCGAGAGGGCGTTGAAGGGTACCGTCCAGGCATTGTTGCCATCGACGCGCTCCCGGCTGGCCGCCATCAGCGTGGAGCCGCGGGCGTGCTGCCGCGCGCTCGCCTGAGCCACGGTGCGGAAAATGACGACATGGCGCGCAAGGCCGCAGGCGATGGCGGTGATCGCGTTGAAGATCGGCGCCATGTGGCTGAAGCCTTCCGAGGAAGCGAGAATCCAGCGTGGAGCGATCCCCAGTACGGCAGCGGCCTCGGATGGGCTGACCGGCGCGATCCCGCCGCCTTCGGATGACTTGCCGGGATAGGTGGCGATGCCGTCGATCTCGCGCGGGGAAAGGCCGGCGTCGGCGATGGCGGCGAGACAGGCGTCGGCGGTCAGTTGCAGCGCGGTTCGCCCGGATGGACGTGCGATCTCCGATAGGGCGGCGCCGGTCACGCAGACGTGTTTTTCGGGAAGCAGGGTCATGCGGTCTCGGGTGTGAACAAGGGCAGCCAGATATCCTCGTGTCGTTGGAACACGACCGTGACAGGAAGTCCGATGCGAGCGGTCGCCACGTCGGCAAGAAGGTTGCTGAAAACGTAGAGCCCGCGTTGCTCGGGCAGTTCGATTGCACAGAACACGAAGGGCACTTCGAGGCCGGGCAGCCATGGTTCGTTGTTGATCGTGAAGCTGGCCAGCACGCCTCTGCCTGAAACCGGTTCCGGCGAGACATCCTCGCTGCCGCACTGGGCGCACCGGGGCAGGGGAGGGTGCTGCCATGTCCCGCAGGCGAGGCAGTGCTGTATACGCAGCTTTCCGTCTTGGCCCGATGTCCAGAAGAAGGCGCTTTCCGGTTCCAGCATGGGCAGTTTGCGGGGCAACATCAGAACACCACGCCCTGCACCTTCAGGTCGATGATTTCGTCTTCGCTGTAGCCCAGTGCGGCAAGCACGGTGTCGCTGTCCGCGCCGAGTTCGGGCGAGCGGTCAGAGGGCAAGGCCTCGCCTTCGAACAGCATCGGCACCGAAACCATCGGGATCGTGCTGCCGTCCGCGCAGTGCACCGCCTTGAGATAGCGATTGGCGCGAACCTGTTCGTCCTGCGCCAGTTCGCCGACATCCTGCACCACATCCCATTGGCCGTCCTGCCGGGCGAGGATCTGCTTCCACTCCGCGAGCGTTTTCGAGGCGAACAGGGAGGTCACTTCGGCATGACAGGCGGCAAGATTCCGGCGCCGGGCCTCGGCATCGGTAAAGCGCGGGTCGGCGGCAAGGTCGGGGCGGCCCGAAACCTCGCAGAAGCGGGCCCAGTAGCGATCCGCCTGCAACATGCACAGCGCAAGGAAGCGGCCGTCGCGGGTGCGGTAGTTGGTGACCAGTACATTGTTTGGGCGGGCCGCATCAGGGCGCGGGAACTTCCGCACGCCGTCGGCAGTGGCCTGGCAGATCAGCCGCTGCTGCGACCACATGGCGGCGGCCAGCAGGGAAACATCGACTTCGCCCGCCTCGCCGGTCATCGCGCGGCGGGCTATGGCAGCGCAGATGCCGCCGGCGAGCATGGCAGCGGACAAGGTATCGCCGAAGGCCGGGCCGGGCGGGCCGACCGGATGGAGCGCCTCATCCGCGGTGAGCGAGGATGCGATGCCGCCGCGTGCCCAGAAAGTGATCGCGTCGTAGCCGCCACGGTCGCTTTCAGGGCCGTTGGGGCCGAGTGCGCTGCCGCTGGCGTAGATCAGGTTCGAGAACGTGCGGCGCAGCGTTTCCGCATCGATCCGCATGGCGCGGCGGGCCGGAGGCAGCAGGTTGGTGAGGAATACATCCGCATCGGCGAGCAGGCGATCCAGCACGGCGCGGCCTGCCTCCTGTTTGAGATCCAGGGTGACGGAGCGCTTCCCCCGGTTGTAGCTCTCCCAGGAATAGTCGATCGTGCCTTTGCCCGATAGCGAGCCGATCGTGAGGCCGCGCAAGGGGTCTCCGCTGGGTGGTTCGACCTTGATAACGTCCGCGCCGAGATCGGCCAGCATTCCTCCGCAAGCCGGCACGAATGCCCACATCGCGACCTCCACGACCTTGATGCCTTCCAGCGGCCTGCCCATCGGCGATCCTTCTCCATCTCGCGAATTTCCGCAGCTTTCCCGGTCATTCGGGACTATTTTCGCGGGCACGATAAATTCTCTATTGCGAATTATGTACCGAAATAGAGAATTGTACAAGCCGGACGGAACCGGCCACGGGAGAACAGACATGCCGGAAGCCGCCATTCGGAAGAGGCCGCAGCAGATTAGCGCCCATGTTCCCCGCACACTCACGGAGGCGCTCGATCCTGCATGGTTGACCACGGTGCTCGCCGGGTTCTCGGGCGGGAGGGTGGTATCCGGGGTCGAGACCGTCGAAGTGATTCGCACGGTCGCGACAAGGTACGGTTCACCGTCACTTTCGAGGGCGGGGAGAGCGGCGCGTTCTGTCTCAAGGGCCTGCTCGACGTGGACGAGACGACCGCGCGTGGCGGACCGACCTGTGTTCTGGAGGCCGACTTCTACGGACGGATCGCGCCGACCGTCGATCTCACCGTGCCTGACTGCGTGGCGACGGTGATCGACCGGGAGGGCAGGCAGGCGGTGACGGTGATGCTCGACCTGATCGGACAGGGCGCGACGTTCTGTTCCGCTCTGGATAGTTTCAGTGCCGATGACGCGGTGCTCAGTCTGGGGCAACTCGCACAGCTTCACGCGCGCAGCGACCTGCTGGAAGGGGCAGACTGGATCCGCCCGCGCGTTTCGCAACTGGCGGAGATGACCTACGTTACACCGGAAACGCTCCAGGAGCTGCTGGACGGACCGCGCGGCGACGGTCTTTCCCGGCAAGTCCGCAGCGCACCGCGCCTGATCGCGGGAATCCGGGCGCTGGCGGCCCGCGATGGACAGTGCCCGCAATTCCTCGTCCACGGTGATGCCCATGCCGGAAACGTCTTCCGCCTTGGCGGGGGAATGGGCCTGATCGACTGGCAACTGCTGCAACGGGGCGGCTGGGCGCTGGACGTGGCCTATCACGTCAATGCGGTGCTCTGCGTGGATGTTGCCGAAGCCGAGGAGCGCAGGCTGCTCGGTGAATATCTCTCGATGATGCGTGGCCACGGCCTGGCAATGCCCTGCGACGAGGAGGCATGGCGGCAGTACCGCGAGGCGGCGATCTACGGCTATTATCTCTGGGCGATCACCCGCCGCGTCGATCCGCCGATCATCGCCACTTTCGTCGATCGCCTTGGCAAGGCGGTTACTCGCCATGAAAGCCATGCCCTGCTGGGGATCTGACTGCCGAAAGCGGAAGGGCCACGCCGGCGAAGGCGTGGCCGTTCCGGGTCTCCTACATTCCGAAGTGATACTTGAGGCTCATCCCGTACATGCGCGGTGCGCCGACCGATGCGGTCTCGAAGCCGGTGCCGGATACGAGGCCGGGGTAGAAGTTGTAGTACTTCTCCTTGGTGACATTGGTGGCGAAGAGGGCAAGATCGACCGGGGCTCCCGCGATATTGTTCCAGTTGAAGTTCAGGTTGAGCAGGTCGGTGCTCTGGATGCGGCTGAGGCTCTGGATATAGGCGACCGTGGCAGGGTCGGAGACCGCGCCGGTCTGGCAGTTGGGCATGTAGGTATTGGCCGTGCCGTTGCAGCCGAAGTAGAAGCGGTTGGACGGATTGCCGAACATGCTGTCGGTGTGCGTGAATGTGGCACCGAACGAGACCGCACCCACGGATTCCGGCAGCGGCAGCGTGTAGGTGCCGGTTATCGTGACCTTGTTCCTGGGCGAAAGCGCCAGTGGATCGCCCTTGGTATAGGCCCCGGCCAGCACATAGGGAGACCCGGGTTCCAGCGAGAATGTGTCGATCGAGGTCAGCCTCGTGTTCAGGTAGGTATAGCCCACCTGAAGCAACAGCCCCGCGAACGGATTGAACGAGGCTTCCACTTCGACGCCCCAGATACGCGACTTGCCGGCATTGACCGGCGCAGCCGTGGGCGAGACCGGCGCCGCCACGCAGTTGCCGTTGGCGTCGACCGACTGGCAGGGGTTGGCGTTGAAGCCGAGCTGGAGCTGCTGGTTCTGGAAGTCGTTATAGAAACCGGCGACATTGAACGTGCCCGGCATGGAACCGTGCCAGCCGGTCTTGGCGCGATTTCGTAGGCATCGACTTTCTCGGGCTCGAACACGGCAAAGGCCGAGGTCACGTTCGGTGCGATGCCACCGGTGCGGTAGCCACGGGCATATTTGGCGTAGATCAGAACGTCGGTCGTGGGGATATAGTCGATATCGATCAGCCAGGTCGGCGCCTTGGATTTCTGCTTGATATCGCGGCGGCAGCCGTCGATCGCGCCGGGATCCTGCACGGGCGCATCGGGATAAGTGCAGAACGTGGCGAGGGGGCCTGCCGGGATCGGCTGGAATCCGGGGAAGCTCAGCGGATAGCCGGTAATCGTGGTGGTCTGGACGCTGGTGTTCTTTTCGCGATCCCAGGTGTAGCGGAAGCCGCCGGTGATCTTGAACTGGTCGCTCAGCTTGTAAGTTGCCTGCGCGTAAAGACCGACGTCGTGGAACGAGGTCCGGCCCGCCGTGGTGTTGATCGCGCCTGCGTGAGAGGTGGGGTCGAAGGCGCCGCCGGAAAACACCGGGGTGATCGCGCCCAGATAGCCCAGGATGTCGTAGCATTCGCTGGCTGCCACTTGCTCCGGCCCGGCGCAGGACTGGATGACCGGTGACTTGGACCCGACCACGTCGAGCGGACGCACCGATTCCAGATAGGCGCCGGCCTGCCAGTTCAGCTTGTCGTCCGTGCTGCGGCCCTGGAGCTGGAACTCTTCGGTGAAGGTCGATTCGTCGGCAGTGCGATGGCCGGGAAGCGACTGGCTGCTGGCGAAGCCGAAGCGATAGCTCGGCAGGCCGATCGGAGCGATGGCGGGGCTTTCGAAGGCGGTGCCGAAGATCGGATTGTTGAACAGGTCGCGCAGTTCGCCATAGCTCACGATGTTCTTCACCGTCAGCGTGTCGCTGGCGTGCCAGGTCGTGGTGTTGATGATCTGCCATGTCGTCAGCAGGGAGCGGGCGTTCGGAAGATCCTGCGCGAAGTCGTAGAAGCCGCCGCCCTGATAGTTCGGACTGTCGGGATCGAGCTGTTCGGCTGCGAAATGGCCCAGCGAATAGGCGGCGTCGGCCGCAATGAGCTTCTGCGCGTCACCATGCGTGTCAGACCGGCTGTACGTCGCGATCGTGTAGTTCTCCAGATCTGGCGTCAGCTCGGCAACCACGCTGAGGCGCGCGGACAGGTAGTCGACATCGTTGAAGTCCTTCGGCCCGACGCCGCTGTTGTTCTTCAGGTAGCCGTCGCGCTTCATGCGGTCGACGCCGAGGCGAACCTTGAACGTCTCGGCCAGTGGAACGTTCAAGACGGCCTGGACGCGGCGCATGTCGTAATTGCCGATGGAGCCCTGGACGTAGCCCTCCAGCACATCGGTGGGCTTCTGCGGCACCAGCAGGATCGCGCCGCCCGTGGTGTTCCGACCGAACAACGTGCCTTGCGGGCCTTTGAGGACCTGGACGTTCTGGAGATCGAAGTAGGCGCCGGGACCGGCGCGTCGCCTGACGGAAGGCCGTTCGATGCGCCGCGCGGGGAAACCACGTCGGCGAAGTAGACGCCCACGGCCGGTGCGGTGCCGATTTCCTGCACGAAGCCGCGGATCGCGAAGGACGAGTTCTGGGAGCCGAAATTGTTGTTCGCCGAAAGCGAAGGCGTGCTCGTCGCAAGGTCGCTGGCGCTCACCACGTTACGGTTGTTGAGCTGCTCCTGGTTGAACACGGTGATGGATATGGGAACGTCTTGCAGGCGCTCTTCCGTGCGGCGAGCCGTCACGATGATCTCGCCCGGATTGATGGTCGGCGAACTCTGCGCCAGCGCCGGCATTGCCGCCGTGGTGCCGCCAAGCGCAGCGCCAGCCATCAGCGCTGCCCTGAAATTCCTTGCAACCATGTTCGTCCTCTCCTCCGGAAACTGTGTTCTCAGTTGTCGCCGAATTGAACGCCGGGTAGCCGGTCATTGCCGGTCCGTGAGTTACTGCGGTTGTCCAGGGTTGGATAAAGGTGCGGAATTACGACCCGAACTGGGCGTGATCCCGTAATTCCCCAGGTGCCGTCCCTCCCAAATCCCGAGCCGTATTCGGCTTCACAGGTCTTTGCTTCTCAATCCCAAAAGTCCCGCCCGCGTTGATTTTGCGCAGATGGCCGAGACCTCTCTTATGTTTTCGTTCCCTCGTCCGTGCCGGCTTTCAGACCGGGCACGGGATGGAAAATATGCCTCGAAGAGAACTTGCGCAATTCTCTCCTGTAGCGGGTCAGCGCGCTTTTTCGGGTATTCGTTGCTGTAAGGTAACATTTGATGGCGCATCTTCGCCGACCGTTTCGGCTAGCAGCCCAAGAGTGCCCATCCAGGCAATTCTGTGTGCTATTCGGTCATAGGCGATACCGGGTCCGAAGCCATCATGATCGGGATCGGTGAAGGCGTGCCTGGCTTTCGCAAAGCGCGTGACCTGATAGCGGGCGCGGGCGGCACCGAGTTCTGCTTGCAGGGCCTCGACATCTTCTTGCGGGACATAAGGGTCTTCTCCGCCGGTCCAGATCGAGATTTCGGCCTGGATCGTATCCGGCTGGGCAGGCGCATCGGTGGCCAGCAGGCCGTGGAAGCTGGATATTGCCCTTACCGGCTCTCCGCTGCGTGCCAGTTCGAGCACGCATTTCCCGCCGAAGCAGTAGCCGATCGCGGCGATGCGTTCGGGGTCGACACCGTCGAGCCCGCGAACGTGCCGGAACCAGGCGACAGTACGGTCCCGCAGCAATCCCGGGGCGGCCATGAGGGCTGCGAACTGCGCGCCTGCGGCTTCTCGCGAAGAGAGGTCGGCACCTGCCTCGTACATGTCCGCGCTCACCACCAGATAGCCCATTGCCGCCAGTTCCCGGATCGCGCGGTCGAAGCTGGGGCCGGGTCCTGTAGCGCCTGGAAACATCAGGACGGCGGCGCCGTTCCATCGGCCTTGCGGCCGTGCGAGGCGGCCCGACAATCGCGTGCCGTCATGAATGCATGGCAGTGGTTCGAAGCCGGTCATCGGTTCGCTCTCTCCTCGCGCGTTTCACCCTCGTTTTCGAATCGCGTCGAATTGGTGAATTTATGTTCGCAAATCGAGAATGGCTTCAATCAGTGGTCATGTCAAAGCACAGCCGGACATTGCCAGGGACGGCAGCGGCGTGGCATTCGAAGGCATGACCGGGGCCGACCTGAAACCGGCGCGCAAGGCGCGTCTTGGCGCGATAGCGCTGGTGACGATCCTCCATCTTGCAGCGATCGCGGTGCTGGTCAGGGCCTTTACCCCGGAGCTTGCCGCTTCGATCACGGGTAGAGTGACGCAGGCCTTCGACATCCCGCTCGACCCGCCCCGGCCTTCACCGGAACCTCGCCCTGAACCCACGCCGGCGGTGACGCCGGTGGCTCCGGCCACGGAAGGCGGCGCAGGGAGCCCGGGAAAGCGGGCCGCGCCGCGCGCCGTCGCCGTGCCCAGGGCGTCATTGCCATCAGGCCCACGCAAGCGCCACAAGTCGTGGGGAAAGGGACGGAAAATGCGTCCGGCGCGCGGGATCAGGGAGACGGAACCGGGGCGTCCGGTCAAGGAACAGGCACGGGGGCCGGCACGGGCGGCTCCGGGCGAGGGGGAGGCGGAGCAGCCTCGGGGCCGGTCAAGATCGGCGGCGATATCAATTCGGCGCGCGATTATCCCCGCCGGAGCCGTGATTTGCGATTGGGCTCGGAAGTCATCGTGTCCTTGAAGGTGGGGGTGGATGGACGTGTGAAGGGCTGCCGCGTCATCAGGGCCAGCCTGGATGACGAAGCCGATCGCATCACGTGCCTGCTTGCTGCCGAGCGGTTTCGTTTCCGTCCGGCCCGCGATGCTGCCGGCAAGCCGGTGGAAGCGGAATTCGGATGGCGCCAGCGCTGGTTCCTGAGGGATGCCGGGTGAGGGATCTTCCGGCTGCCTCGCCGCGTTGATCCGATATGGTGGTGTCGATCCTCGCGAGGCAACTCGTCATCCTTTAGCTGATCTGGATCTCCGGAAGCCTCCGGATCGGGCCACCCGAGCGAAGGCAGGGCAGCCTCTGCCCGAAAGAGATGTTGCCCCGGCAGGAGCTTTGGATGAAATCGAACCTGATCGACCCCGTTGCATTGATGGAAGGTGCTACCATTAACGCGCCCAATGACGCCGATTTGGCCCCTTCATCGAGCCCCATGTCCCAGATCGTTCCAGTTATTCTGTGCGGAGGCAGCGGCACGCGGCTTTGGCCGCGCAGCCGCGTTGCCAAGCCCAAGCCGTT
>NZ_LGJH01000140.1 GCF_001298105.1 Novosphingobium sp. ST904 | reverse complement strand
AGAAAGGCTTGAAATATAGACATATTACTACGCCTTCCTTCCTCGCTCTGAGCCATTTTGATTCAAACCTCGCAGGCGTGATTAATGGGTCCTGACCCTAGCGGCGTGGCCGAATTCCCGCGCACGACGCGGGCGCCGGAGAAACGTCCTGCCGCGAAGCGAAAACAACCGCTCCGGCCGGCGGACAGGTTCAGCGGGCGAAGGCCTTGAGTTCGGAAAGGCGGATGGCGCGGCCGGCTGCCGGCACCATCGTCACGCGAATGCGTTCGCCCGTAACGGCGGGCCAGCGCAGCTCGGTTACGCCATTGGCAAGCGGGACGGCCTTGGGCGCGGCCACCTGCTGCCAGCCGCCATCGCGCCAGACCTCGACCGAGACCCGGCGCGGCGCCGCGAACTTCGCACCATCGGCGAAGAACGCCAGCTCCGCACGGCCGAGCGTGACCGTCTTGCCGAAGTCGACCGCGTACCACTGCGGCGCGGAAGACTTCGCCGAATCCCAGCCGTTCGGCAGTTCCGGATAGAACCAGGCGCGGCCGTCGATACCGTCGTGCAGGTTCTCCGCCTCTGTGCCGGAGGACGCGCTGGCCTTGGGGAAGTTGCCCCGTACGAGTTGCACCGCAAGGTTCTCCTCCCGCACGATCGGGGCATTGGCCTTGCGCGCAAGCGGCACCTCGATCCGGGCCGGATCGTCACGGTGAGCGACTTCGGCGCCGTCCACCGCGATGGTCAGCCCCTTGCGGCCATAATGCTTGCCGTCCGCATCCCATGTCACCGAGACCTCGTGACCGTGATAAGGCACGCGCTCGATGTGGAACCAGCCCAGCGCCTGCGGGTCACCGGCGGCCGGAAGCAGCGGGTTGACCTCCAGCACGTCGTCCGCGCGCGGGCGGATGCCGACAAGGCCGGTCAGGATCAGGTCGAGATAGCCGGAATGGAAATAGTGATGGCTGCGGTCCAGCCCGACGATCGGCTTGCCGGTCTCCGGGTGGTAATCCTCTTCCAGGTCGAGCCGCGCGTTCCTGCCCTCACCCTGGTAGTGAAGCTGGGTGTACTGGCGCAGCAGGCGCATGTAGTCGCTGCGCGTCACCGGACCCGTCTGGCCATAGTGATCGAGCAGGTTGGCCATGCCGGTCAGTACCTGCGTGGTCTGGTAGGGCCAGATCGGCCCGTTCCACTGACACTCGGGCGCGGTGCCCAGATAGCGATACTGGCGCATGTAATATTCGTAGTTCTGCTCGACGGTGCGCATCCCCGCCTTGCCCGCCAGCGAGGCGGGATCGAGCAGATGGCCCCAGGCAGCCGAATAGTTCGCCTCGTCCGGCACGAGATCGAACATCCACGGCAGGTAGCCCACCAACTCGCGATTGCGGATCTGGTCCCAGTATTTCACATGCTCGTTCGAGACCTGGTAGCGGTCCACGAAATGGCCGAGTTTCGGGCTCCACAGGTCTTCGAGAACGCGCGTGCGCAAGGCCTCGGCACGGCCCGCGTATTCCTTGGCCATAGCCGTGTCGCCCGCCAGCGCCGCCATGCGCGAAAGGGCACGGGCATTGGCGAACATATAGCTGTTGACCGAGGGCCGGAAGGAATCGCCGCCCCGGAACCCGTCCTTGCCGCCCGAGGCGTCGATCGAGGACACGGTGTATTCGGTGGCATCGAGCAGCGGCTCCACGAAGTAGAGCCCCTTGGTGAAGTCGAACTTCTCGTCCCACAGCCGGTAGATGTGGCGCATCGTCTTGAGGTGCGCGAGCACCGCCTCGCGGTCGCCGTCAACAAGGTAGCGGCCCCAGACCGAGTCGGCCATGTGGTCGGTGAAGTGACGGTCGTTGCCGCCCTCGTACATGAAGTTGACGTAATCGTCGGTGAAGCGGCGGTCGTTCAGCCAGCGCCCTTCGGCGATGTGGAAACCGCTGGCGTCGTTGAGACTGGCGAAAGGCTCGCGCTGCCAGTCCACGTCGTCGGCGAATTCGGTGGTGACGTAGCCCTGCACGCCAAGGTCGCGCTGGTGCGCGCGGAACAGGCCCCAGCGGTAGTAGTAGACCGCATCGATCTTCGGATCGGCGCTCTCGAAGAAAGGAATGCGCTGTTCGTACCAGGCGGCGTCGTTGCCGAAGCGAGCCTTGGCGATGGCGGCGGTATCGAGCTTCGGAACAGCCCGGCCGACACCAGAAGAAGCGGAGGTCCTGGAAGACGCGGATTCTTGGGAGGATGCGGCAGGCGGCAGGCTGGCCCCGCTCGCAAGAAGCGCCGCGGTGGCGAGGATCGTCCGGATGTTTCCGCGCATCGTTACCCCTTCATGGTCTGGCGAGCGTCAGCAATAGCAGGAAAAATAAAGGCGGCCGTCCTGCCGGGCCTGTGTTGGGAGAGGAGCCCGGAAGAACAGCCGCCTATGGCGGGCCGCGACACGGAATGGCGTGTGTCGCGGCGCCTTGTCAGGTTAGAACTTGAAGCGAACGCCCGCCGCGAACGTGCGGTCGATCAGCAGGGTATTCGCGTTCATGGTGACCGGGCCACCGGCATCCTCGAACTTGTAGTAGTCCTGCTGCTTCGCCTTGGTGATGTTCACCGCGTCGAAGGTCAGGCCGATGTCGTCGGTCACGGCGAAGGTGAGCTGGAAGTCCAGGCTCTTCTCGGGCTTGCGCCAGAAGCCGATCGGGTTGGCGAAGGCACGCGCCTCGTTGCGCTGGAGGAAGCCCTTGCGCCACACGTAGGAGAGACGTGCACCGATCGGACCGCGCTCGTAAGCCAGCGTGGCGTTGTACGAGAACTTCGACACCGCGAAGAACGCCGACTTGGTGAGGACGGTGTTGCCCTCGTCGTCGGTTTCCGGGATCGTCTGCGAAGAGTCGAGGATCGTGGCGCTGCCCTGGAAGCCCAGGCCGTCGAGCACGCTCGGCAGGTAGGTCGGGAAGTAGGTCAGGCCCAGTTCCACGCCCTTCAGCACGCCGTCGGACGCGTTGGTCGGACGGGTAACCTGGAAGTAGTCGGTGGCGGTGCTGCCCTCGATGCCGTTGTTCGGGATATACTCGAGCGTGGTGAGCGGAACGACGAGACCACTGATTTCGCGGCGGAAACCGGTGACGTAGATTGCGCTGTTGCGCTCGAAGTACCATTCCAGCGCAAGGTCGAAGTTCTTCGACGTCGTCGCCTTCAGGCCGGCGTTGCCGGCGCTGCCCGTACCGAAGCCCAGACCCGAAAGGTCGCCGGTGAGCGAAACGTTCGGGTTGAGGTCGCCGAACGCCGGACGACGCAGGGTTTCACCGTAGTTGAAGCGCACGCGCAGGTTCGGCGTGATCTCGTAACGTGCGGTGAAGCTCGGCAGGAACTTCATCTGACCGGTCGAAACGCCGGTGCGGGCATAGTCGTTGTAACGATCGAAGTAGTCGTAATCGGTATCGATCGTGACCATGCGCACGCCGCCTTCGAGCATCAGCGGACGGCCGAAGATTTCGACCTGACCGTCAGCCAGGAGGTAGGCCGCCAGGGTGACTTCGTTGATGTCGAACACGCGGCCGAACGAAAGCTGATCGGACAGCAGCAGGTTCGGGTTGGCCGCCTGGTAGAGCGTGCGGATGGCGTCGGCGTTCTTGTACAGCGCCGGGCCGTTTGCCAGCACCCAGCTGGTCGGAACGTCGGCGCGGCCATCGAAGAAGCCGCTGTTGGTGAAGCTGTAACCGTCACCCAGCGAGGCCAGCGTGCCGCCCAGGGCGCCCGCGCTCTGTTCGCGAATGAAGGTGCTGGCCTTGCGATCGTCGTAGCGGAAGCCCGCCTTGATCCGGCGCAGGAAGCCTTCGTCCCATTCGTAGTAGCCGTCGAGCTGGAAGGTCAAAGCCTTGCCGGTGCTCCGGTTGCCGTTGTCGAACAGGTCGCCGACGGTCCACTGGGTTGCGTCGGTCAGGACTCCCGGCGTGCCGAAGCTGTACGACGGGATACCGCCGCCGGCGTTGAAGTCGACGTCGATGTCCAGCGGCGCGCGGTTGGTGCGCACGGCGAAGAACGAGGTTTCGTTCTTGCTGTCCTGGTAGGCGAGGTCGGCGGTGATCTTGCCGCGATCGCCCACGTCCCAGTCCGCGTTCAGAGCGTAGACATAGCTGTCGGTCTTGTTCGTGGAGTAGTCCGCGCTGTTGAAGCCCGAAACGCCGCCGATCTTGCGCGACTTGATGACGTTGGTGCCGTCATAGAGTTCGAAGGTCGAACCCGGATCATCACCCAGATCGCCCCACCAGTCGGCAAAGCTGAACAGCATCGAGTTGAAGGTGCTGCCGCGGAAGCCGGTGTAGTAGAACTCGGCGGTGTAGGTCGAACGGTCGTTCGGCGCCCACTGCAGGGCGGCGTTGATCGAGGGACGCTCACGCTTGCCGTAAAGATCCGAGCTGATGACCGCATCGCGCGAGAGGTAGTAAGGTACCTCTACGCCGTCGATGTTGAGGGTCGAACCCGGCGTGGTCGGCAGACCCGCGTTGAGGCCCGGCTTCCAGTAGGGGTTCGCCGGGTCGGTGTTGGGGAAAATGCGCTGCAGCGGCGTCAGCCAGGTGTCCGAAGGCGGGTTTTCGGTGGCGAACGGCACCAGGGCGCCGGCCTGCACGTTCATGTTGCGATACTTCGAACGCGTATAGCTGCCGTTGATGAGGAAGCCGATGTCGCCGATGCCGGTTTCCCAGCGATCGCTGACGAGCAGCGCGACGTTCGGGTTCACCTTGTCCGCCAGCTCGCTGTAGACACCGCGCGCAAGGCCGGAAATGGTGAAACCGTCGAAGTCGAACGGACGGCGCGTGGCGACGTCGATCTGGCCGGCGAGGCCGAATTCGAGCTGGTCTGCCGAGCGGGTCTTGTAGACGTCGATCTTGCGGACGAGGTTCGACGAGATGTCCTGCAGCGCGAACGAGGTGCCGGCCGCGGTGAAGATGTTGCGGCCGTTCCAGGTGGTGACAGGATCGGACAGGCCACGGATCGTGATGGTCCCGGTCTCGCCGCCGGCACGGTCGGTGACCTGGATGCCGGTGACGCGCTGGAGCGCTTCGATCACGTTGTTGTCAGGCAGCTTGCCGACGTCTTCAGCCACGATCGAATCGACGATCTGGATGTTTTCCTTGCGGCTGTTGATGGCGCCCACGATCGAGGCGCGCACGCCGGTGACGATGATGTCCTCGGCAGTCGGTTCAGCGGCGTCGGCGGCCTGCGGAGCGGCATCCTGCGCGTGAGCCACGGTGGCGAGGCTCAGGGCGAAGACGGATGCGGTGCAGAATGCAAATGGCTTGAGCGCCATGGATCAACCCTCCCATTGGGGCTGGCCCATACCATGCCCCTTCGAATTACTCGGACTAATTATTAGTCTGACTAATGCGATGCAAGGATAAAAGGGGGAGCGCTATCAAAAAGGGACGTGGAGTGTGGCAGATTCGCCGCAATTCCGCCCGGAACACGAGGATTCCGGGCGGTCTTGTCTGAGTTGTTGCTGTCAGCCGACGAGCCAGCTGGTCGCCGGATCGCCCTTGTCCGCCAACTTCACCGCATCGCCGGAGAACGCGAGCGCCTTCGACGAGTCGGACTTGGAAACGAAGCGCACGGTGCCCTGCACTTCGCCGGCCTCGCGCAGGAACAGGTCGGCAGTGCCGAGCGCGGTCAGCGCAGCCACGCCGTCCTTGCCCACCGCAAGCCCCTTGTCCCGCAGGAGGATCGGCGAAAGCTGCACCGCGCCGTCAGCGCCGGCGATCTCGCGGAACTGGGTCCGGGGCAGCGGCGTACCCTTGGCGAGGGTCAGCTTCGTACCGTCATGACCCAGCATCACCTCGCGGTTCACAGCCGGGGTGAAGCGCTCGGGCAGCGCGCCGTTGCCGACCGGAACGCCGAAGTCCGGCGCGCCCTTGTCATCGTAATAGATGCGCTGGACGCGGGTGTGGCGATCCGGGTTGAGCAGCGGGTCGCCTTCGATCTTCTCGTAGTCGCGGCCGTGGTAGACGAGGATGTCGTTGCCGTTCTCGTCCACCGTGAAGCTGTTGTGGCCGGGGCCGTAGACAGAGGTTTCCACGCAAGTCGCGAAGACCGGCTTCTGCGACTTGGTCCATGCCTTGGGGTCCATGAGGTTGGCGTTCTCGTCGATCGTCAGCATGCCGAGGCAATAGACGGCGCCGGTGCCGCTGGCCGAGTAGGTCATGAACAGGCGGCCGTTCTTTGCCAGCACCGCCGGGGCCTCTGCCACCTTGTAGGCGCGGGTTTCCCAGTCGAGCGTCGGCACCGTAAGGCGGACGGGATCGGCCGAAAGCGTCAGCGCGTCCTTCATCGGCGCGATGTAGAGGTTCGAATTGGTGTCGATCCCTTCCTCGCGCTGGGCCCATGCGAAATAGCGCTGGCCCTTGTGGACGAAGCTCGTGGAATCGAGGTTGAAGCTGTCCCACGGCATCTTGAATTCGCCAAGGACCGACCACTTGCCGGTCATCGGGTCGGAGCCGTCGCAAACGATGGCGTAAGTGCGGATGCGGAACACGTCCTCGCCGCCGCCGCTGGGGCCGGCTGCGAAGTACATGACCCACTTGCCGTCGATGAGGTGCAGTTCGGGCGCCCAGAGGAAGCCGGACATCGGGCCGGTCTTCTCATGACGCCAGAGCACGCGCTCCTCGGCGGTGGCGAGACCGGCCAGCGTCTTCGAGCGACGCAGGATCAGGCGATCGTATTCGGGGACCGAGCCGGTGAGGTAGTAGTTGCCGTCCTCGTGGCGGAAGACCTGCGAATCGGCGCGGTTCTTCACCAGCGGATTGATCGGGCCCTTGAGCGGATCGGCGACGGCAGCCTTGTCGTCACCACCGAGAGTGGCATCGGCTGCACGGTTGCAGGCGATGGGAAGCAGGGCGGCACTGGCGGCAAAAGCGCGGCGCGAAAGGGAAAAGTTCATGTCATCCTCTCCGAGATGCTTGTTTCGTGGCGCCGGTCCGATTTGATCCGGCGATGGGAAAAAGGACACCCCGGTCGGGGGACCGGGGTGCCGTCAGGTGGGATCAGTATTCGGCGACAGGCCAGCCGTCCGCGTCCCAGCGGATCGGCGCGATGCGCAGCGTGGGCGCTCCGTTCGCCTGCTTGTCGTAAGCATGGTAGACGACGTAAGTGGTGCCGTCCTTGTCGGTGAAGGCGCCGGCATGGCCGGGGCCGCGGAAGCGCTGCTGCTCTTCCAGGTCGGCGCGCAGGAAGATCGTGCCGCGACCTTCCATCATCGAACTGCCGTCCTTGCCGAGGTAGGGCCCGGTGATCTTCTTCGAGCGTCCGACCACGGTGTAGTAGGTGCTGTTCACGCCCTTGCAGCAATAGTCATAGCTGGCGAGCAGATAGTAGAAGCCGCCGTGCGGGATGATGAAAGGCGCCTCGACCGGGGCCGGGCCACCTGCAGGAGCGAGGCGGCGGGCGATCGAATAGGGCTCGGTGCCGGGGGCGACCTTGCCGGTCTTCGCGTCGAGCGGGAACAGCTTCAGGCCCGTCCAGAAACTTCCGAGCGAGAGCCACTGGCGGCCCTGCGCATCCTCGACGAAGTTGGGGTCGATGGCGTTGAAGTCGTCCTCATGCGTCGACATGACGACGAGGCCCTGGTCCTTCCAGCCATAACCCTTGGCCTTGGGGTCAAGCGTCTTGCTCGTCGCCAGGCCGATGGCGGAACGGTTGGAGCCGAACGTCGAGACCGAGTAATAGAGCCGGTATTCGCCGTTCACGTAGGAGATGTCGGGCGCCCAGATGCCTTCGGTGCCGGGGATCGCCTGCCTGGCCCATGCCGGAATCTCGGCGAAGACCGAACCGGCATCCTTCCAGACCTTCAGGTCCTTCGAGGTCTTGATGCCGACATAGCGGCCCACTGTGCTGAAGACGTAGTAGGTATCTCCTTCCCGGATGATGACCGGATCGTGCACCGTGAGGTCGCCGCTCAACCGGGAATTGAGCGTGCCCGCCCCCTTCTCGCCGACCCGCACTTGCGCATCGGCCGCACCGGAGGCGGCCAGCACGGCAAGGCTGGCGGCAGCGAGGAATTTCCTGAACACGTACTCTCTCCGAACTTGCTTTGTTATGCCGCGCAGGCGTTCCATGCGGCGACGATCTCGGCGGCCTTTGCGCCAACCGTCGCGGCATCGAAGCCGGGCTTGTAGAGGCTGCCGCCCACGCCGATGCCGAAGACGCCCGCTGCGCGGTATTCCGCGACATTGGCCGCGCCCACACCGCCCACCGCCCAGACGCGGCTGGTCTTGGGCAGGACTTCGCGGATCGCCTTGATGTAGCTGCTGCCCAGCACCGAGCCGGGGAACAGCTTGAGGTCATTGGCGCCTGCCGCCACGGCGGCGAATGCCTCGGTCGGGGTGAGGAAGCCGGGGAGCACGTCCATGCCGAGTTCGATCGAGCGCCTGATGACCGCCGGATCGACATTGGGCGAAACCATGAAGGTACCGCCGACACCCGCCAGCGTCTCCGCCAGATCGGTGCCGATCACGGTGCCGCCGCCGATCGCGGCGCGGTCTCCCAGAGCCTCGACCATGGCGCCGATGGAGCCGGCGGGATCGGGCGAGTTGAACGGCACTTCGATGATCCGCACGCCGGCCTCGACCAGCGCCGTGCCGATCTCGACCGCTTCGTGAGTCTGGATGCCGCGCAGGATCGCGACGACCGGGGCAGCGCCTTCTGCCAGAACCTGTTCGATCTTCATGCTTTCAATTCCTTTGCGATACGCAGACCGGCAAGGACCGCCGCGTCGCCGTCGATACGGCGGGCGGTGCAGCCGAGTCCTTCCAGCGCACGGTCATAGAGCGCCGACAGCGCCGGGTCGCCTATCAGGACCACCGAAGCGCCCGGCGTGACACGGGCTGCCACTTCGCCGCCGATGAGCAGCCCCGAGATATAACCGCGCGACCAGTCCTTCGACCGGCCGTCCAGCATTCGTGCACCCCGCGCTTCGAACAGCGCGCCGGTCAGCGGCTCGCCGCAGCGTTCGAGACCGCGTGCGAAGCCTTCGTCGACAGTGCCCTCGCCCGGCGTATCGGGTCCGGTCAGCGTCGACTGTCCGGCCAGCAGCGCGAAAAGCTCGCCGGTCGGGTGAGTGCGGAACATGGTGATCGTGCCATCCCTGACCGCGACCCACTTGCAGTGTGTCCCCGGCAGCGCGATGAGATGTTCGCCCTCCGCAAGGTCCGGGTGAAGCGCGAGGGCGCCGAAGACTTGCGCCTCCTCGCCCCGCATCACTTCCGGCACGCCGTCCGCATGGCAGCTCAGCCCCGGCAGCACCGAAACCGGAATGCCGGCGACTTCGAGCCGCGTGCGTGAGGACAGCCACTTGGCCGCGTCCGCCGGGCAGGCCGCATAGCCTGCCGCGACGAGCGCACCCGGAGCACCGGCCATGCCGCAAAGCACGACTTCGGACAGCGGCCCTTCGGCCTTCCAGCTTTCCAGCCTTTCGGCCAGCGCCGCTTCGGCGTGACCTTCAAGCGCGCCCGGCCCGCTGAGCCGGGCGACCACGTCCTCGCCGTCGAGGCGGAACAGCCGCAGCCGGGTGGTGCCCCAATCTCCCAAGACATAAGGAGCGGCGGGGACGTGGTTCACGCTCATTGCAGTTCGAGCACCACGACCGACTTGGCCGGCAGGGTGACGACAAGGTTGCCGCCCTGCACGGTGGCGCCGGAGAAGGCCTCGGGCTTCACCGCATTCGGTGCGTCGAAGGTGTTGTGCGCGTTGATCGCGGGTGCCGTCAGGATACGGCCCGTGACCGCCGAAGCGCTGACGCCGCCGAGCTTGATCGTCACCGTGTTGGACTGGTTCGGATCGAGGTTCGACAGGCCGACATGGATCTTGCCGTCGTTGCCCTTCACTGCCGAGCCGCTGACGGCAGGCATCGAGAACTCGTCCTTGTGATACCAGGGCGACTTGATCTGGATCGGCAGCACGGTGGCATCCTGCCACGGCTTGTACATCTCGAAGACGTGGTAGGTGGGCGTGAGCACCATCTTGTTGTCTTCGGTGAAGATCATCGCCTGGAGCACGTTCACCATCTGGGCGATGGCGGTCATGCGCACGCGGTCGGCATGCTTGGCGAAGATATCGAGATGTACCGAGGCGATCAGCGCGTCACGCAGGGTGTTCTGCTGGCGCAGGAAGCCCGGATGCGTGCCCGGATCCTGGGCGTACCACGAACCCCATTCGTCCACGGCCAGGAAGACCCGCTTCTCGGGGTCGTACTTGTCCATGATCGCCGAGTGCCTGGTGATCAGCTCGTCCATGTGGCGCGCGCCGTTCAGCGCATCGGCCCAGCCATGTTCGTCGAAATCGACGGCGGGCGCACGCGGCGCCAGCCACCGGCGGGGTGGACGTAGTAATGCAGCGAAACGCCGTCGAGCTGCGGGGCCGCGACGCGCATCATCGTCTCGGTCCAGTTGTAGTCGTCGACATTGGCGCCTGCGGCGACCTTCAGGATCTTGGTGCCGGCAGCGCCTTCACGAAGGTGGCATAACGGCGGGTCTCGTCGGCCGCGAATTCGGGACGCATGTTCCCGCCGCAACCCCAAAGTTCGTTGCCGACGCCGAAGTAGGCGACCTTCCAGGGCTCCTTGTGGCCGTTTTTGGCGCGCAGCTCAGCCAGCGAACCGGCAGGTGCGGTCATGTATTCGACCCATTCGGCCATTTCGCGCGGCGTGCCGTCGCCGACGTTTCCGGCGATATAGGCTTCCGCGCCGACCTGGCGCAGCAGTTCGAAGAATTCGTGCGTGCCCACGGTGTTCGGCTCGGTCACGCCGCCCCAGTGGGTGTTGACCTTGACCGGACGCTTGTTCTGCGGGCCGATGCCTTCACGCCAGTTGTACTCGTCGGCGAAGCAGCCGCCGGGCCAGCGGATCACGGGGACCGAGAGGTCCTTGAGCGCCCGGACGACGTCGTTGCGGAAACCGTTGGTGTTCGGAATCTTGCTGTTCTTGCCGACCCACAGGCCGCCGTAGATCCCCGTGCCGAGGTGCTCGGCAAACTGGGTGAAGACTTCCTTGTGATAGACCGCGCCGGGCTTGTCGGCGTCGATGGTCGCCGTGGTGGGCTGTCCGTCGGTATCGGCATGAGCCGTGCCTGCGAGCGCGGTGGCGCTCAGCAGGACGGCTGCGGTGGTCAGGCGAAGCGCCTTCAACATGTCTTGTCCCCTCCCTGGGAAATCAGTCGTGGAATTCTTCGACGAGCTCGCGGCGTCCGCGCAGGAATGCGTCGGCCACGAGGCGCAGCGGCGCGATGTCCACATCGCTGCGGCCGCCACGGATCAGGTTGGCGAAGCGCGAATAAAGACCCGGATATTCAAGGTCTTCGTTGTGCTCTGTGCCGGTGGGCAGGGTGAGCACGGCGCCGCCGTTCGAGAGCTTCAGCGTTCCCGCGTCAGTCTCGACGATGATGTCCCACGACTGCGGGCCGGTCTGGCGCCAGTCGAGGTCCATGTGGATTTCGGCTCCGGCGGTATCGCGGAACTCGATATCGGCGGCGATCGGCGCAGCGCGGTTGGCCGGCAGGCTGAGCGTCGCTTCCTTGAGGAAGAACGGGCGCGGCATGATGTGGGTGGCGATCGAGAGGGCATTGATGCCCGGATCGAACACGCCAAGGCCGCCCGGTTCCCAGATCCAGTCCTGACCCGGATGCCAGACGCGCACGTCTTCGCGCCAGACGATCCTGGCGCTCTTGATCGTACGCTCGGCAAGCCAGGCGCGGGCCGGGGCAACACCCGCGGCGTAGCGCGAGTGCCACGAAGCGAACAGCGTCACGCCCACCTTGTCGGCACGGCTTTCCAGCGCCGCCACTTCGGCCAGCGTGGCGCCCGGCGGCTTTTCCAGGAACACGTGCATGCCCTTGGCCAGCGCCAGCGCGGCGAGGTCGTAACGGACCTGCGGCGGGGTGCAGAGCGCCACCGCGTCGATGGCCGGGCCGTTCTCGACCAGGTCTTCGAGGCTGCTGAAGTGCGGGATGCCTTCAGGGCCGCGATGGTGCGGGCTGACCGTGGCACCGAGGCTGAAGTTCGGGTTGCCCTCGATCGCGGGGATATGCTGGTCGCGGGCGATCTTGCCCACGCCAACGATGGCGATACGGATCGGATCCATGGCTCAGAGTGCCTTCACGGTTGTCGTCGCCTCGCCCGAAGCGGCAGCGCGGGCAAGCGGGTTGGAAACCGGCAGGGTGAAGGGTGCGGCGTCGATCTCGAATACATCGCCTTCCTGCGTGGCCACGCCGTCGGCGAACGAGAGCGTCGCGGTGCCGAAGAAGTGGACATGCACGTCGCCCGAACGGCGGAACAGGTCGTACTTGAAGTGGTGATGCTCAAGGTTCGCAAAGGTGTGCGACATGTTGCCTTCGCCCGAGAGGAAGGGCTTTTCCCAGATCGTCTCGCCGCCGCGCACGATCTTGCTGGTGCCCTCGATCTTCTCCGGCGGGGTGCCCAGCAGCAGTTCCGGGCCGAGCGCGGCCTGGCGCAGCTTCGAGTGCGCAAGCCACAGGTAGTTGTGACGCTCGGTGACGTGGTCCGAGAACTCGTTGGCGAGCGCGAGGCCGAGGCGGTAGACATGGCCGTCTTCGCCGACGAGGTAGATGCCCGCCAGTTCCGGCTCTTCGCCGCCGTCCTTGGCGAAGGCGGGCATGGTCAGCGCATCGCCGGGGCCGACGAGCAACTGGCCGTCGCCCTTGTAGAACCATTCCGGCTGCTGGCCTTCGGTGCCCGCGGCGGGCTTGCCGCCTTCAAGGCCCTCAAGGAACATGCGCATGGAATCGGTGACATGCTCACCCGAGGCGGCAGCCTGGTGCATCTTGTTGCGACCCTCGGCCGAACCGAGGTGTGTCAGGCCCGTGCCGGTCATCAGCAGGTGAGCGGAATCTTCGTGGTCGATCGGGGCAAGCAGGTTGCCGGCCGCGAATTCGGCCTTGATGTCGACCGCTTCGCCCTGTCCGGCAGCCTTGGCGGCTTCGGCCAGCGTCACGCCTTCGGCGATGGCGCGCTGGGCGAGTTCGCGGGTGCTGGTGACGCCCTGAAGGAAGTGGGCGGCATCGCCCTCGGCAAGAATGACGGAGCGCACGCCGTCAGGCGCGCGATGCTGGAGCAGGCGAAGGTAGGTCATGGAGATCTCTCCCGGGCTCTTGGCCCTATCTGCGGCGCGCCTTCTTGGGGGAGCGCGCCGCAGGGATTGAGTGGACTGGTTAGAGGGTAAGTGCGCCGTCGATCAGGCGGGGAGCGCCGTCACCGAAGGCCGCGTCGCGCAGTTCTGCCGGAAGCAGGCCCTGAGCGAAGTTCTGGTAGCTGACCGGGCGCAGGAAGCGGTCGATCGCCATGCTGCCGACCGACGTGGTGCGCGGGTCGGTGGTCGAGGGGAACGGGCCGCCGTGCACCATCGCGTGGCACACTTCGACGCCGGTGGGCCAGCCGTTGACGAGGATGCGGCCGACCTTGCGCTCCAGCACGGGCAGCAGGCGCGAAGCGGCGGCTTCGTCGGCTTCGTCCATGTGCAGGGTGGCGGTCAGCTGGCCTTCCAGACCTTCAAGCAGGCCGGCGAGTTCGGCTTCGTCCTTGCAGCGCACGACGATCGACGCGGCGCCGAACACTTCGTGGCCGATCGCCTTGTCGGCGAGAAACTGGGCAGCCGTGGTCTGGAACAGGATCGCACCGCCGGTGGTCTTGCTGCCTTCTTCGCCCTTGGCGATGGTTTCGACGCCGGCATTGCCTTCAAGCGCTTCGACGCCCTTGGCATAAGCAGCGGCGATGCCGGTGGTGAGCATGGTCTGCGGCTTGGCTTCGGCAACACCGCCGGTGGCGGCCGCGACGAAGGCGTCCAGACCTTCACCCTCGACAGCCAGGATCAGGCCGGGGTTGGTGCAGAACTGGCCGGCGCCCATCGTCAGCGAACCGACGAAAGCGGTGCCGAGTGCTTCACCGCGTGCCTTCAGCGCTTCGGGAAGCAGCAGGACGGGGTTGATGCTCGACATTTCGGCATAGACCGGGATCGGCACTTCGCGGGCCTGCGCCAGCTTGGCGAGGGCAAGGCCGCCACCGCGCGAGCCGGTGAAGCCGACCGCCATGATGCGCGGATCCTGGACCAGCGCGGCGCCGAGTTCGTTCGACGGGCCGACGAGGTGCTGGAACACGCCTTCGGGAAGA
Organism: Novosphingobium sp. ST904; assembly: GCF_001298105.1. Taxonomy (GTDB): domain Bacteria; phylum Pseudomonadota; class Alphaproteobacteria; order Sphingomonadales; family Sphingomonadaceae; genus Novosphingobium. Next base: position 72,370 of record NZ_LGJH01000140.1, on the reverse strand, counting down.
CCGGCGTCCTTCACGGCCTTGGTGATCGCTGCGGCAATCAGGCTGCCGGTGATCGGGTGGGCCGGGTGACCCTTTACCACGACCGGGCAACCGGCGGCGAGCGCCGAAGCGGTGTCACCACCGGCGGTCGAGAAGGCGAGCGGGAAGTTCGAGGCGCCGAACACGGCAACCGGACCCACCGGAATCATGCGCAGGCGCAGGTCGGGACGAGGCAGCGGGGCGCGGTCCGGCAGAGCCGGATCGATACGCAGCTGCTGCCACTGACCCTTGCGGACGACATCGGCGAACAGGCGCAGCTGGCCGACGGTACGGCCACGCTCGCCCTCGCCGCGACCACGGGGCAGTCCGCTTTCGGCAATGTAGGCTTCGATCAGCGAATCGCCGATGGCGATGATCTCGTCGGCGATTCGTTCGAGGAACGCAGCGCGCGTTTCACGATCGGTGGCGCGATAAGTGTCGAAAGCAGCGGCAGCGGCGGCGCAGGCTGCGGCGACGTCGGCGGGGCCGTTCACGGCCAGAGGTTCGCCGTGCGGCTCACCGGTTTCGGCCACGATGGAACGGAATTCGGTCATTTGGGGTCTCCCTATTTACTCCGACATATTCCCAGCGCACAGGAAACGCAATGTTTGTCGTTCCTTCGCGTGAGAAGGGCTGTTACGTTCCCTTCGGGAGGTGCCAATAACAGTGTCAGAAGCCAATTTCGTGAACGATGAAGAAAGTGCAAGGCCGGCCGACGAGGCTCGGGGTCCGGGCCGCCGCCTGCACGGTGCGATCGCCCATAAACTGGGAACGGCCATCTTGTCCGGCAAATATGCGCCCGGGGACATTCTTTCTGGTGAAGTCGCCTTCGCCGAGGAACTCCAGGTCTCGCGCAGCGCCTATCGGGAAGCCATTCAGGTCCTCACCGCCAAGGGCCTGGTCGCCAGCCGCCCCAAGGCCGGAACGCGGGTGCTGCCGAGAGACCGCTGGAACCTGCTCGATCCCGAAGTGCTCGGCTGGGCCTTCGCGGGAGAGCCGGACATCGAGTTCGTGCGCAGCCTCTTCGAACTGCGCGCCATCGTGGAGCCTGCCGCCGCGCGGCTTGCCGCGCAGCGCCGGGACAAGAACGACCTCAAGGCGATGAAGGATGCGCTGGCCGCGATGCGGCGGCACACCCTGACCACCGAGGCCGGCCGGGCGGCGGATCGCGACTTCCACAACGCGATTCTCCAGGCCACCCGCAACGACGCCCTGCTCGTGCTCAGCGCCTCGATCGGTGCTGCGGTGAACTGGACCACCCAGTTCAAGCAGCGGGCCCGCGCCCTGCCCCGCAACCCGATCCCCGATCACGTCCGCGTCTATGACGCGATCGCCGCCGGGGATGCGGCGACCGCTGCCGAAGCGATGAACGTGCTGGTCGATCTGGCACTGGAGGACACGCGCAGCGCCATGGAGAAAAAGTAAGCCCGACGCCAACGCGCCCGGACCAAGTCCGGGCCCATCCATAATCCAAAAAAGAAAAGGCCCCGGCGATCGCTCGCCGGGGCCTTTTCGTTGACGCTGGATAGCGCGGATTACTCGGCCACCTCGGGAACCAGATCCGGCTCCGCGTTCGTGACCTTGCTGCCCCACAGAGCGTAGAACAGCACGTAGAGTTCGCATACCGCGGTCAGGATGAACGAGTTCTGGAGACCGAAGTTGTCGGCCAGCCATCCCTGCACGATCACCAGCGCGCCGCCGGCGATCGCCATGACCAGCAGGCCCGAGCCTTCTTCGGTCAGCGGGCCAAGACCCTTGATGCCGAGGGTGAAAATGGTCGGGAACATGATCGAGTGGAACAGGCCGACAAGGATCAGCGACCACATCGCAACCGGGCCATGGGCGAAGATCGTCACGACCATTACCGCGAAGGCGCCGACCGAGAAGAACGCCAGAACCTTGCCCGCGTCGAAACGCTGCATGATCGCGGAGCCCGCGAAACGGCCGACCATCATGCCGCCCCACAGGAAGGTAAGGTACTTGCCCGCCTGTTCATGCGTCAGGTTGGCGATGTCGGGCTGGCTGACGAAGTTCACGAAGAGATTCGCCACGCCGATCTCGGCGATCAGGTAGATGAAGATCGCGGGAATGCCGAATACGAGGTTGCGGTGATTCCACAGCGAGAGGTGTTTGCGCTGCTCCTTGGCAAGGCGCGAGTTCGCCGTACCCATCGAGGGCAGCGGGAACTTGGCGATCACCACAGCGAGAATGACCAGCACCACCGCGACCAGCGCGTAAGGCAGGATCACCGAATGGGCGTCAGCCAGACGCTCGGCATCGGTCAGGACCGTGCCGGCGGCCGAAGTCCCGCTCTTGGAACGGCCGAGAATCAGGTAGGCGCCGAACAGCGGGGCCAACATGGTGCCGGCCGAGTTGAGCGCCTGCACCAGGTTGAGGCGCGAGGACGCGGTCTCGGGCTTGCCGACGACGGCGACATAGGGATTCGCCGCAACCTGAAGCAGGGTGATGCCGCTGGCGATCACGAAGAGCATGACCAGCGTGATGCCGTAGGACGGGATGCTGGCAGCCAGCATCATGCCCAGCGCGCCGGCGGCCATGATCAGCAGGCCGGTGACCAGCGACTTCTGGTAGCCGACGCGTTCGATCAGCTTCGCCGAGGGAATCGAGGCCACGAAATAGGCGATGAACCACACCGATTCGATCAGCGTCGTCTGGGTGTAGCTCAGGTCGAACACGCTGCGCAGGTGCGGCAGCAGCGTGTTGTTGATGACGGTGATGAAGCCCCACATGAAAAACAGGCTGGCAAGCAGCGTCAGCGCCGGGCCGTAGCGGACGCCCGCTGGCTGCGCGTGAAGCACCGGGGCATCTCCAGATGAAACCACTGGGGGCATGACTATCCTCTCTTTACCAGAGAACCGCGCCGTGCCCTGCGGCAAACCGGCTTGCGCTCTTTCTATTTGTCGGACTATATGCGCGACACGGCGTCGTCAATGGGCCGCGTCGGAAACCAAGATGCAGAATCGACTTACACAAAGATATGGGAGCTAGGGCAATGAGGAAACTGCGCAAGGCGTTTGTAAGCACGGCGATATCCGCCCCAGCCCTGGCCATTGCAGCCCTTTCCCTTTCGAATCCGGCACTCGCCGCCGATGCCTCGCAGGCTCCGGCGGGCGCACTTTCCGATGGCACGCAAGTCAGCGCGGTCACGCTCAAGGCCGCCAACGGCGTCTCGGCGACGATCCTGACTTACGGCGCCACGCTGTGGAAGATGATGGCCCCCGACCGCGAGGGTAAGTCGGCCGACATCCTGCTCGGCTATGACGATGTCGCCAGCTATGAAAAGCGCCCGAATTACTGGGGCGCCACCATCGGCCGCTACGGCAACCGCATCGCCGACGGCAAGTTCACGCTCGACGGCAAGACCTACCAGCTTCCCCAGAACGATCACGGCCAGTCGCTGCACGGCGGCGGCAAGGGCTTCGACGTCCAGAACTGGAAGGTCGAATCGATCAAGTCCGGCCCGGTGGCGACGGCGGTGTTCTCGCTCGTCAGCCCCGACGGCGATTCGGGCTACCCCGGCACGGTGAAGACCAGGGTGACCTACTCGCTTGACGAGAAGGGCAACCTGCAAGTCGTGTTCGAAGCGACCACCGACAAGCCGACCGTGCTCAACATGACCAATCACGCCATCTTCAACATGGCCGGCGAAGGCAGTCCGCGCGACGCCCTGCAGAGCCTGCTGACGATCCCGGCCGGCCACTACACCCCGGTCAACGACAAGCTGATCCCCACCGGCGAACTGCGTGACGTAACCGGCACCGTGTTCGACTTCCGCAAGGCCCGCCTGGTCGGCGAAGGCATCCGCGACGGCAAGGACGAGCAGATCGTCATGGGCCGTGGCTACGATCACAACTTCGCGCTCGACAAGGGCGTGACCAAGACTCCCGAACTGGCCGCCCGCCTCGAAGATCCTGCCTCGGGCCGCGTGCTCGAACTGCTGACGACCGAACCGGGCGTGCAGTTCTACGCCGGCAACTTCCTGGACGGCACCTTCATCGGCAAGAACGGCCACCTCTACCGCATGGGCGACGGCATCGCACTGGAACCGCAGAAGTTCCCGGATTCGCCGAATCACCCGAACTTCCCTTCCACCCGCGTCGATCCCGGCAAGCCCTACAAGCATGTCATGATCTACCGCGTTTCCACTTCTTCGCGCTGACCCGAAAAGAAACGAACGCCCATGACCGACAAGACCGCTCCCAAGCTGCGCTCGCGCGCCTGGTTCGACAATCCCGACAACATCGACATGACCTCGCTCTACCTGGAGCGTTACCTGAACTTCGGCATCAGCCTTGAAGAGCTTCGCTCGGGCAAGCCGATCATCGGTATCGCCCAGACCGGCAGCGACCTGTCGCCCTGCAACCGCCATCACATCGTGCTGGCCGAGCGCATTCGCGAGGGCATTCGCGAAGCGGGCGGCATCGCGCTGGAATTCCCGGTCCACCCGATCCAGGAAACCGGCAAGCGCCCGACCGCCGGGCTTGACCGCAACCTCGCCTACCTCGGCCTGGTCGAAGCGATCTACGGCTACCCGCTCGACGGCGTGGTGCTGACCACCGGCTGCGACAAGACCACCCCGGCGCTGCTGATGGCAGCGGCAACCGTGAACATCCCGGCGATCGCGCTTTCGGTCGGCCCGATGCTCAACGGCTGGCACAAGGGCGAGCGTACCGGTTCGGGCACGATCGTCTGGAAGGGCCGCGAGATGATGGCCGCCGGCGAACTCGACGCGGACGGCTTCATCAAGCTCGTCGCCTCGTCGGCCCCGTCGACCGGCTACTGCAACACCATGGGCACGGCGACGACGATGAACTCGCTCGCCGAAGCGCTCGGCATGATGCTGCCCGGTTCGGCCGCGATCCCCGCGCCTTACCGTGACCGCCAGGAATGCGCATGGCGCACCGGCAAGCGCATCGTCGACATGGTTCACGAGGACCTCAAGCCCTCGGACATCATGACGCTCGACGCGTTCCATAACGCCATCGTCGTAAACGCCGCGATCGGCGGTTCGACCAACGCCCCGATCCACCTTGCCGCAATCGCGCGCCACATCGGTGTCGACCTGCCGCTCAAGGACTGGGAAACCTACGGCCACAAGATCCCGCTGCTGGTGAACCTGCAGCCCGCCGGCGAATATCTCGGCGAGGACTACTACCGTGCAGGCGGCGTACCCGCCGTCGTCGCGCAGCTGATCGGCCAGGGGCTGATCAAGGAAGACGCGATGACCGTCAATGGCCAGACCATGGGCGACAACTGCCGCGACGCCACGATCGAGGACGAGAAGGTCATCAAGCCCTTCGACCAGCCGCTGGTGGAAGAAGCCGGCTTCCTCGTGCTGTCGGGCAACCTGTTCGACGCGGCCGTGATGAAGACCAGCGTGATCTCCAAGGAGTTCCGCGACCGTTACCTCTCGAACCCCGCAGACCCGGACGCCTTCGAAGGCAATGCCGTGGTGTTCGACGGTCCCGAGGACTACCACCACCGCATCGACGATCCGGCGACCGGCATCACCCCCGAAACCCTGCTGTTCATGCGCGGCGCCGGCCCGATCGGCTATCCGGGTGCAGCCGAAGTCGTGAACATGCGTCCGCCTTCGTACCTCATCACCGAAGGCGTGCACTCGCTGCCGTGCATCGGTGACGGTCGCCAGTCGGGCACCTCGGGCAGCCCCTCGATCCTCAACGCCTCGCCCGAAGCGGCGGCGATGGGCGGTCTCGCCCTGCTCGAAACCGGTGACCGCGTGCGCATGGACCTCAAGAAGGGCCGCGTGGACGTGCTCATCTCCGACGAGGAACTGGCGACCCGCCGCGCCGCTCTCGAAGCCAAGGGCGGCTACGCCTACCCGGCCTCGCAGACCCCGTGGCAGGAAATCCAGCGCTCGGTGGTCGGCCAGATGAACACCGGCGCCATCCTCGAAGGCGCCGAAAAGTACCAGCGCATCGCCCAGACCATGGGCCTGCCGCGCGACAATCACTGACTTTTGGCTCCGATTGATATCCTGTCCGGCCTAGCCGCCGGATGACCTATCGGCCCCCGCCCCTGCCTGTCCCTGAACAAGGGAAAGGCGGGGGCGGGGGCCGAACCGTTTTCACAGCATAGGGAGAGTTCTCATGACGCTTTGGCGCAAGATCGATCGCGACGTGCGCGATACCCTCGGCGAAGGCGCGCTCTGGTGCGAGCGCGACAATGCCTTCTACTGGGTCGACATCCTCGCCCCTGCCCTCAACCGCCTCAGCCTCGCGGACAACACGGTAACTCGCTGGGATATGCCCGCACGCCTCGGCTGGGTCGCTCCGCGCGCGCAAGGCGGCCTGATCGGCGGCTTCCAGGACGGCGTGGCCAATATCACGCTGGATCCGTTGACGATTTCCGAGCGTAACGATCCCGAGCCCCACCTGCCCGGCAACCGCATGAACGACGGTAAGGCCGACCGCCACGGCGCGATCTGGTGCGGCACGATGGACATGGCAGAGGAAGAAGTGACCGGCTCGCTCTACCGCCTCTCGCCCTCGGGCGAATGGCAGGTGATCGACACCGACTATACCGTGCCCAACGGCCCGGCGTTCTCGCCTTGCGGCCAGTGGCTCTACCATGCCGATTCGGGCCGCCGGGTGATCTACCGCTTCGCCCTGGACGAGAGCGGTGCCCATTCGCGCGAGGAATTCATCCGCTTCTCCGAGGAAGACGGCTATCCCGACGGCATGACCACGGACGCCGAAGGTTATCTCTGGACGGCACATTGGGACGGCGGCCGGATCAGCCGCTTTGCTCCCGACGGCACGCGCGAGCGCTCGATCGAGCTTCCGGCCAGGCGCATCACCAACATCGCTTTCGCAGGCGAAAAGCTGGACCGCATGTTCGTGACCTCGGCGGCGACCGGCCTGCCCGATTCCGAATTCGACGGCGCGCTGTTCGAGGTGGAATCCGGCGTCACCGGCAATCCCGCGGGCATCTATCTCGGCTGATATCCGCCGCGCGGGGAGGCGGAAACGCTTCTCCGCGCGGCCTTTCTAAGGCTCCATCACGCTGGGCTTGCTCGATCGTTCGATCATCCCGGTCGTCCGCTCACCGTCCCAGGTGTAGAATGCATGGCTCTGCTGGACGAGCGGGAAGTCCGCAGGCCAATCCACCGGCTTGGCGAAACCGCCGCGCGAGCGGGTGTTGACGAAAGTTCGCCCCGCAATCGCGATGCGGCGACCGTCGATCGTTTCCAGCACGAAAGATACGTCCTCGTCGCCGGTCACGAAGCGGCGAAGCCATGGCACTTCCACCGGGCGGGCAGGTACGCGCACGCCTTCGCCGTCGATGATCCATCCTTCCGCGTAGTTCGGTTCGCCATCCTCGCGCGGGGGATAGATGTTGAAGCCGAATGCGCGGCCGTCCGGGAATGTCGCCGATTGCCAGCAGTGCCCCCAGAACCCGGCAAATGCACGAAAGCCGGTGCGACGGATGCGCAGTCCGTTGGCGTTGAACCTGCGGGTCTCGCCATCGAGAGTGAGCGTTCCCGTGCAACGGAACAACTGTTCGTAGCGCGGGCTCATGAAACTGCCCTGCTCGCCCCCCAGCGCCGCGGCCGCCTCCGGCAGGAGCGAACCCGGCACCCAGGGCGGTGCCGCCATCTCCATCTCCACCGCGATCTCGAGATCGGTCCAGCAGGTTTCCTCGAAATCGGGATTGTCGATGACCTGCTGCGCCGAGGTCTCGGCAGCCTGCCCCTTGTAGGTGGCAATCCATTTGCGGAACGGCTCGATGCATTCGAAGCGCACCGGCCCGGTTCCGCGCACGGTAGGGCGACCGTCGGCCCCGTAGGGCGAATGGGTTTCACCATCGCCGCGCCTGGATAGCAGGCGGCCATCGGCAAAGGCGACGTCCAGCCAGAACTCATGCCGGTCCCAGGCATTGCCCACCGCTTCCACGCCGATGCGCATGGCGAAAAGGCCGTTCTCTTCCTCGATCCAGACGTTCACCGCATCGCGCAGCCCTTCGTCGGGCTTTTTCGCCACGACATACTCGCGATCCTCGGGAACGCCGCCGGTCAGGTCCATCGCCGCGGTCGCCATAGCTCTCCCTTCCGTTTTTCCGGGCGGGAGGCTGTCATGGCGCAGGCGTCAGGTCACGCCCCGGACATGCGCCGGGGCGATGACTTCATCGGCTCCGATCCGCCCGAGGGCGACGAGGCTCAGGCGTAGGGGGGCTTGTGGAGACCCTTGAGGCTGGTGGTGAATATCTCGCAGCCCGTCTCGGTAATGCCGATCGAATGCTCGAACTGCGCTGAAAGCGACTTGTCGCGCGTTACCGCCGTCCAGCCATCGGCCAGAAGCTTAACCGGCGGCTTGCCAAGATTTATCATCGGCTCGATGGTCATGAACATGCCGGGCTTGAGCAGCGGACCGGTGCCGGGGCGGCCGGCATGGACCACTTCCGGCGCATCGTGGAACAAACGGCCCAGGCCATGGCCGCAGAATTCCCGCACGACGCCATAGCGGAACGATTCGGCATGGGCCTGGATGGCCGCGCCGATGTCACCCACCCGGTTGCCGGGCCTGGCCTGTTCGATGCCGATCATCAGGCACTCGTACGTCACGTCCACCAGACGGCGGGCCTTCAGCGAAACGTCGCCGGCAAGGTACATGCGGCTGGTGTCACCGTGCCAGCCATCGAGCAGCGGGGTCACGTCGATATTGACGATATCGCCGTCCTTGATCGTCTTTTCCGACGGAATGCCGTGGCAGACCACATGGTTGATCGAGATGCAGCAGGAATGCGCATAGCCCCGGTAGCCGAGCGTCGCCGGCACCGCACCGCCATCGAGCGTGAGTTCGCGCACCTTGTCGTCGATCGCCGCCGTGGTCACGCCGGGCTGCACCATCGGCGCAATCTCGTCGAGGATCATGGCGGCAAGGCGCCCGGCCTTGCGCATGCCCTCGAAGCCCTCGGGGCCGTGCAGCTTGATGGTGCCGTCACGCAGGACGGTTTCGCTTCCGGGTTCGACGATCTGGTATTCGGTCATGAGGGGTACATAACGATTGTACGCGCAAATTGCGAGATCGTGCGTGACCTCGCGCATTTGCGTTTCCCTCACCTCATTTTGCGACCGAGAAGCTCGACCGGTACTGCGGCTTGAGCGCCGCCATGACCGCGCCCGTTACCGGAACCGTCACCTCGTAGCTGCCCTCGGCATATGGCCCGGCATTGTAGGGCGGGACCAGCAGGCCGACGCGATCGAATGTCCTGCCGTTGGCCGAGCCCAGGATCACGATCTGCTCGATCGGATCGATGCACTCGGAGAACATGTCATCGCTCTTGTCGATCGGGCCGCCCCGGCGCTTGACGCGCTCCTTGTCCAGCGCGGCGCAGAACGGCGTGCGCAGTGCCTTCGAGAGCACCTCCTTGCTGGTGAAGAGGTCGATCGGCTTGCGCGCCTGCTCGGCCTGGCGGTCCCACAGCAGGGTATCGAAGATGGTCATGCCGTGCGCGCCGCCGGAATAAGTATAGATTTCCGAAGACAGCGATAGCCAGCCCGGCAGGCTGGTGACGACCTTCCAGTCCTCGCCATAGCTGTAGGCATGGTAGGGATAGTCGTTCTGCTTCGATTCCGCCTGTCCGGATTTCGCGCTGCCGATAAGATCCGCGCGGGACTGTTCCAGCTGCTTGTCGAGGTTCGCCTTGAGACCCGGGATCGCGCCCGCCGCATCGGGATAGGAATAGCTGAACTCGTAGAGGTCGTTCTCCACCTTCTCCTCGCGGCCGCCCCCCACCGGAACTTCGCTGGCTTGCGCGGCGGGCTCGGTAGCGGCTTCGGTTTCGGCCATCGCCTCGCCGGAGGCCGCATCCGAGGTGGCGGCAACCGGCGCCTCACCCTTGCACCCGCCCAGGAGCAGGGCAGCCGTTGCAGCGGAGACAAGACACCAGGCACCAAATCGCATCATTTTTCCTCTCGGCTCATGCTTGCGGGAAGGCTAGAGAATGTGGCCATGACCGACAAGAACGCATTGATTCAGCCCGATCGCGGCCAGAAGGCCGTCGCCCTCCACCTCATTGGCAAGGATGGACTGGAGCAATTCATCAAGGGCCTGTCGGTTCCACAGCGCGCCGCGCTGGAAGCGCAGAAGTTCGCAGGCGCGGCCGGCAGCCACGCAATCCTGCCCGATGGGGACGGCTGGTTCGTCGCCGCTGGCGTGGCCGACCCGGCCAAGCTGTCGACCTGGTGCCTTGCCAGGCTGGCTGAAGTCCTGCCCGCCGGAACCTATCGCCGCGCCTCGGGCGAACCGGGCAAGGCTGCGCTGGGCTGGATCGCCGGTCAGTACAGCTTCGACCGCTACCTGTCCGATCCTTCCGAGGAAGGCCCACGCATTCTCCTCACCGGTGAGGTCAAGGCGATCGACGCGGTGATCGCCGAAGCCGAAGCGATCGAACTCGTGCGCGATCTCGTCAACACCCCGGCCGAGGACATGGGTCCGGGCCAGCTCGAATCCGAAGCGGAATCGCTCGCCAAGGCCTTCCGCGCGGAGGTGAAGATCACGCGCGGAGAAATGCTCGAACGCGAATACCCGATGGTCCATGCCGTCGGCCGCGCGGCGGGCCGCGCCCATGCCCCCCGCCTGATCGAACTCGAATGGGGCGATCCCAAGCATCCCCGGATCGCCGTCGTCGGCAAGGGCGTATGCTTCGATTCAGGCGGGCTGGATATCAAGCCGGGCGCGGGCATGCTGCTGATGAAGAAGGACATGGGCGGCGCTGCCCATGCCCTCGCCCTGGCGCGCCTCATCATGGGCGCCAGGCTTCCCGTGCGCCTCCACCTCGTGATCCCCGCAGTCGAAAACGCCATTTCGGGCAATTCCTTCCGCCCCGGCGACGTGCTGCGCAGCCGCGCCGGCATCACCGTGGAAATCGGCAACACCGATGCCGAAGGCCGCCTGATCCTCGGCGATGCGCTCACCCGCGCGAGCGAGAAGGAACCGGAACTGGTGATCGATTTCGCCACCCTCACCGGCGCTGCCCGCGTGGCCGTAGGGCCGGACCTGCCAGCCCTGTTCGCCCGCGAGGATGCCACCGCACAAGCCATTCTCGACGCCGGGATCGGCGTGGACGATCCCTGCTGGCGCCTCCCGCTTTACGACGGCTACCGCGATTACCTGAAGTCGGACATTGCCGACATCAACAATGCCGGGTCCAGCGGCTTCGCCGGAGCCAGCACCGCGGCGCTGTTCATGGACCGCTTCGTGGCCAAGGGGCTCGACTGGGCGCACTTCGATACTTTCGCCTGGCGCCCCGCTTCGAAGCCGGGTCGTCCCAAGGGCGGCGATGCCCTGGGCCTGCGCGCGGCATGGTACATGTTGCAGCAGCGCTACACTGGCGAACGTGGCTGAACTTGCGTCTTTGCCACGCCCCCGCTAAGCGCGCGCATCTTTGCATTTGGAGAAGCACCCGCGTTGGCCACTGAGGATTCCTATACCCGCCCTCCCCGGATCGATGGGCTGCTTGCCATGACCGGGCCGAGCGTGACCGCGGATCCCGGATGCCTGCCCGTGCGCGGCGACCTTGCGCACATCAAGCTGGCCGGGCTTTGCTTCGTACCGCATTACGCCGTGCCGATGCCGCACGCGATCCTGGCCGGCGCGGTGCTGCGCGTTACCGGACGCACGGATGCAGAACCGATTCGCGACCTGCCCGAGGGTGAAACCTTCAACGTGCTCGACATCGCCGGAAACTGGGCCTGGGGCCAGTTCGGCGAAGACGGCCAGGTCGGCTATCTCCCGCTCGATGCTCTGAAGGCGCAAGACTGATGACGAAGACGGTCTTCATCGACGGCGCGGCCGGCACCACCGGCCTCGAAATCGCCGAGCGGCTCGAGGGCCGCGCCGAGTTCGAACTGATCGTCCTCGACGATGCCCGCCGCAAGGACGACGATGCCCGCGCCGAAGCACTGAACGCGGCGGATTTCGTGATCCTCTGCCTGCCCGACGATGCAGCGAAAGCCGCCGTCGGCATGATCCGCAATGACACGACCCGCGTGATCGACGCCTCCTCGGCGCACCGCGTGGCACCGGACTGGACTTACGGCTTCCCCGAAGTGATCGGCCGAGAAGCAGTTGCCGCCGCGCGTTTCGTCAGCAATCCCGGCTGTTACCCGACCGGGTTCATCGCGCTGGTCGCTCCCTTGGTCAAGGCGGGCCTGCTCCCGGCTGACTGGCCTTACGTCTGCCACGCGGTCTCCGGCTATTCGGGCGGCGGCAAGGCGCTGATCGGCCGTTTCGAGGAAGACCGCGACATCGCCTTCCGCGCTTACGGCCTGGCGCTCGGCCACAAGCATGTGCCCGAGATGACGACGCACGTCGGCCTCGCTCACGCCCCGATCTTCGCACCGGCGGTGGTACCTGCCCATCGCGGGATGCTGGTGGAAGTCCCCCTGCACCTCTCGATGATGTCCGGTGCCGGAACGCCTGCCGACCTGCGCGCCGCGCTCTCCGGCTTCTATGCCGGCAGCGAAATCGTCACCGTGGTGGACGACCAGCCCGACGAATTGCTGCTGCGCGCCTCCATGGAGCCGGTGGACAGCCTGACGCTGCGGGTCCTCGGCGCGAAGGACGGCTCTCAGGCCCGTCTCGTCGCCACGCTCGACAATCTGGGCAAGGGGGCGAGCGGCGCCGCAGTGCAGAACCTCAACCTGATGGCCGGTCTTCCCGAGACAGCGGGCCTGCGGCTCTGAGAACGCCTGGTCGGCAGGGAGCCGACTTCGTTCCGACATATCCTTAACGCAAGAAGGCGCCGGAAACCCACGCGGTCTCCGCGCTTCTTGCGTTAACCAACCACGTCTGCCCACCAGCCCGCCTACCAGGGCATTTTTACGCCCATGCACAATTTTAAGGCAGGGCGTGCTCATATCTTGAACACATAATGTCGCCAACCGGGTACTTACCCGCATGAGTCTGCTTACCGGGGTTGGTAAAACGTGCGATTCCGGTCTTTTCGCGGCTGCACACTTCGCCTACCAGAGGAACATCCGCATTGGCACGATTCTTGATGGGAATCGCGCGCGAGGCATCCGGTTCCCGGACCGGAATGTCTTCGGAAAACATCCGGGAGCATGCAGGGGTCAACACTGGCGTGAAAAAGATCGAAGCTATCATCAAGCCGTTCAAGCTCGACGAAGTGAAGGAAGCACTGCACGAAGTTGGCGTTTCCGGTATCACCGTCACCGAGGCGAAGGGCTTCGGCCGCCAGAAGGGCCATACCGAGCTCTATCGCGGCGCCGAATACGTGGTCGACTTCCTGCCCAAGGTGAAGCTCGAAGTGGTCGTTCCCGATGCGCTGGCCGAACGCGTGGTCGAAGCCATTGCCGACGCCGCCCAGACCGGCCGCATCGGTGACGGCAAGATCTTCGTCGTCCCCGTCGAAACCGCCGTGCGCATCCGCACCGGCGAACGGGACGACGACGCCCTGTAATATAGGGGTCGGCCCCCGCTTATCGCATTTATCCCGGCGCAGGCCGGAATCCTATTGCCCGGCTTCGGCCGGATCGGGATGAACCGGCGGGGGCCGGGGACGTCCCGTGGACAATGACAAACCCAAGCCTCTTTCGGGATCGGAAGAGCATCACTGGAGACTACTCTAATGGCTAGTGCAAAGGACGTCCTCAAGAGGATCAAGGACGAAGAGATCGAGTGGGTTGATCTGCGTTTCACCGACCCGAAGGGCAAGTGGCAGCACCTCACCATGGTCGCTTCGATCCTCGGCGAGGAGAGCTGGAAGACGGCCTGATGTTCGACGGTTCGTCGATCGAGGGCTGGAAGGCCATCAACGAGTCGGACATGATCCTCAAGCCCGACCTCGACGCCGTTTACGTCGATCCGTTCTCGGCCACCCCGATGCTCATCCTGTTCTGCGACATCGTGGAACCCTCGACCGGTGACCTCTACGCCCGCGACCCGCGCTCGACCGCGAAGCGCGCCGAAGCCTTCGTCAAGTCGGCCGGTTTCGGCGACACCGTGTACGTCGGCCCCGAAGCCGAATTCTTCATGTTCGACGACGTGAAGTTCTACGACGGCTACGAAGGCAACGGCTTCAAGATCGACGACATCGAGCTGCCCGGCAACTCGGACAAGTCCTATGACACCGGCAACCTTGCCCACCGTCCGCGCGCCAAGGGCGGCTACTTCCCGGTCGCTCCGGTTGACTCGGCCGTGGACATCCGCGGCGAGATGGTCACCACCATGCTCGAAATGGGCCTGCCCTGCGACAAGCACCACCACGAAGTGGCTGCTGCCCAGCACGAACTCGGCCTGACCTTCGGCACGCTGGTCACCACTGCCGACCGCATGCAGATCTACAAGTACGTCGTCCACATGGTTGCACAGGCATATGGCAAGACCGCCACGTTCATGCCGAAGCCGATCATGAAGGACAACGGCTCGGGCATGCACACCCACATCTCGATCTGGGACAAGGGTAACCCGCTGTTCGCCGGTAACGGCTATGCCGGCCTGTCGGACATGTGCCTGTACTTCATCGGCGGCGTCATCAAGCACGCCAAGGCCCTGAACGCCTTCACCAACCCGACCACCAACAGCTACAAGCGCCTGGTGCCGGGCTACGAAGCTCCGGTGCTGCTGGCCTACTCGGCCCGCAACCGCTCCGCTTCGTGCCGCATCCCCTACGGTGCGGGTGACAAGGCAAAGCGCGTGGAATTCCGCTTCCCCGACGCGATGGCCAACCCCTACCTCTGCTACGCCGCGCTGCTCATGGCCGGTCTCGACGGGATCAAGAACAAGATCCACCCGGGCGAAGCCATGGACAAGAACCTTTACGATCTGCCGCCGGCCGAACTCGCCGAAGTGCCGACCGTCTGCGGTTCGCTGCGTGAAGCGCTCGATTCGCTCCAGGCCGACCATGCCTTCCTTCTCGAAGGCGGCGTGTTCACCGTCGACCAGATCGAATCGTACCTCGAACTGAAGTGGCCGGAAGTGCTGCGCTGGGAAACCACGCCGTCGGCCGTCGAGTTCGACATGTACTACAGCGCCTGATCGCGCCTCCTCCCCTTCGGGGAAGGAGCATCAGTTCGCCGAGTGGGGCGCCCGGAGCAATCCGGGCGCCCTTTTCGTTAGGTCATATGCTCTTGCCGCGCGACGTTCCGTTACGGCGGTTGACGACAACCCAGTCTGGAACAGCTATCGTCGCCCCGCGTTTCCCTTCGCCGAAAAGGAGAAGCAGCGATGCCCAGGAATTGCACATGGCTTGCGGGGGCTGCCGCTCTGGCGCTTGCCGCCGGTTCTGCCGTTGCCCAGCCTGCCGGAGATCGGCCTTCGGGAGATAGGCCTGCCGAGAGCGGGCCCCGGCCCGATCGACCGGAAGCCCGCCAACAGCAGCAACGCTCCGAACAGCAGCACGCCGAGCAAGCCCGCAAGGAAGCACCCCCTCGGGATCAGGCACCTCGCGAACAGGGGAGTCGAGAGGAGGGGAATCGGGAGCAGTCCAGCCGCGACCAGCCGGGCCGCACGAGCCCGGAGCAGCGCGCATCCGCCGAGGCGCAAAACCGCGAAACCGCCCAGCGAGAGCAGCGCCAGCAGGATCAGGCGCGGCGCGAACAGCCTGGCCAGTCCCATCCCGAGCAAGTGAAAAAGAACAACGAGCGCCAGCCTGACGGCGCCCGCCCCGAAACCCCACGTTCCGGGCAACCCGCGCGCCGGGAGGATATCCGCGAGATCGGTTACAAGGACGCACATGGCCGCGAATTCCGCGTCCCCACCAACGACCGGGTACGGGTCGTCACCCGGAAGGACGACATGGGATGGGCCGCCGCCGACAGGCAGCCGCATTTCAATGGCTGCCGCCCGGGCTCGATCGGAAGTTCGCCGGCTGCAAGCTCCCCGCCGAAACGCATCCTCCCAGCCATGCATGGCATGACCCCGGCTGGTTCTCGCGCGGCTACGACGACGAGACGCGCTATCGCTATGCGGACGGCTACATGTTGCGCATCGGCACGGGCAATTCCGTGGCCAGCTACGTACCCCTGTTGGGCGGTGCGCTGGCGGTAGGGCGGAACTGGCCAGGAACCTACAAGCCGGTAGCGCTGCCGGGCTATTACACGAGCTATTACGGCCTCGGTTCCGAAGGCTCCTATCGCTACTACGACAACACGATCTACCGGGTGAAACCCGAAAATGCCGCGATCACCGGGATTGCCGCGCTTCTCGTCGGCAGTCGTGTACAGGTCGGCCAGGCCATGCCAGCGGGCTATGACGTCTACAACGTGCCCTACGGCTACCGCGATCAGTATTCGGACGGGACGGACGCACTCTACCGCTACAGCGACGGCTATATCTACCAGCTCGATCCGGCCACACGCCTTGTCCGGGCGGCTATCGAAACTGCTCGCCTGACCGGCGTTACTGGAGGAAGTACATGCGCAAGGAAGGTATCGGAATCGTGCTGCTCGCCGCTGCGGGGCTCTCGCTTGCCGCCTGTTCGGGGAAGGACGGCGCCGGGGAACAGGCCGGCGCGACGTCCGCGGCGGATGGCGCGATGCCGGCGTCAGCATCGCTGCCCGATGCGCTCGACAATACGGACGGCCTGCAGACCGTGGCCGAAGCGCTCAAGGAAACCGGCATCGAAGGCGTGTTCCGCGAGAAGGCCAGCTACACCCTGATCGCGCCGGAGGACGATGCTTTCGCAAAGCTGGGCGATCCGGCCAAGCAGCTTACCGAGGCGGACGACCATGCCGCCCTTGCCGCGCTCATCAAGGACCACATGCTGACCGGCTACATGACGCCGCAGGACATTTCCGCGGCCATCAAGGCCAGCAAGGACGGCAAGATCGAGATTCCCACGCTGGGCGGCGGCACCCTGACCTTCACGCAGGCCGGCCCTACCGTGACCGTGACCGCCGAGGACGGCACGCAGGCAAGCTTCGACGGCGATCCCGTGGCAGGCGGTTCCAGCATCGCGATCCCGGTCAACGGTGTGCTGAAGAAGCTCTGATCGGGCCCGCGCCTGTAAAAACCATTTTCCTACACCCCCCGGTCCGGCTTAATTGATCGGCCTTTCCCACCAGCAAGGAGAGGCAGATGCTCGATCGCAAGCCGATTTTCGACGAAGTTCGACAGTTGCTCGGCCGCGGGTTCACCGCCGCCGACGTCATCGCGCTGGACGCCGCGATCGACCGGGGACTGGGCGAGGAACCGCCCGCCGCCGCCGTTCCCACCCTCGGCGCGTCCGGCCGCGCGCTGATCCACAAATGGGAGGGTTGCGCCAGGCGCCGCGCCGATGGCCTTTTCGAAGCCTACCCCGATCCCGGCAGCAGGGACGGCAAGCCCTGGACCATCGGCTGGGGATCGACCGGCACCGATATCGGTCCGGGCACAGTCTGGACGCAGGCTCAGTGTGACGCCCGGTTCGAAAGCGAGATCGAGCGTTACGTCCGCCAGGTCCGCACGGCAATCGGCGGCGCGGCCACCACGCCCAACCAGTTCAATGCGCTGGTCTCTTTCCACTACAACACCGGGGCCATCGCCAAGGCCACGCTCACCCGCCTGCACAGGGAGGGCCGCTTCGCCGAAGCGGCGGCGCAGTTCGGGAAATGGATCTACAATGACGGCAAGGTGCTGGAAGGCCTGAAACGCAGGCGCGAGGACGAAGCGAAGCTTTACGCCCTCGCCTGAAGGATACCGCGCTTACTGGGCGATGGAGGGCACGCCGTCCTTGCGCACACCTTCGCCCACGTCGGCACGACTGCGGGGATTGGCCACGGCGGCGGCGATCAGGCGTTCCTGATCCTCGGCGGCAAGACGCTCCCACCCGGTGCGGCCGAGCTTTTCCATGGGGCGGAAGCGCACCTTGTACTGCATCCGCGGCGAGCCTTCGACCCAGTAACCAAGGTAGACGTAGGATAGCCCCATCTCGGTGGCACGCTGGATATGATCGAGGATGATGTAGGTCCCCAGCCCCTGCCGCGCTTCGTGATGGGGATCGTAGAAGCTGTAGATCATCGACAGACCGTCGCACTGGCGGTCGGTCAGGCAGGCGCCGACGAGACGGCCCGGCGTAACGCCGTCCACCGAAGGTTCGCGATACTCGATGACGTAGCTGGTGACGGGGGTATGTTCGACCATGTCCGCAAAGTCGACTTCGTCCATCGAGGTCATCCCGCCTTCGGGATGGCGCACCGAGAGATAGTTCTGGAGCAGTTCGAACTGTTCGCTGGTGGACCATGGCCGGCAGACCGTGGCGACCAGATCGCCGTTGCGCTTCATCAGGCGCTTCTGCGTGCTGGAGGCGACGAATTCATCCGCGACCACCCGCACCGAGACGCAAGCGTTGCAATCGAGGCAGGACGGACGATAGGCCACCGTCTGGCTGCGGCGGAAGCCGATGCGGCCCAGCGCGTCGTTCAGCGAATCGGCGTGAGGGCCCTTGAGTTCGGTGAACACTTTCCGTTCGCTGCGGCCCGGCAGATAGGGGCACGGGGCCGGGCTGGTCACGAAGAACCGGGGAAAACGAACGGGTGCCGTCACGGACGAAGGTTATCCTCTAGACTGATGGAAAGCCGCCCCTCCCGGGGGATTCTCCGCGTTAGCCCTGAATATGCATAGCCGATGGGGCTGTTGAAAGCGTTTTAACCACGAATCCGGTTCAGCCTCGCCTGAATCGTGACCAAGTGGGTTCCGTTTTCGTCAGGTTGTCCCGGATCGGTTCTTTCCAGCCTGAGACCGTTAGCAGATATGGCCCACACAGTTAACACTGCCGCTTGTCCGAAAAAAGCAAAAGGCGGCGGAGGGAATGCCCCTCCGCGCTTTTACGTTGATCCGGACGAATGCCGTTCGAGCCGATAACTACTCGGTCTCGACCTGCTTCACTTCGTAGCCTTCACGCCGCAGCCCCGCGACGAGCGCGTCGAGCTGCGCCTTGTCACGCGCCTCGCACTCGATCTCGGTCACCAGGCCCTTGGCGGGCAGGTGCGTGAAGATGCGCTGGTGGAACACCTCGATGATGTTGACGTTATGCTCGTGGAACACCTTGGCGACCTTGAACAGCGCGCCGGCACGGTCCTGAAGGCCGATCCGCAGGCGGGCAAGCCGGCCGGATCGGGCAAGGTCGCGCAGCAGCACGTTCGCCAGCAGACGGGTATCAATGTTGCCGCCCGACAGGACGATGCCCACCTTGCGGCCCGCGAACAGTTCGCGGTTGGCCATGACCGCCGCGAGCCCGGTGGCGCCGGCGCCTTCCACCAGCGTCTTCTCGATCTGGAGCAGGAGCGCCAGCGCGCTCTCGATGCCTGATTCGCTTACCAGCAGGAACTCGTCGAGCAGTTCGCGCAGCACCGACGAGGTGAACTGGCCGGGCGCGAAGACCGCGATACCTTCCGCCAGCGTATCGCCGCCGATCGGCAGGCTGGTGCCCTTGAGCAGGTTGTACATCGAGGGATAGAGCTGTGCCTCCACACCGACGAGGCGGATATCCGGCTTGATCGCGCGGGCGGCCGTACCCATCCCGGTGGCAAGGCCGCCGCCGCCGATCGGCAGCACCAGCGTATCGATTTCCGGGACGTCCTCCAGCATTTCAAGCGCGACGGTGCCCTGCCCTGCGGCGACGTGCGGATGGTCGAAGGGGTGGATGAAGGTCAGGCCGAGTTCGGTTTCCAGCTTGCGGGCATGGGCATAAGCCTCATCGAAGCTCTCACCCTCCAGGACCACTTTCCCGCCCACGCTCTCGGTCTGCATGACTTTCACGGTGGGGGTGGTGCGCGGCATCACGTGGTAACCGGCACGCCGAGCCGGGTGCCGTGATAGGACAGGCCCTGCGCATGGTTGCCAGCCGAGGCCGCGATCACGCCTCGCGATTTGCGCTCGTCGTCAAGCAGAAGAAGGGCATTGAGCGCGCCGCGTTCCTTGTAGGCGGCGGTGAACTGGAGGTTTTCGAACTTGAGCCAGATATCGGCGCCGGTGATCGCGCTGAGCGTCTTCGAATAGAGCGTCGGCGTGTGGACGACCTTGCCGATAATGCGCTCGGCCGCCGCACGAATGTCTTCGGCAGTCAGCAGGGCCTCTTGAGGCTCCGCGGCGATCTTGAGCAATGGCTGTTCCATGGCGCCGCGCCTAACGGAAAGCGGGACAAATGGAAAGCAAAGCGTTCGGAAAAATTCCCGGCCGCGATCAACCGGGTAATATTATTGTCCGGAATGCCGCTACCGAAGACATGCCCAGATCGCAACGCCGCTCGCCGTTGACGCCGTGCAGGCGCATGTTCCACCCCGGAACGAACAGATTCGATCCCGCTTGCGGTTTGCTTTCGTGCAAAAACCGCTAGAACCCTTGCCATGAGCGAAAAACGCAAGGTTTCCTTCATCGGGCTGGGTGTGATGGGCGGCGCGATCGCGCGGCATATCGCGCTGGCCGGGCACGAACTCACCATCTTCAACCGCTCGCCCGAGCGGGCGCGCAAGTGGTCCGAAGACAATCCGGGCCTTGCCCATCGCATTGCCGCCAACCCTGCCCATGCGGCGCAGGACGCCGACGTGGTGATAACCTGCGTGGGCAACGACGACGATCTCTCGGAAGTCGTGCTCGGCCCGAACGGCGTGTTCCGCATGCTCAAGAAAGGCGGCGTGTTCATCGATCACACCACCGTCTCGGCACGCATCGCCCGCCAGATCTCGGTCGAGGCGCGGGACCTGCGCATCCATTGCGTGGACGCACCGATGACCGGATCGCAGATCGGCGCCGAAAAGGGCACGCTCACCCTGATGTGCGGCGGCCGCGATGAAGCCGTCGAAGCCGCGCATCCGGTGATGGAGGCCTATTCCAGCCGCATCGTCCACGTCGGCAAGGCGGGCTCCGGCCAGATCGCCAAGATGGCCAACCAGATCTGCATCGCGGGCAATGTCGCCGCGCTGGCCGAAGCCGTGCGCTTCGCGCAGGCCTCCCATCTCGACATGGACAAGGTCTACGAGGCGATTTCCGGCGGCGCGGCGCAGTCCTGGCAGATGGACAATCGCTGGCACTCGATGAACGCCGACGATTTCGATTTCGGCTTCGCGATCGACTGGATGCGCAAGGATCTCGGCCTCAGCCTTGATGAGGGACGCGGGCTCGGCGTCTCGCTTCCCGTTGCCGCGCTGATCGACCAGTTCTTCGCCGACATCCAGGCACAGGGCGGCGGCCGCCTCGATACCAGCGCCATCATCAAGCGCCTCCCGAAGAAGGGCAGCAAGTGAATTCACGGAACGGCGCAGCCTTCGCGCTGCTGCTCGCCTCCACGGCCATCGCCGCATCCCCGGTGCTGGCCTCGAAAGCCCATGCCGACGTTCTCGTCGATAACGTCGATGGCGTCACGCCCGACGGCAAGGGCGGCGTGGAGCGCTTCGCAGGCTTCCTGATCGCCAATGACGGCCGCATCGCCGAAGTCTACCGCCATGGCGACAAGCGGCCCAAGAAGGTCGACTATCAGGTGGACGGCAAGGGCCGCGTGATCGTGCCCGGCATGATAGATGCGCACGGCCATGTCATGGGCACCGGCTTCGCGAAGATGACGCTGGACCTCTCGGCCACGAAATCGCTCGACGAGGCGCTTTCCCGCGTCGCCGCCTGGGCCGCGGCGCACCCGGATGCGCCGTGGATCCTCGGCAGCGGGTGGAACCAGGTGCAATGGGGCCTCGACCGCATGCCCACCGCCGCCGAACTCGACCGGGTGACGGGCGGCAGGCCCGCCTGGCTGACCCGCGTGGACGGCCATGCTGGCTGGGCCAACGGTGCCGCCATCTCGGCCGCCGGCATCACCGCGACGACAGCCACCCCGCCCGGCGGCGAAATCCTGCGCATCGCCGGGGGCAAGCAGCCCTCCGGCGTCTTCGTGGACGGCGCCATGCCGCTGATCGAGACGAAGCTGCCCAAGCCCCGCCCCGAGGACCGCGACACCGCCCTGGGCGAAGCGCAGCTTGCACTGCTCGCTCAGGGAGTCACCGCGATCGCGGACATGGGCACTTCGATCGAGGACTGGCAGGCCATGCGCCGTGCCGCCGATTCGGGGCACCTGCGCATCCGCATCGTCAGCTATGCCGACGGCATCGACAATATGGCGCTGATCGGCGGCCCCCGCCCCACGCCGTGGCTCTATGAAGACCGGCTGAAGATGAACGGGGTGAAGCTCTATCTCGACGGTGCGCTGGGTTCGCGAGGGGCCTGGCTCAAGCGGCCCTACGCCGATGCGCCGAACAACAAGGGCCTTCCGCGCCTGAACGAGACCCAGCTCGGCAATCTCATGAGCCGCGCGGCGATGGACCACTTCCAGGTCGCCGTTCACGCCATCGGCGACCAGGCCAACGCCACCGTGCTCGATTCGATCCAGGACCTGTCGGCGACCTACAAGGGCGACCGGCGCTGGCGCATCGAACATGCCCAGATCGTGGACCCTGCGGATATCGCCCGCTTCGGAAAATTCGGCACGATAGCTTCCATGCAACCCCAGCATGAAGCTTCGGACCGCACGATGGCGGAAGCCCGGCTCGGGCCTGACCGCCTTGCCGGCGCCTATGCGTGGAAATCGATCGCGGCAGCGGGGGCAACGCTGGCCTTCGGTTCCGACACGCCGGTGGAGCCTTCGCAGCCTTTCGTCGGCCTTGCCGTTGCCATCACCCGCCAGGGGGCAGACGGGCAGCCCTTCAACGGCTGGCAGCCGCAGGAAGCGCTCAGCCGCGAAGCCGCGCTCAATGCCTATACAACCGGGGCAGCCTACGCGATGTTCGCGGAGGATCGCCTGGGGCGCATCGCCAAGGGATACCGGGCCGATTTTCTGTTCGTCGATGCAGACCCGATGCTGGCCACGCCCGAGAAGCTTCGTGCTACCCGCGTGCTTGAAACGTGGATCGGCGGTCAGTTGGCATGGTCGGCGTCCAAGGACCGCGTGATCCCGGCCAAGGACGAGGCGGAAAAGTGAACCGCGCCGCGTAAGCCGGCAAGGGGATCGGATCCCCTTGCCTCAGGCGTTCAGGATATTGCCGGAGGTTCAGGCGACCGGCGTGCCGCTCTCGGCAGGGGCTTCTGCCTCTTCCGGGGTCTTTTCGCGCGCGTCGCGCTTTTCGGTGAACCACATGAACAGCAGCGTGCCTTCGTAGAGCGCCAGCAGCGGCACCGCGAGCAGGAGCTGCGAAACGACGTCCGGCGGGGTCGCCACGGCCGCGATGATGAAGATGGCGACAACGGCATAGCGACGCGCACTGACGCACTGCGCGCGGGTTATGATCCCGGCGCGGTTAAGCAGCATCAGCAGCACCGGCAGCAGGAAGCTGATGCCGAAGGCGAGGATGAACTGCATGACGAGCGCGAGATAATCGCCGGTGCCGGGCAGCGCTTCCAGCTTGAGGCCGCCCTTCTGCCCCTCGAAACCGAGGAAGAAGTGGAACGCGGTGGGCATGACCACGTAGTAGGCCAGCGCGGCGCCCATCGTGAAGAGGATCGGCGTCGCCACCAGGAACGGCAGGAACGCCTTCTTTTCCTTGGCGTAGAGGCCGGGCGCCACGAAAGCCCAGATCTGGTTGGCGATGACCGGGAAACTGACGAAGAAGGCCGCGAACAGCGCGATCTTCACCTCGACGAAGAAGGCTTCGTAGAGTTTGGTGTAGATCAGCTTGCCCTGCCCCGGCGGGAACGCTTCGGTCAGCGGCCGGACGAGGAACGAGAAGATGTCGCCGGAAAAGTAGAAGCAGATGCCGAACGCTACCGCAAAGGCGAGGAAAGCCCGCAGCAGACGGGCCCGCAGTTCGATCAGGTGATCGAGCAGTGGAGCCTGCGAATCGTCGATATCGGAAATGCGGAATGGCTGCATGGCGCGCTTCTATCAGGGGGGCGGCGGCGGGAGGTGGAATTCGGCCTTCCCGCTGGAAGAGACGGTTTCGGGCTTGGCGGGGTCGCCCTTGTCGGCCCCCGCATCCGTAACCGGGCCATCCGCAACCGGCTTGTCTTCGGCAAGCTGCGGGATCGAAGGCGAAGCAGTGGGAGCCTGCATGTCGTTGATATCCGGCAAGACCGGATTCGCCTTCATGATGGCTTCGTTCTGTTCACGCCACTTGCGTTCCATGTCCTCCAGTTCGGCCTCGCGCACCATGGCGTCGATGCCTGCACGGAAGTGGCCGGAAATCTTGCGCATCTTGCCGATCCAGCGGCCAGCCGTGCGCATTGCCAGGGGCATGTCCTTCGGCCCGATGACAACGACCGCCACGATGACGATCAGAAGCAGCTCTGAAGCACCTACGTCGAACATCGCGAGAGCGGGTCCGGCGCGTTCTTACGACTGCTCGGTCTTGTTCTCGGCATTCGCCGGAGCAACCGGAGCGTCGGGCTGCTGAGCCGTGATCTGCGGGGCCGGAGCGGACGGCGTCTTACTCGCCTCTTCCTCGTTCATGCCCTGCTTGAAGCTCTTGATGCCCTTGCCGAAGTCACCCATGATTTCCGACACGCGGCCGCGTCCGAACAGCACGAGCACGATCACCAGGACGATCATCCAGTGCCAGATCGAGAAGCTACCCATAACCTCAACTCCAAAAACCGTGCGACCGATTCCGATCGCATAGGGTCCATCTAGGCACTTTGGCGCGAACTTGCCAGTCCGTCATTGATCTGACCAAGTGCAGTCGCTCAGCGGTCATCTTCCGGGGAGAGGTCCACGTCGTCGCAGTCCTCTGCGGCATCGGCCGCCGCTTCCTCGTCCTCGCCGGGCACCTTGCCGGGGCGCAGCGCGGTTTCGATCATCTCGTCATCCACAGGATCGAGCAGGCCCGCCGCGCGCAGTTCCTCCAAGCCCGGCAGTTCCCGCAAGGAGCCGAGCCCGAAATGCGCCAGGAAATCCGGCGTCGTCGCGTAGATCACCGGACGCCCCGGCACCTCGCGGCGGCCGGCAACGCGCACCCAGCCCGCCTCCATCAGCACGTCGAGCGTGCCCTTGGCCGTCTGCACGCCGCGAATCGCCTCGATCTCGGCGCGGCTGACCGGCTCGTGATAGGCGACGATCGCCAGCACCTCGGTGGCGGCGCGGGAAAGGCGGCGCACGTCCTCCTTCTCGCGGCGCAGCAGATGGGCAAGATCGGGCGCGGTCTCGAAATGCCAGCGCTTGCCGCGTTCCACCAGGAGCACGCCGCGCCCCTGGTAATGCGCCTGAAGTTGGACGAGCGCGGAGCGGACCTCCGCCTGTCCGAGGTGGTTCGATATCTGCTCGACCGTCAGCGGCTGCTCGGCGGCGAACAGCGTCGCCTCCACCGCGCGGAGTAGGTCATCCATGGATTGTGTCATCTTACTTGCAGGCCTTGAGGCGAAGCGGCCCGAAGGTCCGTTCCTGCGCGATCTCGGCCCTGCCGGTACGCGCCAGTTCGAGCGCGGCCACGAAGCTGGAGGCCAGTGCGGAGCGGCGCAGTTGCGGGTTGGCCCAGCTTTCGCTCGCAGGGGGAAGGAAATCGCGCAGGTCCATCCACTCCAGCGATACGCCCAGCATCGAGGATACGCGGGCAATCGCGCTGTCCAGCGTCATGACCATGCGTTCGCGAACCATGTGGACCACCGGCTGGCTGCGCACCTTCACATCGCCATAAGCGCGCACGAGGTCATACCAAGAGCACTGCCAGGCCGACTTGCGCTCCACCCTGAGACCTTCCGGCGCGCCGCGCACGAAGACATCGCGGCCAAGGCGATCGCGCCCCATCAGGCGTGCTGCCGCCTCGCGCATCGCACCCAGGCGTTGCAGTCGCAGCTGCAGGCGCAAGGCCAGTTCTTCCGGCCCCGGATCGGCCTGCTCCTCTTTGGGGAGCAGCAGCGCGGACTTGAGGTAGGCAAGCCAGGCCGCCATCACCAGATAGTCCGCCGCCAGTTCCAGCCGCAGCGCTTCGGCCTGCTCGATATAATCGAGGTAGGCCGCGACCAGTTCGAGGATCGAGATACGGCGCAAGTCCACTTTCTGCCGCCGCGCAAGGTCGAGCAGCAGGTCGAGCGGCCCTTCCCAGCCGTCGATCTCCAGATAGAGCGCTTCCTTGCGGGCTTCGGCCCGTTCCTCTCCATCCCAACCGGCATCGGCACCGGAAACGTCGAGGGAAAGCTGCGAAGGCGCGTCCATGCTCAGGCCGCCTGCGCCAGCAAGGCATCGCGCCGGGCGAGAAGTTCGGCGTGAGTGCCCGTCGGCGTCGCACCGGCGACCGAGGCCAGCGCACGCTCCATCCGCTCTGCCGCCTGCACCGGCATAGCCGGCACGCGATTGGCGATGCCGACCATGTCGTCCATCTTCGCCCAGCAGTTGAGCGCCAGGTCGCAGCCCGCGGCGATCGCGCGCTCGGCCAGTTCGGGCACGCTGCCGGACAGCGCCTGCATGTCGAGGTCGTCGCTCATCAGCAGGCCGGTGAAGCCGATGCGCCCGCGAATGATCTCCCGGATCACCACGGGAGACAATGTCGCCGGATTTTCCGCATCCCAGGCCGTGTAGCGCACATGCGCGGTCATTCCGAACGCCGCGTCCTTCAGTATGCGGAACGGCGCGATGTCGCGTTCCAGTTCCTCTTCGCCGGCTTCGACGGTCGGCAGTTCCTTGTGACTGTCCGCCATGGCGCGGCCGTGGCCGGGGATATGCTTGACGCAGCCGACGATCCCGGCGCGGGCAAGGCCCTGGAGCGTGGCGCGACCGAACGCGGCGACGCGCATCGGGTCGGCGCCGAAGGAGCGGTCTCCCACGATGTCGTGCGCGCCGGGATGGCGCACGTCGAGCGGCGGATGGCAATCGGCGGTGACGCCCACTTCCGCAAGGTCGAGCCCCAGCGCTTCGGCATTGTCCCGCGCCGCCTCGATCGCACTGGCGGGGGCGAGGTCGTAAAGCCTGTCGAACACCTCGCCCGGCGGATAGGCGCACCATACCGGCGGCTTCATCCGCGCGACGCGGCCGCCTTCCTGGTCGATGGTGATGTAAAGCCGATCGCGCCCGTGGATGGTCCGCAGTTCATCGGTAAGCGCGCGAAGCTGCTCGCGGTCCTGCACGTTGCGGCCGAACAGGATGTAGCCGGCGGGGTCGGCATCGCGAAAGAACGCGCGCTCGTCGGCGCTGAGGGTCAGCCCGGAAAGGCCGAAGATGGCGGGTGTCATAAGCGCGCTTGGTCGCAGGATTCTGCGATTTTCGCAAGAATTCGGGCTTCGGGAAGTGTGGACAGGACAGGGAGAACCCCCTCCCCGGCGCCACCGCCATGGGGAAAGGGGGAGCCCGGAAAGCCAGGGGCTCCCTGCCTTTCCCTGCCTTACTGCTTCACCTGGCAGCTCAGCCCGGCCGATTTCATGCCGCTGCACAGCGCCCGCGCCGCAGCGAGATCGCCCGGTACGGCCTGAAGACGGTAGACCTTGCCGATGTCCGCCTGCCCTTCGACGATGCGGTGGCTGACGCCGGAGAGCGCGGGATATTGCACCTTGAGCGCATTCCAGCCGGCTTCGGCGGTGGGCTTGGAGGTATAGGCGCCGACCTGCACGCCTACACCGCTCACGACCGGTTCCGGCTTCGCCGCGGCGCTGGCAGCCGGCGAAGGCTTGGCGTCGGGCTTGGCGGCGGGCGAAGGCTGCGGGGCGGGCTGACCGTCGAAGCCCGGACCCGGCGCATCGCCCTGGCCGATCTGCGGGATGCGGCTCTGACCTTCGGCGACGGCGTAGCTCGTATCCCCGGTGCCGGCCACGACGTCTCCGCCGGGATTTTCCGGCCGAGTCTTGTAAGGGGTCTTGGGCGCTTCGATCACGCCGCCGCTGGCGACCAGCGGCTGCTCCGAACTCTGGCGCGTAGCCCACCAGATACCGCCGACGATGACGAGAATGGCAACGACCGCCAGCGCGACGAGCAGCAGGGTCTGGCCTGAGCCGCCACCCTGCTGGTCTTCGAATTCCTCATCCTCGCCTTCGAGCCAGGGCAGGCGGACATCCTCGTCGCCCAGTTCCAGCTTACCGGGTTCCAGCTTACCGGGTTCCATCGGGCCGGGTTCGTCGTAACCCGAGATGCTGCCGGAGCGGTTCGCGTTCAGGTCGTCGTGAAACGTGCCCCTGCGATCCTCTCCGCCTTCCTGATTCTGGCCCCAGTTCGCCATGGCTTACATTTCCTCCACTGCCTCGACGCCCAGCAGCGCGAGACCATTGCGGACAAGCTGCCCGATCTGCGCCGCCAGGAAAAGCCGGGCGCTGGTAAGATTACCGTCGGCGGCGTTAACAAAGCGCTTTTCGACGCGGTCGTTGCCGAGATTCCAGTAGCCGTGGAACGCGGCCGCGACGTCGCCGAGGAAGAAGGCGATGCGGTGCGGTTCGCGCGCGGCGGCGGCGGCTTCGACGATGCGCGGGAACTGCGCGGCCAGCTTGACCAGCTCCAGTTCTTCCGCGCCCAGCAGTTCGAGGTGCTCGGACGAAGGCTTGAATCCGCCCTCGGCCTCACCCTTGCGCAGGGTCGAGTGGACGCGGGCATTGGCGTACTGCACGTAGAACACCGGGTTGTCCTTCGAGGCTTCGACCACCTTGGCGAAGTCGAAGTCCATCTGCGCTTCCGGCTTGCGGGTCAGCATGGTGAAGCGCACCACGTCCTTGCCCACTTCGGTGACGACTTCGGCCAGCGTGACGAAGTTGCCCGAACGCTTGGACATCTTCACCGGCTCGCCGTCGCGCAGGAGCTGGACCATCTGCACCAGCTTGATCTCGAACGGCGTGGGTTCTCCATCGGCGCCGGTCATGGCAGCCACGGCGGCCTTGATGCGCTTGACGGTGCCCGCGTGGTCCGCCCCCCAGATGTCCACCAGCGCGTCGGCGCTCTGGGCCTTCTGGAAGTGGTAGGCGAGGTCAGCGCCGAAGTAGGTCCAGGTGCCGTCCGACTTCTTGATCGGGCGGTCCTGATCGTCGCCGAACTGGGTGGACCTGAACAGCGGCAGTTCCACCGCTTCCCAGTCCTCAAGCGTCTTGCCCTTGGGCGCTTCGAGCACGCCGTCGTAGACGAGGCCCTTCGAACGCAGCCATGCCTCGGCCTCGTCCGGCTTGCCCGAGGCCTGAAGCTCGGCTTCCGAGGAGAACAGGTCGTGATGGATGCCCAGCAGCGCGAGGTCCTGCTTGATCATCACCAGCATGGCGGCAACGGCCTTCTCGCGGAACAGCACAAGCCATTCCGATTCGGGCGCGTCCGCGTACTTGTCGCCGAATTCGGCGGCAAGCTGCTGGCCGACCGGGATCAGGTATTCGCCCGGATAGAGCCCCTCGGGGATCGCGCCGACGTCATGGCCCAGCGCTTCACGATAACGCACATGCGCCGAGCGGGCGAGCACCTGCACCTGCGCGCCGGCATCGTTGACGTAGTATTCCTTGATGACCTTGTGGCCCGCGAACTCCAGCAGAGTCGCCAGTGCATCGCCGACGACCGCGCCGCGGCAGTGGCCCATGTGCATCGGACCCGTGGGGTTCGCCGAAACGTATTCCACGTTGACGGTGGCGCCGCCGCCCATGGCCGAGCGGCCATAGTCCGCGCCCATTGCGCCGATCGCACGCAGTTCGGCGATCCAGGTGGCGTCAGAAAGGCGAAGGTTGATGAAACCGGGTCGGCGATCTCCGCCGAAGTCACCGAATCGAGCTTCGACAGCTCCGCCACCAGCGCTTCGGCCAGGTCGCGCGGCTTCATGCCGGCGGGCTTGGAGAGCACCATCGCCGCATTGGTCGAAAGATCGCCGTGCGAAGTATCGCGCGGCGGCTCGACCGTGATCGCGCTTCGCTTCAGGCCGCCGGGCAGCGTGCCTGCTGCTTCGAGCGCATCGAGCGCGGCGTTGAGGTGGCCTGCGAAGGCGGCGTAAAGGGTCTGGTTATCGCTCATCCGCGCGCGGATAGCCGAAGTGCAGCGAAAGGGAAACAGGCTGCACGAGGACGGACGGGTTTACGCGGCACGCCCGATCGGGGCCCGACCCCGGTCAATCCTGCGGAGCCACGCTCGCGCCGCGATGCGCGATAGCGCCTCGCGGGAGCCCCGGCCGCCCCGGAAAGCGCAGGATCAGGAAGCCCCGGCGTTCACGAATGCCTGGACGCGCAGGCGCGGGAACACTTCCTCGATCGGCTTGGTATCGGGCAGGACATAGACATATCCACCCTTCTTCTCGAACAGCGGGCGAACCTTGCCGTAGAAGGCGACCGGGACGTTGATGCACCCGAAAGTGATCCGGTTGTCCTCGATCGTGGGCGACAGCATTCGGTCGCGGCGGTGTTCCTTGTTGGCGGGCGGAATGGTGTGAAGCGCCACCGAGGTCGCATAGTCCACCCACAGCACCCGCTGGCGTCCCGCGGCCCAGCCGAACCGGGCAAGGAACCGCCCGGCAGGCGTGGTCTTCTCGGCAGGCCCGATCTCGGAAAGGGATTTCGCCCCGACGCCGGGCGTGGCGTCGTCGCCCGGGGCGATGCCCACCAGCGCAGGCCCTTCGGAAACCAGTTCGCCCTTGGCATTGAACAGGAAGACCGCAGCGGACTTCTTGTCGACGATGACATAGGGCAGCGAACGGTTGTCGCCGGAGGAGGCCACCCAGTCGGCGACCCGCGCGGTATCCTCGGAACGCGCCATCGGCGGCTTCGGTGCGGGGGCAGCCTTTTTCGCCCGCTTCTTCCCGGCGGTCTTCGCAGAAGTGCCGGTCTTCCCGGCAGGCGCCTTGGCCTTCTTCGCGGCAGTAGTGGCGGAAGCGGGCGCATTCGCCGCCTGCGCGGCCGGGGCAACGGCCAGCGTGGCCAGACCGGCCAGCGCCAGGAACACCTTCATCATCGATCGGGGCACTCGGGAAGAACGGTCGGCGCCAGGAGCGGCGCCGACGCTTGTAGTCGGCCTGTAACCGGCAAGTGTCCGGGGCGAAACCCCGGACGTGCCGTCAGAAGCGGTCCGTCAGTTGCGGGCGCGCTTGCGCTGGGCCTGGGCCATCTGCTGCTCGACGCCATCGACGCGGCCGTTGAGCTGGTCGATGCGCTGGCCGTTGTTCTGGGCCTGGCCCGATGCAGCCTGCGCTTCGGCAAGAGCCTGCTTGGCGGTGCCGTCGGTCTGCTGGAGACGCGAGTCGAGCCCGTCGATGCGCTGGTTCACGGTCGCGATCTGTTCGCGCACGAAGCCCTTGCTGGCGCAGCCGCCCAGACCCATGGCGCCAACCATAACGACGACGGCGGGAGCAAGCTTCAAAAGTGACGGCGACATGGAATTCTCCTGATTGTTAACAATTGTGCAATTGTCCAAGCCCAGCAGCGCTTTTCCGACAACGCGATTCTGGCCGGTCGTGCTTCTGCTCAGGTGAACGGAGGCCCGCGCATTCCGTGGGTTTCGAGTATGAACAAAGGTTCATTTCCAGCCTGAACAACGGTTAATCTCCAACATTAACAGTTGTTCAGATTGCAACCGCAAAATGCCTGAGTCGGCACCGTTCCGACCGCGCGGCGGCGCCCCTTCAAAAGCCGCGCGAAGGCGTGTATTCGCCCGGCCATGCCTTCCACCCAGAATCCCAGGACCTACCGGGTCAAGAGCTTCGGCTGCCAGATGAACGTCTATGACGGCGAACGCATGGCCGAACTGCTCGCCGAACAGGGCATTGCCGCCGCGCCCGAGGGCGAGGATGCCGATCTCGTCGTCCTCAACACCTGCCACATCCGCGAAAAGGCGGCGGAGAAGGTCTATTCCGATATCGGCCGCCTTCGCCGCGCCGACGGGTCCTCGCCGCTGATCGCCGTTGCCGGCTGCGTCGCGCAGGCCGAAGGCAACGAGATCATGAAGCGCGCGCCCGCGGTGAAGATGGTGGTCGGCCCGCAGGCCTATCACCGCCTGCCCGACATGATCCGCGAAGCCGGCGAAGGCCGCCGCGTCACCGATACCGACATGCCGGCGGAAACCAAGTTCGGCGCCCTGCCGAAACGCAGGCGCTCGGGCCCCACCGCCTTCCTCACCGTTCAGGAAGGCTGCGACCGGTTCTGCACGTATTGCGTGGTTCCCTATACCCGCGGCGCCGAAGTCTCGCGCCCGCACGCCGATCTGGTCGACGAGGCGAAGCGGCTGGTAGACGCCGGCGCGCGCGAAATCATGCTGCTGGGCCAGAACGTCAACGCCTGGACCGGCGAGGACGCCAGGGGGCGCCGCGTCGGCCTTGACGGGCTGATCCGCGAACTGGCCGGGATCGCCGATCTCGCCCGCATCCGCTATACCACCAGCCATCCCAACGACATGGCGGACGGGCTGATCGCGGCCCACGCGGAAGTCGAAAAGCTGATGCCCTACCTACACCTGCCGGTACAGGCGGGGAGCGACCGGGTGCTGAAGGCGATGAACCGCAGCCACACCGCCGAAAGCTATCTCAAAGTGCTGGACAAGGTACGTGCGGCGCGGCCGGGCATCGCCCTTTCCGGCGACTTCATCGTCGGTTTCCCCGGCGAGACCGATGCCGAGTTCGAGGATACGCTCAAGCTCGTCGATGCGGTCGGCTATGCCCAGTGCTTCAGCTTCAAGTACAGCCCGCGCGCAGGCACGCCCGCCGCGACGATGGCCGGCCAGGTTCCCGCCGAAGTCATGACCGAACGGATCCTGCGCCTTCAGGCCGCGCTGGGCCGGGACCAGACCGCCTTCAACCAGGCCTCGGTCGGCAAGACCTGCGACGTGCTGGTGGAACGCAAGGGCAAGTTCCCCGGCCAGTGGCTCGGCAAGTCGCCATGGCTGCAGTCGGTCTATTTCGACGGTGATGTCGCGGTAGGCGATCTGGTCACGGTGGAACTGACCGAAGCCGGCTACAACGCGATCTCCGCCAGGCTGCTGAGCCCGGCCCACCCGTGACGGAAGAGCTGGCGGCGGAACAGCGGGCGGCACTGGTTCTCATCCCCGGCCTGTCCTGCGACCGGCACGTCTGGCAGGCGCAGGTCTCGGGCCTTTCCGGGATCGCGGATATCTCCATCGGCGATACCCTGAAGGACGATTCGATCGCCCTGATGGCCAGCCGCGTGCTTGAAGCGGCACCGGCACGGTTCGCCCTGGCCGGGTTCTCGATGGGCGGTTATGTCGCCATGGAAATCTGGCGCCGCGCGCCCGAGCGGGTGCTTCGCCTCGCCCTTGTCGACACCAATGCGCGGGGGGACACCCCGGAACAGGCAGACTTGCGCCGCGCCGCGATCCGCACCGCGCAGACCCGCGGCTTCGAAAGCGTGCTGCGCGGTTCGCTGCGCCAGCTCGTCGCGCCGGAATGCCCCGAAGCGCTGTTCGAGGAGGTCGTGCAGATGGCCCAGCGCGTGGGTTTCGGCACGTACATGGACCAGCAGGCCGCGATCATCGACCGCGCCGATTCGCTGGAGACGCTCGCCACCGTCACCGTGCCCGCCATGGTCATGGTCGGAGCGGCCGATGCCCTCACCCCGCCCCGGCTTGCCGAGGAAATGGTGCAGGCCCTGCCCGGCGCCACTTACGAAGTGATCGCGGGAGCCGGGCACATGGCGCCGATGGAGCAGCCAGACGCCGTCAACGCCGCCTTCCGCCGCTGGCTTATCAGTCGAGCGGCTTGAGCGCGCCTTCCGCGATCAGCGGCTTGCTTACCGGCTCCGCGTCGGCGCTCACTTCCACGCTGGCATTGGTGGGATAGCTTTTGCCGGTGAAGCGCAGCCGCGAGACACCTTCCGCCATGCCGCCACCCGAAACGGTGACGGCCAGATCGCGCCAACCGTGGGACTTGCTCTCCAGCACGCCCACCGGAAGCTGGACGACGCTGGTTTCGCTCACCTTGCGAAGATCGGCGCCCTCGCGCTTCAGCACCACGAGATTGCATCCGCCGGTGCCGCAGAACATCGGCCCGCCGAGATAGACGAGCACCTCGGGCATGCCGTCGCCGTCGAGGTCGGTCTCGGCGGCGGCGTACTGCAACTTGCCGAGGTCGGTGGAGAGCGCATCCTTGTGATTGGCGCGAATCCAGTCCTCCACCGTCATCGTTGCGGGTGCGGTGACATCCTCCGCCGGTTCCGCCGAAGCGGTGGCCTCGGGCGGGGCGGCATCCTTCTTGCAGCCCGCCAGCGAGAGGCCAAGGACCAGAACGGGGGCCAGGACGGGGGCGAGCGCCAGAATCCTGGCGGCGGGAGTTTTCCTGCTCATGCCCGCAAGGCTAGCCGCTTGCCCACCCCTGCCGCAAGATCGCCCTGTCGCAGACGGCGCACGAACGGCACGCATGGAAAGGGCCCCCGGCTTTTGCCGGAGGCCCTCCGCGACCCGCCCGGGTCAAGCCCGGCGGCGGTATTCTTACCAGAAGAAACCATTGTGGATGGTGACGACCCGGCCCGAACGCATGTTCACCATGGCCACGTCATTGCCGTAACGAACCCAGCGATGGCCGGCGCGCGGCGCGGGAAGGCGATAGCGGCCATAGTCGTTCACCCAGTAGCGGCTGCCGTAGTAGGACGGCTGGAAGCGGTGGCCGACGGCGACCGGGCGATAGTGATAGCCGCGCGGGCCGACATAGGCGGGACGGCGGTAATCGCCGCGATGGGCCTGGCGATAGTCGCGCCAGTCTTCGCGCAGTTCGCGGCGGTCGCGGTTGAGCTGGCGCTGCGACTTGTCGGCCGCGCGGTAATCGCCGCGGCGCACGTCGCGATCGACGCGGCGTTCGCTCTGGCGGACATCGCGGGCGCTTTCGCGGACTTCGCGGGCGCTCTGCGCCGAAGCCATGGTCGGCACCGCCGCTGCGGGAATGATGACGCTTGCTGCCAGGGCGGCCATGATGAACTTGCGCATTATGCTTCTCCTTGAACCGAGCGACCCATGATCCCCGAAGGGGCCTGGTCGGTCTGTGAGTTCAGGTTTGCACCCCGCAAGCTGAACGGACTTAAAATGTTGTTTGCAGGAAAATTTCAGGTGTGTCGCAAGCCTGCGACAAATCGCGGGCAGCG
Organism: Novosphingobium sp. ST904; assembly: GCF_001298105.1. Lineage (GTDB taxonomy): Bacteria > Pseudomonadota > Alphaproteobacteria > Sphingomonadales > Sphingomonadaceae > Novosphingobium. The sequence continues at coordinate 37,445 of NZ_LGJH01000140.1, read as the reverse complement.
CGCCGAAACGGGAGGTTATCCCCCATGAAGCGAGCAATTTTCGAATAGAAGCGCCTTGCAGGAAACGATGCGCGGAGCCATCTTCGAGACAGAACGAAGCATCCTCATTCGAAAGGAGCACATGGCCCGCAAAGCAGCACGTGCCGGCGAACCGGCGCAGTTCAGGCCCGAAGCACACCGCCGGGCGCGTGTCGAAGTCGAGTTCGACGAACAGACTTTGCTGGGGGCCTTGTTCGGCCAGTTCGATTCAAACCTCGTGCAAGTCGAAAACCGGCTCGGCGTCTATATTGCCGCGCGCGGCAACAAGATCCAGATCGAGGGCCCCGAAGATGCCGTCGCCCGCGCGCGCGACACGCTCAAGGGCATGTATCACCGCCTCGAACAGGGTCAGGCGCTCGATTCGGGCGCGGTCGAATCGCTGATCGCGATGTCGGCTGAGCCCACCCTCGAAGGCATAATCTCGGGCGATACCGGCGCCCCGCCGATCATGATTCGCACCCGCCGCAAGACGATCGTGCCGCGCTCCGCGATGCAGATCGAATATATGCGCGCGCTCAACCGGTCGGACGTGATCTTCGCGCTCGGCCCGGCAGGTACGGGCAAGACCTACCTTGCGGTGGCGCAGGCCGTCTCGCAGTTGATGACCGGTTCAGTCCAGCGGCTGATCCTTTCCCGCCCGGCGGTGGAGGCGGGCGAAAAGCTCGGCTTCCTCCCGGGCGACATGAAGGACAAGGTCGATCCCTACCTGCGCCCGCTTTACGACGCGCTTTACGACTGCATGCCGCCCGAACAGGTGGAGCGCCGTCTGGCAAGCGGCGAGATCGAGATCGCGCCGATCGCCTTCATGCGCGGCCGCACGCTGGCCGATGCCTTCGTCATTCTCGACGAAGCGCAGAACACCACGCGCGAGCAGATGAAGATGTTCCTCACCCGCTTCGGCCAGAACAGCCGCATGGTCGTCTGCGGCGATCCCCGGCAGGTGGACATCCCCGGCGGTGACCGCATGAGCGGCCTGGCCGACGCGGTGAGCCGGCTTGAAGGCGTCGAAGGCATCGATGTGACGCGCTTCACCGTGCAGGACGTCGTGCGCCACCCGATCGTGGGCCGGATCGTCGAGGCTTACGAAGGGCCTTACGTCGATCCCTCGGCACAGAAGCCGGAGTAGCGCCGAGCGGCATTTTGCGCCAAGGGGCCAGGGATGGATCTCGAAATCGATATCGAAGCGCCCTGGCCCCCTGCGACCGACTGGGCCGACCTTGCCGAAGCCGCGCTGGAAGCGCTGGTGGAAGTAGCCCCGGAGCTTGAAAATCCGCGGCTTCTCGCCAGCCTGCTGTTCACATCGGACGAGGAAGTCCACGTCCTGAACCGCGAATGGCGGGCCAAGGACAAGCCCACCAACGTGCTTTCCTTCCCCATGCTCGAACGCGCCGACCTGCTGGCCCTCGCACCGGACGGCCGCCCGAAATGCTGGGCGATCTCGCCCTCGCCTTCGAGACCTGCGCGCGTGAGGCGCAGGAGAAAGGCGTGCCGGTGGAACACCATGCCAGCCACCTCATCATCCACGGCCTGCTGCACCTTGCGGGGCACGATCACGAGATTTCGGACGATGATGCCGAGGCAATGGAGGCCCTCGAAACAAAGGCTCTTGCCCTCATCGGCATTGCCGACCCATATGGCGACAGATCTTAACCTGTAGGGGTATCATAAAACGATGGCCGACAATGGCCGCCATACCGAGTCCGGCTCGGGAGATGGGGACAGTACAGGCACGCTCTGGCGTGTCTTCAGGCGACTTTTCCAGAACGACGGCGATCAGTCGCTTCGCGCACAGATCGAGGACGTCATCAACGAGCACGAAGGCGACGCCGACGATAGCGGTCCCGCCAACGGCGATCTATCCCAGCTTGAACGGCAGATGCTCCGCAATCTGCTCCACTTCAGCGAGCACGATGCCGACGACGTCGCCGTGCCGCGCAGCGAGATCGTGGCGATTCCAGCCTCGGCAAGCTGGGCCGAAGTGGTCGAGGCATTTGCCGAACATGGCCACAGCCGCATGCCGGTCTATGGCGAATCGCTCGACGCGATAAAGGGCATGATCCACATCAAGGACGTGTTCCCGATCCTCGCCCGCGGCGAACAGCCGCCCGAGGACTGGTCGGCCCTGCTGCGCCAGCCGCTCTACGTGCCGCAGTCCCGCGGCGCGCTCGACGTGCTGGTGGACATGCGGGCCCAGCGCACGCACCTCGCCGTCGTCATCGACGAGTATACCGGCACCGACGGTATCATCACCATCGAGGACCTCGTCGAGGAAATCGTGGGCAATATCGAGGACGAGCACGACGACGCCCCCGAGGAGTTGCTAATTTCGCAAGAGAGCGGTATCTGGGACGCCGATGCCCGCGTCGAACTCGATGACGTTGCGGAGCGGATCGACCCGCGCCTGGCCGAAGTCGAGGAAGCCGTGGATACCCTGGGCGGACTTGCTTTCGTGCTGGCCGGACAGGTTCCGCAGGTCGGCACCGTCCTGGAGCATGACAGCGGCTGGCGCATAGAAGTCACCGACGGCGACGAGCGACGCGTCACGCGGCTTCGCCTCCATCCTCCGGCCACGGAATCGGCCGAAGAGACAGATTAACCCATGGTGCCGCCCTGCCGGCGGCTCCAGACCCCGAGTGAAAAGACAAGCCATTGCCTGTACGTCGTCTCCCACCTCTGCGCGCGCTTGAAGCCTTCGTCCGCGTCGTCCGCCTCGGTTCGGCCAAGGCGGCGGCCAACGAACTGGCACTCTCGCCTTCCGCCCTCTCGCGCCGCGTCGCCGCGCTGGAGGACTTCACCGGCAAGCGCCTGTTCACGCGCCAGCACCAGTCGATGAAGCTGACCGACGAAGGCATGGCCTTCTACAACGTGGTCGGCCCCAAGCTGGAAGAACTGGCCGAAGCGGTGGAATCGCAGATCGACCGTGGCCAGGTGCTGCGCCTTCATCTCGGCGTGCCTTCGCTGTTTGGCGGCCAACGCCTGTTCCCGCGCCTGCCGGAACTGCGCAAGCTGCACCCGCGCCTGCACATCGACATCGACACCGGCGCCCATCTGGAAGACCGCGTAGGCGACACGCTGGACGCCGCGATCATCCTCTCGCCCGAGCCGGACCCGGCCTATTACCGCATCCAGCTTGACCACAACAAGGTCTACGCCATCACCTCCAAGGAGATGGCGCAGGAGATCGGCAACGTCCCGGACGAGGCGATCCTGTCCAAGCAGACGTTCCTGATCCATCAGGATCTCCCGCAGAGCCTCGACGCGTGGAAGAACGCGATCGGCCTGTCCAAGCTGGAACCGGCATCGGTGGACCGTTTCGACTCCGGCCAGCTCGTGCTCGAAGCGGCGGCGCAAGGCCTCGGCATCGCCATCATGCACGACGACCACTTCCGCCGCAGCCACGACAATCGCCTGGCGCGGCTGTTCGATATCGATGTGGAAAGCCCCTACCGCTACTGGTTCGTCTGCAAGCCCAAGGCCCTGGAATCGCGCCCAGTGCGCATCTTCCACGAATGGCTGCTGCAAGCGGGCCTCTGACGCCCGAATACCATTCCCCCGGATCGCCGCGCGGTCTATGTTGCAAGCGACTTTATCGCGACATCCGGGGGCCTTGCATGAAATCCGCTTTCCTTACCGCTGCCACGGCGGCCGTCATTGCATCGACGCGCCGGCATGGGCCGCGGAGCCTGCCGCACCGGCGGCTGCCACCCCCGTCACCGACCCCGCGCGCATCGCCGCCGCCCGCCAGACGGTGGACTACGTGTTTCCAGCCGGGACTTACGCCCGCCTGATGAACGGCACGCTCGACAAGATGATGGACTCCATCATGGATTCCACCATGAAAATGCCGCTCCGGCAGCTGGCGGGGCTGAGCGGCGTCGATCCCGGGAAGCTTGGTCCCGCCTCCCTCGCCGAGATCATGGAAATCTACGATCCGGCCTTCAAACAGCGCATGCAGATCTCCACGCGCACCATGATGAGCGAGATGATCCCGCTGATGACCCAGGTCGAACCGGACGTTCGCGCCGGGCTGACGCAGGCTTATGCCGGGAAGTACACCGCCGCCCAGCTCGACGAACTCAACACCTTCTTCGCGACGCCGACCGGCAAGGCTTATGCCGCCGATTCCTATCTCATCATGATGTCGCCCGAAGTCATGGAGAAGATGCAGGCCTTCGCTCCCAAGCTGATGGAACAGATGCCGTCCATCGTCGAAAAAGTGAAGGCCGCCAGCGCCGGACTGCCGGCACCGCGCAGCTACGCGGAGCTTTCGAAGAGCGAGAAGGCCCGCCTCGCCAAACTGCTCGGCATATCGGAAACGGAGCTCGAGAAGAGCGAAAAGGCAAAGGCCGCGCAGTAACGAAGGGGTAACGAAAAAGGGCGGCGCCAGCGGCACCGCCCTTTTCACTGTCGGCAAGAGCCCGGAAAGGATCAGCCTTCCGAAACGGTCGCCTTGACGATCTTGCCCGGCTCACGCGGCGGCTCGCCCTTGGGCAGCGCGTCGACGAGTCCCATGCCTTCGACCACCTGGCCCCACACGGTGTACTGCTTGTCGAGGAAGCGTGCATCGTCGAAGCAGATGAAGAACTGGCTGTTGGCCGAGTGCGGATAGCTGGTGCGGGCCATCGAGCAGACGCCGCGCACGTGCGGTTCGGCGTTGAATTCCGCCTGCAGGTCGGGCTTTTCCGAACCGCCCATGCCGGTGCCGTTGGGGCAGCCGCCCTGCGCCATGAAGCCCGGGATCACGCGGTGGAACTTGATACCGTCGTAGAAACCTTCGCCGGTCAGTTCCTTGATGCGCTCGACGTGGCCGGGGGCGAGGTCGGGGCGCAGCTTGATCTTGACGTCGCCGCCTTCGCCGTTGCCGGTGTCGAGAGTGAGCGTCAGGTATTCGTCAGCCATTGCCTATCTCCTTCTGCCGGCGCGAGCTGCGCGCCGGTCGGGCATTGGCGCCCGATATAGGGAATGGCGCGGCAATGTCACGTCAGGACATGGTAGTTTGGCCTCGGCCCGGCAAATCGAATGCGCGCTGTTGCAATTGCGAAAATGGCGCGTAGACCGGCCAGCATGACGGAAACGGACCTCGAAGAAGAGCTGAAGGATCGCGCCCATGAAGCGCAGGACGCTCCTCCCGAAGCGCCGTCCGAAAGCCTCGACGACGACAACCGCCTGAAGGCCGAATTCGTCCGCAGCGTGAAGGACGCGCTGGACGACGAGGATTTCGAGCGCGTCTACGATCTCGTCGAACCGCTCCACCCCGCCGACATCGCCGACTTGTTCGAGCTGGTCGACGAGAACGAGCGTCTCGGTCTGCCCGGGCCATCCGCGACCTGATGGGCGTGGAGGTCATCGCGGAGCTGAACGACTGGGTGCGCGAGGCGCTGATGGAGGCGCTGCCCGCCGAAGTCGTCGCCGAGATCGCCGAACAGCTCGACACCGACGACGCGGTCGCCATGCTGGAGGATCTCGACGAGGAGGACCAGCAGGCCGTCCTGGCCGAGATGGAGCCGGAAGACCGCGCCGCCATCGAAAACGCGCTGTCCTATCCGGAAGAATCCGCCGGCCGCCTGATGAGCCGCGATTTCGTGGCCGTCCACGAATCGATGACCTCGGCGACCTCATCGATTTCCTGCGCGAACACCGCGAGCTGCCGACGGAGTTCTGGGAAGTGTTCATCGTCGATCCGATGCACCGCCCGATCGGTACTTGCGCGCTCTCCTGGATACTTCGCACCCCCCGCAACATCCCGCTCTACGACGTGATGGCGCGCGACCAGACCCTGATCCCGGCCGACATGGATCAGGAGGAAGTCGCGCTGCGCTTCCAGAAATATGCGCTGATCTCCGCCGCCGTGGTCGACGAGGCCGGGCGGCTGATCGGCCAGGTCACGGTCGACGACATCGTCCACATCATTCAGGAAGAAGCGGGCGAGGATACCCTGCTGCTGTCCGGCGCGGGCGACGGCGACATCAACGAGCCGATCCGCGATGCCTATTCGGCGCGCGTGCGCTGGCTGATCGCCAACCTGCTCACCGCCACTCTCGCCTCGTCGGTCATCGCGATGTTCGAAGGGACGATCTCGAAGATGGTCGCGCTGGCCACGCTCATGCCGATCGTGGCGGGCCTCGGCGGCAATGCCGGTACGCAGACGCTGGCCGTCACCGTCCGCGCGCTGGCCACCAACCAGCTTACCGCGTCCAACGCCTGGCGCGCGGTGCGGCGCGAGATGTCCATCGCGCTGCTGAATGGCTGCACGATCGCGGTGGTCATCGGCATCGTCGTCAGCCTGATCTTCGGCAATGTCACGCTGGGCCTGGTCATTGCGCTGGCGATGATGACCAATATCCTGATCGCCGGCATGGCGGGCGTGTTCGTGCCGCTGACATTGGAACGGCTCAAGGCGGACCCGGCCATCGCCTCGTCCATCTTCGTGACGATGACAACGGACTCGATGGGCTTCCTCGTCTTCCTCGGGCTGGCGACGGTTTCCGGTCTGGTGGGTTAAACCTCCAGTACCTATCTAGCGCCCATGCCGCTGCACATGACCAAGATCGCCTTTTCCGCCGAGAGCCCGGCGGACCTGCGCGCCTGGCTGGAGAGCCACGAAGCGATCGGTGAAGCCCGCCTGACCACCCGCTACCTGCCCAAGCGGCAGGAAGAGATGGTCGGCGGCTCGCTCTACTGGATCTACGAACATGCGCTGATCGGACGCTCGCCCATCCTCGGGTTCGAGCAACGCGAGGACGGGCGCTGGCACATCCGCCTCGCCCCCACCCTGATCCCGGTCGTCACCCAGCCCAAGCGCGCCCATCAGGGATGGCGCTATCTTGCCGAGGAACAGGCCCCGCGCGACCTTGGCGAGGGCGAGAGCGCCGGCGATGCCATGCCCCCTGCGCTCGCCCGCGAACTGGCCAAGCTGGGACTGGTCTGACAGGGACGGGTGCAAAAGGCCTGTCCCGCGCCAAAGCGGGGCATTCCTGATGTTCAGTGACGGAAGAACAGGGTCACCGAGGCGACGTGGTTCACTCGCGTCCGGCCCCGGCTCTGGTCTATCACCTGGTTGAGATAGCCCAGTTCCACGGTAGTCGCATCCTTCACGCCCAGTTCCACGCCGACGAAGGAGCGGAGCTGGTCGAAGCCGCCGCGCGCGCCCCAGTCCGTGTCGTTGAGCGCAAGGAAGCCTTCCGCATAGACCAGCGCGTTCACGGCATTGCTTCCGGGCTGCAGCGGCTTTTCGTAACGCAGCATCTCGCGCAGGCGCCAGCCGGTATCGCCGCCGTCCGAACGCCAGCGCTGCTCCAGCCGCGTACGCGAGGTGAGTTCGCCGCCCAGCGGCCTGCCCATGAACCAGTTGAGCTGCTGGAAGCTGCGCTCCTCGTTCACGTCCCTGCCGCCGTCCACCGGCACCACGACATGGGCATAGCCCTGATAGAGCGTGACGGAAGGAGAAAGCTTCAGGCCCACCGCCCCGCGCAGCAGGAGCTGGTCCAGCCGCGAGGCTCCATCACCCATGCGCGGCTGAAGCTCGGCGAAGTAGACGACATCGCCCGAGATCGGCCCCATCGCCGTAAGATTTACCCAGACCTGCTCGTCCTCCCGCGTTTCGGCAGCGGCGGCTACCGGCAGGAACGAGGCGAAGGCCATGGCGAAACGGCTGGCGAGGCGGATGGGGGAAGCGCGGCGCATGAAATGTCCAGATCGAGGAAGCGGGTCATGCTCCTCTATGAACCGTCCGTTGCCCGGTCGTGTCCTGCCTGTATTCGCTCGTGGCCGCGCGTTCTTCGGCCAGCCCCCCGATGCCGGCATACGAACGGCATGCCGACACGCGAACGGGCCCGGCGCTCTGGGGACTGGCGCCGGGCCGCGCGGCCGGTCACGCAGGACCGGCCGCCAGTCGATGAGCTTCGCTTAGCGGAGCAGCGACAGCACGTTCTGCTGGCTCTGGTTGGCCTGCGCGATCATCGCAGTGGACGCCTGGCTCAGGATCTGGGCCTTGGCCATCTGCGTGGTCTCGCTCGAATAGTCGGCATCCTCGATCCGCGAGCGCGCGTCCGACAGGTTGGTCACGTTGTTGGTGAGGTTGTTCACCGCCGATTCCAGTCGGTTCTGGCCGGCGCCGAGCGAGGCGCGGGTCTTGTTCACATCCGCCAGCGCGAGATGACGCTGTCGATGGTGTCCGAAGCGGCCGAGGCCGAGGAGACGTCGAGCGCGGAAGCGTCGATATTGGTGCCGTCGATCGCCGAGGAGGTCAGCGTGATCGTCTCGCCCGAATTTGCGCCGGTCTGGATGTCGAAGGTCACGTCGCTGCCCGAAGTGGTCGAGAACAGCGTGTTGCCGTTGAAGGTCGTGTCCGAGAGGATATCGTCGATCTGGCTGGTCAGCGCCGTCACTTCCGACTGCATCGCCGTGCGATCCGAATCCTGGTACGTGCCCGAGGCCGACTGGATCGCCAGTTCGCGAACGCGCTGGAGCATGTTGGAAACTTCGGAAAGCGCACCTTCCGCCGTCTGGGCGAGCGAGATGCCGTCATTGGCATTGCGGATGCCCTGGCTCATGCCGCGGACCTGCGCGGTCATCGAAGTGGAGATGGCAAGGCGGCGGCATCGTCCTTGGCGGAATTGATGCGCTTGCCGGTCGACAGGCGCTCCATGGCGGTGCCGAGCATCTTGTTGGCGGAATTCGACGCATTGGCAGCGCGAATCGCGCTGATGTTGGTGTTGATAACGGACATGTATTGGCTCCCGTTGAGTGTCTCGAGGTGGAAACAGCGTCTGCCGGCCCATCCGGTGCGGCTGTCGGGGCTAAGACCGGCAACGGGACGGCGAATTTAAGCCCGCCTGCGGCACGCTTCATCCCCGAAACCCCCGGACTTCCGCGAAAATTCACTTTCACTAAGGGTCGCTACGGGGCCTTAAATTTCCCAAAGATTCGCCGTTAGGCACGCATATCGAACCCCGGAACTTGTTAATTCCACGGGGACGCGAGACATGGTCGAACCGGTTTTCGACACGGAATTTAATCGCCGGCACGGTCCGCTCGCTCACCGGGCAGTGGCTATTGCCGGATCTTTGCTCGACTGTTCGGCGATCGAACTTCGGGACGGTGCGGACGCATCCATCGGCACGATTTCGGCCATGCCGACTTCGCGCAAGGTGCGGCTGTCGCGCGGCGCCGTGCCGGCGCTCTCACGCGAAGGCGGATCCGAAATCGCGCTGACTTACGCCGACCCCGTGAGCGAGGCGTCGCTCGCCATGCTGCTCGCCGCCATGGCTGCGCCTGACGAACCGATCGCCGCCGATCCCGAGAGCATCTCGGTTTTCGCCCTGGCTGACCGTCTGGCGAACAGCGACATTCCCGTGCTCGTCAACGGGCCGACCGGCACCGGCAAGGAAGTGCTCAGCCGCTTCATCCACAACCGCAGCCCGCGCCGCAGCGGCCCGTTCATCGCGGTGAACTGCGCCGCCATGCCCGAAACCATGCTGGAGGCCATGCTGTTCGGCCACCAGAAGGGCGCCTTCACCGGCGCCACCCAGTCGAGCGAGGGCTTCATGCGCGCCGCGGACGGCGGCACCCTGCTGCTGGACGAGATCGCCGAACTGCCGCTTTCCCTCCAGGCCAAGCTGCTGCGCGCCTTGCAGGAACAGGAAGTGGTGCCGATCGGCTCGACACGCCCGATCAAGGTGGACATTCGCGTGATCGCCTGCGCCAACCGCGACCTGCCGACCGAAGTGGCCGAAGGCCGCTTTCGCGCGGACCTCTATTACCGCCTCAACGTCTTCCCGCTCACCCTGCGCCCCTTGCGCGAGCGGGCGGACGATATCGCCCCGCTCGCCTTCGGCATGACCCTGCGCCATGCGCCAGATCCGGCACGCGTGCCCTGCCTGAACGATGCCGCGCTGGCCCTGCTGCGGCTTCACCCCTGGCCGGGCAACGTGCGCGAACTGGAGAACGTCATGCGCCGCGCCCTGTTGCTGGCACATGGCAAGGGCACGATCACGCCCGCGCACATCGTGTTCGACAGCCCGGCGCGCCTGCTTCCCTTCGCGGCAGGCGGCGGAACCGGCCTTGGCGCAATGCCGGGCGACGGCCCCGAAAGCGACGGCGGCCGCAAACTGTCGAGCATCGTCCAGAACTCCGAGGCCCGCGCCATCGCCGAAACCCTTGAAGCCTGCGGCGGCAACCGCGTGCGCGCGCGCGCGAGCTGGGCATTTCCGAGCGGACCCTGCGCTATCGCCTCGCTTCCCTGCGCGAAGCCGGCATCGAGATCGGCCGCAGCGCGGTGGGAGGCATCCGGTGAGCGCCATCCCCGCCCTTTCCGCCAACGCGGGCGGTATCCAGCAGATCATGGCCATGCGCCAGCAGATCATCCAGCGCAGCGACCTGCTCCAGCAGATTCACGCCGCTCAGGGCGCGGCGCCCACCGCGGTCGGCTCTGCCGGGACGACGGCGGCTCCGGCGCAGGGGTTCGCCGATACGCTGAAGTCCGCGCTCGACGGTGTGAACGCGGTCCAGTCCCGCGCCGACGGCGTGACCGAAGCCTACCAGAAGGGCGAAGTCACCGATGTCGCCAAGGTCATGCTCGCGCGGCAGGAGGCTGGCGTCGCCTTCGAAGCGACCATGCAGGTGCGCAACAAGCTGCTGTCCGCCTACCAGGACATCATGCGGATGGGAGTCTGATCCAGCATGGCCGACCTCGTACCCGCGGCCGCCGATGGCGGCGCCCGGCTTCCCGCCACCACCTCCATGTTCGCGCCATTCACCGATCGTTCCGGCGGCTCGGTGCTGACACGCCTCGGCACATTCACCGCGCAACCGGCGGTGAAGAAGATGCTGCCTGCCTTCATCGGGCTTGCCGCCGTGGGCGGGGCGCTGCTGGCGTGGACCATGCTGGCCCCGTCATCGCAGCGCGTGCTCTACGCTCAGCTCGGCGATGCCGACCGCGCCGGTGTCGCCGCGGCGCTGGACCAGGCGGGGATCGACTACCGGATAGACAACCGGACCGGCGCTCTCACCGTGGGCGAAGGCGATTTCTACAAGGCGCGGATGCTCGTGGCCTCCGACGGCGCACTGGCTACGCCCGAGAGCGGCGACCAGATGCTCGACAAGCTGCCGATGGGCGCCAGCCGCACGCTGGAAGGCGAGCGCCTGCGTTCCGCCCGCGAGCATGACCTGCAACTGACCATCGGCGAGATCGACGGCGTGGAATCCGTGCGCGTCCACGTTGCCGAGGGCGAGAAGTCCGTGTTCGTGCGTGACAACGTGCCGCCCACCGCCTCGGTGATGGTGCGGCTGAAGGCCGGGCGCCAGCTTTCCGAGAGCCAGGTCTCCGCCATCGTCAACCTCGTCGCCGGCTCGGTGCCGGGCCTTTCCCCCGATGCGGTGAAAGTGGTGGACCAGCAACGGCGAATCCTCCTCCAGCCGCACTTACGAACTGGGCCGCCAGGTCTCGGTCGCCAATACCCGGCCTGGCGGAGTCCGGCGGATTTCCGTGGCGGTGGCCATCAAGGCGGACGCCATGAAAGGCGCGCGCGCGCAGGAGGCGCAGGACATCCAGTCGCTGGTGAGCGCGGCCGTGGGCGCCGATCCGCAGCGCGGCGATCAGGTCAAGGTCGTCGTGCGGCGGTTCGAGCCGGAAAGCGGCGAGACCCTGCCCTTCTACGAGGCCCCGTGGTTCGCCATGGTCGTGCGCAACGGCGCCGCATTGCTGGCGGTGCTGATGGTCCTGCTGCTTGGCGTTCGTCCGCTGATCGCGGCGATGCGCGGTGAAAAGGCCCCGCCGAAGGGGCGGAAGCGGCGCAAGTCCGGCGCCGCCGCCGACGAGGAAGACCGGGACGATGCCGTCCAGCTCGCCCTCGAACGTGCGCTGGAGCGTCCGCTGGACGCCGTGCCGCTCGCCGGGGCCCTGCCGCACCGCCCGGAAATCCCCGGCGCCGACGGGCTCGACATCGACTTGCGCCGGGCCGACCTGCTTTCCCGCCAGGTCAACCTCGCCCAGCGCCTCGTTTCCGAAAAGCCCGACAGCGCGGTGGCCGCGCTGCGCCAGATGATCAACGAGCCTGCCCCTGACGGCGAGCCGGGATCGGCAGCACCCGGGCGGGCGAAAGCGGCCTGATGAGCGAACCTCCCACCCCGCCCCCCGCCACGTCAGACCTGCCCGCCGCCGACAATGCCGCGATCATGATGATGCTGCTCGACGAGGACCAGACAAGCCGCATCCTCTCCGAACTCGAACCGGAAGAATTGCGCCGTCTTGGCGAGAAGATGTGCGCGCTCGGCGAGATCGGGCCGGACGTGATCGCGGAGGCCATCGCCGGATTCGTCTCCCGGACCGAGGCGCTCGGCCTCGTCGCGCATGACCGGGTGGGGCAAGTGCGCGGCATGTTCGCCAGAGCGGTGGGCGAGGTGAAGGCGGACAACATGATGCGCCGCATCCTGCCCGGCGCCGCGCCGCATTCGACCCTCGAACTCGCACGCTGGCTCACGCCTGAATCGCTGGTTCCGCTGGTGCGCGGCGAACATCCGCAGGCCATCGCCGTGCTGCTGGTGCAGCTCGATCCCGAAGTGGCCGCCGCCGTCCTTCATGCCCTGCCCGCCGAATCCCAGCCCGAGATCGTCCACCGCATCGCCACGCTCGGCCCGGTTTCGCCGCAGGCCATCATGATGCTGGAGGAACTGCTTGCCCGCCGCATCACCGAATGCCACGGCCAGCGCCCGCTCACCATCGGCGGCGCGCGCGAGGCCGCCGAGATCATCAACGGTGTCGGCAAGGTCGTGGAAAAGCGCGTGCTGGGCGAACTGACCCGCCGCGACAAGCTGCTGGCCCGGCGCATCGAGGACGAGATGTTCAAGTTCGAGCATCTCTTCGTGCTTGATCCCAAGTCCATGGGCACGCTGCTGCGCGACGTGCCCAACGATTCGCTGATCGATGCATTGAAAGGCGTGAGCGAGGACGAGCGCGAGCACTTCTTCCGCGCCATGTCGAGCCGCGCCGCGGACGGCGTGAAGGACGAGATCGTCGCGCGGGGGCGGACACGCCTGGCCGACGTGGTTGCCGCGCAGAAGGAGATCGTGGCCATCGCCCGCCGCCTTGCCGCGGACGGCGCGATAGCCTTCGGGTCGGGAGACGACGACTATGTCTGACCTCGCCTTCTCCCGCCGGACCGAACCGGGCCGGGCCTCCGCAAGGCTGCTCGATACGCTGGCCCGGCCGCCCCGTCATCAGGTTCCCGGAATCCAGCCCGAGGGTTTCAAGGCGGATGCCCGCTTCGGCAGCAAGGCGCAGGCCCCTTCCCCGCACGAACCGGATCCGGCCCCTGCTGCCCCGGAAAGCGAAAGCGGCGATCCCGTTGCGGAGGCCTTCAGCCATGGCTTCGCGGTGGGCCACGAACAGGCCTCGCACGAAGCCCGGCTTCGTGCCGAAACCGACGACGCCGCGCGGGAAAAGCTCTCTCTCGCATTCGCGCGTCTCGACGAGGTGCTGGAGGAGGAACTGCGCCTGCGCCTGCGAGACACGGTGTCCGCCCTGTGCGAATCCGCCATCGCGCCGCTGGCGATCGATCCCGATGCCCTCCTGCGCAGGGTGAGCGTGGCGGTTTCCATGCTGACTCGCGCCGAGGACGAGCGGCTCGTTCGGCTCCACCCCGAAGACCTCAGGCTTGTCTCCTCCCCCCTTTCGGCGGAATGGCAGGTCCAGCCCGATACCACGCTCGAACGCGGAACAGTTCGTGTCGAAACGGCGACCGGCGGCGTCGAGGACGGCCCCGCCAACTGGCGCCGCGCCATCGCCGAGGCGCTTCACCGGTGCTGAAGCTCTGGGAACCGATCCTCGCCGATCTCGCAGCGGAACCGCTGGACCTAGCACCCCGTCGCTTCGGCCTTGTCGCCGCCTGCGACGGCGGGCTTCTTGAAGTGAGCGGCCTTTCCGTGCCGGTGGGGGCGATGTGCCGCGTCTCCCACGCGCCGGGCAAGTCGCTCGCCGCCGAAGTGATCGGCTTTCGCAACGGGCGGACGATGATGATGCTGCTCGGCGACATGATCCTGCTGCGGCCCGGCGCGCGGGTCTGGGCGGAAGGGCGGCCCGGACTGCTGCCGGTGGGGGAATCCTTCCTCGGCCGCGCGGTGGATGGCGAAGGGTTGCCGATCGACGGCGGCTTTCCGATCCACAGCCGCCTGGAATGGCCGTCCGGCGGCGTGCGCACCTCGGCGCTCGACCGCAGCCCGGTGCGCCTGCCTTTCGACACCGGCGTGCGCGCGCTCAATGCGCTCACCACATTCGGCGTCGGCCAGCGTATCGGCGTGATGGCAGGCTCCGGCGTCGGGAAATCGGTGCTGATCGACATGATCGCGCGCGGCGCATCGGCCGAAGTCGTGGTGGTCGGCCTGATCGGCGAACGCGCGCGCGAGGTCTCGGATTTCGTGGAACGGCACATGCAGGCGGAGAAGAAGGACAAGACCGTCGTCGTCGCCGTGCCCGCCGACCATGCCCCCAACCTGCGCCTGCGCGGCGCGATGCTGGCAACCGCGATGGCGGAGCATTTCCGCGCGCGCGGACGGCGGGTGCTGCTCATCATGGACAGCCTCACCCGCGTCGCCCATGCCGCGCGCGAGATTGGCCTGTTGCTCGGCGAACCGGGCGCGGCACGCGGCTATCCGCCCTCGGCGCTGGCCACGATCACCAAGCTGGTGGAGCGCGCGGGCAATTCCGCCGCATCGGGCGGCTCGGTGACGGGGCTCTACACCGTGCTGGCCGATGGCGACAATCAGGACGATCCGGTGGTCGACACCGCACGCTCGATCCTCGACGGGCACATCGTGCTTTCGCGCGATCTTGCCCAGCGCGGCCAATATCCCGCCGTGGACATTGCCGCCTCGCTCAGCCGCGTGATGAACGACATCGTTCCCGCCGGGCACCAGCAGCTTGCCCGCCAGTTCCGCGCGCTCATCGCCGGATACGAGGCCAACCGCGACCTCGTACTGATGGGCGCCTATCGCGCCGGAGCCGATCCGCAGCTCGACCGCGCCATCGCCATGCACGACCGGCTGACGGACTTCCTCAGCCAACCGCAGGGCGAGATCGTCGATCTTGCCGCCAGCGCCGACGCGCTGGCCGTCTTGCTCGGTACCTGATCCGGTGCAGGAAGAGCGCAAGCGATTGCTTCGGCTGCGCAGGCTCGAAAGAATCCGCGCCATCGCCAGGCAGTCTGCCGCGATCGAGGCGGCGCATGCGGAAAGCACGCTGTCGAAACTGCGCGACCTTGCCGACCGCACCCGGCAGATGGCGAACGATTACGGCAGCCGCCGCGAAATGGCGGACGGCGCGGCCCTGCATCAGGTCGGGCGCTTCGTCAGCGGCTTGCAGGCGATCTCGCGCTCCACTGACGGCGACGCCCTGCGCGCCCGGTCTATCGCCGATGCCAAGCAACAGCTTCTTGCCGAGGCCGAACGCCGCCGCGCCGCCATCGAGGAACGCGCCGCCCTGCAGGAACGCACGATCGCCAAGGGCGGAGAGACTCCCGTTCTGGGCGGCCGGAAGGCGACTGGCACGGGTCTTGAATAGAGATGCCCATGCTCGACACGAGGACCCCGCAACGCATGATCCAGTTCTCCGCCCCGGCCCCTGCAGCCACCCCGGCATCGCCATCCACGGTGGCACCGGGAGCGGCCGGAGCCCTGGCAAAGGCTCCTGAAAACCGCCAGTTCTCCGAGGTTCTCGGGGCGACCGAAGATGCCGCCGCGCCTGCCGGGGCGGACGTGCCGGACCTCGCCCTCGCGGCCGCCGCAGACGGCAAGATCGGCAAGCGACCCGGCAAGATCCTGCCGGAAGCGATGGAGCCCGCCTCCGCCCTTCCGGATCCGGCCGAAGCACCGGCAAGCGACATGCCCGAACCGCTGGCCGCGCCGCTTCCGGACACAGGCGGAGCCGCCGCTGCCATGCTTCCCGTCATCCTCCCGATCGCAGCTTTCACGGCTGCGCGATCCCCGCGATCCCCATCACGGCGAGCAGGGCGCCCAAGGACGGTGCCGCGCCGATGGCGCCGCAGCATCCCACGGCATCGGCCGTGGTTCCGGCAGCGGCACAGCCCGCACCTGCTGCCGCGAAGGGACTGGCCGCCGCCCTATCCACGCCAGCCGCCGACGCCGCGCAGTTCCGGCTGATCGCCATCACGGCAGGCGAGGCCGGCAGCGGCGATGCTCCGCCGCCGGCGCAGCCTTTCCCGGTGAGCACCACGCTGCTCGGCCGGGTGCAGGAACAGGCCCCGAAGATCGCGAACGCTGTGCCACCCGCCGCCGCCGTGACCGAGGCGCCCACCTCGCCCTCCGCTGCGATGCCCGGTCCCGCGAACGCCATCGCTTCGGCGACCGATCCCGAACCGCCTCTTGCTTCCTCAACCCGGCAATCTGCCGAAGCGGACATGGAATCGGCGGTGGAAGTGCCGAAAACCGGGGCGACCTCGCTTTCTCGGGAGCAGTTTCCGGCACCGCTCGCAATCACCGTCACTGGCACCGGCACCGTTCCTTCCGCCGATACCGGCAGTCCGCGCAGCGCCTCCGCCGCGCCTGTCGCGGCAGGTCCGCAGGACTTCGCCGCGCTCGTCGGCAGACTGGCGCAAGCGCGTGAGGCCGCCGATCCACAGCGTGTCCGCGCCGCGCTCAGCCATGCGCAGTTCGGCGCGGTATCGCTGGAATTCCGGCACGAGGATCGTGGGCTGTCGGTGACCATGGCAAGCACCTCGGCGGGCTTCACCGGCTCGGTTCAGGCCGCGTCGCGGCAACCCTTGCAGGCGGGCAGACCGGCGACCCGCCACGCGACACCGGACAGCAGACCGCCCAGAACGCCCCGCAAAACCCGGCATTTGCAGGCGGTTCCGGCGGACAGACCCCGGACCAGCGCCAACAGGCTTCGGCCGCCGATGCCCGCGCGGGGCAGGAGCAGTCCCGCAGGCATGGCGCTCACCACGAACAGCGGCCGGGCGAAGCGCCGGAACAGCGGAGCGACGATGGCGGACGCGGCGGAATTTATGCCTGATCCGGCCGAACGGGGGGATAACGCGTGAACGAGAAGGCAGCACAGGACGCGCCGGCCGCGAAGAAGGGCAAGCTTGGGCTCATTCTCGTGGCGCTCGCCATGCTGGTGGTGGGGGGAGGCGGGGTTCTCGCGTTTGTGATGTCCGGCGTAATCGGCGGAAATCATGCGGAAAATCGCGAGGACAACCAGCCCAAGCTGATCCGCAAGGGCGAGGATGACCCCTATATGCCCAAGACCGAGGGCGAGGGAGAAGGCGCCGCCGTGCCCGAAGTGGAAGGCGATGGCGGCGATCCCTATCGCACCGCCTACTTCACGTTTTCCGACGATTTCACCTCGAATCTCAAGGATTCGGATGCGCTCGTGCAGCTCAGCCTGGCCTGCTCGACCCGGCGTGACGGGCGCGTGCTGATGTGGCTCAAGAAGCATGAACTGGCGATCCGATCCGCCCTGCTGGAGATCCTCGCCGATACGCCCGAGGATGACGTCTACACCCTCCCCGGCAAGGACCGGCTGGAGAAACGGATGACGGCCGCCATAAATAACGTATTGATTCAAAAGGAAGGTTTCGGCGGCATCGACGGCGTCTACTTCCGCACCTTCATCATCCAGTGAGGGCGCGGTGACAGGGGGCAGAACGACACCTAAACGCACCACAGCGCGGCACAGCGGCGAGCTGGTGGCATCCGGCCCGGCGCTGGCCGAACTGGTGCCCGCGCTGGTCCTGATCGGCGAGCGTCTCACCCGCGCACTGGCCATCGGCCTGGCCAGGCTGTCAGGCACCGATGCGCCGATCGTGCGCGCGGGGATGCCGATGGACGCCACGCTTTCCTCCCTCCAGGGCGAGATCGAGGGGCTGGCCGCGCATACGCTGATGGTGCTCGGCCCCGCCGCGCTTCCGCTGCTGGCGACGTTCGAGGCCGCCCCGGTGTTCCGCCTCGTCGACCGGGCTTTCGGCGGCCCCGGCGAAGTGCCCGCGCCGCTGCCAGACAGTTTTCCGCTGTCCGCCGAACTGCTGCTCGCCCATATCGAAAGCTGCGTGGCCGAGGCGCTGACTTTTGCCTTCGGGGCGCGGGACGATCACCGCGTGCGCCCGCTGCGCCGCGACACCAGCCTGCGCCAGCTCGATCCCTTCGCGTCCGGCGCCGACCTGCTCACCCTTTCGCTCGATATCGAGGAGCCGGAAATGCCGCCCTGGTCGCTGCTGCTCGCCATTCCCGTGGCGACGCTGGCGGAAGCGGTGGCAGCGCCGCGCAGGGAGGCGAAAGGCGGGCCGCGCCGCTTCGCCGCGCCCGAGCCGACCGACGAACCCTTCGCCTCGATGCCGCTGGAAGTGACCGCGGTGCTGGTCGACATGCGCCTCTCCATGGCCCGTCTTTCCGCGCTGCGCACCGGCGACGTGCTGCCGGTGGCGGTGGCGCGCAGCGTCCCCCTGCAAGTCGGCGGCCGCACCCTTGCCAGCGGCACCATCGGCGAACTCGACGACCGCGTCGCGGTCCAGATCACGCACGCGTTCTGACAGAAGGACATCCCAGCCCGATGAACATCCATCCCCGCGGCCTCGACTTCCTGCGCGATGTCGACGTGCGCCTGACCGTGGAACTGGGCCGCACCCAGATGAAGCTGAAGGACGTGCTCGCGCTCGGCCCGGAAAGCGTCGTCGTGCTTGACCGGCTGACCGACGAACTGCTCGACGTGCTGGTCAACGGCAAGCCCATCGCGCGCGGCGAGGTGGTTTCGCACAACGGCCGCTTCGGTCTCAGGATCGTCGAGATCGTCGGGCAGGAAGCGGAAGCGGGGGGCGGGGCGGCTGACGACGCGCTTTCCCCCGCTCTGCCCGATGGCGAGGAAGGCCAGTCCTGATGCTCTGGTATGTGCTCAAGCTGATCGTGCTGCTGCCGCTGATCGGCCTGCTGGCATGGGGCTGCCTGCTGCTGGCGCGGCGGATGCAGGAACGCGCGGGGCTGAACGCGGGCACCCGTTCGCTGCGCGTGGTGGAAACCATGATGCTTTCGCCCACCCAGCGCCTTGCCGTGATCGCCTTCCACGACCGCGAGATCCTCGTCGCCGCGACCCGGCACGGCCTGACCCGCCTTGCTGAAGCGCCCGCGCGCGCGGATTTCGATGCGCTCATGGCCGCAAGGACGCCCGAGCCATGAAGCGCGCGCCCGCTTCCTGCCTCCTCTTCGCGTTCGCCCTGCCCGCCGCGCTGATACCCACGGCGAGCCGCGCGCAGGCCGCGATCCCCGGCGCGCTCGACCGGGCGCTGGACTCGCTCGGCGGCAGCGGCGCCGGCGGTCCGGGTCTCAGCATGTCGCTGCAGCTCCTGCTGGTCATGGGGCTGCTGACGATCCTGCCCAGCCTGATCCTGATGATGACCAGCTTCACGCGCATCCTGGTGGTGCTGGCGATCCTGCGGCAGGCGCTCGGGCTCCAGCAGTCTCCGCCCAACCAGGTGCTGATCGGGCTGGCGCTGTTCCTCTCGCTTTTCGTGATGGCGCCCACGCTCGAACGGGTGAACGCCAATGCGGTGGCGCCCTATGCGGCGGGCCGCATCAATGCCGAGCAGGGAATCTCGGCCGGCGGGCGCGAATTCCACGCCTTCATGATCCGCCAGACCCGCGAACGCGACCTTACGATGTTCGCGGACATGGCCAATGCCCCTCCGTTCACGAACACCGTGGACGTGCCCTTCTCGATCCTGCTGCCCGCCTTCGTGACGAGCGAGCTGAAGACCGCGTTCCAGATCGGCTTCATGCTGTTTCTTCCGTTTCTCGTGATCGACCTGGTGGTGTCCTCGGTGCTGATGAGCCTGGGCATGATGATGATGAGCCCGATGGTGGTCTCGCTGCCGTTCAAGCTGCTGCTGTTCGTCATGGTGGACGGCTGGGCCCTGCTGATGGGCTCGCTGGCGGCGAGCTTCGGCTAGGTTTCGCCCGTGGAGGACATCACCGCCCTGCTTGCGCTGGCCGACCGGATGCTCTGGGTGACCGCGCTCGTCGCCGCGCCGGTGCTGATCGCCTCGCTTGCGGTGGGCCTTGCGGTCGGCGTGGTGCAGGCGGCGACATCCGTGAACGAGCAGACGCTGACTTTCGTGCCCAAGCTGGCGATTACCGCCGTGGTGCTGGTGATCTTCGGCGGATCGATGATGACGCTGGTGGGCGAGTTCGCACAGGAAGTCTTCGCCCAGATCGCCCGCACCGGGCAGGCCGAGCAGGTGGCGCGGTGATCCAGCTCGATTTCGGCTTCGGCGCGCTGGAGGCCGAATTCTGGCGGCTCGTCTTCGTGATGACGCGGATCGCGCGGCGCTGGTCGCCGCGCCGCTGTTCGGTATCGCCGGGGTGCCGCCGCAAGTACGGGTGATCGGCGCCGGGGCCATTGCCGTTCTGGTCTGCGCCTGGACCCCGGTGATGCCGCCGCCGGTGCTGCTTTCGGTGGCGGGGATGCTTGCCGTCATGGGGGAGATCCTGGTCGGGCTTTCGCTGGGCTTCGTGCTGCAACTGTCCTTCGCCGCACCGATCCTTGCCGCTGAGCTGATCGGCGGTTCGATGGGCATGAACGTGGCCACCGCCGTCGATCCCAATTCCGGTGCGCAGTCGCCCGCGCTGGGCCAATATTTCGCCGTCGTGCTCTCGCTGGTGTTCCTTGCGCTGGGCGCCCACCTGCAATGGTTCGCGCTGATCGTGGACAGCTACCGCGCGCTGCCGCCGGGCCAGACCTGGCTGGGCGCCGCCCGCTTCGCGCTGATCGGCCGGTTCGCCGCGCACATGTTCGCCACCGCCGTGACCATCGCCCTGCCCGCCTGCCTGATCCTGCTGGTGGTGCAGATCGTGACCGGGGTTCTCGGCCGCTCGGCCCCCTCGCTCAACCTGTTCTCGCTCGGGCTTCCGGCCGGCGTGCTGGGCGGGATCGCCGCGCTGCTGGTGGGCGCGCCGGTGCTGACGGACCTCGTGGTCCGCCTTTCGGCCGATGCCATTGCGCAGACCGCGCAGCTGCTTGCACCATGAGCGAGCAGGAAGGCGAAAAGAGCTTCGCCCCTTCGGAAAAGCGCAAGCGCGAGGCGGCGAAACAGGGCGATGTCATCCGTTCCCGCGAACTGGCGACCGCCGCCTCCGTGGCGATCGGCGCGGTCTGGCTCATGGTGGCGGGGCCGTGGATACTGGACCTGCTGACAGGCGTGCTGCGTGCCGGCTTCACGTGGAACAAGGCCGCGCTGGACGACTTCACCCCCGGCCGGTTCCTGCTTGGCGCGCTTGCCGCGATGCTGCCGCCGATCCTCGTGCTGGGCGCGGCGGTGATCCTCGCCTCGCTCGGCTCGCAGCTCGGCTTCGGCGAGGGGCGCTGGCTGGGCGGCAACCTCGCGCCCAAGGGCTCGCGCATAAACCCGATGTCCGGCCTCAAGCGCATGTTCGGGCCGACCGGGCTGATCGAGATGGCCAAGGGAATCGCCAAGGTCGCCCTGCTGGGCACGATCGCCTGGACATGGGCGGACGCGTGGCTGGAAACCTTCGCGCGGCTGGGGCGCGGCAACCTGTTCGGGGAACTGGCCTATGCCTGGGACGCGCTGGTCCAGTTGCTGCTGTGGCTTTCGGCCGGCCTTTTCGTGATCGCCCTGGTGGACCTGCCGGTGCAACTCGTGCGGCGAATGCTGCGCCTGAAGATGACGCTTCAGGAAGTGCGTGATGAAGCCAAGGAAAGCGAAGGCTCGCCCGAGAAGAAAGGCGCGATCCGCGAACGCCAGCGCAAGATCGCCATGGGCGGGCTGGTGCCGGCGATGAAGGAGGCGCAGTTCATCGTCACCAACCCTTCGCATTTCGCGGTGGCGCTTGCCTACGATCCGGCGAAGGCGCCCCGCGCCCCGTCGTCATCGCCAAGGGCCGCGACGAGCGGGCGCTGGCCATGCGCGAAATGGCGCCCGAGTTTGCCGTGCCCGTGCTCAGCTACCCGGCGCTTGCCCGCTCGGTCTACTTCACCACGCGCGAGAAGCAGATGATCCGCGAGGACCACTATGTCGCCGTCGCCGCGATCCTGGCCTTCGTGCTGGCGGTGAAGCGCGGCGAGCACCGCCATGCGCCGGACGTCTCGGTGCCGGTGACGGTGCGCTTCGATGCCGAAGGGCGGCTCGATCCGAAGCAGGACTGAAAAATATTCCTTAACAAATTTCCAGGGCCGCCGTTCTCCCACCCATGGCTACGACCACTTCCACTTCGCTGACCACGTCCTCGCTGGTGACCGCGCTCGGCGGCGGCAGCGGCGTGGACATGGCGGCGCTGGCGAACAACCTCGCCGCGGCCCAGTTCGCCAATCGCAGCGACCGGCTGACGGCGCGGTCCGACAAGCTGACCACGCAGATCTCCACCGCGTCGAACATCAAGTCGATGATGCTCTCGCTCAGCACGTCGCTGGGCACGCTGGTGCGCTCGGGAGACCTTTCGCGCAGCCCCACCGTCGCCAACAGCGCCGTCGCCGCGGGCACGCTGACCGGCAGCGCGATCCCCAGGGGCACCTACTCGCTCGAAGTGACCCAGCTTGCGAGCGGGCAGCAACTGGCCGGCAAGGCTTTCGCGGCATCGACCGCGGCAGTGGGCGCCGGCACGCTGACCTTGCGCTTCGGCACCGTGGCCGGCGGCGGCTTCACCGCGGATACCGCCCATGCCGCCGTGGACGTGACGATCGCGGCCGGGGCGACGCTGGCGGACGTGGCCAAGGCGATCAATGCCGCAAATTCCGGCGTCAGCGCCTATGTCGCCCAGACCGTGGACGGCGCCCAGCTTGTGCTCAAGGGACAGGAAGGCGCGGCCAACGGCTTCGTGCTGGAGACGACCTCCGGCCTTTCCGACCTGGCCTGGAACCCCTCTTCCACCAACGGCCAGCTTCTGGCGAGCGCCAAGGATGCCGCCTTCAAGATCGACGGGCTGCAGATGACGGCGAAGTCCAACACCGTGTCCGACGCCATCCCCGGCGTGAAACTGCAATTGAAGGCCGCCAACATCGGCGCGCCCACCACGGTCAGTTTCGCCGATCCGACCACTTCCATCGCCGGCGCCATGCAGGACCTGACCGATGCGCTGAACGAGGTGATGTCGGCGCTGAACACGGCCACCGCGATCGGCGGCGACCTTGCGGCGGACAGCGGCGCGCGGGCGCTCAAGCGCGCGCTCTCGGGCTTTGCGGGGACGACGATCATGCCGAACGCCACCGGCATGGCGAAGACGCTGGCGGACCTGGGCCTCAAGACCCAGCGCGACGGCACTTTCGCGCTCGACACCGACCGCCTGAACGCCACCATCGCCGCCGATCCCGAAGGCGTGGCGGCGATGTTCACCAACGGGCTCTACGGGGTCTACGCCAGCTACGACAAGATCTACCGCGCCGCCAGCTCCGCCACCGACGGCGGTTCGCTGGGCGGCTCGATCAGCCGCTATACCAAGCAGCTCACCCAGATCGCCGAGGACAAGACCGACCTTGCCGAGCAGCAGGAAAAGCTGCGCGCCCGGCTCGCCACGCAGTTCACCGTCTCCGAAACGCGCATCGGCGTATCGAAATCGACGCTGACGATGCTGCAGAACCAGATCGCCCAGTGGAACAAGAGCAGCTGAAATGCGACGACAGCTTTCTCCGGTGGAAGCCTATCGCCGGGTAGACTTCGACGCCCGCGTCACCGGCGCCGGCCCCGCCGAACTGGTGCACTTGTGCTACGAACACCTGGTGGCCGCGCTGGGCACCGCCGTCCATGCCGACCGGGGCGGCGACAACGGGCTCAAGAGCCGCTCCCTCACCCGCGCGCTGACGGCGATCACCGCCCTGCAGCTTGGCGTATCGGGCGAGGACGGCGTGGCGGCCGCGCTCAACCAGCTTTACGAAGCGGCGCGGCGCACCGTGCTGGACAGCGCCGTGTCGTTCGATGCGCGCCGGATCGAAATGCTGCGCAGCGACTTCGCCGAAATCGGACGCGCGCTGATGGGCCACCACTGAGCGGCTATCTCACCGAAACAACGCGGTTTAACAGATCGATTCCGATCTACTGCGGCAAATGAAATAGATCTTTTGTAAACTATAGGTCGATTTCGGAGCATGTACCGCAAGCACTGAACAACGCCTGCGAATATCTCCCTAGGCACATGCCGAAAAGGGAGAATTGCCGTGGAGCGTATTTCCAATCTCATCCTGATCGACAACGACATGCGTCGCAGGGCGGCGATCAGTCATGCCCTTTCCGTCGAAACATTCACGTCGAACCGTTCGAGAATATTTCCGAGCTTTCGCATTCCTGGCCGCGCTCGGGCGTCATCCTGATCCATGACGGGGCCGGCGCGATCGACGATCTGGTGGAGAACATGGCCCGCCACGGCGAATGGTTCCCGATCATCGCCTTCAGCGAACAACCCAGCGCCAACCGCATCGTCGAAGCCATTCTCGATGGCGCGATCGACTATATCGCATGGCCCATCGCGGCGGACGAACTGAACGCCACGCTGGCCCGCGCGATCGAACGGGCGGAACATGTCGGCAATGCCAAGCTGCGCGAAGTCATGGCCCGCGCCCGGATAGACCGCCTGACCCGCCGCGAACGCGAAGTGCTGGGCGGCGTCGCCAGCGGACTGTCCAACCGCCTGATCGGCGAAAAGCTGTCCATCAGCCCGCGCACGGTGGAAATCCACCGCGCCAACATGCTCAACAAGCTGGGCGCCAATCACACCTCGGATGCAATCCGCATCGCGATCGAGGCCGCGCTGGTGAATTGACCGGCGCGGCCCCCGGTCCGACCGGACCTTGACAGCGCCGGGCGGCGGGCCGGCATCGTTTGCCCCCAACCTCCTGCCGGAACTGCCCAAAACCCCTAGGCGCAATCCTACCAATGCTTAGGCAGCGCCATGGCAGAAGAATCGGGCCGGCTCGCACTCCACCCGATAGCTGCCGGCCCCGCATGACCTGCCCGTCCGGCCGCAAATCCCCTCCCGGCCGGACACCTTGCGGGAAACGCCAACGGACTGAACCGGGCCCGGAAGCGGGCTCCAGAACTGACGGCGCATCCGGTTACCGCGCAGCTTCCCGGAGCCGCGGCCGGATGCGCCGCCTCATTCGTGTCGCTTCATCCGTGCCGCCTCATCCGTGCAGTTCAGCCGCGCGCTCCTCGCAATGTCAGTGAAGGCGCATCCCGCCGGAAAGGCCGATTGGCGGCACTTCCTTCTCGATCCGTTCGGAATCCGCCAGCAGCATCGAGACATAGGCCCCCAGCAGCGCCAGCGAGAGCGTTGCCGCCTCGCAGATCATCTCTTCCGAACCATCCGCCATGACCAGCGTGGCCAGGCACGTTCCGCTGGTTCCGCGCGACAGCATGAAAGTGGCGCATCCGCCCATCAGCGTCAGCACCGCGCTTTCGGGCGCGCCGCAAGACAGCATCGCTTCCACCGCCGCCGGATCGAAGTCCCGCTTCGCGCCGGTATGGGGATCGTGCAGGAGCAGCAGGATCGCCTCGCGAATGCGATCCGGTTCTTCCACGGGTGCGCTTCCCGCGCAGTCGTGCAGGAAATCGCGCATCCGCGCGTTCCACACTTCGGTACTGCAAACGACCTGGTTCAAGGGACTCGCCACCATTGCTGCTGCCTGTGATGCGCCAAAGTCCCCATGAGCGGCGCGCTGTCAATCCGCACATTCCGCGCGACTTCACGCCTCGTCCCGCGTTGCGACAGGCTCACCGCGAAACGTGAAGCGCGCTCAGGCCGCCGCAACCGCCTCCAGCCGCTCGGCCACCCAGTCAGGCTCGGTCAGCATGAGGTCGTGTCCGGTGTCGATATCCCACACCCGGCCTTCGGAACGCTCGGTCAGCAGCGCCATGTCGCGGCCCGGAATGGTGGAGGTGCAGATCAGGTGGCTTTCCGGGATCGCCCGCATCGCCGCCTCGTTGCGGAAGGCAATCTTCTGTTCAAAGCATTTCCACGGCTGCGCGGTCAGCCTTGCGTCGGTCCAGGCGCCGAGCTGCGGGTCGGTCACGCCGAAGAACGCCGCAAAGCCGGGCATCGGCGCCATGACCATGGCCACGCCGTTCACATCGTGCAGGCCCTGCTTCGCCATGTGGATTTGTTCATGGGCGTGCTCGTAAAGCGATTCCCCGTCGCGCGGGTAGGCCGCATCGAGATAGACGCGGTGGCCCACCCGCGCGGGCTTGCGATCCGCCGCCCCGGTGATGACCATGCCGCCGTAGCTGTGGCCCACGAGGATGGCATCGGTCAGGTCCTCGTACTCCAGCAGCCCGGCCACGTCGTCGATATGGGTATCGAGATCGATGGCGCCGCTCAGGACGTGGGCACGATCGGCCAGCCCGCTGAGGGTGGGGGTGTGGACTTCGTGGCCCGCCGCGCGCAGCCGCTGCGCCACCGGCTTGTAGCACCACCCGCCATGACCGCCGCCATGGACCAGCACGAATATGGCCATCGTTCCCCTCCCTCTTGGTTTGGGCGAAGGAAGCGCCGTGGCGGGCGGGCGGTCAATCGCGGCATATTCGCCCGCGCGATGAATGAGCGGGTGGCATACTGGCCCGGCATATGGGAACCTGCCGGGTGAGGTTCAGCCTGAACGAACGGGGAGGCCGGCTCCGGGCTGGCGCCTTGTCCTCATCCCCGCGCCGCGAACCAGGGCACCATGCGGGCGATGGCATCCTCCACCAGCGCGGTGGAAACGGCGAAGCTGAAGCGGATGAAGCGGTGGCCGTCCACGGGGTCGAAGTCGATCCCCGGCGCCGTGGCCACGCCGGTGTCGCGCAGCAATTGCTGGCAGAAGGCCAGACTGTCGTTCGTCAGGTGGCCGATGTCGGCATAGATGTAGAAGGCGCCGTCGGGCGGGGCGATCCGGTCCAGCCCGAGGCTCGGCAGCGCGGCCAGCAGCAGCTCGCGGTTGCGGGCATAGTTCTCGACATGGCCTTCCAGTTCCGCCGTCTCGTCCATGGCGATGAGGCCCGCGTGCTGGGCCAGGACCGAGGGGGTGAGGCTCCGGCGAAAGCGGGACCGGCTCCTGGGGCTCTACCGACGAAGACGCCGCGCGGATGCTCGACCTCTATGTGGAGCGGGGCGGCAATTTCCTCGACACGGCCGACTTCTACGGCGGGATGGGCGGTTCGGAAACCTTGCTCGGCCGGCTCATGGGCGCGCGGCGGGAACGGCTGGTGGTGGCCACCAAGTATTCGCTGACCACGAGCCCGGGCGATCCCAATGCATCGGGCAATTCGCGGCGCAACATGGTGCGCTCGGTCGAAGCCTCGCTCAACCGCATGAAGACCGGGTGGATCGACCTGCTCTACCTCCACATGTGGGACTTCCGCACGCCGGTGGACGAAGTGCTGCGCGCCTTCGACGATCTCGTTCGCAGCGGCAAGGTGCTCTATATCGGCCTGTCCGACACGCCCGCCTGGCAGGCCAGCCGGATGCAGGCCATCGCCGAACTGCGGGGCTGGAGCCAGTTCTGCGCGCTCCAGATCCAGCACAGCCTGATCGAGCGCACGGTGGAGCGCGAACTCGTGCCGATGGCGCGGGAAATGGGCATGGGCCTGTGCCCGTGGTCCCCGCTCGGCGGCGGCGTGCTGACGGGCAAATATACCGCGAGCGACCTTGCCCCGCCGCAGGGCGAAAACCTCGTCACGCGCAAGGCGATCAATGCCGCGACCGGGCGCCTGTCGGATCGCAACCTCGCCATCGCACGCACGGTGCAGGAGGTGGCGGAAGAGATCGGCGCCACGCCCGCGCAAGTCGCACTGGCCTGGCTGCTGGCGAACCCGGACGTGGATGCCCCGGTGCTGGGCGCCCGCACCCCCGCGCAGCTGGAGGACAACCTCGGCGCGCTCACCCTCGATCTTGGCGAGGAGCAGCTTGCCCGGCTCGATGCGGCCAGCCGCGTGCCCAGGGTCTTCCCGATGGACGTGCTGAGCGGCCCCGCCGAGGCGATGATGAACGGCGGGGTAACCGTCGAGCGGCGCGACTGACCCCGTTTCGCACCGCCGGGGCGCCGAAGCGTGATTTGCCTCACACCGGACCGAGCGCGATGCTGTCATAACCGCCGCGTCCGAATCGCAGGCGGCAACGCCCGGGACCAGGACACTGCCGCAAGCCAGCCGAACCGTGATGCGACCCCACGGCAAGGCCCTTTCGGCAGGCACTTCGCATAACTTGGCGGCAGTCCGGCCCACCTGGCCGAACCCGTTCCCTTGGGGACTGCCGCCAGCTTTGTACGGTTTCCATCCGGCACGGCCGGATCGCGGCGCCGGCCCACGCTCGCCAAGGGCTCGATAATCCCGGGGGGGAAATTATCGGCTGGGGGTGATCTCTTCGAGATCAGGCGATTGAAGGGGGCCGGCGCCGCGCCAGTACCGGAACGGTGCCTCAGCCCGGATTGACGCTGGCGATGCCGGGCCGCTCCGCGCCCATTCCCGAAAAGCCGATGCAGTAGCCGCCGTCCACCGGCAGGACCACGCCGGTCACATAGGCCGCCTCGTCGCTGGCGAGATAGAGCGCGGCCTGCGCAATGTCCCTGGCCAATCCCCACCGGCCCATCGGGATCCCGGCAAGGACCGGAAATTCGGCAGGCGGTTCGGCATGGGTACGCGATGCTTCCACCAGCCCGGTCCACATCGTGCCCGGCGCGATCGCGTTCACGCGGATGCCCTGGTCCGAATAGTCCAGCGCGGCGACCTTGGTAAGCTGGTTCACACCCGCCTTGGCCGCTCCGTAGACCGAGTGATGCTTCCACCCGATCACCGCCGAGGCCGAACTCGTGTTCACGATCGCCCCACCGCCGGTCTTCAGCATCGCGGTGATGCCGTGTTTCATGCCGAGGAACGTGCCGCGCAGATTGGTGGCGTGAACCCGGTCCCATGTCTCCAGCGACTGCGTGTGCAGCGGCGCCATCGGCCCGCCGAACCCGGCATTGTTGCACAGCACGTCGAGCCGCCCGAAGCGCTCCTCTGCCGCCGCGATCATCGCCGCCACTTGCGCCTCGTCGGAAACGTCGCACTGCACGCCCATCGTGTCGCCGCCGAGCGCGGCCGCCACTTCGTCCTGCCTGCCCGAGATATCGGCGAGCACCAGCCTCGCCCCCTCGGCATGGAACAGTTCGGCCATCGCCCGGCCCATGCCGGACGCCGCGCCGGTGACGATGCAGACTTTATCCTGAAGCCTTCCAGCCATAGTCGTTCTCCCTCAGGCGCCGAATTTCTCAGGCACTCGTATCGATGGTCGGGCGGATGGTGATTTCCGAGATGTTGGTGCGGCGCGGCATGGCGAGGATGAAGACCACGGCCTCGCCGATATCGCGCGGCTTCACCGCGCCCTCCTTGCTGACATGCGCCTTGATCGCGCTGCGCCACTGCGGATCGGAGATCGAATCCGCCACTTCCGTCTCGGTTGCGCCGGGCATCAGCGTGGTGACGCGGATGTTCCTGCCGCCCAGTTCCTGCCGCATCCCGTCCGTCATGAAATTGACCGCGTGCTTGCTGGCCGAATAGGCGCTGGTCATCGGCCCGCCCTTGCGCCCCGCGAGCGAGGAGATGGTGATGATATCGCCCACGCCCTGCTCCAGCATGTGCGGCACGGCGGCGGCGCTGGTGTAGACGGTGCCCATCAGGTTGATGTCGATCACCCGGCGGTAGATCGCGGTATCGCAATTCTCGATCCCGCCCGCTTCCATGATCCCGGCCGAGTTGACGAGGATATCGATCCGCCCGAACGCCGCGACCGTCTTCTCCACCGCGCCGCGCGCGTCCTCTTCCACGGTCATGTCACCCGGGATGGCAATCGCCCTGCCGCCTGCGGCCTCGATCCGGGAGACCAGCCCGGCGAGCCGTTCGGCCCGGCGGGCGCAGACCACCACGGCGGCCCCGGCCTCTGCCATGCAAAGCGCCGCCGCCTCCCCGATCCCCGACGACGCGCCGGTAACGAGCGCGACCTTTCCTGCAAGCTGGCCCGACATCCTTCTCCACTCCACCGCGCGCACCTTGCGGCCGCTTCGTATCCATTGGCTGGAGATCATCTGGCCCTAAGTCAACGGGAAATGCTGAACATATGTTCAAATCGCTGCTGCGAGGTTCTGGAAATGTATCCAAGTCACAGGAAACACGGCGCCCCCAAGGACCGCCCGGGACGCGTGGAGAAATCTCGAGATGGAGGGGTGCCGGCGTTCAGCGAGCCGATGGTTTGGCATTGAGGGCAGGAACGGGCGGATTGGCGACTGTCGGGTTCTGGGTGTGCATCGTAAATTGCTGCCGCAGGACCGAGCATCCAACTCTTCGTCATTCCCGCGAAGGCGGGAAGCCAGTCAGCACAACGCTTCGAAACCGAAATCGCTGGCGAGATCGCGCCACTCGGGATTTCGCTCCTCGACCAGCCGGAGCTTCCAGCCCCGGTTCCTTTCTTGATCCGCTTCTCTCTCTCTGGATCGCGTGTTCCATCGTCGCGTGCGCTTCGAACCACACCAGAAGCTTGGTTCCATAGCAATAGCTGAAGCCGCCGAAGTACTCGCTGCGGTGTTGGGCGATGCGCTGGATCAGGTTCGACGTGGTGCCGGTGTAGAGCGTGCCGTTACAAGCCGACGCGAGAATGTAGACGCCGGGCGCGAAGGTATCCTTCATGGCAAGGTTGCTACTGGATTCCCGCCTGCGCGGGAATGACGAAGGGGGTGAACATTCGGCAAGCTGGCCCGGTGCGCGAAAAGCACATGTTTGCCGATATGGCACGACTGGGGTGTTCGCCGTCAGCTGCCGCATGACCAACTTGGGC
Organism: Novosphingobium sp. ST904; assembly: GCF_001298105.1. Lineage (GTDB taxonomy): Bacteria > Pseudomonadota > Alphaproteobacteria > Sphingomonadales > Sphingomonadaceae > Novosphingobium. Next base: position 6,623 of record NZ_LGJH01000140.1, on the reverse strand, counting down.
GCCTTTCGGAAGGGCAGCTTCATCGGAAGCCTCCGCCCCCTGCTTCACGCAATCGCGAGCACGCTGCGATGGATGAAACGGACGAGATCCGCCTGCCCCCGCGCTCCGGTCTTGGCGTAGATGCGCTTTGAATAGGTCCGCGCGGATTCCACCGTCAGCCCCACTTCCGGCCCCGCCTCGGCGATCGACAGTCCCCGGCTCAGGGCCAGCGCCAGCCGCGCTTCGCTGGCGGTAAGGTCGAACAGTTGCGCGAGCTGGCCGCAGCGGTTGGCCGAGGACCAGTGATCGGCATGGAGATAGCACAGGATCGCCGGCGCCGCCCGCGTCGTGCCCATGCGGCGACCGGAAGGGACGAGCAGCAGGTCCAGCCATGGCTCGCGGCAGAGCACCAGTGCACGGGGGCGAGCCTGCGGGTCCTGCGCGAGTTCGGCCACCGCTTCGGCAAGCTGCCGCCGCAGGCGGGGATCGCGGGCGCCCAGCCGGCCGTCCCGGCCGCGCGTCAACCCGTCCGCCCCCTGCAGCATCTTCGCGCCGAGACGGTCGGCATCGAGCACCTTGCCATCCCCGTCCAGCGTGACCCAGCCGAAGTTCATCCGCCGCACGGCCTCGCGCTCGATCTCCGCGCCCATGCGTTCGCGCTCCAGCGCCACGAAGCTGCCCAGCGCGGCGCGCAAGTGCGGGGCGAGGTCTTCGAGCAGCAGGTCCACCCCGGAGGCGAACTCCCCGCAGCGCCGGGTGATCGTGATCCAGCCGTTGACCCCGCCCGGTTCGGCGAAACGGATCATCCGCATATGGTTCATGCCCGAAGGAACGAGCAGCTGGTCGAGATAGGCATCGTGGCCGGGGTCGCCGTAGCGCAGCAGCTCGTTCAGGGCGTAAGTCCGCCCCTCCTGCATCGCGTGATAGGGCATGGGATCGCGAAGATAGAGGCTTTCGCGGTAGAGCCGCGAGATCGGCGGCGGCGAAGGCTGGCCGGAATAGAGGTGGATCACCCGCGCCTCCGGCGTGCCCTGCGGCAGGGGCCGGAACACGAGGCTGGCATAGTCCGCTGCAACCCGCGTGCGCAGGGCATCGAGGAAGCGCCGCCAGGGCGGGTCTTCCACCAGTCCCTCGATCAGCGGCACCAGCAGCGCCGCGTCCTCTCCTTGCAGCATTTTCGTGATCCCCAAATGGGAATTTGCCTTGGCCGGGGGCTACCTCACAACGGTGCCCGGAAACAACGAGCGGCGCCGAACCATCACCCTGGCGGTACGGAAAGGACGCTGCCTGAGAGGATGAACCCATGCCCGTGGCCATGAAAGTGCAGCCCGCAGCCTTCCTGCGAACCACCCTGCCGCTCGGCATCCAGATGGCGCAGGACTACGATTCGGGGCGCTACCACTCGATCTGGCTGCCCGATCACATGGTGAGCTTCTGGCCCGATTCGATCTGGACGCCGGAATTCACCGACCTCGCCAAGGCCTCCCCCAGCCCGCACCGCCATCTCGACGGTCTGGCAGTGGCGGCGGCAACGGCGGTGCTGACGCAGAACACGCCGCTGGCGACCACGGTGGTCGACACCGTGCGCCGCCACCCCTCGCTGCTGGCGCAGACCGCGCTGACGATCAGCCACTTGTCGAAAGGCCGTTTCATCCTCGGCCTGGGATCGGGCGAGCTGGAAAACACGGTTCCCTACGGCTTCGATTTCGACAAGCCGGTGGGGCGGCTGGAAGAGGCGATCAAGGTCATCAAGCTGCTGTGGCATTCGGACGGCCCGGTCGATTTCGAAGGACAGTTCTTCCACCTCCACCACGCCCGGCTGGACACCGAGTTCTACGAGGGCAAGGCGCCGCCGATCTGGCTGGGCGCGGCGGGGCCGAGGATGCTGTCCATCACCGGGCGCGAGGCGGACGGCTGGTGGCCCGCGGGTTCGTGGACGCCGGAAGACTATGCCGCCAAGCTCAAGGTCATCCTTGACGCGGGCGATGCAGCCGGGCGCGACATGAGCCACTTCACCCCCGCCATCACGCAGATGTGCCTGATCGGCGAACCCGAAGAGATCGACGAGATGCTGCGCGCGCCGATGGTGAAGTCGATCATCCTGATGATGACCGCGAAAGACCTTGCGCAGTTCGGCTACGACCATCCCATGGGCCCCGACTGGCGCGGCATCATGGACTTCGATCCCGTGCGCCTCAGCCGCGACAAGATGGTGAGGTTCTGCGACGAGATGGACCCCCAGGCCATCCGCGACGTGCTGCCCACCGGCACGCCCAGGGAAGTGGCGCTCAAGATCAAGGGCTTCGCCGATGCCGGGATGCGCGTCTACAAGCTGATGGAATACGGGGCGATGGGCGGCATGAAATTCTCCGCCACCAGCGCCGCCAAGGTCCGGGAAACCGAAGACGAAATCGCGAAGCTGGTGGAGGGCTGAGATGGCCGAACTCGACGCGCAGCAATTGCTGCTTGAAGCGCAGCAACGCACCGGCCTTTCGGACTGGGCCGACCACGGTTTTCCCCAGCGCTTCGCCCTCGCCGTGGAACATATCAATACCATCGCCATGGACGCTGCGGGCCGCGCGGCGGCGGCGGAGAACGTGCTCTGGCTGCTGACCGACCGCCTGCGCTTCTTCGAGGACCGCCAGCGCTTCCCGCTCGCCGAGGAAACGATCGACCGCCCGATGTTCGTCAGCGGCGAACCGCGCTCCGGCACGACACTGATGCACGCCCTCCTCGCCGTCGATCCCGCGGCACGGGCGCTGCGGTTCTGGGAGGTCATGCACCCCTCGCCGCCGCCGGGGACGGTCGATGGCACCGATCCCCGCATCGCGGCCGCCGATGCCGAATGGCGCGAGATCAACGCGAAGATGCCGCGCTGGCTGCACTGCCACCCCTATAACGACATGCTGGGCGAAGGCCTGCCCGAAGACGAGCGGACCTGGGCCTTCGATTTCCGGGTGATGACGCCCACGGCTTGGTGGCGCGTGCCGATGCAGAACCTCTCCTTCGGCCTGCCCACCGATCCGCCCGCTCAGTACCGCATCCACAAGGCCATGCTGCAGGCGCTGCAATACCGGCGCCCGGCACGCCACTGGGTGCTCAAGGGGTTCCACACCACCCGGCTCGATGCCTTCTTCGATGCCTATCCGGATGCCTCGCTGGTCTGGCTCCACCGCGATCCGGTGATGGTGGCCGCCAGTTCGACGATGATGATGGCGGACATCATGGACGGCGTGGTCGGCAAGATCGATCTGGTGAAGGAAGCCCGCGCCCATCTGGAGCGCGTGCGCTGGTCGATCGGCAATACGATGGCCCATCCGCTGGCAAGCGATCCGCGCATCCGCCATGTGCGCTACCGCGATTTCGTGGCCGATCCCGTCAGCGTGATCCGCGATTACTACGCCTTTACCGGCCGTGCCTTCACGCCCGAAGCGGAAGGCGCGATGCGGCGCTATCTGGCGGAAAACAAGGGCGACCGCCACGGCAAGTTCCATTACTCCACCCAGGTACTGGTCGATGCCGGATACGACCTTGAAGCCCTGAACGAGGAGTTCGCCCCCTTCCGGGAGCGCTTCGGCGTCGAAATCGAAAGGCGCCATTGATGCACCCCCGCGTCAGCCTGCACCAGGTCGCCATGGTCGATCGCTCGACCGCCGGGTTCATCGACTTCTGCTGCACCATCGGCGTGCAGATGCGACGCTGGTTTCCCCGCGCCTGCTTCAGCCGGAAGACATCCATGCTGCGCACGAAGCAGTGCAGCGCGGCAGGGTGACGGTGGGCTGCATCAACCACCCCTTCGCGCTCCACCCCGATCTCGAACGCGATTCAGGGATGGCCACGCCCGCACTGATGCGCGTGATCGACCTTGCGGCGCAGCTCCGCGCGCCGTCGATCTATCTCATCACCGGCGGGCGCGGCGCGCTGTCATGGGAACAGGCGGCGCAGCGCTTCGCCGCCCTGCTGGCGCCCTGCCGCGAACACGCCGCCGCCAGCGGCGTCTCCCTGCTGGTGGAAAACGCCTCCCCGCTCACGGTGGACATCCACATCGCCCATACCCTGCCCGATGCCCGGCATCTTGCGCAGGCCGCCGGTATCGGCCTCTGCGTCGATCTCCACGCCTGCTGGAGCGAGGCCATGCTGCGCGAAAAGCTGGCCGAGGCCCTGCCCCTCGCCGGCCTGGTGCAAGTGAGCGACCATGTCCCCGGCGACCGCACCACCCCCTGCCGCGCGGTGCCGGGCGATGGCGCGGTACCGCTGGCGGCGATCCTGCGCGACGTGCTGGAACTCGGCTACACCGGCCTGTTCGACCTCGAACTGCTCGGCCCCCGCATCGAGGCCGAAGGCGCGGCAAAAGCCTGCACGCGCGCGGCACGAAACCTTTCCGACCTCCTCACCCGACTGGGAGCCTGACGATGGCCTTTGGCGACGCAACCGACGATCCCGCGCTCAAGGCCGCGTGGGACAGCTTCTGCGAGCAGTTGAAACAGGCCGGACAATCCGCCTTCAAGGACGCGAACCCGGCCAACCCGCTTCAGCGCGCGGATGCCTTCCGCTTCCTCACGCAGAACCTCGGACAGGCCTTCGACCTCGCGCTGGAAACCCGCGACCCGGCCTTTCCGCAGATCCACCCCTTCACCACGCCGACGATGAAGCTGGGCGGCGACCTGGCGGACTTCACTTATCGCCAGGCGTGGATTTCCGGGGAACACGTCTACCGCCTCTCGGGCCGCCGCGGCACGGCGCGCTGGCTCAACATCACGGTGCAAGGCCCGCGCCCCGACACGATCCCCGGCACCGACTGGCCCAGCCTGCACGAACCCTTCGGCGACATCCCGGAAGCCAACTTGTTCGGCCACCAGATCGAAACCGGGGCGGACGGCACCTTCGCAGTGACCATCGGCGGGCCGCCACGGGACAGGAACTGGCTCCCCACCACGCCCGGCTCGCGCAAGCTGTTCATCCGCGAGGCCTTCGACGCCTGGGGCGAAACCCCCACCACCCTCACCATCGAGCGGATCGGCATGGCCACGCCCCGCCCCCTGCCCTCGCCCGCACAGATGGGCGAGGCGATGAACTGGGCCGGAGATTTCGTCACCGGCCTGATGCGCGACTGGCCCGAACACGCCTGGCGCACCTCGCGCGGGGTATGCGATCCTGCCAGCCTCAACATGTTCCCGGCAGACAAGGCCGCCAACGACACCAGCGACGCCAAACGCGGCCGCATGGCCGCGCACATGGTCTGGCGCCTCGAACCGGACGAGGCGCTGATCGTGGAGATGGACTGGCATCCCGGCTTCTGGCTGTTCGGCATGGGCGGCGCGCTGATGGGATCGATGGACTTCCTCCACCGCCCCGTCAGCTACACGCCCGCGCGCACGAAAGTGGACGGCGACGGCATCGTCCGCCTGATTCTCTCCCACGAAGACCCCGGCCTCCATAACTGGCTGGACACGCAGGGCTTTTCGGACGGAAACCTCACATACCGCAACCTGATGAGCCAGCAGCCCGCCACGTTCCGCACCCGCCTGGTCAAGGCCATCGAACTGGCCGATCACCTCCCGCCGGGAACCGCCCGCACCTCGCCCGACCAACGCGCCGAACTGCTCCGCCAGCGCTACCGCGCCATCAAACTGCGCTATGGAATATAGGGATTTGCGAGCAGAAAGCCGGAGATCGCACGATCGATAAGAAAGCCCCTTGCACGCGCCCCCACTCCCCGGTAAAGGCGCCCCCTGCCCCGGCGCCGGATTGCACCCGGCCCGACCAAGGCATGCCGCTTTAGCTCAGTTGGTAGAGCACATCATTCGTAATGATGGGGTCACGTGTTCGAGTCACGTAAGCGGCACCACTCCCCTGTTCACAGACGTTCGCCAACGTCCCTTGAACCCCCAGAAAATCAGCGATATCTAGTAAGCAGTGTCTGCCTGCGTTCGCGCGCGTTCGCTGACAGATACCCCCAGAACGGGGTATCATTGGGGGTATTCCGCTCAGGCCTCTCAATGGATACCCCCAGAACCATGAATCGGGGGATTCGAATGGCGCTTACCGATGTTACTGTCCGAAATGCCAAGCCGCGCGAGAAAGCCTACAAGTTGGCAGACAGTGGCGGGCTATTTCTGTTTGTAAGCCCGGCAGGCGGAAAGCTGTGGCGCCTCAAGTTTCGAGTAGCAGGAAAGGAAAAACTGCTCTCGCTCGGTGATTATCCGAGAATTGGCTTGGCTGACGCGCGAAAAGCGCGTGACGACGCAAATGCTAAATTGGCGACAGGCACAGATCCTGCCCATGAGCACAAAATGGCTAAGATTGCTGCCAAGATCAGTGCGGGAAATACCTTTCAATCGGTGGCCGAAGATTTCATTGCAGTAAAATTGGTCGCCGAAAACAAGGCCGAGGCCACAATTGACAAGGCGCGATGGTACCTTTCCCACCTCACTCCCGCTCTTGGTAACCGTCCGATTTCAGAAATTGAGCCGGCTGAGCTGCTTGCAGTGCTGAAGATACTAGAAAGAAAAGGCCACCGCGAAACGGCACGCCGAACTCGTGCATTAGGCTCAGGACTCACTGATCAGAGCCAGAAGAGGACAGTTGCAGCCAAGGCGAGTGCGGAAAAGAAGACGGTGGGGCAGCGGTCATATCGTGTAGCG
>NZ_LGJH01000142.1 GCF_001298105.1 Novosphingobium sp. ST904 | reverse complement strand
TCGCTACACGATATGACCGCTGCCCCACCGTCTTCTTTTCCGCACTCGCCTTGGCTGCAACTGTCCTCTTCTGGCTCTGATCAGTGAGTCCTGAGCCTAAGGCCATTCGACAGGACGAATACCGAGGAGCTGCAGGGCGTGGCGAAAACATGCCAAGTCCGAAGAGATGGCGTGACCAAGAGCCATATCGTTTTCAACGCGGCGATGCTCGTGCCATTGATCGCGGTCGAGCAGACCTCTCAGGCGGAGCGCCAGGAAGCGATGGGCCTCATTGCCCACGAATGTGGCCATGTCGAAATAAATAAGCACCTGGAAGCAGCGGTTCCTGATGCACGGCTGGGCGCCAATATTGAAGATTTTGAGCGCGCGGTTTTGTTCCAGATCGCAAACGTCATATGGGATGAATATGCAGTATGCCGCCTCACTTGGCGTTTTGCCCCGCTCCAAAGCGGTCAGCATGCTGAAAGCGTGATTGCGGCAACGGCAGGGGCGCGTTCACGGGCAAATGAAAAGATCAAGGCATACCGCCACCATGGGGATCATCTGCGGATACTCAAAGAGGCCGGAAGCGAACTATGTCAGCCGATCAAGATGATTGCATATCTCGTTGGTGGTATGGACGGCGAACAGGCCGACTGGGACGCGTATCCCGGAACGCGCGCTACCGTAGAGGCCGAAGGTTATGGCGAGTTTGCGGACAGGTTGCGACAAGAGTGCCGCGGACTATGGGAGCGCCGCGAACAATGGGATAGCAGTGAAGATGTTCTCGCCCCGCTTCTCGATTTGACGCGTGACATTCTGGGTTCGGGCGGCATCTATCTTCGGCCGGACGAAGCCGGAGAATGGCATCTCGATGTGCCCTTTTCCGCTGAAATGATGCCCGACGCCTGATTGGCCTTCTGGAGAAGCTACGTTCCGGCTCGGCTACAAGCGGGGCTTCGTCATTCAAATTCTGCACATTGTTTCGCTAAAGGGAGGACGCGCGTGAAGATTTTCTGGTCATGGCAGGCAGATACCGATCCAAAGCGGAACCGCTGGTTTATTCAGGAAGCTTTGAAAGCCGCGGTTGCCAAATTGGCCAACGATTATTCGGTGGAACCAGCCGACCGTCCCGAACTCGATCATGACACCCAAAACGAAGCGGGAATGGTCGAAATTACGGCGGCCATATTCGACAAGATCCTGCATTGCGCCACATTTGTTGCGGATCTGACACCGATAGCCCGGACAAGCGCTGGAAAGGCTATTCCTAATCCGAATGTCGCGATTGAGCTCGGCTGGGCTCTTAAAATGCCCGGGTGGCGTCGCATGATAGCGGTGATGAATGTTGCCGACGGTTACTCTGCAGAGGATTTGCCTTTCGATATTCGGCATCGTCGAGCCCTGATTTACTCACTGCCCACTGAGGCGACCAAACCCGACAGGGATAGAGTGCTGCGATCACTGACTGACGCACTGGTCGCAGCACTTCGTACAAATCTCGCAGAACATATCGAGGAAAAGGCGAGTGCAATTGCCCCAACGGGCGTCGATCCACATCCGGATGATCCGTCGATTTGGTACTTTCCTAACAGTATCGCCACCTTCAATGACAGCCTCAGTCCCAACGGTCGGGGCGAATTTCTCATCCCTGAGGGTCCGAGAGCTTACGCTCGTTTCATACCGGGCGGCTGGACGAGAGGATTGCCGCGCGTTTCGGAAATTGAGGCGATCGCGAGCGAGCACGCGGTCCAGCCTCCCCTCACCGGCGTGTCGGAGGGGGATTTCGGGCCCACAGAGGAGGGTTTCATCCGGCTCTGGTATACCGGCCCCCGCAATCAAACGCCTCGGGAAGCCGGAAACCTCGCAATGTATTTTGACCGCACGGGCGAATTCTGGACTACCAGCACCACCGCGATCTACGACGGAAATGGCCGGACGACACTGGGTGTCTCAGGACTTGTCCGTGGCTGGGCTGCCGCACTCGACCGGGCGATGGCCACGTTTGACAGGTTGGGCGCAATGCAAAACCGATCGGTCGAGTTCGGAATTAATGGCCTTGGCGGCGTTCACTGGCCGGGCACTTTCAGCCACGAGGCACCGCCAGCGCGTAAATCGGCTTTTTGGTTTGAGCGAACCAGCACAGACTGGAGCGAAGAGGCCAAGGTCAAGTTTCTGACTGAAATGTATGATGCGTTGCTGGATATCTTTAGCCTTCCAGCGGCCGCGCCCGGTGTGGTCTTCGCGATTGCGCCGAGACCAGAAGCTTGATTTTTAGCGGAGAGCCGAATGCCGTCCACTCGCGAAATCAACGAATATTATACTGTCACCGTCAGCGCCGATGGGCGTCGCCGCGGGGTATATTTTGCAACCGCAGATATTTATCGGAGAGATAATGGCGAGCCGTTCGGTCGATCCTTCCATGGCGAAGGAGAAAGTTTCGACCGGGCGGAGGCAGATGCTCTAAAAAAGGCTCGAGGGGCCTGCCCGCATGTCAAACCCGACGGATGGCGCCCGGCGGGCTGACGCGATCTTACTCAGCTCCATCTCGCCCAACTTCGCTCGTCAGGGGGTGCGCAGAGATGTGCACATGTCCACCTCTCGGCGCTGAAGAATGCACTCGAGTATCTGCGCACTCTAATAGATCTCGTAGTCGGCCAGCCGAATACCTTCGATCCGTGCCTCAGCGTCGAGGCCCGTTTTGGTTTCCAAAACGAGAGTAGCAAGCGTCGGAGAGGGGTAATGCGACCGAAGCTCAATCTCGAATTCGTACTTCGTACCTTCACTGAGCGGAAGCAAGCGATCACGCAGAACAAAGAGGAATGGCTGCGGCGTGATGGGGTCACTGATATCACGAGACAGAAAGGTTATTGTGCGGCGGACTATCGGTCCCTCGGGAACGCGAAACATGCCATCATCGCCGCCGCGTAGCCGTTCATCGATTTCGGTCCAGTGGCCATTCGTTCGGTAGCCAAGGACATGAACACTACAGTCGCGAAGTGCGACGCTATGATCATTTCGAACCCGAATGCGCATCGTCATCTTGTGAGAGGCGGCTTTCCCGGAATGCTTCTCCTGTACGCCGTGTTTTTCAGCTATATCCACCTTTAGAACCGCTTTTGGATAAGGGTAGTCAAACACCTGTCGGTTGCCGCTCTCGAACGCGGCTGGCGGAACAGCCGGCCTGCGCGCGATAGGCTTCTCTCCGCCGTTGGGCGAAACATTCCCGCCCGTTTCCGAAATAATTTGGGCGAGGGGCGATTTCTCCGAAACGTCGGATTTTTCCAAGACGTCGGACTTCTCGACGGCGCCCAACTTCGCCGATCTCTAGTCGGCCGTCACCGCTACTAACCTTCGCCAAGCTGCCATCGGCAAAATCAACTTCCGTCCGGCAAAGGTTTGCCACGTGCTTAGCAAGAGAGCGCCTAGGGTCAGGACCCATTAATTTGAGCAGGCCGCTGTGATTCACGCTCACAGCGAGGAGCCTGAATGATGAGTGATTTGTATTGGCTAACGGACGAGCAGATGGCTCGGCTTAAGCCCTATTTTCCGAAGAGCCACGGCCGCAAGCGGGTTGATGATCGGCGAGTTCTGAGCGGGATCATCTTCGTCAACCGCAATGGGCTGAGGTGGCGAGATGCGCCGAGTGAACATGGCCCGGCGAAGACACTCTACAATCGCTGGAAGCGGTGGAGCGACAAAGGCATCTTCATCCGCATGATGGAGGTCTTGGCGACACCTCAGGCTACCGAGCGCAAGACGATCATGATCGACGCGACCTATCTCAAAGCGCACCGCACGGCGTCCAGCCTTGGGGTAAAAAAGGGGGTCCGGGACGCCTGATCGGCCGCACGAAAGGCGGTATGAACACCAAGCTTCATGCCGTGACCGATGCAAATGGCCGCCCGATCAGCTTCTTTATGACCGCCGGGCAGGTCAGCGATTACACGGGCGCGGCCGCTTTGCTCGACAGTCTGCCCAAAGCGCAATGGATGCTCGCCGACCGGGGCTATGATGCCGACTGGTTCCGCGACGCTTTGCAGGAAAAGGGCATCACGCCCTGCATCCCGGGCCGGAAAATACGGAACAAGACCGTCAAATACGACAAGCGCCGCTACAAACGCCGCAACCGCATCGAGATCATGTTCGGCCGCCTCAAGGACTGGAGGCGGGTCGCCACGCGCTACGATCGGTGCCCGAAGGCCTTCTTCTCCGCCGTCGCCCTCGCCGCAACCGTCATCTTCTGGCTCTGATCAATGAGTCCTGACCCTAGCCAAGACGCGAAACTAGGCAGGCGGGGCATCAGGAGACGTTCGCAGGTCCAAAGCAGGATCAGCGACGCAGCCAGAAGGGGGAGAAGGGCCGCCATAAAGAGGATCGCCGCAGCAACGACTTCAGGCGCGCGAGAACCGGCGGGCGGCGGTGCCCCCAGGGTGTCGATCGGCTTTCGGCGGCGCCACATCAGGAATCCGCTGACTGCAAGAGTGAAGAGGGCTGCGGCGGTAAGAACCCCGATCAACTGATTGATCCATCCGAAGAGCTGGCCCTCGTGCCAGGCGATGCCGACGCCAACGACGCGGTCGATGACATGCTTGTCGGCAAAGCCTGTTCGCGAGACCTCGATGCCGGTTGCCGGGTCAAAACTGACCGATCGAACCTGCGGACGGTTCTGTGATTGGGTGGTTATCGTCCAGACCTGACCGTTTAGCGGTCCGAAAAGGTTTGGCGCGCCCGGAGGCTGGACGATGACTGGGGCGGGCAGATGTTCATTGCGAGCTCGAAGCACAATTGTGTCGAGCGATGCGCGCGGCGTTTCGGCAATCTCCGATGGGTCGAGGCTCGGTCGACGCGCGTCCGGGCGATCGCCCTTGGCAGACGCGGCTTCCTCCATGGCGTCATGATGGTGCACGGCAAGCGGTTCTGCGCCGCCTTTCCACTGCTGCGGTCCCTGAATCCAGCCCATTTCGAACCGCACGGTCTGCAATCCCCGTGCCCAGACGTCGGTCCAAGGGAGGGCAGTCGTCAGGAGGAGGAGAGCGAGACCAGACACCCAAAAGCCGACCACAGCATGAAGGTCCCGCAGCGCGCGCGGCCGCCAAGCGAGAAGCGCGGCCAGACAATGCCCGCCGGACCGCGGCCGCGCGGCCACCAGAGATAAAGACCGGTCAAGATCATCACAATGGTCCAGCTCGCAGCAAGCTCGACAACTATCCTTCCGGCGCGACCCAGGAGCAGGCTGCTATGAACGCTCGATAGCCAAGCCGATATCCGCTCTTCGGGATTACTCGCTCCGAGGACCTTGCCATCGGGACCAACCGCGACATCGCGAATTGATCCATCGATGCGGGCGATATTGACGACCGCCGCATCGCCCGGCGCTTCGGGGAGACGGAAAAAACGGAAGCTCGCTCCGGGATTGGCCGCCAGCGCGGAGGCTAACTGCGCATCGGGGCTCACACTGACCTCTGCCGGGAGACCACGCCATGCGCGCTCCTCCCACCGATCGAGCTGCGGTTTAAAGAGATAGGCCGCGCCCGTCACCGACAGAACAAGAATGAAGGGAAGCACGAACAGCCCGGCGTAGAAATGCCAACGCCAGATCATTCGGTAAAGCGGGACACGATGAGGGTCGGATTTTCTCGCGTCTTGCCTTACCATTGGACCCGCACTCCCGCATGTATCGCGCGCCCGGTTCCAGGGTTGAACAGCTCGTCATCGGCGTTCGCGGTCCCCGCCACGGCGACAGTCGAGATATATTGTTTGTCCGTGAGGTTCCGCCCTTCGACATAGGCCGACCATTTGCCCAGATCGAGCCCGGCCTTGAGATTCAGGAGTGCGTAGCGGTCAACCGTCAGGCTGTTCGCATTGTCGGCATAATATCGCCTCGGCGACCATTCGACATTAGGGCCGGCGTAGAACCCGGACGGATGTTTGTAGAGCATCTCTGCCCGAAGATAATGTTCGGGCACGCCCGGGAGGCGATTATTGCCGTACAATGCGTCGCCATCGAAAAAGAAATCATTGTAAGTGTAGGCGGCCGTGAATGACAGCGCGTCCCCTGTCGTGGACAGGGGCACATCGGCATCGAGCCCCGCTTCGACTCCCTGATGCACGGTTCGGTCGGCGTTGATGATGCTGCAAGCGCTGAACGGACCGGTCGTGAGACATTGCAGCTCGTTCCTGATCTCGGCGCGGTAGAGAGCGACGTCCCAGCCGATGCCGCCGCCGCGACCGCGCGTTCCGATTTCATAAGTCGTAGCGCGCTGCGCCGCCAGGTTCGTCGATGGCGTCGCAAAGATGTTGGCATCGTAACTTGCTATCTCGGCGCTGCGCGAGACGTTGGCAAAGAACTGTATGTCGGAAGCCGCATCCCAAAGGATCCCGAAGCGCGGGCTCCAGAGGTCATGATTACGCTGACCCGACTGATTGCCGTCAAGGAGGAACCGGTCGTGCCGGTTGCGGCTCGCATGGAGATATTGGACCCCTGCGATCAAAGCGAGGCCCGGCGTCACGAACAGCGAGTCTTCCGCGTAGAGCGAGAGGTTTCTGGATTTGTCGGCCATCGAGGCGGCCAGCGCGCCCTTCACGGCGCCCGGAAGATTTACGAATTGTTCGGTGTCGATCGTGCCGTTCTGAATATTCGTACCGACGATCAGCCGGTTCCGGAACCCATCGAATGAGCGGTCATCTACCGCCCGAATGAATGCACCATAGTCGTCGACGGTGAAGTCCAGCCATTGAAAGATCGGATGCTTTACGTGCCTGTTGTTGTAAAAAGCGCCCAGATCGATCGTGGTTTCGCCGAAATGGAAGCTCGTTCGGTTGGCGACGCGGACTGAGTCGACATTGCGCTGCTGGTCTTGCGCAACCCAGATCGAATTCGCCGAACGCGGCGACGTCAGTGCCTCGGCCTTGCTGACCTCGCCCGGAATGCGCTGCTTCGTCGCGGCGGCATAAACATAGAAGCGCGTTTGGATGTTGGGCGCGATCCGATACCCGATATTGAGATTGCGCGCAAGGCGTTCCCGCCAGAGTGATCGCGATAGCCGTCGATCGATTGTGCCGAGGCGGTCACGAAATAATCGAGTGGGCCAGACACCCCACCGCCGCTCGCCTGGCCTTTCACATATCCGAAGCTGCCGACGTCGATGCGGCCGGCCAGCCGTGCCGCGTCTTCCCCGGTCGGGGTAACGAGGTTGATCGCGCCGCCGAGGGCGTTCGATCCATAGCGTAGTGCATTGGCACCCTTGAACACCTCTACGTAAGAATAAGCGCTGGGATCAATCTCGAAGAAATCGAGCAAGCCGTCGGAGGTGTTGAGCGGGATGCCGTCGAAATACATGGCCAGGCCGCGCGTGCCATAAGCGCGTGACAGGCCTGAGCCGCGGATCGAAACGCGTGCGTCATCGCCCATTCGTGTCTGGGAAATGACCCCCGGTACGTAAGCGAGAATATCCTTGATCGTCTGGACCGGCGTGTTCTTGAAGCGCGTGTCGGCAATGACCTCCACCGCGCCCGGCGTACGTTCGATCGACACTCTTGCGTCTACGGCATCCGGCGTGATGAGGCGCTGCCCCGTCACGACAATCGAAGGTTCGACGCGTTCCTCGGCTTGGGCGGCCGACGCGAGACAAATGATCGCCGTGCTGGTCGCCAGAATTCGGGTCCGCGCCGTCACGCCGCCGGGGATACCAAACACTCCGTTCTGCCGCCGCGGTCCGACGCAGGAAGCTTCGCAATTCAGGCTCATCAAACCGCTGCCGCTGTCGCCGCTTCCAGATCCATCGGGCTTGCTGCCGGAAGCCAGATCCTGAAACACGCGCCGCCTTCGGGCCGGTTGGAAGCCGCTATGTCCCCGCCGTGAGCGGTGATGATCGACTGGCAAATCGCCAGTCCGACGCCGATACCTTCATCCTTCGTCGTGAAAAAACCTTCGAATACGCGATCGATATCCTCTTCGGGGATGCCTGGGCCATTGTCGTAAATCGTAAGCGAAACGGTGGTATCCGGGCGGAGCTCGGTTTCGACAAAGATTTTTCCCGCATTGGGGATGGCTTGAATGCTGTTCACCAGAAGATTGACGATGACCTGCTGAAGCTGGACCCGGTCTCCCATGACAACAGGAAGGGGAGTGGACGTCAGAGTGAGTTCGATCGCGCGTGTCTCGATGTCATGTCCGACGAACAGCATTGCTTCCTCGACGATATCGTTAAGATCCAGAGAGATCCGGTCGGGCATGTGTTTTGCGGCTGTGCCGCGAATGCGTTGCACAATTTCGCTCGCATGATGCGCGCTGGCCGCGACCCGTGCCGTTAGTTGTCCGATCTTCTCGAGGTTCGGTTCGTCTCGCGACAACCAGCGCAGACTGGTTTCAGCATTAGTCGCGATAGCCGACAAGGGCTGGTTGACCTCATGGGCGATGGACGTCGCAAGCTGTCCCAGCGTCAGGATTCGCGCGGCGCGCGCGAACTCGGCTTGCAGTTGCCGAAGCTGATATTCGGTGCTTCTCTGATCCGTGAGATCTTCCAAGCAGATCAGCGTCACATCGAGACGCTCGGGCGGTGCAGGATACGTGATGGTGATCCTTACGTCGAGGAGGCGGCCGTCCAGCGTCCTCATTTTCATGACTTCAGCGTAGGTGCGCTGCCCTTTGAAGCGCGCGATCATGACCCGGCGGGCCGTCTCGGGAGAGGCCGCAAACACCTTGGCGACGGGTCCGGTCAAGGCTGCGGCGTCATCGGCGCCGAACAACGCCACAGCCGCCTGATTGGCTTTTGTTATACGCACGCTGGCGTTTGCGAAATCAATGAGATCGGCATGTAAATCGAGATGTGGACCGAGATCGGCGATCCCTTCCAGCTTCAGCTCCGAAAATACCCCTCCTATTTCTCGGGCATCGACCTGCAACAGCGGAATCGGTAAATACTGGATAAGCTTGCGATATCTCTCTTCACTCGCCCGAACCGACCATAATGACGTCATCTTCCAGGCGCCCGATGACCGATAGAAAAATACTGGGCCGGCCTTCTGTATCCGTACGTCGAGCGGTCAGGATGCTCCCTTCCAAGATCAGCGAGGTGATCGGACGCTCGAGCATGAGGCCCGGCGAGGGGGCGTTTATCAATTCGAGGATGATCTCGGCAAGGTCGTAGCGGCTATCCACTGGCCAGCAGGTTGCGACAGCTTGGCCGATCATCGCCTCCCGGCCGCCAAAGCTGCCCAGCATGTGGACGGCCTGCTCGTTTACGTGGATAATCCGCGCCCCTTCGAGCAAGGCTTCCGCCCAGTTGGAATCCCGATCGGCGGCGTCGCTTGCGGGTCCGGCAAATTCCATCAATGCCGTTATGTCGAGGTCCCAATGGGCCACGCTTCTTGAAGGAACAAGGCGCCGACTTGTCGGCGATCGTTCGGAGGTGCTCGGAGAGGGCGCTTCGTTCATGCTAACTCCGCGGCGACTGTTCGGGGGCGTCCGAGCGCTCCGGCGTCTCGCCGCCACCCATGGCTGACTTCAGGTCAGCCAGCAGAAGCTGACCGGCGATTGGCTTTGCCAGAATGGAAAATGCGCCTGCCCGAAACGCTCGGCGCCGCGTGTGAGGGTCGGTGGCGGATGTGATGACGATGACCGGGACGTCGTCGTGGAGCGCGCGCAGATGCTCGAGAAGTTCGATCCCGCTGATCCCGGGCATCTTCACGTCGGTTATGACGCAGGCAAAGCGAGAGAGATCATATACGGACAGGAACGCCTTCGGACTGTCGAACGTCTGGGCAGCAATGCCGGCCACCTCCAGCAATTCTGCCAAGGCTTCGCGGACGGGAGCATCATCATCCAAAATTGCAACGACGTGGGTCTGTAACATACACGGCCTCGATTGAAGGCCAGGTTGGCCAAGCTGGCATATTGCGGCAAATTCAGGTCCGCGTAACAAACCTAAAGTCTAGGTCGTCCAACCCCATGCGGCCGCCAAGTCCTTGCAAATGGGGTGCGTATTGCGCATCGGCGCGAGAGCGGACCCCGCATCGGGGCCCCGCCCGCGGCTTTTTCCTGCCGCCCTACCTAAAGGGTCAGCGCCATGACCGGAATGGTCGCCGATCGGTCGGCATTCACGGCCCGTTCCGGGCGCTTCGGCCGTAACTGCCTCAAACCCAATCCAAAACATAGGTCGGATGATCGATTGGTTAGGTTGGCGGTCCGAAGGGACAATATCGTTCACGTTGAAATTGGGCCACTTTCCGGACTGCCAATCGAAGCCAATGGCCGGGAGCGGTCATCGGCGCGATCGGCACCGACGTAATTCACCTGCGTTTACGCCGCTGTTTATCGGGCTCCGCCCATTTTCAAGGAATAATCATGACCGACCGTATCGACTATCAAAAACAGTCCCCGGAACTCTTCAAGAAGTTCCTCGATTTTAACATGGTCTTCGGCAATTGCGCGATCGAAGAGACCATTCGCGATCTGGTCGACATCAGGGCTTCGCAGCTTAACGGATGCGCATTCTGCCTGGACATGCACGTGAAATCCGCGACGATCCACGGCGAACGCCCCCTCCGCCTTCACCATGTCGCGATCTGGCGCGAGTCCACCTTATTCAGCCAGCGCGAACGCGCTGCTCTGGCATGGACCGAAATTCTGACGCAGATCCCCGCCAAGGGCGTTCCGGACGAAGTATATGACCGCGTCCGCCAGGAGTTCTCAGAAAAGGAACTCTCCGACCTGACTTTCCTGGTCATGTCCATCAATGCGTGGAACCGCGTCAACGTCGCCTTCCAGATCACGCCCGGAAGCTATGACAAGGCCTTCGGCATCGACGGTTCGGGTCTGGCCTGAGCCGGCTGCGGCGCGGCTCGATGCCGCGCCGCAGCTATCCCAGACGATCTGGATCGCATTGTCCAGAAGCAAGGAAATATGACATGAAACTTCTCAGATATTCCGCGGCTCTCCTCCTGCTCGCCTCCAGCACGGCGAATGCGCAGCACGGCCCGCACGACGCGCAGGTCGCGCCGATCATGACGAAGGCGCTCGCAGACTTCCCCGGTAAGGAAGCGCTCGTCATTACCGTTGACTACCCGCCGGG
Source organism: Novosphingobium sp. ST904 (assembly GCF_001298105.1). Taxonomy (GTDB): domain Bacteria; phylum Pseudomonadota; class Alphaproteobacteria; order Sphingomonadales; family Sphingomonadaceae; genus Novosphingobium. The sequence continues at coordinate 76,748 of NZ_LGJH01000142.1, read as the reverse complement.
CGCCGTCGATCCGGTGCATCGTCACAATGCGCACGCTTTTGTCTATGTGCTCGAAGGTTCTATCGTGATGGGCGTGCGCGGCGGCGAAGAAGTAACGCTGACGGCCGGACAGATGTTTTACGAAGGGCCGAACGATGTGCACACGGTTGGGCGCAATGCCAGCACGACCGAACCAGCGAAGTTCGTAGTGCTGATGCTCAAAGATAAGGACGAGCCCTTTTTCACCCCGGCGAAATAGCGAGGACGCGCCAGCCTGGCCTGGCTTCGTGCAGCACCGTCGATCCAGCTACCGGATATCCGTGACCCGCGCTTGCGCTCGTTACCGATGTTCTGCGAGTTCGCTCTGAGGACAGCAGCATGTGCAAGGCCGATGCAGGGCAGGCGCGACGACGCATATTGCTGGCCGAAGCCGTCAGATGGGCGCGCGCAACAGCGTTTGCCGACAGCCGTCTGACGGCACTTGGCGCGGGCGGAAGTCGGCACTCTCCTTTAGAGAGCATGGGACAATCAAGCATGAATATGATCACCACCAAGGACGGCGTCGAGCTTTACTACAAGGACTGGGGTCCGAAGGATGGCCCGGTCGTAACGCTCAGCCATGGTTGGCCGCTTAGCTCGGACAGCTGGGAAGGAACGGCGTTCTTCCTCGCAAACGAAGGCTTTCGGGTCGTCGCGCACGATCGCCGCGGGCATGGGCGATCGAGCCAGCCCTGGGAGGGCAATGACATGGATCATTATGCCGACGACCTTGCGACGGTGGTCGACGCGCTCGCCCTCAAAGATATATCGATGTTCGGCTTCTCGACCGGGGGCGGGGAAGTCGCCCGCTACGTCGCCCGCCACGGCACGAGCCGTGTCGCGAAGCTGGGTCTCATTTCCGCAGTCACGCCGATCATGTTGCGCACGCCGGATCATCCGGCAGGTGTTCCGATCGAGGTGTTCGACGGCATTCGCGCCGACATGGTGGCCGACCGGTCGAAGGTGTTCCGCGACATCCCGAGCGGCCCCTTCTACGGGTTCAACAAGCCCGGCGCTGTTGTGAAGCCATCGATGGTCGAATTCTGGTGGCTGCAGGGTATGCAGGGCGGTTTCAAGAACACCTACGATGCGGTGAAGGCGTTCTCTGAAACGACTTTCGCGGCGACCTTGCGAAGTTCGATAAGCCGACACTGATCATTCACGGCGAATGGGACCAAATCGTCCCCATCGACGAGGCCGGCCACGCTTCGAAGAAGCTCGTACCGCACGCTAAGCTCATTGTCTACGAGGGCGCTCCGCATGGGCTGCCTGAAACTCACAAGGATCGTATCAACCAGGACTTGCTTGCTTTCCTCCGAAGCTGAAGCCCTCCTGGTTGAGGATGGCGGGCGGATCTCCCCTCCCCCCGGTGCGCCCGCCATCCACCTTTTCCAATATTGCAGGCGCCCCAGTTTGAAATCGGCCTTTGCCCCGATGAGTGGACCGGAGTGCTTTCGCCATCAGAGAAGGGCATCATGAATATCTCCGCCAGTCAGGAAGCGCCCATCGTGCTTATCGTCGATGACGATGAGGACGTTCGCATCGCGCTTAGCGAATTGATGCTGTCGGTCGGGATTGAGGCGGCCTGTTTCGGATCGACAGCGGAACTCCTTCAGTCACCGCATCTCGATCGCGCAGGTTGCCTCGTGCTCGACGTGCGGATGCCCGGGCCAAGCGGTCTCGATCTTCAGCAGCATCTCGCCGAAGCGGGGATTGCAAGGCCGATCGTTTTTCTGACCGGACATGGCGATATTCCGATGTCAGTGCAGGCCATGAGAGCCGGCGCGGTGGACTTCCTCACTAAGCCGGTGCGCGAACAGGCCTTGCTCGATGCGGTGACAAGAGGCATCGAACTGGACATTGTCCAGCGCGCGGAGGCGCGCTTTGTTCGGATGCACGTCGAGAGGTTCGAAACCCTCACCGCGCGCGAGGTGCAGGTTATGCGTGAGATAGCCTTGGGCCGCCTCAACAAGCTAATCGCATTCGACCTTGGCATTTCGGAAATCACGGTCAAACTTCATCGCGGCAATGTGATGAAGAAGATGAAAGCCTGGTCCGTCGGAGAGTTGATCCGTGCCTGGGAAAAGATCCCCGCGGCGCTGCGCTAAGATCGGCGATTTCGGCGTCCGTCGACCTTTTTCGGGCCACGGGTTGAGACCGACGGCGGTTCAGCGCGAGGCGGTCAGCAAAGGGTCTCGCGGCGCCTCGCCGCGCCCGGCGATGGTCAGCTGCGACGGATGCGGCCGGCCGAGATCGGGGTCCGAGCGGATCTCGAGCCGGCGCGGCTCAATACCTCTTTCGGCGAGAAAGGCGGCGATGGCTTCGCTTCGCTCCTGCGCTAGAAGGCGATCCGCAACGGGGTCGCCCGATCCGCCGCCATGGCCGATGATAACGATCCGCTTATCCTGGGTTGAGCCCAGAAGCGTCCCCAGCATCGCGGCGTCCCCAAGCCCGCTTCGCGTCATTAGCGCGCTTCCGGGCTCGAACAGTGCGTCACCCAAAGCAAAACTTTCGCCGCTCGCGCCGGCGCCAATCCAGTCCGCCAAGGCGCGTGCCCGGGTACCGGCAGGCGCAGCGATCGTGGCGCCATCCGCCAGCACGACGATATCGTCGCTGCTTCCCGCTATCTCAAACTCGTCGGAATGCGTCTCGCAGGATAGAAGAACGAACGCCGCTACCGCGACGAAGATGGCGATGATATATTTGTCGAGCGTGGCATCGCGTTTCCCGATTAAAAAAGTCCGGTGCCGCTGCGTCTTGTAAAAGTTCAGCTGAAACGGCTGCCGACTGATGGATGATCTCCGAGACATGGCTTCCCGCATCCAGCTCTGTGTTTTCGGATGGTAGGGAGCGGCGCGCCAGAACCGAATAATGGCGCGCCGAACGTACCATCCGGATGTGCCGCGCTAGCGCATTCGGGGTCGGCGCTCCTGCTCGCGCAATGCGCGCCGCCGCCCGCGACAAAATGCTGCGAAGGAGCCGCTATTGCGATCGCCGCGGTCCTTCTGACATCGGATAGAGGCGCATCAACGAGGCAACTTGCTCCGCTCGCTCCTTTGCCAGCGCTCCGGAAGGCGGCTCGATGGCCCATAAGAGGCGCTCCTGCCCAACGTTTAGGCATAGGGTGAGCAGCATTGCGGCCGCAGCGTCCGCATCTCCGGATCTCCGAGAATTTCGTTCGAGATGCGCGTCGAAAAATTCGGTCAGCTGTGGTTTGATGCCTTGGAACAGGCAATTCGAAAAACGCCTGCCGAGCCCCTCGATCCGACCGGCTTCGGCGTTGACCAGCCGTTGCAGACCGATAGCCCGCTCGCTGGTGAGGCGTGCGACAAGATGTTCGGCAGTAGCCTGGATCGCTTCATTCGGCGTGCAGTCGCCTGCTACGTCGTAAAGGCTGATTGCGCAGATCGACGATGTGGCATCGAGGAGAAAGGCCTGCAGGAGATCCTGCTTGGAAGGAAAATGGTCCCACAGCGTTGTCTTCGAGCCGCCCAGCTCGGACGCGATTGCCGACATCGTCGCTGCGGCATATCCATGGTCGAGAAAATGTCGTCCGGCGATTTCGAGAATTTTACGCCGTTTTCTCGCATGATTTTTCGTCGCGTCTCGCTTGTCGCCGACCAGCAGGGCCATTCCGCTTATTGCCGTCATCGTTCGGTGCGGGCCGAACCCGGTGGCCTCCAGCCGGGATGTCCCGACGCGGCTGCAAATTTGACGGAGGCGTGGTCATTTTCGAAATGCCGGGAGAAAAGCCGGGCCGCTTGCAGGGCCGCCGACCGGTTCGCCGCCGAGCGCGCGGACCAGGGCGACGCTCAGCAGAAAAGCGCGCGACGTCAGACCTGCCAATATTCTTCGCCGCTGGAGGAGACGATCTTCGACCAGCAGCACCGACTGATAATCTGCCGCGCCCGACGTATAGCGCAGCTGCGCGAGACGGTAGGCCCGTTCGGTCGCGTCGAGCGACGCGCGGGACTCTTCTATTTGACGGTCGAGCATCCGGCGGCTCTGAACCGCGTCGGCGACTTCGCGGAGCGCCTGCGTGACCGTCTCGTCATAGCTTGAAACGGCAAGATCATAATCCGCGCGCGCGCCGCGATAGTTGGCACGGCGGCGACCCGCGTCGAAAATGGGGAGATTGAGGGCGGCGCCGACCGATCCCGTGTCTGCCCCGCCGTTCGCGATATTGCGAAGACCGAGAGCGTCGAGACCGATGAAGCCGAGCAGGTTCACGCTCGGATAAAATTGCGCATGCGCCACATCGATGCGTTTTGCCGCGGCTTCCGCGCGCCACCTGGCGGCGATTATGTCGGGTCGGCGGCCAAGCAGATCGGACGAGAGGCTGGCGGGAAGGCCCAGTCTTTCGAGTGACGGTTCGTGCGGCCGGTCGATCGCGAGACCGCGGTCGGGACCGGCGCCGAGCAAGGCCGCCAGACGGTTCAGGACGAGCGCAAGCGCCTCGTCGGTGGCTGCAAGATCGGCGCGCGCCGCGGGCGGGCCCGCCTCGGCTTGCGCCAGATCGGCATCCGAGTCGAGACCATGGTCGGTGCGCGCGCGGACGAGCCTCAGACTATGCTCGCGGACCGTGGCCGTCGCGGCGAGCACATCGCGATCGGCATATAGACGCGCAAGATCGGCGTAGCTCGAGGCGATCGCGGTGGAGATCATCAGGCGTGCTGCCGCGACATCCGCCTCTGCGGCCCAGGCCTCCGAGGTCGCAGCTTTCAGCGCGGCGCGGTTCTTGCCCCAGAAATCGATTTCCCAGGAAAATCCGAGCGATGCCTTCGCATAGTCGTTCCAGCCCTGCCGCTCGGGGGTTACGGGGATGCCATTTTGCGTAGTGGGCCGTGCTCCCGACACCGAGGCGTCGATCCCGACTGAAGGCGCCAGCGCGGCTTTCGCGCTTCCAGCCAGCGCCTCTGCGCGGCGCAGCCGCGCTGATGCCTGAATGACGGTGGGGGAGGCTGCGAGCCCCTCTTCGATCAACGCGGTGAGCTGACTGTCGCCATAGCTGTTCCACCAAGCTTGTTTGGGCCAATGCGCATCGGGTGCGGCGAAGCTCAGGCTTGCGGCATAGGCACTCGCCGATTTCGGCTCGGGCGCCGGACCGAGCGCGGGAGGGGTGACGCACCCCGCGAGTAGACCGACGACCGGGAGCAGGGAATAGACCACTCGGTTCACCGCTTCGCCTCGCACTCGAATGATCCGCCGACCAGCCATGACAGCAGTCCGCCATGCCATTTCCCATCGCGCCACGATCCCACGGCAATGGTGGGAACGACCGACATGCCGCTTGCCAGTCGGTCGGTGTCGGCTTGCGCGGGATCGAGCAAAATGCGCACGGTAAAACGGCGAACGATTTTCGTGAAATTGCCCGTCGCATTGTCGGGTGGAATGACGGAAAATTCCGAACCGCTGGCGCCCTGATAGCCCTCGACATGTCCGCAAAAACGGGAGTCCGGCAAGGCGTCGACGCTGAGCTGAACGCGGTCGCCGACGTGAATGCGGCCAAGCTGGGTTTCGCGAAGATTGGCTTCGACCCAAAGGCCGCGCGTGGGTGTCACGGCCATGAGCCGCGTCCCTGTCGTTACATATTCGCCGAGGCGTATATTGCGCGCGGCTATTCGCCCTTCGCGCGGAGCCAGGATTTGGGTGCGGCGAAGGTCGGCGCGGGCGCGGACGAGCCGCGCGTGGGCGCCCTGGAGCAACGCTTCCGCCGACCGTGTTTGAGCGGCCAGAACTAACTGCTGTTTGCGCGCGAAAACTGCCTGGGAGTTGTTCTGGGTGACCGTAGACGCGGCATGCACCTGCTCGGCTTCCGCGCTTTCATAAAGTTGCCGGCTGACCGCGCCCTCTTCGATCAGCGCTTCGGACCTGCGGTAGTCCGCGCTGCTCTTCTTGAAGGTGGCGCGCGCCGCAACGACGCCTGCGTCCGCGACCTGGATCTGCGCGTCCTGGAGCTGCTTCTGCGCTCCGATCTGCGCTATGGCCGCCTGCTGCTGCGCGACCGCCGCTTCGGCATCCGCGACGCCCGACTGATAGTCGACCGGATCGATCTGCACGAGCAATTGTCCTGGACGCACCTTCTGATCGTTGTCGACCGCGAGCTTCGTCACATAGCCGGCCACTTTCGAAGAGATGAAAGTGACATCGCCCTTCACATAGGCATTGTCGCTCCGGACAAAGGCGATTGAGCGGGGCGCGTAGGAATATAGGGCGGCCGTGGCGGCGACGACCACGCCTGCGGCAACGAAGGCGAGCGCGACGCGGCGGCGAGCGCTTTTCGGCTTCGGGTCGATCGGCTGGGAGGCCGGGGCCGCGGCGGGGGCTGCTCGGGTCATGACTGACTCTCCAGGGGACGGGTAGAAGCGGGGGGAGCGGGGTGGGGGAGCGGGCTGTCGGGCTCAGGCGGCAAGGCGGGCAGAGCCCAGACGAAGATGGCGCCGAGCAGCATGATGGCAGCCGTGACGATCAACGTGTCGCTAAAGGCGAGCGTGAACGCCTGCCCGCTCGCCGCTCGCGCGAGCGAAGCGCTCGCGGCGTTCTGGGCCGATACCGGGTCGGCGCTCATGCGCGCGAAGGCCGCCCCGACCGATGCAAGCCGCTGCGTTGTTTCAGGGCTTGTCGCGGCCAGGCTCTCGACGATCCGCGCAGAATGAAATTTCTCTCGTTCGGCAAGCAGGTGCGACAGGAAGGCGATACCCGAGACGGTGCTGACAACACGTGCGAGATTGAAGACGATGCCGACGCTAGGGCCATCGAACAGGCCGGCGCCCTCGACGGCAAATCGAAGGACCGCGACCTGAAAGAGCCCAAGGCCAAGCCCCGCGAACGCCGCAGCAACCCGGATCTCTTCAGCAGCCCAGTCGGACGTCAGATCCCTGCAGAGCCAGGCAGCGAGAGTAAAGCACGCCAGCCCCGCGGAAAGCGGTATGCGCGCGTCGACACGGCGTGCGGCAAAATAGGCGAGGAGCAGGCCGCACGCCGTTGCGGGAACCATGATGACCAGCAGGGCGCCGGTATCGACGGCGCGATAGCCTTGAAGTCGGGCAAGAAACTGGGGAATGATGAATATCGCAAAGAGCGAGCCGAAGCGGAAAAAGGCTGAAAGGAGAATCGCCCAGCTGAATGTCGGACGGCGAAAAACGGCAAGGACCAGCAGCGGCCGTCCATGCCAGTCGCCGATCCCCTTCAATGCCATTATGCAAGCCAAAATGCCGCCTGCGATCGAGCCGGGCACCCACCAGGTCTCAAGCCAGAAAAATCTTTCGCCTTCGGAGAGACCGATGGTCAGCGCCGAAATGCCTGCGATCAAAAGCAGATAATGCGCCCAGTCCACGCGTGCCAAAGCGGACAGGTCTCCGCGCTCCTGGCGCAGCACCCGCGCTGCTGCTGCGATATAGGGGATGATCGTGGCCGCCTGAATCCAGAACAACGCCCGCCATCCGAAATTGTCGCTTAGGAGCCCGCCGACAATGGCCGCCATGCCGAACGGCAATGTGGTGGATGCCGCGAACAGGGCGATCCCCTCGAAACGTCCAGCACCGGCTCTCAAGCTCGTCATCACGAGCAGCATGAAGAGCAAAGGCAGGGCGCCCCCGAAGAAGCCGTGCCAGAATCGCGCCACAAGCATGATCGGCAGGTTCGGCGCGGTAGCGGCTGCGATCGCTGCAAGGAGGAACCCGATACCGGTCCACTGCATCGTCCGCCCGCGCCCCAGCGCTGCGGCGAACGCGGGCGCGATCACGATGCCGGCGACGGCTCCGACATTCTGGATTGTGTTCACTAACGCGGCCGCATCGGCGGCGGCGGAGAGGCCGCCACCGATATCACTCACCGTCATGATAGCCATCACGGGGAACATCGATCGAGAAGCGAGCCATATCCAGCCACCGACAGCGCGGCGATGGGTTTGGTAGGCATGGCAGCAGGGGCGGAGGCGGGGGGCATCGCGGTCCTTCAGTCACAGCGCAGACCCAGCCGGCGCCGCCCCCATCTAGGTCGACCTGAAAGGCGCGATTACCGCTCCCTGCTGCATTTAACTGGTGCTGAAATCGTACCAATCGGAACGGTGCTGCGGATCCGGGGATCGAATTGAGACGCGCCGGGCATCAATATCATTCCGAAAACCCATCTAATCCGGGTTGAAAAACCGCCTATGTCTGCGCTGCGATGTCGCTTTCGCATCGCTTTCGCTAGGAGCTCGACCGCGTGTCAGATCATGTTGCACCCGTTTTCGCATGCTTCCCGGCAGGGCGCTGACCGATGGCGCCGCGATATGATGCGCAAGTTACGGCCCTTGGCGGGCGGGATGGCGCCGCGCTGAGCTCGGATGGACGCTTGCGGGTGGAAATGACCGACCAGCCGCGGCGGAAGGGCGCCGATCCATCCGGTATTTCTCCCGAACATTTATTTGCCGCGGGTTTCGCAACGAGTTTCCTGGCCGCCATCTACATGGCGGCGGCGGCGTGCCGTAAGACGCTCGCTGCCGACAGTAATGTGACTGCGACCTTGTCGAATCGGCCCAGAAACGAAGGCGGTGCGACGCTGGATCTGTCGATCGACTTACCGAATTTCAGCACGGTCGAGGCGGCTGCGCTCGTCGAGCGGGCCCGCGAATATTGCCTGTTTATCGAGGCGATGCAGGACAAAATCGACATTGGCTTCGATATTGCCTGAGGCAGTCGGGCGATAGCCAGGTCATTGTTCGATCCCGCGTGCCCAGGGCTGCGCGGCAAATTGCGTTTTCAGGAAATCCAGAAGCGCACGCACGCGCGCCGGACGCGCCCGGCCCGGCGGCGTCACCAGATACACCGGTCCAGGCGCGACATTCCACTCCGACAGCACCTCGACCAATGTGCCGTCGGCGAGATGCTCCGACACGAAATATTCGGGGATGAGACCGAGGCCAAGGCCCGCGAGCGCGGCGGGCACCATGGCGGCGGGATGGTTGGCGCGGAATTTTCCCTGTACCTGCAAGGAGACTTTTTCGGTTCCCCGCTGGAATTCCCAGTCGTTCCCCCACGGGATATGGGTCGGTATGATGGCCGGATATCGCGGGAGTTCGTCGGGATGGGCCGGGACACCGAGCCGATCGAGAAGCGAAGGCGCGGCAATGAGGGGCAGGCTGTAGGAAAAAAGGCGGCTCATCCGTAGCGACGAATCCTCTCCCGCACCGATCTGGACCGCAGCATCGAAGCCGTCCGCAACAATGTCTATCCTGTCTTCCGTGAGGTAGAGTTCGAGGTCGATCTCGGGATAGGCCTGCAGAAACGCGGGCAAGTGCGGCGCGAGGGCCTTCGCCCCGAAACCCGTCGTCGCGGCGAGCCTGACTAGGCCTCGCGGAACGGCGGCTTCTTCGAGAATCGCCGCCTCGACGGCCTCTCCGTCTGCAAGGATCCGAAGCGCTCGTTCGAGCGACAGCCGACCGCTTTCCGTGAGCGAGAGCTTGCGGGTCGTGCGATGGATGAGCGTCGTGCGCATTCGTGTCTCGAGACGCGTGATGGTCTTGGAGACGGTAGCCTTTGCGAGGCCCAATTCTTCCGCGGCTTGCCGAAAGGACCCTTTCTCAGCGACCTTCGCAAAGACGGCCCAGGCTTCGAAATCTGGCAGGTGAGGCATATGTTCTCCTGTCTTCAGGCGCCCCGTTCATGAAAAAGCGCGGCATTGGTGTTGCAAGACTGGGCGAGGCACGCGCCGGCGCCAGTATGAGCTGCATTCGCCAAGATGGTCGTGAAATTCGTCATCGACTTTTCTCCTTTCGCGCGGCGGCTCGTCCGGCCTGATCGGCCGCGTCGCAGCGCATCAGGGTTCCGGAACCTTACCCCATCCCTGGAGGAGTAGGGCAACTGCAGAGTCCACCAGCGCGCGGCGTTCGTTCGCGAGAGGCGGTGCGCGAAGTCGCAGCACGACTTGCAGGTGAACATTGCCCCGGATCATCGCCACAAAATGGTCGGCCGCCATGGCACAATCGCCTTCGCGCAAATCGCCCCTTCGTTGCGCCTCGAGGAGCAGCTCGGCAAGCCGGGCGCTCGCTAGCCCCGGGCCAAGGTCGTAGAAACGGCGAATGAGGAAGGGAAAGCGGACATGCTCGATGATGGCGATCCGGAAGACACCGAGTAGTGCTTTCGACATATAGCTGTCCATCAGCTGGCGACCGAACAGTCTTAGCGTCTCCTCGAGACTGCGCGCGCGTATTTCGTCCATAGCGAGCGCCGAAAGCGCCCGTTCGGCACGCTCGGTCACGATCGCGGCGAAAAGTCCCTCCTTGCTGCCGAATTCTTCATAGATATTCCGCTTCGATCCGCCGGCCCGTTCGATGATGTCGTCTATCCGCGTCGCCTCATATCCCTGTTCGAAAAAGATGCTGGCTGCCGCGGCCAGCAAGGCGTCGCGCCCGGTCTTGGCTCGTAAAAGGCTGCCCGCGTCATTCATCGCCATATCTCCGGTGCGCATTGTGGGCGTTCCTAAAAGGGAGGAGCCGCGCAGTTGATGCTCGTCTGCCATTTCGTTGGCCGCAGGGTCCAATCGGACGAACCGGGCGCTCATGACTGCTGCCATGCCGCATTTGCGCGGCTCCTCAGTCGACCCTCTCCTGGGGTTTGTAGCCGAGAAACCGCCGCTCTCCTGGCGCCGTTAAGAAACAGACGGCGCCTTTCACCGGGCCTCGGACCACATAGCCATAAAGCGGCGCGCCGCAGCACCGGGAAGGACCGAGATCGATCATCGGAGCAGTACCAAGGCTCTGATGCGGAACGACATTGGTATATCGGGTTGCACATCTTTCGGGCCTGCCGCCCTCCATCGCCGGGCCTAGTCTCAAGGGCACGGCCAACGCGCGCCGCATTCGGTTGGGAAAGACAAGCCAATGAAGATCGTCGTAATTGGAGGTACCGGGCTGATCGGTACGAAGGTTGTACAAAAGCTCGGCGAGGCGGGGCATGAAGCAATCGCTGCGTCGCCCCGGACGGGTGTCGACACGGTAACTGGAAAGGGCCTCGCAGAAGCGCTCACCGGGGCGGACGTTTTGGTCGACCTGTCCAACTCGCCTTCGTTCGAAGACCAGGCCGCGATGGACTTCTTCCGGACGGCCGGCACTAATATCGAGGCAGCCGCTGCAAAAGCCGGCATCGGCCATCATGTCGCGCTCTCGGTCGTGGGAACGGACCGGCTCCAGGACAGCGGATATTTTCGCGCAAAGCTTGCGCAGGAACAGCTCATCGAGGCCGGTTCGACCCCCTTTACCATCGTGCGGGCGACCCAGTTTATGGAATTCTTGCGGTCGATTGCGCTCGGTGCGACCGTGGGCGACGAAATTCGTCTTTCCCATGCTTTCATCCAGCCCATCGCGGCCGAAGATGTTGCCGACGCGGTGACGGCGGTCGCGCTGGCAGCGCCCGTCAACGGCAAGATCGAGCTCGGCGGGCCCGAAAAATTCCACCTCGACGAAATCGTGGCACAGACACTTGCTCTCGATACCGACACGCCTCCGATCGTCGTCGATCCGGATGCGCTCTATGCAGGCGTGCGGCTCGATGATGACTCGCTGATCCCCGCGAAAGACGCTGAGTGCGGTTCGACGCATTTCAAGGCTTGGTTGGAGACCGCTTCGCCGCCTCGCAAAAGCTGAAGGTGCCGGATTGTCCCGGACGCGCTTGGTCGAAGGCGCCGCGAAGGACTAGCCCCCGGGCACCAGAGCGCGCTGACTCTGTCGCTCCGGTGTCCGCTTCGGCCGCTGGAGTTCCGTTTTTCATCCGCGGGACTCCAGCGGCTTTCCGCCGGGATCAGTCTAACGAGCCTCGCCGTCCGCCGCGGCGGTGAAGAGCCCCGGCGCCAATGCGCGTAGATCCCGCCGCGTTGATGCCGCCCCGGCCGCTGGAGCATCGATCCCTCCTCGAATTCCAAGGGCCGCCCGGCCGCGATACGCTCAAGAAAGCTCGATCGACTTCGCCGATCTTTCCGCCGCGAGGCGGATGAAAGGCGCGAGCGCGAGCGCGCCGCTTACCCTGCGACGGAGCGCCGCGGGCGGACATGGCCGTGAAAGCGCAGAGACTTTTTCCCGCACTCGCCGAAACGGGACCATGCCCGCACACAAAACAAAGCCCGCCGCGATGTCGCATATGCCCGCGAAGCTCAGGGGATAGTCCAAGACATAAGGCCGATCTCGGTCCTGTCTCATCGCCGTCGCCCAACTAGGCTGAACCTCGAGCAATTCTAGGACGGAGCGAAGCATTATGAAGATCGCAATTTTCGGAGGAACGGGCCTGATCGGCCGCAGGCTCGCTTCGCGCTTGCAAGTGCTCGGCCACGAGGTTGTCGCGGCGGCCCGGTCGGCTGGTGCCGACACGATTAGCGGGCGCGGAATAGCCGAAGCCATATCGGACGCTGACGTTGCGGTCGACGTATCCAATTCGAGTTACGGCGATGTCGACGGCATGCGCCGATATTCGGCGCTTTCGACGGCGAACTTGCTGGCCGCGGCACAGCTTGCGGGCGTCGGCCACTACGTCGCCCTTTCCGCAATCGGCGCCGACTTCATCAATAGCGGCTATTTCAAGGCGAAGCGGCTCCAGGAAAAGCTCATCATGGGCGGATCGATTCCGTACACGATCGTTCGCTCGGCGCCATTCTTCGAGTTCATTTACAGATATGTCGACGCGGGCCGCGAGGTCGGTCGCGTTTGCGTGCCGCCCATTTCGATGCAACCGGTCGCGGCGGACGATGTCGCGGAATCGCTCTCGCACATTGTCTGCAACCGTCCCGCGCAGGGCGTGTTCGAGATTGCGGGACCTGACCGCTATGATCTCGCCGATCTTGCCCTTAAGATCCTAGCCGCCAATGAGGAGAAGCGGGAGGTCGTCGTCGATCCCGACGTCCGGTATCTTGGCGCACATTTCGCCGGCGAGGTTCTGACCGGTGCACGCCAGCGCTTTGCCTCGACGCGGTTCGACGACTGGCTGCACGACTGGTTCGCCTTCCAATGAGTTATTTCCGCCGCGACGCGTGCCGGCAAGGATTGGCCCTATCGCAGTTTTAGGGCGGAAGGCATTACGGCGCGTGGGTCGGGGGCGCCTGGTCAATGAAGCGGGTATCGGGACTCTCGATAGCCAGCTGCGCCAGTCCCTTCGAAGTCGAATCTTGGCAATCCATGCGGGAGCACGGATCTTGTTGCGGTATCATCTTGCCTACGCCGGGCCGGGCCCACGCATCGAAGAACCGTGAAGTGGAAAGCATGCGTCTTTTCGGTTAAGGCTCAGCCCACCACGGTTTCGGAATATTCGGGGTGATCGCGAACATAGGTCTGCAGGAATGCACAGCGCAAAATGACCTTGCGCCCGGAATATCGGATGCGATCAAAGGCACCTGCCGCAAGCTGCGATCCGATGCCGAGTCCCGCAAAGGCGGTTGGCACGTCGGTGTGGAAAAGCACTAATCTGCCCTTGTCGTCGACCCGGTAATAGATAAGTGCTGTGCTGCTGTCGGGCAGATCCAGTTCAAATCTGTGCTCGGGTTCATTCTCGTAAACCTTATTATCCATGGCGATCGCTCCTTCGGCCCCACCGCCGCAATAGAATTGCCGCAGTCACCTCACAGGCCCAAGCGTTGCGCAAATCATTGTACCGATCGGGCGCAGCGCGAGCGAACGGCGACCGCCCGTTCAACACGCGCGGGCCGCGCGGCAAGCGGCGCGGCTGTCATCGAAAGCGGAATGGCTGTCGATTGCACGCGGGCGCCTTCCTTCTGCGGCAGATTCGGTGATGAGCGACGATAGCGCGGCGCACGCCTTGGGTGCCCGCCGTTCGCTGAGGTTGGTGATCCCGAGAATGAGGCCGGGACGCGCGCGCGTCGGTTCGGCGCTCCAAAGCGACAGCGGCGCCGGTGCGATTTCGCGGGCGATAGCGCGGCGCGCAAGCGCGACATCGTCGGTGCCATAGGGCAGGAGAGCGATCGCAGTGAGGCCCGCGAAGCGATCGATTGCGACGGCTGGATCTAGGTGGCGCTGCAGTAGCTCGCGGCGCTGGCGATACAGCGTTTTCATATATCGCAGGTGGCGCAGGAAATGGCCTTCGGCGAGAAACTCAGTGAGCGCGAATTGCGTGGTCGCATTCGGCGCGGGATTGAGATGGCCTGCAACTTCGCCGAAACGTGCCGCCAGCGCGAGCGGCGCCACGACAAAACCGAGACCAAGCGCAGGACTGATCGTCATGTCGAACGTGCCAACGTAGATGACGCGCCCCGAAGGATCGTCGGCCGCCATCGCTGGCGGTGCACGCCCGTCGAGTTGGAGTTCGCTTAGATTGTCGTCCTCGATGATCCATTTGTTTTCATCCTCCGCCCAGCAAAGCAGGGCTGCACGTCGTTCCTGCGAAAGAGCCGCGCCTCCCGAAAGCTGCTGCGCCGGCGCGACAATGGCGAGCGCGGCATCGGGTGCGATGCGAATGCCGAGATCGACCTGCATTCCGTCGGCGCCGACCGGCACTGGGACGGCCTCGACGCCCGCCAGGTTCAGGCCTTTTCGCATCACGGGGCAGCCGGGATCTTCGATCAAGGCGCGGCCGCCGGCTGCTTGGAGCGCCAGAAGCGTAAGGCAAAGGCCGTTCCTCGGGCCGCTCGTCAATATAATCTGATCGGGAACACAGCGGATGCCCCGCGTGATGGCGATCTGCGCAGCAATCTGCGCCCGCAATTCCGGAGCGCCGCGGGGATCGCGGCGTCCAACCGGCGCGATCGCGGTCTCGCGCATGGCGCGGGTCCTGAGGCGGGCCCAGAGTTTGGCGGGAAATGCGTCCTGCGCGGGCACGCCGGGCTGAAACGGAAGCGGCAGAAGCGCGAAGCCCCGTTCATTCTCCTGCATCGGCAACGGGATGATCGCCGGCCGCGACACTGCCGTCCGTGACGCTGGGCTTAGCGCGACCCGCGTGCCGGCGGCGCCTGCCGAAAAGAGCAGCATCTCGTCGACGAGAGCGTCATAGGCGGTCTTAACCGTACCGCGGGAAACGCCAAGCTGCGCCGCGAGGTCGAGCCACGACGGCAGGCGGGCGCCGGGCTTGAGGCGGCCTTCCGCGATCGCGCTTCGCAGCGTCGATGCGATTTGCGTCGTGATCGGGATCGGCCGGGACCGATCGATCGCGATATTGATTCCGGCTGTGCGCCATGGTGCGCCCATCTCTTCACCTCATGGTAGTCCAGGACCCCCGCGGTCTTTCGAAAATGGGGAATCGGGCCGCGGCTGTCGAGGCCGGTTCAGCCTATGCGAAGGTGCAGGGTCGGCTGTCCGGCGGGGTACAATCGTCTGGACCGCCACGATCTGCCCGCCCCATTTGGTACATTGGTTTAGACCATTTTCGCGCCTGCCGGTCGCTGGGCACGATCCTATCTCGATAAGCATTGACCCGCGGTTCGCAGGAAAAGCCGCAAACCGGCATCGGGTCGTTCGAGGAAGGAGGCGCGTTATGCAGGACCAGTCAGCAGCAAGCTGGCGCGCCGTGCGTCACCCGCGTTCTTCCGCACCAGCAAGCGATGCCGCGACGCCGCCCATAGGCGGGGCAAGGCCGACCGGCACCAGACAAGCCGGCATATCGACCTTCGCCGGCAACGCGATGACGCTGCCCCCCGGCACCATCGTCTCCCCCTTCGACGCCGGCCCGCATCCGGGCGGCATGAAGAAATCGAGGCGTAGCAGCGCTGCACCTTCGCTCGCCGAAATCGGGAGCGAAGACAGGAGCCGCCACGATCTCCCCAGGCACAAGAAAAGACACCCAAGAAAGGCAAGTCTCATGAACCGCTATTTTCTCCCCATCTCGCTCTCGCTGGCCGCTGCTGCCGCTGCAGTTGCCACCCCCGCCGCGGCAGAGCCATTCCAAGGCCCGTATCTCGGTGCCCAGGCCGGTTGGAACGAAAACGACGTCGGAACTGCAAAGACCGACATAGGCTCCGCCATCATCGATCGCACGCACGATGCCGGCAGCGCCGGGGTGTTCGCAGGCTATAACTACAAGCCCGCGGACAAGATCGTCCTCTCCGTCGAGGGCGGTTTCAACCTCGGCTTCGGAGATCGTGTCGCGCGCGTCGGCCGCGACAGTATCGCCAGCATCAATCCCGAATATGCGTTCGATCTGGGCGTTCGCGCAGGCTATCTCGTAAGCGACAACACCCTGTTGTACGCGCGCGGCGGCTACGAGAATGTCCGGGCCTCGGTGCGCCTCACCGACGCTGCGGGAACCCGGCGCGACAAGGACAGTTTTGACGGCTGGACGATCGGCGGCGGCGTCGAACGCGCGATCCTCAACAATGTGACGGCACGTCTCGAATATCGCTACAGCGATCTTGGCAGCGGCGGAACCAAGTTCGAGCGCCATCAGGCTCTGTTCGGTGTCGCCTATCACTTCTAGGCGGCCGAGAGGCGAGGCAGGGCCGGATCCCTGTCTCGCCGAACGCCGCGAAATCGGGGCCTCAGCCATGATTTGCCTGTTCGGATTGAGCGTGACGCGCGTCGCATCTACGCAGTCCGGAGCATGCGCGGCCCGAGACCGGGGACTTGCGCCAGCCGAGCTAGGTCTGATCGAACGGAAATGTTGCCGGTGTTCGAAGCGCACAGCGAGCCGGACTAGGCAGCCAGAAGCGCGTGCCGCCGGACGACCTCTTGGAAGCGGTCGGCGGATCACCGCGAAGCGGATATGCGGTTTTGGCGCCATCGAAAGGTCTTCATCATGATCAGTATGCTACCCGAAGAAACCGCGCCCCTAGTCCTGATCGTCGACGACGACGAGGCGGTCCGCACCGCTATAGGGGAGTTGATGCTATCGGTTGGCATCGAGGCGGCCTGCTATGGCTCGACGCGCGAACTGATCGAATCTCCTTTGCTCGATCGCTCGTGCTGTCTGATCCTGGACGTGCGCATGCCCGGCTCGAGCGGGCTGGATTTGCAGCGATATCTGGCCTCGGCCGGCATAGTCAAACCGATCGTCTTCCTCACCGGCCACGGCGATATCCCGATGTCGGTGCAAGCGATGAAGGCCGGAGCGGTCGACTTTCTTACCAAGCCGGTTCGCGATCAGACCTTGCTGGACGCGGTAGTAAAAGGGATCGAGCGCGATGCGGCGGTTCGACAGGATGGGCGGATCGTCGCTCGGCATGCCGAAAATTTTTCCACGCTGACGCCGCGCGAGACACAAGTCATGCGGGCGGTGGCAAGCGGACGGCTCAACAAGCAGATCGCATATGATCTGGGCATCGCCGAGATCACGGTCAAGCTCCACCGTTCCAACGCAATGAAAAAGATGAACGCGGTGTCTGTGGGTGAACTGATCCGGGCATGGGAGAAACTGCCCGTCGTCTTGCGCGAAAGTGCATCAGCCTAATCTTCAGTATGGTTATAAAGACTTACGCGGCGCGACATGGAGGTTCGCGGCCGTCCCGGTCGTTTGAGAAAGGACCCGCCGCGTGTCTCAATTTCCCGTTATCGCGATCGTCGACGATGACGAAGGCATTCGCGATGCGCTGTCCGATCTCTTGGCAGTCTCCGGATTCGCTAGTCTCGCCTATGACGGCGCAGCGTCCTTCCTTTCCGAATATCCAGCGCGCCGCTTCGATTGCCTGATCACCGACATACGAATGCCCGGCATGACCGGTATCGAGCTCATCGAACTCCTGCATGACACCGGCCAGAGCTTGCCGACCGTGATCCTGACCTCGATTGTCGATGAGAGAGCGCATGCCCGTTCGGCTGCCCTGGGTGCGCACGCCTGGCTGACGAAGCCGGTGACCGACGAGCGGCTTCTTGCGGCGCTGGCCTCCGCAATCCATACGCAGCTCCCACACTCGGATTTTAAGCCATGACGGTCGTACAGCCGGTAGATGCGATGTCCGCCGAGGAAACGCGTCTCGCGGATATTTCCACCGACAGCATCATTGTTTTCGGTCCGACTGGGCAGATCCATTATTGGAATCCGGCGGCCGAATCCTTGTTTGGCTGGCCGGCCATCGCGGTCGTCGGCCGGTCGATATCGGATTTGTCGCTTGCAGCCGACGAAGATCCCGCATGGCGCCAGCTTCTGCAGGAGGGGAGTTGGCAAGGAACGATCAGCGCCGCAATCCGCGCGGCGAAAATGTCGAGGCGAGTGTGCGCCGATTTGTGCGGTTCCAAGACGACGGGTCCGTTCGGGATATTGCAGAAGTGGGTCGCGGATCGCTCGGGCTAAGTGCAGCGGGTACAGACGCGGTCGGCGACGATCCCGGCATGGCAGCGAGCTGGCAGATCGACATCTCGGCCTGTAATCCGTTGATCGAGATAATTTCCAGAGAAGGAAGAACAGCACTGCCGGACGTTGTCGGCGGTTGGTATCATGACCTTTTGCGCGAGGCGCGGATCATCGATGTCAATGACCGGGCCATGCGACTTGTCGGGGGAAACCGAGGGCGCGGCCGGATGATCGGGCAACCTGTCGCCGATTTCTGGCCCGCGGGAAACCGTAAGGCCCTTGCCGAAATGATCGTCGCGGCGGCGAACCATGCCGAAAGAGACCGAGCCTCGACGCGCCAGCTGGCCTCCGACGGGATATTGCGCGATCCCGTCCTTAGCGTCTGGAGATCCGGCAGCGGCGAGCAGGCCGATCATATTTTCGCGACCATGAACGGTACTGCCGACGACGACCGAACCTACCCCTTTCTGATGGCAAGCGAAGCGCGGTACCGCAAGCTGATGCATTTTATGCCGATCGCGCTCTGGCAGGTGGATGCGAGCGGCATGGGCAAGCTTTACGCGGACCTTAAGTCGAAGGGCGTCGCCGACTTCGAGCGATATCTCGAAGACCATCCTAATCTCGTCGAATTCGCTGCGGCGACCGTGCCTGTGACCGACGTCAATCGAAGCGCCGTCCAGATGATGGGGGGGGCGAGCGTGCAGGATTTAATCCAGCCGCTCGGCTATCTGTTCGAGGAAAGTCCGGATTCGCTTCGCCGGGTCATGATCGGGCGATTCAGCGGCCGCAAGAATTACAGCGAATTCATGAAAATTCGCACACTCGACGGCCGCGTCCTCGATGTGCGGTTCTCCGTGACATACCCCGAACCGTCGCACGAGCTCGATACGACGATCTTCAGCCTTGAAGATATGACCGACCGGCTCCGCATGGAGGCGCAACTGCGCCAACTCGAGGCCGATTTCAGCCACGCCGCACGTATCTCGATGCTCGGGGAACTTACAAGTTCGATAGCGCATGAAGTGAATCAGCCTCTCGCGGCCATCATGACGAACGCCGAAACCAGTCTGCGCTGGCTGGCCCGGCCCGTGCCCGACTTCGCGAAAGTTCGCCAGTTGACCGAACGCATTGCCGGCAGCGCCCAGCGTGCCGACGATATCGTGCGCCGGATTCGCGGAATGGCGGCCAAGCAGCAGCCCGAACAGGTCGCACTCAATCTCAACGAGGTCGTGCAGGAGAGCTTGTTGTTCGTGCGCCACGAAGTGGATTCCCGCTCGATCCGTGTCACCGCCTCTTACACACGCGGTCTTGAACCGGTGACGGGTGACCGGGTGCAGTTGCAACAGGTGATAGTGAACTTGCTCATAAACGCGTTTCAGGCTGTGGAGAGCCAGGAGGTCGCAAACCGCAAAATTCTGCTCGCGACAGGGATCGAAGAGGATAATTCGGTATATTTTTCGCTCCGCGATAGCGGCTCGGGCATTCCAGCGGAGAATCTTGCCCAGATATTTCATGGCTTTTTCACCACGAAAGAAAATGGCCTCGGGATCGGCCTTGCTATCTGTCATTCGATCGTCGCGCCCACGGCGGCTCGATCGTGGCGGCCAACCGTCCCGAGGGGGGCGCCGAGTTTCGCGTGACCTTGCCCTGTAGCGTTCCGGCCGCATTGTTATCGCAGTAACCGCCCCTTTGGCGCAGTAACCGCCCGTTGGCGTGCGCCTCGGCGCCGGTCAGCTTCGGCCAGATTATCTCGGCGCGCCCGGCAGAAACCGTTGACGGCACAGCTGATCGGCAAGGACATAGGTCTGGCATAAATGCCGGCCGCGCTGGCCCGCACCGGCGGCGGCGGCGGCGGGTCTCGGACGAGCTCAGGCCGCCGCACCGCGGGCACGAGCTTTACAAGGCAATCGGTTCGAAGGGTATTGCGGACAGGTGAACAAGGAGCCGAATTGACGCGACCGCGCAGTCGATCGTGCTCGAAAGGGGATGAGACGGTTCCAGCATGTCGGGCAAGAATGGCACCGCCGGAGCGTTAGCGGTCGTCAGAATAGCGCAGATCGCGAGCTGGTCTTGCGACGGCCGATCGCGCGCACCGATTTCGATCGGCCGGCCGGCCGCCGCTTCGAACATCGTCAAAAGACTTGCAAAGCTGGGTGCGATCATTGTCAGGCCGAGCGGCGTGAAGAGCCGGTGGAGCAGGGGTATGCATGTAAGACCCCGGCATTGCGCCCGGCTCCACCGGCATGTTGCGCGAATGATCAAATCGGCGGAAAGCTTTTCGGGCCAAGCTGCGAGCGTCGAGACGACCATCAGTTTGCGAGCGCGCCGCGGGTGCCAACGACGATATACCGGCCCGCAAGCAGTCGCGCGGCGGCGGCGGGCGGTGCTATCCAACCGGCTGTATGCGTTAGACAAATTGAAATTCTACCCAGCATCCGAAATCTCCAAGATGATCCGGAAACTGTAGTATCGCCCGATCATCGTCGCTACCGATCGCCGAGGCTAAACGGATATTCCCTTAGGATAGGTATGGGCAGCGAGGACTCGCGTGTCGGCTGGTTCTGCGACCGGTTGGTGACGCGGGCGAGGGGGAGGCGGGGCTGGCCAAGTCGCCAGGTTGCTGCTGTGGGCTCTGTGCGTCCGGCTGACCGTTTCGGTCCTTTGGTCAGCTGCGGCGCCTGTTCCTTCCCGCAAACCAGACTGGCGAGCACAATTTCTAGGGCGTAGGCGGTGGATCCCGAAAATATCGAGCCGTCGATCGACTGCGGTTTGCACCAAATCGGATCAATTGTCCGGTGGAACGGAGATTCGATTTAAGTTCCTGCTAACGACTTGAGAATATCAGCGCCCGACATTTTGTCGGGGGCGAACAATGAAACGGCTTGTATTTGCAGTAGTGACGCTTGGATTGTCGAGCGGTGCAGCACAAGATGTGAAGGCGAAAGAGAAGTTTCTCATTCAGCCTGTGCAGGTTGGTAGTGAAACCTTGCGCTACGATCAGGGCGTCGCGACGGTCGAACTGTTCAACCGGCAGGGATCGGTACAAATTCAGCCAATGCCGGTCGATCACGGGAGCTTGGCCTTCTTCGTCGGCGTCTACAACGCAGGGCAGTTGCCTGCCAACATCGATATCACAAACTTTTCCGTCCAGGCTGGCGAGCAAAGCCTGGCTGTATTTTCAAGGCACGATCTGGAGAAAAAGGCAAAGAACCGCGCGATGTGGACGCAGATCGGCATCGCCGCGCTCGGCGGCCTTGCGGCCGCCGGCGCCGCCAGCCAGCGAGACACATATCGCAGCAGTTTCTACACGCCGCGCGGATCCTTCCATGGCTATTATAGCGCGCCGAGTGCGATCGGCCAGATACAGGCCGCGGCCATTACTGCCGGCACCGGCTACGCCATCTACAATGTCCAGCAGCGTCTCGATCAGACGCGCCGCGACCTCGCTGACACGGTGGTGCAGCTTTCGACCGTCGACCCGGACCGGAGTTACGGCGGCAAGATCGTGCTTGCGAAAATCATGGACAAGAAGCTTCCCAAGATAGTGACGATCAATCTCGACTGGAACGGCGAGCGTTATCCCTTTTCCTTTCGCCTCGTAAAGCCTGGGACGCCGGCTCCGGTCTACACCAACCTTGCAGCCGTGACGCCGCAGACGCCGGATGCTGGAATGGTGGTCGGTGCTGCCGATGCCGCAGCAGCTGGTGCACCGGGTTCTCCGGCGTCTGCGACGGAAGCCGAATGGTCGCCGCAGGCTGTCCCTGTCGCGCTCGACGCAGAATTGGCGAGCGCGGCACAGAGCTTCAAGGCCCCGATGGCATTTATGGAAAAGACCACCGTTTCGAAGGTTCGCGCCGACGGCAAAAGTCTCGTCATGACGGCGCTGGTCGACCAGGAGGGCGCGGTCGTAACCGAAAACGGCCGCCGGCAGATCATCCGGAAGATTTGTGAAACGAACCCCGCCCTTCTCAAAGCTGGCGCTACGGTCCGCGTCGATCTGTTCGAAGGCGCCTCGGCGCGGGGACAGGCCTTCGATACCGTCGCGGCGACGCGCAAAGATTGCGCGATCTGACGGGGACGGTCCATGCGCGCTACGGCACTCATGATCGCGGCTCTTTTGCCGCTCACCGCCGCAGCGCACCCTGGTGGCCTTGCAGCCGATGGATGTCACAACGACCGCAAAAACGGTGGCCGGCATTGCCATCGGCCGCCGGGGGTCAGCGCGCCCCCCGCCGAACGCCCGCAACGCCAGCAACGTTTGTCCGGGGCGGGGTCCTATTTTGCAAATTGCTCCGCGGCGCGCGCGGCCGGGGCCGCACCGGTAAGGCGCGGTGACCCGGGCTATGCCCGCCATCTCGATCGTGATGGAGATGATGTGGGCTGCGAATAAGAGTCGGTCCCGAAATGCGGGCGATAAGGAGTAGGGGTTCCAGGAGCGCAATCTGAGCTTTCGCGGCAAAAGCGGGCCGCCGGCCGGCGCTGGCTGTTGTCATGCTCCGTGATATCCTCGCAATGCGTCGTCGAAATCATCGATCGACCCTACATGGTCGCGCGTCCGGTCGCCTGGAATGGAGGGAAAAGCTGCGTCAATCCGGCCACGCAACGTCTCGTCGAAATTGGACTGCCGGGCAACGCGTTCCCGCTTCCCGACTGTGAGCTCCGTGAAAATGGCATCTTTGATGCGGTCGAGCCCCTCCACGCCCAGAACGCCAGAATTCAGCAGCTCCTCGCATAGCTGAATAAGGCCAACGGTCGTTGCGTGTGCGCGCAGCCCGATGAGATCGAGCGTCTGATGACGGTCACGCGCCGCGGAGTCGGCTCTGGGGGGCATATTCGTCGGCATCCTTTTCCCTTTCCTGCGGTGCGATTTTCGCTTTTCCTCAAGGAGCATGCCGATGGGAGAGGGGATCGGCAAGTTGATGGCGCTGAAACCGGCGATCTCGCGCGATGAAACCGGCAATCGCGCGCTGTACGGAATGGTCTTGCCACCTTCGGCCGGTGTCGGCCAGGCTGCGTCGATCCTTCATAGGGGCCGCGTTGCTGCGGCTTGAACGACTTTCGTCCCCGGCCGCTGGATAGTCCGCCGGCAAATATTGACATGAACCTTGAGCTATCTTGCCATGTTCGATCGCCGCTATCGCGGCTCGAGACCAAGTCCCTAGTCGAGTGGCCGCGCGCTTTCGTCTTACTATAATGGAGCGGGCCCGTCATTGGCGACGAACCGCGACGAATGTCGACGATCTGAACCAGGAATTGGCAGCGACAGGTCGCGAAACGAGCGGGCGGCAACATTGCCCCGCATTTCGGTTCGGCGGGTGGGACGTGCGAAATCTGCCCGGTTCACCGGAGCGGGCGAGGGAGCGCTGGGAACCGCGTCCCTGATTTTTATTCGGGTCGAGCCCCGAAGGTGGAGTTTGAAAGATGCCGTTGATGCCGAAGAATGTCTCCATAACGGGACCAAGCGCAATATGAGCGTCTCAGCCCTCGCCGCGCTCCTTTTGCTGTCCGGATCGTCAGATACTCTTGCCGGCGCTTCGCCCGTACATTTCGCATTGTCTGAACCGCGAGGCGAGGCCGATCCGACGCCGCCCGCCGTGTGCCGATGATCATCGAGGTTCCTTCTGTCTCACCGGATGCGCTCGAAATGTCGAACGGCGGGCCGCCTTCGGACGTGGTGCCCTCGAACGTGGCGCCGTCTGACGTTGCGCCCTCGGACTTGGCCCCCGCGCCCGACGAGATTGTGGTGACGGCACGCGAGGCGCCGCCGCCGGGCGATCCGCTGCAAGAGGCCAACATCAAATCCTATCGCGTGATCCAGTCGGTCGACAAAGCGCTCGTGGCGCCGGTTGCCACAGGCTATCAGCGCGTCTTGCCGGAACCGGTTCGCGACGGGCTTGGCAATGCGCTGCGGAATATCAGCGAGCCCGTCAATTTCTTGAACTTCCTGTTACAGTTCAAGATCGGCAAGGCCGCCGAGACGCTCGGGCGTTTTGTCGTCAACACGACCTTCGGCGTTGGCGGACTGGTCGATGTCGCGAAGACGAAGCCTTTCAACCTGCCGTACCGGCGCAACGGATTTGCCAACACATTGGGCTTTTACGGCGTGGAGCCCGGCCCCTATTTTTACCTCCCGCTAGTCGGGCCGACGACGCTGCGAGACATGGCCGGCAACGGCATCGCTCTGCTCGTCCTGCCGACCACTGTCGGCGCGCCTTTCAACCGTCCCGCCTATGCGGTTCCGACAACGGTCATCAAGCAGCTTAACGATCGCATCGAAGGCGACGCAGAAATCACGCGCCTGCAAGAAGAAAGCCTCGATCCCTATGTCGAGACGCGCACCCTCTGTCTCGAAAAGCGCCAGCGCGAAATCGACGCGCTGAAGGGGAGGAGCAACGATGTCGCTGCGATCCCTGCTACGGAAACGGTTCGCGAAACCGGGACGTCCGTTAATTCCGAGGCTTCTGTTGGTGAAGAACTTCGTGCGAGCCCGCCGCCGTCGGCAGGCGATCCGCTCCCGTCCGGTGAGCACCCATGATACCGCGTCCGGTATGAGGTCCGAGCGGTATCTGGGCGGCATTCTATGGTCCGTTCGTTCTGTCTCGCGATGGGCGGACATTGGGGCGCGCCGCAGAGGCGGCTTTACTCCAGTAGCGGGCTTCGGCCGCTTCCACTCAACTCGACACGCGCTACGGATCGAGTTCCGCCGCAATCGCGATAAGTCGCTCGCGCAGCCAGCGATGGCCTGGGTCCGCGTCGTTGCGGTTGTGCCAGTACATCATCTCTTTAATATCCGGCAGCGGGTAGGGGGGCTGAACTGTACTGATCGCTGCATGACCAGCGAGCAGTTTGGCAGCCCGCTCGAGGACCAGGGTGGTAAGCCGCGTCCCTTGAATCAGGAACGGTACGAGCAGAAAGCTTTCGACGGTGACTTCGATCCGCCGCGTAACTCCAAGCTTCGCTAGATGGCGATCGGCGAGACTCAGCTGCCGATCTGCTCCGAGACCATATACGGCATGCGGCAAATCGAGGAACTCGCGCTTCGAGATCTTCTCCTGCGAGGCATGCGGACTTGCGGAATCGACGGCGCAAAGCCAGCGATCCGAAATCAAATGCTGTGACGGGAAATCGCCTTCACCGAACAAACCTTCGGGCTCAATGACAATATCTGCGCGATTGGTGGTGAGCATTTCTTTCGATGCCTTGGAGCGTGGCAGCAGGTGGACGGTCACGTTGGGCGCTTCCACCGAAAGCGCCCGCACGAATGGCGAAAGCAAAACCAGCACCGCATAGTCCGACGCGGCAATCGAAAATGTCATGGCATCTTGCGAGGGGTCGAAGCCGCGGTTCTGAGCAAGCGTATGTTCGACCGCCGCCAGCGCCTCCCGCAAAGGTAAGGCCAGAGCCTCGGCCTTACGCGTCAACTCCAGACCCCGCCCGACCCGAATCAAGAGCGGGTCATCGAACATCAATCTCAGCCTCCCCAGCGCCGCGCTCATTGCCGGTTGGGTCAATCCGATCTGTTCACCGGCGCGGCTCACGCTGCGTTCGCTCAGCAATGCCTCAAGGACGACAAGCAAGTTGAGGTCGATGTTGCGAAGATTCATTTTGCGTCTCTTTTCAATTGCGTTCGCTCAAACCTCGGGAAAATTCTCGATGGAGAACCATGATCCCGTCGCATCGATTCAAGCGTAGAACCTAGTTTTAAGCATCCATCAAATCAATATCTAATATATCTTATATCGATTAGACCGATGGATATCGGAGGCATAATCCCGCCCTATGACGGAAAGACAGACCGTCGAGAAAGAGCTCCAAGCCGCTCCCCGAGACGGGCCCTTACAACAGTTGGGCCGCTTCCCGAGGCGCGATGGGCCGAGAGGATTGCTACATGTCAAAAGACATTTCAAAAGCACAATTGCCCCTTAGCGGGGCGTCTGACCCAGTCAGCATCGATCCCGATGTCGACGGCTTTCGTGAAGCGATGCGCCGCGCCGTCACCGGCGTTACGATCATCACGACATATCATGAGGGTCGCCCTTGGGGCATGACCGTCAGCGCCTTCGCACCAGTGTGTATGAAGCCGCCAACCTTGCTGGTCTGCGTCAACGAAGCGACGGTCACCGCTGAACATATCCAACGCGACCGGCGCTTTTGCGTCAACCTCCTCAGCGAACGGCAGATCGCTGTGTCGCAGCTTTGCTCCCGCGGCAACGCCCCGAAATTCATCGACGAAGCGTTTCTCGAGCGCACGGCGCTTCCCGGCGGCGTCATCATGCCGGTGCTGCGGGAGTCGATCGCGAGCTTCGAGTGCCGGGCCGCGACGATCACCACGAGCGGAACGCACCTGATCGTCATCGGCGCGATCGAAGCGACGATCGCGTCGCCAACGCTCGAGCCGCTATTGTATGGCCAAGGCCGCTATCTTCAGGGCGTCGACATCGAGCCGGCGTTCGAAGGGGCAGGCTCGTGAACCTGACCGGAACCACGGGCGCGCTGCTGGACGCGTACAACCGCCACGATGTCGAGACGGTCGCGTCGCTCTACACCGCAGACGGAACGCACGAAGACATGGCCCCGAACAAGAGCAAGGTCGGCGCAGCCGCCATTGCCGCCGGGCTCAGCACCTTCTTCGGCTGGTTTCCCGACGCGCATTGGACGCCTCGAAAGCTGATCGACGGCAGGACCGCCTCGGCGCTGACCTATTTGCTCGAGGCCACCCTCACCACCGACATGTTCGGCGTGAAGGCCCATGGCCAAAAGATCCACCTCCAGGGAGCTCTCATCTTGCACTTTAGCGGCAAGCTGATCCGTCGCAGCGAAGACTATTGGGATGCTGCAACCTTCAAACGTCAAGTTGACGCAATTAGAGAGGATATTTGAAATGAGAACTGGCAAACAATATCTGGAATCTCTCCGGGACGGACGAAAGGTCTATGTCGGCGGCGAGATCATCGAGGACGTCACGACGCACCCGATGACCAAGGGTTACGCGAACGCCATCGCAGAATATTATGACCTTCACCTCAAGCCCGAGAATGAAGAGATCTGCACGTTCATCGACGACAAGGGCAACCGCCAGTCCATGCACTGGTTCATCCCGAAGTCGAAAGAAGACGTGATCAAGCGCCGGAAATATACCGAATTCCTGTGTCGGCACTTCAAAGGCGGCATCTTCACGCGTCCGCCTGCCGGCATGAACGTGGTGATGATCACCCAGGTCGACGACCAGGAACCCTGGGCGAAGAATTCACGCTTCAAAAACGGCGAGCGCGACCTGTCGGGCAACATCCAGCGGCAGTGGGAAGAAGTGACGACGAACGACTGGGCGATCACCCCCATGTTCCTCGACGTGCAATATGACCGCGGACGCACCGACGCGATGGCGGAAACGCCGATGCTCAGCATCACAGAAGAACGCGAAGACGGTATCGTTGTACGCGGATGGAAGGCAATCGGTACCGCCGTCCCCTTCGCGAACCATATTCTGGTCGGCAATCTGTGGCGCCCTGGGCAGACGCCCGATCAGACGATCTACGCGCTCGTTCCGATCGCCACTCCCGGCGTGACCGTCGTCGCGCGCAAGTCCAATGCTGAGCCCGACGCCGATCCTTATGACCGGCCGCTCGCCACGATCGGCGACGAACTCGATGCGATGGCCTATTTCGACGATGTGTTCATTCCCTGGGGCCAGGTCCAGCATGTCGGCAATCCCGATCATGCAAAATGGTATCCTCAGCGCCAGTTCGACTGGGTGCATCTCGAAACCCAGATCCGCCACTGCGTCCACGCCGAACTGATGGTCGGTCTCGGGCTTCTGCTCACGCAGGCGCTCGGCACCAGCACCAACCCGATCGTCCAGACGCAGCTTGCCGAACTCATCCGCTTCCGCGAGACCTGCCGCGCCTTCATGATCGCAGCTGAGGAAACGGGCTTCGCAACCCCGGGCGGGCTATTCAAGCCGAACAACATCTACATCGACTTCGGTCGTGCCCATTATCTCGAAAACCAGCACAAGATGGTGAACACGCTGATCGACTTCTGCGGTCGCGGCGCGGTGATCCAGCCCACCAAGCGCGAACTGGACGATCCTTATATCGGTCCGAAGCTCGCCGAGGCACTGCGCGGCTCCGAGATCAGCGCCCATGATCGCATCAAGATCTTCCGTCAAATCAGCGAGCGCTTCCTGACTCAGTGGGGCACCCGCCACGAGATGTTCGAAAAGTTCAACGGAACCCCGTTGTATCTTGTGAACATGCTCACCGTTCAGCGGACCGAATATCAGGTCGACGGCCCGCTCACTGAACTTGCCCGCGAAGTCCTCGGCTTCGGCGACACCGCCGACCTGGGCAAGCGCGCCAAAGAGGCCGAACAGGCATCGCATTATGCGAGCGTCCGGTTCCAGCCGGACTATGCCCGAGCTCAAGACGTGCGCGACGGTTATATCGGCGAAGACCGGGAAACCGAAGCGGCGGAGTAAGGCGAGGCCCCGGGGGCGTGACGCCCCCGGGGCCTCGCCGACCAGGCTCTCCCGCCTGACCCGGACCGATTTCCTTGCGCGCCTTCGGTCCGGGTCTTCTTTCTTCTGTTTTCTCGCAGCAGCGAAGTGAGGAGGCCGCCATGCGTCCCTTTGATTATATGATGCACCCCGCTCGCTACATCTTCGGATCGGGGACCCTTGGACGGCTCGGCGAAATCCTCGAAGAAAATGGCTGGACGCGCGCGCTCATCCTCTCCACGGCCGGCCAGGCCGAGACGGCTCTCGCCCTCCAGGCTCAGGTACCGCACCGCACCGCGGGAACCTTCGCGCACGCGGCGATGCATACGCCCGTCGAAGTGTCGGACCGCGCGGTTGCCTATGCGACGCGATCGAGGCCGACTGTCTCGTCGCGATCGGAGGCGGATCGACGACCGGGCTCGGCAAGGCGATTGCTCTTAGGACCGACCTGCCGCAAATCGTGATACCCACGACCTACGCCGGATCCGAGGCGACCCCGATCCTCGGCGAGACCGTCGAGGGACGAAAAACGACGCAACGTTCTCCCCGAATATTGCCGGAGATCGTTCTCTACGACATCGACCTCACGCTGACCCTCCCCGTCGAACTGTCGATCACATCCGGATTCAATGCGATCGCCCATGCCGCGGAAGCTCTGTATGCACCCAATGGCAATCCCCTGATCGACGGCCTCGCCGAACAGGGAATTACAGCAATGTGCCGCGCGCTGCCTCTTCTACGGAGGCAGCCGGTCGATGCTTCGGCGCGATCGGACGCGCTCTACGGCGCTTGGGCGTGCGGCATGTGTCTCGGTGCGACCGACATGGGTCTGCATCATAAACTTTGCCACACGCTCGGAGGAGCGTTCGACCTCCCGCACGCGGAGATGCACACCGTCCTGCTGCCGCATACTCTCGCCTATAATTCGTCGGCGGTGCCGGACGCCATGCGCCGCATCGCGGCCGCAGCCAGCGTAGCCGACGCTCCGCAAGGGCTGTTCGACCTTCAGCGAAAACTGGGGGCCCCGCAGTCGCTCGAGGCCCTCGGCATGCCCTTCGATGGCATCGCCGAGGCTGCGCGGCTTGCGACCGAGAATGCCTACCGCAACCCCCGCGAAATCACCTCGGCAGGAATTGAAAAACTGCTCTCCCGCGCCTTCGCGGGCAACCGGCCCCTCAGTGAATAAGGATTGAAAGATGCGAGATTTCGACGAACACACGATCACCGAAGCGGTCGTAAAAAGCTTTCAGTCGACCCCCGACCCACGGCTTCAGCAACTCTTGTCGAGCCTCACCCGGCACCTGCACGCCTATGTAAAGGAGGTCGAACCTACGATCGAGGAATGGGATTATGCGATCGATTATCTGACCCGCACGGGACAAATCTGCGACGACAAGAGGCAGGAATATATTCTGCTGTCGGATGTCCTCGGCGTCAGCATGCTCGTCGACTCGATCAACCACCGCATGCCCGAAGGCGTGACCGAGACGACCGTACTTGGGCCCTTCTTCGTCGCCGATGCGCCGGAGATGAAATCGGGCGCGAATATCACCAATGGTATGGAGGGCCAGCCGCTCTATGTCATGGGCAGGGTCATCGCCCCCACCGGTGAGCCGCTGGCCGATGCCCTTGTCGATGTATGGCAGTCCGACGGCGATGGCTATTACGACGTGCAAATGGCGGACCGCGACGATGCAGCGCTTCGTGCGAGGTTCCGGACCGACAAGGAAGGGCGCTTCAGCTTCTGGTCCGTCGTTCCGTCGGACTATCCCATC
Source organism: Novosphingobium sp. ST904 (assembly GCF_001298105.1). GTDB lineage: Bacteria > Pseudomonadota > Alphaproteobacteria > Sphingomonadales > Sphingomonadaceae > Novosphingobium. The sequence goes on along the minus strand of NZ_LGJH01000142.1, from coordinate 46,263 downwards.
CCGGACGACGGCCCGGTGGGCGAGATGCTCGCGGCGACGAAACGGCACCCCTATCGTCCCGCGCATGTTCACTTCATGATCGCTAAGGAAGGCTTCGAAGGCCTGACCACCCATATCTTCTCGTCCGAAAGCCCCTATCTCGACGCCGACACCGTGTTCGGGGTGAAGGAATCGCTCATCGCCGATCTGACGCACGAGGAGCCGGGCATCGCGCCGGACGGCAGCCAGGTCGACGAAGAATGGCGCAAGCTCGTCTACGATTTCATGCTCAAGCCCACCAACAGTGCAGCCAAGCCGAACAGCTTGAGTCCGGTTAAGGCAAAGGACTGACATGCTGACGCAATTCCCGCTCGCACCATCGATGCGCGGCGCCGTCTTGGCGCTTGGGAATTTCGACGGTTTTCACGTCGGCCACCAGGCTGTCGTGAGCCACGCGTCGACCCTTGCGCGCCGCGAGGGTCGGCTCTTGCTGGTGGCAACCTTCGATCCGCATCCTGTGCGCTACTTCAATCCGGCGGCAGAGCCGTTTCTCCTTTCGAGCCTTGTCCAGCGGCACCGGCTTTTCCGGGAGTTCGGCGCCGACGACACGGTGGCAATCCCGTTTGACGCTGCGATCGCCGCACTCCCGGCGGACGCGTTTGTCGAGCAGTGGCTCGGCGACAAGCTTGGCATCAGCTGCGTCGTTACCGGCGCGGACTTCTGCTTCGGCAAGAGACGCAGCGGCGACGTCTCGGTCCTGGGACAGGCCGGTTCTCGTTTCGGAATTGAAGCTAGCCCGGTCGAGCTCATGATCAGCGATGGCGAAATTGCGTCATCTACTCGCATCAGGGCGCTTCTGCTCGCGGGAGACGTCGAGGGCGCCAGCGCGCTGTTGGGAAGGCCGTTCCGCGTCCAAGGTCCGCTTGAGCATCGCTGGGAGGCTGGACGCCTCGTGCCGGCGCTCGTGCTCCACGACCAGATATGCCCGCGTCCCGGCGGCTACCGGGTCCAGGTCGAATTTGACGGCGAGCCGCCTGTCGAGGGCTTCGCGCTCGTCCGGCTTGTCCGCGGCGTTGCAGCGATCGATCTCAGCGATATCGATGGTTTCACTCAGGTTCGGGCCAAGCACGCGAGCGTGGACATGCTCGCCCCCGCGCATGGCGTACCGATCGCCGACAGACCGGGGTTTGGCGAAGTTCCGACCTGGAATTGATGCAACCGGGATAAACTAATTCCGCGCAGTGCAAATTTCCCGCGGTGATGGGACAATTCGTCTCTCGCGAGGCCGCGTGATGGTGGCGGATGCCGAGCCGTGCACAAACTTCATTGTTTCCGGGGTGCCGAGCGTTCGCTGCCGGGAATTTAGGGATAACACCAGCAGCAAGGCCGAGGTGGTAAGCGAAGGCGGGGCGCGCCGCATCGGAGCGTAGCGCTCGCCCTCCTGCGTCTCCGGGGCGAATAAGCGAGCGGGCGGCCGTCATGCGGCCGCGATACGATGTCGAGACGCCCGGTTGGCCACTTGGCGCATGCTCGTCGGGCTGATGCGGAAAGGCAGCCGAAGGAGCGCCTCGGCTCGGCCGCGGGCTGTGGGGGGCTTACACGCTGACGACGGGGATCGCCGTCCTCGACCGGACGGTCTCAAGATCGATACCGTCGGCAATTTCCTGAACAATCAGGCGGCCCTTATCGCGATCGAGTAGAAAGCGGCCGAGGTCCGAGACGATCGCGTCGACGACCGCGGTCCCGGTCAGCGGCAGGCTGCAACGCTCGACGATTTTCGGGTTCCCAGCCTTGTCCGCATGGCTCATGACCACGACGACGCGCTTCACCCCGGCGACCAGGTCCATCGCGCCGCCCATGCCCTTGATCATCTTGCCGGGCACTGTCCAGTTCGCGAGATCGCCGTTGTCCGCGACTTCCATGGCACCCAGAATCGCCAAGTCGATATGGCCACCGCGGATCATCGCGAAGCTGTCCGCCGAACTGAAGAAGCTCGAGGAGGGCAGTGCGGTAACCGTCTGTTTGCCGGCGTTGATGAGGTCGGGGTCCGCTTCGCCCTCGTAAGGGAAGGGCCCGATCCCGAGCATGCCATTTTCCGACTGCAGGATAACCTCGATATCGGACGGCACGAAATTGGCGACGAGCGTCGGGATTCCTATCCCGAGATTGACATAAAAGCCGTCTTTCAGTTCGAGTGCGGCGCGGGCCGCCATCTCTTCGCGTGTCCAGGGCATCAGGCTTGTTCCTCCTCGCGCGGGCGTGTCGTCAGAAACTCGATGCGCTTCTCGTACGACGGCCCCTCGATAATCCGGTCCACATAGATGCCGGGGGTGTGAACATGGTCCGGATCGAAGCTGCCGGCAGGCACGATTTCCTCGACTTCCGCGATCGTGATCTTCCCTGCCGTCGCCATGTTCGGATTGAAGTTTCGGGCAGTCTTTCGATAGACGAGATTGCCTTCGGGGTCGGCCTTCCAGGCCTTGACGATCGAGATGTCCGATCGGAGCCACGTCTCGCGAACATAGAGTGCCCCGTCGAACTCCTCGACCGGCTTTCCGTCGGCGACCACCGTGCCGACGCCCGTCTTCGTATAAAAAGCGGGGATGCCTGCGCCGCCGGCGCGAATGCGCTCGGCCAAAGTGCCTTGGGGATTAAGCTCGAGCTCGAGCTTACCCGAGAGATAGAGGTCTGCGAACAGCTTGTTCTCACCGATATAGGAGGAGATCATCTTGCTGATCTGGCCGTTGTTGAGGAGCGTCCAAAGCCCGAATCCGTCGGCGCCGCAATTGTTCGAGATGATCGTCAGATCTTTTGTGCCCTTGCGGCGCAATCCCTCGATCAAATGCTCGGGGTTTCCCGACAGACCAAAACCGCCCGACATGATCGTCATGCCGTCGAACAGGATGCCGTCGAGCGCCGCATCGGCATCCGAAAATATCTTGCGCCCGGTCATAAAAGCTCCTATGTGTACGATTATCGTACTCATCTATTGATAATCGTACTTTTGATAAAGGTCAATGCCCGTGAGCGACGACACGCGAATTGCCGATCCCAATTATATGCAGTCGCTTGCCCGCGGCCTTGACGTACTGCGCGCCTTCGAGCGGCACGCGTCGCTTTCCGCCGCCGAAGCGGCGCGGCTCAGCGGCCTGAACCGCCCGAGTGCCAGCCGCTGTCTCCATACGCTGCAGTGCCTCGGCTATGTGAGCGAAGAAAACGGCCGCTATGCGCTGACCCCCAGGTTTCTGCCGCTCGCGTCGGGCTATCTTTCCTCCTCGCCGCTGGCCAGCGCGAGCCAGGCCATCGCCAACGCTTTGCGCGACCGGCTCGAGGAAACCATATCCATCGCAACGCTCGACCCGTCCGACCTTGGGCAGATCATCTATATTGCGCGTGCCGAGCGGAACCAGATCATCGCGGCGCCGCTGATGGTCGGCAGCACGCTTCCCAGCCACTGTACCTCGATGGGCCGCGTTTTGCTCGCGGCAGCGGACGCCGTGGAGCGCGAGACGTGGCTTGAGCAGGCGGTGCTCGAACGCCGTACGGACCGGACGATCGTCGATGCGTCCGCCTTGCGCGATGAAATCGGTGCGGTCGGCGAACAGCGCTGGAGCCTTGTTGAGGCCGAGCTCGAGCCTGGCCTCCGTTCGCTCGCGGTTCCGGTTCGAAGCCGAACCGGTGCTGTGGTCGCCGCGCTGAATGTCGCGACATTCTCGGCTGCCCATAGCCGCGACCATCTCGTTCAAAACTACCTGCCCGAATTGCGAGCGGCTGCAGCGCAGCTCGAACGGGCGATTTAGTCCTTATCGAAATCAGGAGAAGTGCTTTGAAATTGCGTCGCGTCGCGATCGTGTGTCCCGTCCGGACAGCTGTCGGTAAATTCGGCGGCGGGCTGTCGGCGTTGACCGCCGGTGAGCTTGGAGCTTTGATCCTCAGGGCCCTTGTCGAGCGCAGCGGCGTCGACCCCGAACGGGTCGACGATGTCGTTTTCGGGCAGGGCTATGCGAGCGGGGAAGCGCCGAGCATCGGGCGCTGGTCCTGGCTCGCGGCGGGTTTCCCTCAAACGGTGCCGGGCTTCCAGCTCGACCGCCGATGCGGTTCGGGACTGCAGGCGATCATCGAGGCCGCAATGATGGTGCAGACGGGCGCGGCGGACGTGGTGGTCGCGGGCGGCGCGGAAAGCATGTCGAACGTCGAATATTATTCCACGGCTGTTCGCAAGGGCGCGCGGTTCGGCAGCATCGAAATGCACGACCGTTTGACGCGGGCTCGGCTCATGTCGCAGCCGATCGAGCGCTATGGCGTCATCTCGGGAATGATCGAAACCGCTGAGAATGTGGCGCGCGATTTCGGAATTACGCGCGAGCAGTCTGACGCCTATGCCGTGCGGTCGCACCAGCGCGCCGCGGCGGCATGGCGCGAGGGGCGGTTCGACGATGAAGTCATCCCGATATCGATTACGCAAAAGCGTGGCGACCCAATCGTCTTCGACCATGATGAGGGATATCGCGCCGACGCCTCGATCGAGAGCCTCGCGGCACTCCGCCCGCTCGAAGGCGGCGTTGTCACTGTGGGCAACGCGAGCCAGCAGAATGACGGCGCAGCCGCATGCCTCTTGGTGGCAGAAGACCGGCTCGCCGAGCTGGGGTTGCAACCGTCGGGTTGGTTCGTGGGCTGGGCGGCCGCAGGCTGCGATCCATCGCGGATGGGGATCGGTCCGGTTCCCGCGGTCGAAAGGCTGTTCGCCCGGACGGGGCTCGACTGGCGCGACGTCGGACTGATCGAACTCAACGAGGCCTTCGCGCCCCAGGTTCTCGCCGTCCTCAAGGAGTGGGGCTGGAGCGAAGGCGACAGCCGGCTCGACATTCTGAACGTCAATGGCTCCGGCATTTCGCTCGGTCATCCGATCGGTGTGACGGGCGTGCGCATCGCTGCGACGATGCTCAACGAGATGCGCCGCCGCGATGTTCGTTATGGGCTCGAGACGATGTGCATCGGCGGCGGGCAGGGGCTCGCGGCGATCTTCGAGCGCTGATCGCGGAACGGCGGCGCTTGCGCAGACCGCAGTGCCCGCCGCCTCTCTGCTTTCGGCCGCCTGTGCTGGCACCGCGGGAGGGCAGCGTCGCAGCGCGGCAGCACAGTTGGGCAGCGTGGCGGCGTGGCAGGGCGGCGCGGTGCGATGCAGCGAACGCGGCGCTGCGGGAGGTCGGCGCGGCGTATCCGCGTCAGGCTGAAGCGGTGCGAGGCATCAGCAGGCTTTGGACGAATTTGGCAAACAGGCTGGCACGACGTGGCGGAAAGCGGCCGAAGCAATGTGACATGTGCAGCGCGACGGGCGCGAGCGGCGCGTGGGGCACGATCTCGACGAGGCGTCCGCTATGCAGATCCTCTTCTATGAGGATCCGAGGGATAGATGCGATGCCAAGACCCTTGACCGCGCCGATGCGCATGGCCTCAATCGAATCGGTGTCGAATATCCCGGCGGGGGTGAGCATGGATCCGTTTGCAAACAGGATGGGCCGCGGGCCGTCGGCATCGAGGTGGCGGATATGTGCCGCGCCGCCCAATTCCGCTGGCGAACGGGGATGGCCCTGCCGGGCGAGATAGGTGGGGGCGGCGGCGAGCGCGACGGGAAGATTTACGGAGAGGCAGGTGGTGGCGCCTTCTTTCCTCGTTTCGCCCAGTGCGAGCATGAAGTCGAACCATCGCGCGCCAAGTCGACGTGCCGGTCGGTGACCGAGATCCCTAAGGAAATCGCCGGGTGGCGCACGATGAACTCGGCGGTCAGCGCATTGACCAGCAAAGGCGCGATCGCGACGGGCAAACTGATGCGGAGCGTCCCCCTCGTTTCACTCTCGTCTTCGAAAATCTCGCCAGCGTCCTCGAGCGCGCGGAGCAGCGGCGCCACGCGCTCATAATATGCCGCGCCCTCTGCCGTCAGCGAGAGCGTTCGGGTGGTACGATGGAATAATTTGGTTTGCAGCTGCCGCTCGAGCCGATCGATGACCTTCGAAACGGCCGACGGTGTCGTCCCGCTGTATCGGGCCGCGGCGCTGAACGAGCCGGCCTCGACAGCGCGAACAAACGCGAAGATGCCGGTCGAGCGATACGCTTCCTTCATCGGCTCCCGGGCCTCGACGTGAGCAATTGCCTTCGCCTCGGCAGAGCGGCCCGGCCGAGGCCGGGTCGCTCCGGGAGCGACGCGCAACAATGTGCAGGACGCGGTAAGACCTCACGTGATCTGCAGACCCCCGTCGACCGCGATGATCTGACCCGTCATCCATCCGAGTTGAGGACGGGCGAGCGCTGCGATCCACTCGCCGACATCGGCCGGCACGCCGCGGCGCCCGAGCGGGATAGCCCCGCGCTCATGTTCCTTGATGGCCTCGATCACATCGTCGGGGAGACCCATCTGCTTTGCATAAACGTCGTCTCGACAGGACCCGAGGCGATTGCATTAACCCGGATTTTCTTCGGCGCGAATTCGAGCGCCCAGCAGCGTGTGAGATGCTCGACCGCGGCCTTGCTTGCGGCATAATAGGACAGCGGGGCGCCGGCCTTGCTGCCGTAGGTGCTCGACATGTTGACGATCAGGCCTTCGCTCGCCTCGAGGTGGGGGAGCGCCGCTGCGCACACCATGCTCGGATAGACCACATTGACTTTGAAAATGGCGGCGATCCGGTCGGCGTCTACCAGTTCCATCGGCCCGACGCTGCCGTCGCCCACATTGTTCACCACGACATCGAGGCGGCCCCACAATTTGACGGCGTGCTCGACAGCGGCGCCCGCGGACGCCGAGTCGGCCGCATCGGCCACAAAGCCCTGTATGGCGGGATTGGATGCGGTCACTTCCTCGAGTGCCGCCGCCCGTCGGCCCGTTATCAGAACGTTGGCGCCTTCGCGAGCGAACACCTCGGCGGCGGCGCGGCCGATCCCGTTACCGCCGCCGGTGATGAGGACGACCTTATTTTCCATGTACGACATTTCTGCTCCTTACAGTTGAGAGTTCGAAGGGGCGGTTCCGCGGGGAGAGCCGCGCCAGCCTGCGGCCGTCTTGTCAGCCTCCGGAGACGCCGCCAACCCGCGACCGACCCCCGTGCCGCCGCTGCGCAACGATTGCGCCGCAAGCGCAAAGACACCGGCGGCCGTCAGATGTCATCGCGGGACTATCGTTGATTTTTACAAATTGATCGGACCGCTGGAGTTGCGAATGGACATGGACATGATCGGGCCTGCACGGCCGTCCGGCCTGGCCGCTGCTGAACGGCGCTCGTTGTGATCCTCTATCACACGCCTGGGTCGTGCTCGTTGGCATCGCTTGTCGCGCTCGCGGAAAGCGGCCTTGAATATGAGGTCCGCACGGTCGACGCGAACAACCGGGACGAGATCGCGCGGATCAATCCGTGGGGACGCGTGCCGGCGCTGGTGCTGGGAAGCGGCACCGTGCTGACCGAAACAGTCGCCATTCTCTTCCATGTCGCGGATCGCGTTCCTGCCCGGCACCTTCTTCCGCCTTCCGGTTCGGAGGAGCGGGTTCAGGCTCTGTCGTTCTTGACGCTGCTTGCGAGTAGCGTCCACATCGCTTTCAGGCCGGTTTTGCGGCCGGACCGGCTGGCGACCACAATGCATGCGCAAGCGGATGTGCGCAGCACCGGGGTCCAGATGCTCGACAGCGTGCTGGGTCGGCTGGAGCGCGAAATTGCCGGAGAGGCGAGCGTGCTTGAGAGCGGTTTCTCGCTCTGTGACGCCTATGCTCTCGTCTTCGCGCAATGGTCCCGCCGTCCGCAGGTCCGTAACCTCATCGAGCCGACGCCGCGGCTGCACGCGGTGGCACGCGCGGTGCAAGCACGGCCCGCTGTGGCAGAAGCACTGGGAGCGATGCCGGACTATGGCGACTAAGCCGGCACCTTTGCCGGGAGCCGAGGGGCTTTGGACGCGGCGCCTCTGGATGCGGTGCGCCGCCGTCAGCGGCTGCCTCGCGATGATCATCTGGATCTGGGGCAATCTGAGCGGCAACGATCTCGAAACGCGGTATTTCCGGCTCGCCGCGCAAATCCAGTTCATCCATTCCATGACCTGTTTCGGCTGCGCAACCTTCATGAACCTCGGCGCGCGCAAGGCGCGGTTCGCCCCGGGGTTCTTCCTGATCGGCTCGTTCCTTCTTTGTGGCTCGCTCTATCTTGCGCCCTATTATCGCGGACCCGTCCAGTTTGCAGCCGGATGCATCGGATCGGCGGGGCTACTTGTCGGCTGGATCGTGCTGATCGCAGCGGCCGGCTCGATCGATCGCGGCGACCCCTGAATTCGAACAGAGGCAGGCCGGCACCGGGCCTGTCGGACAAGCAATCGGCCGCGTGCCCGGCATCAACATTAAGAGGACGACCATGGCACATGAGGAATCGAAACTTTTTTCACCGTTGAAGATTGGCGAAAAGACCGTGAAGAACCGGATGGTGGTCGCGCCGATGAGCCGCCATCGCGCCGCGCTTTCGGGCGTTCCGACCGAACTGAACGTGGAATATTACCGGCAGCGCGCCTCGGCGGGACTGATCGTCACCGAGGGAACCGCGCCAAGCGCGATGTCGCGCGGATATCTGTTCACGCCGGGCCTTTACGAGGACGCCCATGTCGAAGGCTGGCGGCGCGTGACGGACGCCGTGCATGGCGGAGGCGGGACGATCTTCGTCCAGCTCATGCATGCCGGCAGGATTTCCGATCCCCTGCTTCTGGACGGCGAGCCACCGGTCGCGCCGTCGCCGTCGCTCCGCCTTTGGCTGAACCTTATGACTCCCCTTGGCCGAAACCCAAGAAGCCTTATGTCGTACCGCGCGAACTGTCGCACGCGGACATCCTTGCGACGATCGACGATTTCGTCGCCAGTGCACGCCGGGCGCAGGACGCCGGGCTCGACGGCGTCGAGATTCACGCGGCGTCGGGCTATCTGCCAATGCAGTTTCTTTCGACAAACGCCAATCTGCGGACCGACCAATGGGGCGGCAGCATTGAGCGCCGATCGGCCTTCCTTCTGGCGATCGTGGACGCGATCGCAGCTGCGACTTCGCCCGGCTTCGTCTCGGTGAAACTGTCTCCCGGATGGGGTTTCAATCAGGTCGACGACACCGATCCCATCGCGACCTATCGCTATCTCGCAACCGAACTCGGGCGCCGTTCGATCGCCTATCTCCATGTCGGCAACTACGGCATCGAATGGGATGTCTTCGGAACGATCAGGCCGTTGTTCGACGGACCGATGATCTATAACGTCGGCTTCAATCGGGCTTCTGCGACAAGCGCCGTCGAGAAGAACGGCGCGGACATGGTGGCTCTTGGTCAGGCATTCATCGCCAATCCCGATCTGGTAGAACGCTACCGGAACGGTTGGACCGTGAACCGCCCGCGCGTGGCGACCTATTACAGCCAAGGTCCCGATGGCTATATTGATTATCCAGTCCATGCTGACCGCGATGCCGAGCAGCAGCAGAGCGCCGACGAAGCGCTGGTTCCGATCATGCCGCAATGAAGATATGGGGCTGGCGCTGCGCGCCAGCCCCCAGCTGCGCGACTGGACTATGCGCGCCACCGCTTCGCGCGGTGCAAATTGACCCCGCACTGAGGCGGTAATGGGATGCGCCACTCTTTCCCGCCTCGGCTGAAAGCAGTCACTGGATTGCCTCTCTCCGAGCAACCGTTTCGCTCGCGATGGGAGCCGTCCGACCGTGCGTGCCTCTCGATCTGGCGCATCGCGTGCGAAGGAGATTGCGGGTCGGGACTGACAGGGCATCTACGGGCGCGGCTCGCTCCATTCCCTGGCGGCGACCCGCCGCCGTGCCGTCACCAGCGTGCGGTCGAGAACTGAGAATGCGTGTGGCTGTGCTGCGCGGCGAAGCCATCCAGATCCGGAAACATGGTCTCTGGCGAAATGTCGAAGCAGCTTTTTAACTGATAGAGATAGGGTAATTTTTGCTCAGCCTCTATTCTGAAGACCATGAGATGAGCAATGCTCTCCAATGCCCGCCGACCTGCGCGTCCAGCCCAGGGCTGCAACAATCACCGAGGACGACATCGAAGCGACCCTTATCCGCCGCAAGGAAGCCCGCGCCGCCAAGGACTTCGCTGCATCCGACGCGCTCCGCGACGAGCTCGCCGCAGCCGGGGTCGAGGTGATGGATGGCAACTCGTTCGGCTGGGACTGGTGTTTGGCGGCTAACTAAGGACGGCCGAGATGCAGTCTGAAATCTCGGGTGACGTCGGTATCGGCCAGTTCCGGCGGTTGGCCCTCAACCTGCCTTTTGACTGCGAGAAAGACTGAATTGAGTTGGGATAGGGGAGATCGCAGCGGCGGCAGTCGAACGCGAAGCATTTGCTGCCGAGGAACGGTGCGCGGAAATTCTAGCCCGGAAGGCAGAAGGGTGCTCTTGCGTCCGGCTGCCAGTGGCTCTTGGCTTTAAGGCTGTCATGTTCCTTTACCTGTCGTCGCAATGGAGCGTCATCAGCGCCGGCTGGCGGTGCGAATTGAAGAAAGATTGGGCGAGCCTTCGTCGCGCGACGCCGCACAGTGATATCAGGCGCATGGCGAGATACGCCGATAGGGAGGCCACGGTTCGGTGGGCGGTGCGTCAGACTGGAAGAGGACGTCAATCGGGGTTCGGCAACGCAAATGCCAGCGTTCGCAACAAAGCCGCAAGGGCTTGCGCTAGCTGTCGTATGAAAGGAGTCCCGCTCCGATGGGTCCGGATAGCTTCGTCGGAACTGCGAATCTAGGGCAGTCGCCCGCGCGCTCGGCACGGCGCTCGAACCCTGTGCGACGACGTAAAGGGAGTTCGGAGCGGGTTGATCGGATCGGGTCAATATTGCCAGCGCGAGAGACGGCCCTCCGGTGCGGGAGCCCAGATGTCTCTCGCGCTGATCAATGCGATGGCTTAACCGCGCGAGACGCCCGGCCGCGTGGTCTGTTTCATCCAAGTTTGGATGCCCAGTCGCTCGGGCAGACCCCGCAGCACCGTATCGAGGTCATGGCCCGCGCCCTCGCGGCAACCGCCGCGGTGGGTCGCGACCGCCTTTTGCCCGTCGAGGCTGGTCCAGGTGATCGTATAAGTCGGCATGTCGGATATTCGGCGCGCACGGAACTTCCGTCGTGGCGCCAGCGGCGGGCCGGAATGAAGCGAGATCGGCTTCCAGCTTATGGTAGGTGTCGGGCGCAGCGCGGCGTTCGCGCGTGCCGAGGACCGTGGTATGGCGCGTGCCGGTAAAGGATACGATCCCGTCGGCAACAATTTTTGCGTCATAGACCGGGCAGAAGCCGAAGCACGGGCCTACCGAGATAGCGATCGACGCCGGCACGTTTGTGCCGTTCGCGGGCACTGCGCCTGGCGTGACCGCCGCGCAGCCGCCGAGTGCCGTCAGTACAACCGACGCGAGTACGGACTTAAACAGCATTCTCATTTCGTGGGTCCTTTCAAATTTTCCCGCAACATCGAGGCAGGGCAGTAGCGATAGGTTGTTCCTGGACCGCGCGTCTGGAGCGTGAAGGTGAGGGCATCCGACACCGTAACGGTCTGCCGCTGGCTCACCTGCTTCGCCGCCCCGGCACCGGCGCCGACGCATGACTGCATCACCGTGTAGCGGTCGCCCTTGCGATTGAGGACGCGGGCACGGCAGCCCCGCGAATGAGCGTCACTGATGGCTCGACCGTCATATCGCCGGATCGCGGCGTTGGGCGCGTGGGCACAGGCTACGTCCTTCTGAACGTACAGACCCGGCTTGAGCCGATAGACTCCGCCGGGCTTTGGCGAACTATCGACGCTTGCAGAGGCCGGCATGCCGACGGCGAGCGCGACAAGTGCAAGCCCCGAGAGAAATCGAATATGAGAAAGCAAATATCGTCTCCTTTTGATTGTCGAGCCGGAAGCTACCGTGACCAAGCTGAACGAAGACGAAGTGAACCGACTGATTCCTTGCCGATATTTCGGTGGACCGAGTGCAAATGGGATGAGCCGAGCGCTGGGTCGCTCGTCAGGCTCGCATCAAACCGATCGGAACGGTCGGCGTAAAGGAGAGGGGCTGCCTTTTCAGGCGGCCCTCCTCGCCCGGTGGGTGCATTTATTCCGAATGAGCAGCTAGCGGTGGCCAAACCGGGATGGGAAAGGGGGCTGGCGCGGCGCGCCAGCCCCCTCCCGGTTCCGCTTTTAGGGAGCGAACTGCGCTGCGGTTCGGTCAGGCGCTCACGACCATCCGCCGTCGACGACGAGTTCGGCGCCGGTGACATATTTGGCCTCGTCGGACAAAAGATAAGTCGCGCCATATGCGATGTCCTCGGGTTCTCCGAGATCGCCCATCGGGATCTTGGCGACCTGCTGCGCGAGGATATCGGGCGGCACATCGGCCGTGATTGGCGTTTTCATCGGGCCGGGAATGATCGTGTTCACGCGCACGCCCTTTTTGACATATTCCATCGCAGTGACCCGCGACATCACGCGCAGCGCACTTTTGCTCGCGCTGTAGCTGATCGCGGCGGGCGCCGCGATGAGGGCGATCAGGGAACTGACGTTCACGATCGCGCCATTGCCGCTCGCCACAAGCGCCGGCAGCGCGGCCTGCATGCCGAGAAGCACGCCGGTCTGGTTGATCGCAATGATCCGGTTCCACCCTTCGATCGTCTCGTCCTCGACGCCGGCGTAATGGATGATACCGGCAGTGTTCGAGAGCGAGGTGAGCGAACCGAAGGCGGCGAGGGTGGCGGCGACGGCCGCCTTCCAGCTTTCGCTGTCCGAAACGTCGAGCCGGACGAATTCCGCCTTGCCGCCATCGGCCTGGATCGCTGCGGCATTATCGGCGCCCCGGTCCGAAATGTCGGCGAGCATCACTTTTGCGCCTTCGCGCGCAAACACCCGGGCCTGCGCGGCGCCAAGGCCGCTCGCCGCGCCAGTGACAATAACCACCTTGTCCTTCAATCTGTCGGTCATTTTCCTCTCCTATTTGTTGATTTCATTCCGCCGACGCGTAGGCCGGCCGTGCGCTCATACAGGGTGTCAGGCGCCGGGGGGCGCGAGCACCTGCCCGGTCAAATGGCTGAAGACGCGCTGATTGACGAAGCGCCGGACGATCGCCCATTTGCCGCCCCGCCGTTCATAATCGTCATGGTAACTCGCCACGACATGGGCCGCCTGGCCGTCCGCGAGATTGCCGATACAATAGACGTCGCAGATCCCCTTCGCCCTGTCCGCGCCATCGAATGTGACCCGGTGGTTGGCGCAATAATGGGTCGTACTCTCCCACATCGGCCAGATAAGATCTTCGACGCGCCGACAATTTCGTCGAGCCCGCTGAATGCTTTCACGAACTCGATGTCCCAGACGGCGTCGTCCCACCAGATGTTGCGGAAGCGGTCGAGCTCATGCTTATCGACGCCGAGTGCATAGTCGGAGACAAGGTCGGCAAGAGCGAAGCGGCTGGTAAGCTGGTCTAGGTCTGTCACTTATTATCCTTTCTTGCGGGGTTATGCGCTCACCGACCAGCCGCCATCGATCACCAGTTCGGCGCCGGTGACATATTTGGCTTCGTCGGAAGAGAGATAGAGGGCGCCGAAGGCGATATCGTCGGGCTCGCCAAGGTCGCCCATGGGGATTTTCGAGCGCTGCCACGCATCGGCTTCTGCCGTGACATTGGCCTGGATCGGTGTTTGCATTGCGCCCGGCACGATCGTGTTCACGCGAATATTGTTGCTGACGCATTCCATCGCGACCGCCTTGGTCATCGTCCGGATCGCGCCCTTGCTTGCGCTGTAGGCGATCATTCCTGGAAACCCGAGGAGGCCGAGCAGCGAACTGATATTCACGATTGAACCGCCGCCGTTTGCCGCCATCACGGGCAGGGCGGCGCGCATCCCCAGGAACGTCCCTGTCTGGTTCACCGAGATAATCTTGTTCCAGCCTTCGAGGCTTTCTTCGGTGGCAGCGCCCGGGTGGATGACACCAGCGGTGTTGGAAAGGATCGAAAGCGGGCCGAATTGCTTGCGGGTCTCGTCCATCAGAACGCGCCAGCTCGCCTCGCTCGAGACATCATGCCGGACGGAGCAAGCCTGTCCGCCTGCATCGCGGATCGCGTCGGCAATGGCTTCGCCTTGATCCTCCTGAAGGTCGGCGATCACGACGCGGGCGCCTTCGCGCGCGAATAGTTTAGCCTGCGCGGCACCGAGGCCACTCGCGCCTCCGGTAATGACCGCGACTTTTCCCGCAAGTCGATTGCCCATTGATCCTCTCCTGTCTGACCCGCGCCCAATGTCTCGTTGGTGAGATCTCGGCCGGGCGGTGCGAGTGATAGAAGCCGTTGTTTGGGCAAGAACAAGCGCGAACGGGCCCGAAATTCCCTGAGCGCCGGGACCGCACATCTTTCCGGCCGTGGGTGCAAAGATCGCGCATCTGCCAGGGTTCAAACAGTGAGGGCGCCGAAACGTAACTCGGGAAGCGCAGCAAAGCGTAGCGGTAATTGGCCCTTGGACTGGCGCCGCGACGCTCGTTGATCAAACATCGTGCCACGGCATGAGAAGGGGATGAGAGATGAACTTGAAAGGCACGCGTCGCGCATTCGGCCTGCTGGCTTCTGTCAGCGTTGCGGGCATTGCACTCCCGGCAGCCGCGCAGGACGCGCCGGCAGTCGAGAACCAGGCACAGGACGAGACCGTACAGCAGGCCGAAGCGCCGCAAGAGGATACATCGGGACCGAGCATCGGTGATATCGTCGTCACCGCGACCAAGCGGTCGGAATCGATCAACCGCGTCGGTCTAGCGATCTCGGCCGTCAGCGGCGACGACCTCCGCGCCCAGGGCATTACGAACGTAGCGGATCTGACGAAGGTGGTCCCCGGACTCACATTTGCCCGGTCTGCATTCAACACGCCGGTCTTTACACTGCGCGGCGTTGGCTATTTCGATTCGGCGCTTTCTGGCGCGCCCGCGGTCAGCGTCTATATGGACCAGGTTCCCTACAGCTATACCGCGCTGACGTCGCTGGCAGTGGGCCTCGATGTCGAACGCGTCGAAGTGCTTAAGGGACCGCAAGGGATTCTGTTCGGCCAGAATTCGACCGGCGGCGCGATCAACTACATCGCGAACAAGCCGACCGACCGGCTCGAGACGGGGCTCGATTTCGAATATGGGCGCTTCAACCAGATCGAGGCGACCGCCTTCATCAGCGGACCAATCACGAGCACGCTGAAAGGCCGCGTGGCGGTCAAGGCCGCTTATATGGACGGCTGGCAGCTGTCCTATTATGCGCGTCCGGGCGACACGCTCGGCCGCCGCCGCGAATATGTCGGCCGCATTCTTCTCGACTGGGAGCCGACCGATCGGCTCAAAGTCCAGTTCAATGCGAATGGCTGGCTCGACCGCGGCCAACCGCAAGCAGGACAATTCATCTTCTTCCGTCCGAACCTCACCTCCGGCCCCGACGGCCTTGGCTTCACGCCCCCTGAACTGATCGCCACGCCGCTCGCGCCGAACAATGCGCGCGCTGCCGACTGGACATCGGTCATCGCCGATGGAAGCAATCAGAACATTACGCCGCGTAAACGCGACACGATGTGGCAGTCCTCGCTGCGCGCCGATTATAATCTCAGCGACGACCTCACGCTGACGTCGATCACGGCCTATGCGCATCTCAAGCGCAACGGGATCGCCGGCGATGACGGTGTCGCGATCAACAATTATGACATTGTCGCCAATATCGGCAAAATCCGCGACTGGAGCCAAGAAATGCGTCTCGCAAACGACGCGTCAAACACGCTCCGCTTCACCGTCGGCGGCAACTATCAGAACAGCAAGGTCGTCGAACGCAATCTCCTGGCCTATGGCGCCAGCACGGCATCGTTCGGCACCCATTTTTCGCGCGCGGGCGACTTCAGCGATCAGCGCGTCGAGAATTGGGCGCTTTTCGGCAATGTCGATTTCGACGTGACCGAAACGCTGACCCTCAAGGCCGGCGCGCGCTACACCAATTCGGACCGCCGCTTCATCGGCTGTACCTACGACAATAATTTTGATCCCGTCTGGGGCGACGATGCGCAGCGCGTGCTGTTCAACGGCATCATCGGCGCACTGCGCAGCTCGGCGGGCCTGCCCGCCGCTCCTCCGCTCGAACCCGGGGCCTGTACGCTGATCCAGGCACCAAAGACCGATGCGAGCGGCAATCCGATCATCACCCCCGACAGCTACTTGCCGGGGCTCCTGGATACACATTTGCGCGAAGACAATGTCTCTTGGAAAGCGGGCGTGGACTTCAAGCCCAATTCCGACACGCTCGTTTATGCCAATGTCACCAAGGGGTATAAATCGGGCGGCTATCCCTCGATTTCCGCCTCGAGCACCAACCAGATCCGTCCGGTCACGCAGGAATCGGTGTTGGCTTATGAAATCGGGTTCAAGCAGAAATTGTTCGATCGCTCGCTCAATCTGACCGGCGCCGCCTTCTACTACGACTATCGCGGGAAGCAGCTCAAAAGCGGTTTCGCCGAGCCGGTTTTCGGCACCGTCTTCGCGCTGACCAACATACCGAAATCGACGATCAAGGGCGCCGAGGCGACTTTGGCTTGGCAACCGGTCGACGGTCTTAATCTCAATGGCTCGCTCACCTATCTTGATGGCAAGATCAAACGTTTCACCGGGATAAACCTGTTTGGTGACGTCGGTGATTTTGCCGGCGACATGCTGCCCTACACGCCCAAATGGAATGCTTCGGCTGGCGCAAGCTACACCCGGCCGCTGACACCCGACGTCAATCTCGATCTGGGCGCGAGCATGGCATACAACAGCCGCGCGCAGGCTGTGATCGGTCATGACGCCGTCACGCTGTCGGTCGGGCGTCTGAAGCCCTTCACGACGGTCGATGCGCGAATTGGCCTCTCGTCGTCCGACGGCCAATGGTCGGTCCAAGCGTGGGTCAAGAACCTGACCAACGAATTCTACTGGACCAACGTCGCGCTGCTTTACGACACGACGGTTCGCTACGCGGCCATGCCGCGGACCTACGGCGTCCGGACGAGCTTTCGCTTCTGACCTCCCGGCCCCTCGGGGCTGCCACGCCGCCGGATATCCGGATTCCGGCGGCGTGGCCATCTGCCGGAAAAGACAAGATTTGCCGCCGCCTGCGCAAAGACAGCGAAGGGTAAGCGACGCAAACTGATCGTCCAACCAACAGGGGATTTTATGTTCGATCTCAAGGGAAAAGCCCTGGCAGTAACCGGAAGCGCATCGGGTATCGGGGCCGCGACGGTCGACTATCTGCGGGCGCACGGCGCCCATGTTATCGGGCTCGACATCCGCCCGTCCGATAATGCGCACGAGCATGTTTCGATCGATCTGTCGTCGCGCAAGTCCATTGACGAGGCGGTGGCCCGTCTCCCCACAAAACTCGATGGCCTCGCCAATGTTGCAGGCCTCGCGCCGACGGTGCCTGCCGCGCAGGTCATCCGAGTCAATCTCGTGGGTACGATGGCCTTCACCAACGCGGTGCTCCCGCGGCTCTCCAATGGATCGGCGATCGTCAACATGTCGTCGATCGCAGCGTTTCACTGGCAGCAATCGGTAGCGCAAATCACCGAAGCGCTCGATTTGAGTTTCGGCAAGGTCGATGCCTTCGTCGAGAAGCACCGGATCGACGAGCAGCCGGGACGCTCCTATTTTCTCACCAAGGAAACGCTACTTGCCTGGACCCTAAGGCAACGCCGGGCTTGGGTCGACCGCAGCATCCGCATGAACTGCGTCTCGCCCGCCGCCGTCTCGACGCCGCTCCTCGATGCCTTCGCGGGTGTCATGGGCGAGCGGACGCAAAAGGATGCCGACATCGTCGAGCGCTCTGGCACGCCCGCCGACATCGCGCCTGTGATCGCCTTCCTGCTTTCCGGTGCTTCCGCCTGGGTCCGCGGTGCAAACATAGCCGCCGACGGAGGCGTTGCCGCTCACTATCTCGCTCAGGAGAATGGACTATGACCAATAACGCCCCGAATATCGTTACGCGCCTGGGCACTAATCTCGAGATCGAGATCGTCACCACCCGCGCGAGCAGCCTCCATACCAACCATGCGCTCATCAAGGGCGAGCGGTCGATGATCCTCGTCGATGCGCCCTTTTCGCGCGCCGACACGCATCGGTTGATCGGGGACATCCTGGAGACCGGCAAAGATCTGGAAAAGATCATCATCACCCACGATCATCCCGATCATTTCTTCGGCCTCGACCTGCTGCTCGATACATTTCCCAACGCGGTCGCGATCGCCCATCCATCGGTCGTCGAGGACATCCTCGTCGACGCGCCGCGGGGTCTTGACCGGTGGCAGGAAAAGATCGGGAAGCTCGCACCGCGCTACGTCGCCATCCCGAAACCCTGGGACCTCGACCATGTCATGCTCGAGGACGAGCGTATCGAACTGGTCGGGCCCGTCCCGGGCGATGCCAACCGCATCACGATGATCTGGGTCCCCCAGCTCAAGACGCTGGTTGCGAGCGACGTCCTGTTCAACGAAGTGCATCTCTGGTTCGGCGAGCATTTTGAGGAACATCGCGGTGCCTGGCTGAAGGCGCTCGACCAGATCAAATCGCTCGACCCCGAAGTCATCGTTGCGGGCCACAAGCGGCCGCATCTGCCCGACGACATTACCTCGTGGAACTACACCCGCGACTATATTCTCGGTTTCGAGAAGCATCTCGCCGAAGCGACAGATTCTGCCGATCTCGCGAAGCGTATCGAGCGTGACTATCCTGAAACCGTCGATGTGCTCGACGGCTTCCTGCTCGGCAATTCGACCAAAGTGGCCATGCGGGAAATTCCGCCGGTCAACGCACCCTGAGGCGCGGGCGATGACGAAAGACAGCGCGCCGACGGCGACAAGCATGCACGAGATCACCGGGCTCCAGAAGGTGGTCGGCGATGTGTTCGAAGCCAACTGGCGCGAAACGCCCGTCGTCCACGTCGGGATCGGCATCGACATGGCGCCGTCCGAACGATTTCGCCAGGACTATGCGCGAAAACACGATGTTCCCGTATCGGCAATGAACATCATCCAGAAGGCTGTCGCGCAGGCCGCGCGCGATCACCCGATGATGGCGGCGATGTTCGCGGAAGGCGGGCGCAACCGGTTGATCGTGCCCAATCCGGACGCGATCGCGGTCCAAGGTCCCGTCATGGTCGACGGTTCGGCCTTTCCGCTTCTGATCCGGAAGGCGAGCGCCAAATCGCTCGCAGAAATCGCCGCGGAAATGCAGGCCGAGGTCGCGCGTGTCCGCTCGGGTGGGGTGGACGAGAAGGACTCGCTCGCTACCTTCAAGATCATGTCGCAGACGCCCAATATCGGTATCTCGAATATTGGGATGATCGCGCCGGTCAACTTCTTCTCCGCGATGAGCATCCTGCCTGCCGTGGCCCATTTTTTCGTGGCGGCCGCGATCGAGACGCCGATCGTCGATTCCAATGGCATCATCCGGTCGACACCAATGGCCAATTTCTGCCTGGCGTTCGATCATCGCGCGCTCTCCGCGGGACCAGTCGCGGCCTATCTGGGACATTTTAAGAATCTCATGGAGAAGCCCGAATTCCTGGGCTGAACCTTTGGCATGCGAGACGAACTAAATATGCAGAACAAGAAGCGAGTCTATATCAGTGGGGCAGGGCCGGTCGGCCTGATCACGGCGCTCGGCCTCTGCCGCCGCGGAATTCCCGTTACGATTCTGGAAGCCGGTTCCACCGTCTGCCAGGACCTTCGCGCAACCTATTATCATCCCCCCTCGGTCGAGATGCTCGAGAGTATCGGGTTTATCGATAAGCTGCTCGAGGGCGGCACACGCGATCGCACTTTTCGCTTCACCGATGCAGGTCTGGGACGGTCGGTGACGATCGATCTCGATGTGATGGCCCGGCGCTACGGCCATGGATACTCGATTTCCGCAGCGCAAAACTGGTTCACCCATGCCGGCTACGAGCTCCTAAAAGACCAGGACTGCGAGTTTCTATTCAACCACCGGGTCACTGGGGTCACGCAGGTTCAAAATGGAGTCGACATCGCGGTCGAGATCGGCGGCATGGCCACATCGATCCGCACGGACTGGCTTCTGGGATGCGACGGCGGGAGCAGTCCGACGCGCATCAGCCAGGACATCGGGTTCGGCGGCTATACCTTTCCCGACCGCTTCCTCATGATTACGACCCGGCACGATTTCGAGCCCGAGCACGGCCGGCTCGATTATCGGGCCAACGGTCCCGACTGGCGGCTGGTGATCCGCGTGCCATACGGGCCGGGCAAGGACGACTGGCTTTACCGGATCGTCAGCCGGGTTGATCCGGGCGATGATCCCGAGACTGTGATGACGCCCGCCTCGCTGCAGGCCCGTCTGCAGTCGGTTCGGCCGTCAGATGTGCCCTACGCGATCGAAACTGCGACAATCTACAATGTTCACCAGCGCGTCGCGGACACCTACCGGAAGGGACGTGTCGTTCTGGCGGGCGATGCTGCGCACCTGAACAATCCGATTGGCGGGCAGGGGCTGAACTGCGGGGTTCACGACGCCTTTAATTTGATCGAGAAATTCGCTTCGGTCTGGCTCGATGGGGCGGACGATGCCATTCTAGACCAGTACGACCGTCAACGCCGCAAGACCAATTGGGAATGGGTTCAGCGCGTGTCGGTAGAGAACAAGGAGCGAAACGAGGAAACCGATCTCGGCAAGCGCTCGGCGGCGATGGATCATCTCGAACAGGTCGCTGGCGACGACGATATGCGCGCCGCTTTCCTCTACCGCTGGAGCATGGGAGAAAGCCTTACCTACGCCGCGGCAATCGATTGATCGACCGATAACAAGATAATGAAGAGGAGAGTGTGATGGGCAGGATGACAGGCAAGGTGGCTTTGATCTCGGGGGCCGCCACGGGACTAGGCGCTGCGCAGGCGACACGCTTCTGCCAGGAAGGCGCCAAGGTCGTCATCGGCGATATCGATGAGCCCCTGGCGGAGGAAACGCTCGCCGAAATCAGAGCGTTCGGCGGCGATGTCCGCTTCGTCAGGCTCGACGCTACGAGCGCGGAGAGCTGGGCGAATGCGGTTGCCGCGACCGTCGCCGCCTTCGGATCGCTGACGACGCTGTGCAACAATGTCGGGGTCACGCCGCTTGCCACGATCGAGGAGCAGGGGCTGGAAGGCTGGAACAAGGTCATCGCGGTCAACCAGACAAGCGTCTTCCTCGGCATGCAGGCGGCCCGGGCGGAGCTCGTCAAAAGCGGCAACGGCGCGGTGGTGAACGTCGGCTCCCTCACGGCGCTGCGAGGCATGCCGGGGAGCCTTGGCTATTCGGCGACGAAGGGCGCGATCGGCGCGATGACGCGCGTGGCGGCAATGGAATGGGTGAAGGATAGCGTTCGCGTCAACACGATCATCCCGGGGCCCATGCGGACACGAACGCAGGCCGGGATCACCGAAGAACAGGAGCAGCTGCAACGCGCCCGCATTCCGATGGGCGATCTTGGCCGTCCGGTCGATGTCGCCAATGGCGCCTTGTTCCTCGCTTCCGACGAGGCGAGCTACATCACTGGCGTCGAACTCGTCATCGACGGCGGTTGGGCCGCCTCCGCCTGATCGCGGACAGCTTCTTAATCAAAAAGGTGAACACCATGGCTATCGACCCTACTGACGCTGCCGTTCAGGCGCTTGCCGACATCGATCACGACGGCCCCATCTACATGCTAAACCTGCTTCGTTTTCGCGAGGGCGGAATGGAAGAATATGAAGCCTATGTCCGGCACTGCAAGCTTCACGGTCCGCGGCATGGCGCCGAGTTCATGTATCTCGCAAGGGCGGACATGTTCTCGTCGGTGATCCGGACCAGACTTGGGACGCGGTCTGGCTCGTGCGCTATCCAAGCAAGGCGGGATTCTTCGCGATCCTGCACGATCCTGAATTCAAGGCCGGCTTCCATCTGCGAAGCGACACTCTGGTGGAAGCGGTCCTGCAAGTCACGACGCCCTGGGAAATCTGACGGTCGGCAAGGAGCTGGATATGGACGTCACGCCATTCGAATTTCGGGCAAGCGACGACGCGCTTGCGGACCTGCGTGCCAGGCTCGAACGGACGCGCTTCGCTGCCGATTTCGCCAACGAAGACTGGCGCTACGGATTCAACGGCGACTATCTGCGCGAGCTCGTAGCATATTGGCTCGACGGCTATGATTGGCGAACCCAGGAAAATGCTATCAATGCCTGGCCGCAGTTCAAGACCGAGATGGACGGCGTCCCCATCCACTTCATCCATGTGAAGGGGAAGGGCCCCAATCCGACGCCGCTCATTCTCACGCACGGCTGGCCCTGGACCTTCTGGGATTATCGCGAACTCATCGGGCCGCTCACCGACCCCGCGGCCTATGGCGGCGATCCTGCCGATGCGTTCCACCTCGTGATCCCGTCGCTCCCGGGCTATGTCTTCTCCACGCCGCTGACGACACCGGGGCACAATTTCTGGACCACCGCGGACCTCTGGGTGAAGCTCATGGACGGGTTGGGCTATCCGCGCTTCGCCTCGCACGGAGAGGATTGGGGCGCGTTTCTGACCGCCCAGCTCGGCCACAAATATCCAGACCGCATGATCGGCGTGCATTTTACAACCATGTTTCCGCTCGACATGTTCGGCGGCGGCAGGTCGAGCCGCTTTGGGGCGAGGGCGAAGAGAGCTGGGAACAGAAGAATATCGACTTCTTCGCAAAGGAGTCGGGATATTATGCGCTGCAGGCAACCAAGCCCCAGACGCTCGCATTCGCGATGCAGGACTCGCCGGCGGGACTCTGCGCCTGGCTCGTCGAGAAGCGCCGGACATGGGGCCATACACGCGGCGATATCGAAAGCCGCTTTTCCAAGGACGATATGCTGACGACGGTCATGCTTTATTGGCTCACCGACAGTTTCGGCACCTCGGCGCGCTACTATTATGAGGCCACGCATAAACTTTGGCAGCCTTCGCACGGCAATTTGCCTGTCGTTGCGGCGCCAACCGGCATTGCCGTTTTCCTGAACGAGCTGGTCCTGCAGCCCAAGAAATGGGCCGAGAAATATTATAATCTCAAGCATTGGACGCAATATCCTGAGGGCGGCCATTTCGCCGCGGCCGAAGAACCCCAGTTGGTGACGGAGGATATTCGGCGCTTCTTCAGGGGATTGCGCGACTGAACGCGCTCGGCGCGCCGGCCGTTCAGCCTAGTCGGCCGCGCGCGCCGCGTTGACCAACGCGTCGACGACAAAGCGAATCTTGGGCATAAGACTACGCGTCGTCGGCCATACCGCAAAGAGCGATCCGCGGGCCGGCGTCAGATGCTGGAGCAACGGGACCAGCTCGCCCGATTCAAGGCTGGGACGCACGAGGGCCTCGGGCATGTGAAGAATCCCGCAACCTGCAACCGCCGCGGCGAGCATCGCGTCGCCATCGCCCATCTCATGCGTCGGCGGCGGAATGAAGCGGATGGTCTCACCCGTCTCGTTAACGGCAACCCAACTATGCGGCGCGCCGTTCCGATAGCTCACCACACATTCGTGATCTTTAATTTCTTCCCAAGTCCCTGGCTCGCCGCGCCGGGCGATATAGTCTGGGGACGCGCAGAAGTAGAAGCGTTGCTCGATCAATTTGCGCGAAATGAGACCGGTCGTATCCTTGAGGTCGCCGAAGCGGATCACCAGATCGACCCCTTCTTCGACGGGGTTGATCACCCAGTCCCGGAATGTCGTAGAGAGATGCAAATCCGGGTGCGACTTGGCCACCTCGAGCAGTAAGGGCAAGATGATCTTGCGCCCATACATCGCCGGCATGTCGATGCGAAGGCGGCCGCGCGGACCGATCTTCAGTTCGGACAAATTCGTCTCGGCGTCGGCGATCTCGTCAAGTGCGACCGAGCAGCGGGCGAAGAAGGCCTCTCCATCGGACGTGAGGCTGAGCGTGCGGGTGCTCCGGTAAATCAACTTGACCCCGAGGCGGTCCTCGAGACGCCCCACGCTCTTGCTGACGGCCGACTTGGTCAGGCCGATCTTATCGGCGGCGGTTGTGAAGCTTCCGCTTCGCGCCACCTCGATAAAAACTGCGATACTGCTGAGGCGATCACCGAGCGACATTGTTGAACCTGAGGACACTCTTTGCGGAACAAAAGCATAATTGGCGACCTCACTTCTACCCATTACCTCCAGTCGAGACAAATAAATTCAGCTGCGAGTAATGGACTCGGCGGCATTTTAGGAGAGGTTTTTCATGTCCCAACCCGAGCTGCTTGCTGCCTATTTTACCTTGGCCGGCGACGTTTATCCCTATGGCCCCGATCATGTGAGCCCTTTCAGCTTCCAGGAGCGGGTCGAGGCGGCCGCAAAGGCCGGCTACACGGGGATCGGCTTCTTCACCGACGATGTTTACGCGAACGTCGAACGGCTCGGCTTCCCCGAAATGCGGCGCATTCTGGAGGTCAACGGAATCCGGCACATTGAGCTCGAATTTCTGATCGACTGGTTCCTTGACGGCGAGCGCCGGACCGCATCGGACGGGGTTCGGAAATTGATGCTCGACGCAGCCGAAGGGCTCGGCGCGCGCGCAATCAAGATCGGTCCGGGGGTGGGTGCGGATATCAACAATCCCACCGAAGCCGAGATGACTCCCAACATCCCCCTGATGCAGGACGCTTTTGCGATCCTGTGCCAGGACGCGGCCAAGGTCGGGACGTCGATCGCGATGGAATTGATGCCCTTCGGCAATGTCCGCACCGTCGACGTCGGCCTTGCGATCGTCGAAGGCGCGAACCAGCCGAACGGCGGCCTTGATATCGACGTCTGGCACGTCACCCGCGGCGGCAACGACTATGCGGACCTCGCCAGGATCCCGGGGAAATATATGATCTGCGTCGAACTCAACGATGCCAACGCTGACGTTAACGGGACCTTGTGGAATGATACCGCGCATCATCGCCAGCTGTGCGGCGAAGGCGACTGGAACCTCAAGAGCTTCGTCGAAAATGTGCGCAACACCGGGTTCCAGGGGCCTTGGGGCGTGGAGATCATCTCGGCCGTTCACCGCAAATTGCCGCTTGGCGAGGCGGCGGATCGCTCGTTCCAGACCGCGCGCGCGCTACTGGACTGATCCCGTCGAACCGCTTTGTTTCTGCGGCGAGCCCAGTGGGAGACTGTAATGCAATCGTTCATATATAAGAGCGCCCCGACAAGGGTGATCTTCGGTTCGGGCACAGTCTCGCAGCTCGCCGCCGAAATGGAGCTTCTGTCGGTCGGACGGGCGCTGTTTCTGTCGACGCCCGAGCAGGCGGGCGATGCCGAAGCGATCGCCGCAACGCTCGGTGATCGGGGCGTCGGGCTTTACGCCAATGCCACCATGCATACGCCTGTTGATGTGACCGACCATGCCATGACGAAGGTCGCCGCCTGCGATGCGGATGTGATCGTGGCGATTGGCGGGGGATCGACGATCGGCCTCTCGAAAGCGATCGCGCTTCGCACCGACCTGCCGCAGATTGTGCTTCCGACAAGCTATGCCGGTTCAGAAATGACAGCGATCATCGGGCAGACCGAAGGAGGACGGAAAACCACGCAGACGACCCCGCGTGTCCAGCCCGAAGTGGTCATCTACGACGTCGATCTCACCATGTCGCTGCCGCCCGCGATGGCCGGAACATCGGGCATCAATGCCATCGCGCATGCGGTCGAGGCGCTTTATGCGCAGGATCGCAACCCGGTCATTTCCTTGATGGCTGAAGAAGCGGTGCGTGCCCTGGCCGATGCGCTACCGAAAATTGTCACGGATCCCAATGCGGTGGATCCCCGCCGCGGTGCACTGTACGGCGCCTGGCTCTGCGGCACATGTCTCGGATCGACGGGCGCGGCGCTCCACCACAAGATTTGCCATGTGCTCGGCGGGACCTTCGGCATGCCGCACGCCGAAACGCACACCGTCATGCTGCCGCATGTCACTGCCTATAATGCGCCCGCCGCATCGGAGGCCATGGCGAGCCTCTCGCGGGCGCTGGGGTCTCCCGATCCCTCCCGCGCTCTCTTCGACCTCTCCGGCGCAGTCGGCGCGCGGCGCGCGCTTCGCGACCTTGGATTAACGCTGGATGAGGCGGTGCAGACAGCCCGGCTGACGTTCGAGAATGCCTATTGGAACCCCCGCCCGCTCGAAGTCGAAGCGCTTGAAAGCATGATGCGCCGAGCATGGGCCGGAGAACCGCCCAAACCGTAACCGCGCCGAGAAACCGGCGACGCGAAATCTGATGGAGTGACAAATGCTGGACGTGAATGAGGAAACGATCACCAAGGCGGTGATGGGCGCGGTCGGCGATACGCCGGACGAGCGGACCCGGCAGATCATGCTGTCGCTGGTGAGCCATCTGCACGCGTTCGTGCGCGATATCGAGCCGAGTGATGCCGAGTGGTTCTCAGCCATCGAGTTTCTGACGCGTACCGGGCAGATGTGTTCGGACGTCCGGCAGGAGTTCATCCTGCTGTCCGATACGCTCGGCGTCACCACCCTCGTCGATGCGATCAACCATCGCTACCCCTCGGGAGCGACCGTCAATTCGGTTCTCGGCCCGTTCTACTATGAGGGCCGGCCGACGCTGCCGCTCGGTTCCGACATATCGGGCAAGGCCGAGGGAACCCCGCTCATCTTCACGGGGCATGTGCGTGACACGCAAGGCAAGCCGGTAGCGGGCGCGATCGTCGAAGTGTGGCATTCCGACGCCGACGGACATTATGATATGATGCTTCCTGATTTCGGTCCGGACGAGACGGCGATGCGTGCCTCGTTGCGGACCGGCGCGGACGGTCAGTTCTGGTTTCGGTCAGTGATGCCCGCGTCCTATCCCATTCCCGACGATGGCCCGGTGGGCGCGATGATGCGCGCCACGCACCGGTCGAACATGCGGCCCGGCCACATCCACGTCATGATCGAAACGCCGGACTCCGAAAAGCTGACGACCATGGTGTTCGTGGGGGGAGATCCGTACCTGGAAGCCGATCCGGTTTTCGGGGTCAAGCGCGAGCTCATCCAGGAATTTCAGCAGCGGGACGGCGGCGTGCTGCCGGACGGTACCCGGACCAACGAGCGGCACGTGGCGGTCGAATATGACTTCACCGTCGCCCCAGCGATGTCGGCTGCCGCCTGACAATGATGATCTGACGTCCCGGTCAAACAGGTGGAAAAAGCCGGGTCGGGGACGCCCAAGGAGAGGAAATATCAGATGGCCAATGCCGCTGCCCGACGCGCATCCATTGCCGATCCGGACCTGTCGATCGATGAGGTCGGCTTCGCCGATCCGCAATCGGCCCGGATCACGAGGATGCCGCGTTTCGTCCCGTCGACGATGTCCGAGATTTTTTACGAACTCGAGCAGGTCGGAAGCAAGGATTACGGCGGCGTGTTCCTCCGGGCCGAACTTGGCGATACCGATCTCGTCTATTCGTCGAGTTGGGGAAGCCCCGCGCGCATCGCGCGCACGGCGTACA
Source organism: Novosphingobium sp. ST904 (assembly GCF_001298105.1). Taxonomy (GTDB): domain Bacteria; phylum Pseudomonadota; class Alphaproteobacteria; order Sphingomonadales; family Sphingomonadaceae; genus Novosphingobium. The sequence goes on along the minus strand of NZ_LGJH01000142.1, from coordinate 18,774 downwards.
CGCTCAAAGCCTCGAAGGTCGACATGTTCCTTGTCGTGCTCGGGATCGCGGGTGAGGCGACTCTGCGGCAGGAGGGCCGGGTTGCCCGGATCAAGCGCGGTTCGCTCGCGCTTATCGACAGCAGCAAGATTTACGAAGTCGAAGTCTCGAGCGCCTGGAAAGCTATCTGGCTGAAGGTGCCCCGTTCCGCACTCGAGACGCGGCTTTTCACTTACCGGGACTGGCTCGGGCGCGCGCTCCCCACCGATACGGGTCTGGGCTTCGCGGCGAATCGCATGATCCACGCTTGCCTGCACGCCAGCAAGGCATTGCGCGACGACGAGGCACGCGTACTCGCCAGCAATGTCCTCGACATCGTGACGGCCACTTTTACCCACGCCGAAGACGACGACGGCATCGGGCGTAGCCGCCATACCGAAATCATGTTCAACAGGGTCAATCGCTTTGTCGACCAGCATCTTCGCGATTCCAGTCTCGGACCTGCTGCGATTTCGGCCGCATGCGGGATCAGCGAACGCTATTTACGCCAGCTGTTCGCGAGTCACGGAACGACGATGACCGCGGCCATCCGATCGAAGCGGCTCGAAGAATGCCGCCGTTTATTGAACGGCTATGGTCGCCACGCGCCATCGGTGACGCAGGTCGCCTTCAGCATGGGTTTCGAAAATATCAGCAGTTTCAATCGGGCGTTCAAAGCCTATTTCGGCCTCACGCCGAGCCAGACCCGTTCGACTTGCCTGTCGGCCGGTGCCGAGCATGCTGCGGCGCGGGCCGCCGGATAGGCGCTCCGGTCTTTCGCGCGGCGAGCAATAGTCCCAGACCCGCAAAGTCGGCGCGACTTGGATGCTCGCCACCGTTGCCTCGGCCATCGCTTTTTTGGAAGCCGGGTGCCTGCCCGAGCGCAACGAGCGCGCGGGCACGGGGCGCAATTTAGCGCCGCTCCGACCCCCACATTTTGGAGCCGATTGCAACCGAACCGCCGGTCGGTTCTATGAGGCCGTCATAGCCTAAGGTGGTGGGTTGCGGTGACGGTATGTCGCTAAGTGTCTGCTTTCCTGTACCTTGATATGATTAAACCCAGCGAGAATTTCGCCTCGGGTCAGCGCTCCTGAGACATCCCCGCCGCGTCCAACGGTCGCGGGCGGGCACGATGCCTCGTCTTATCGGAGCGCATGATACGAAACTCAAACACAAGCGGACACAGCCGTGTCGTCGATCGGCATGCGGTCGCTGGTATGGCTGGTTTTCGGACTATTCTTCATCTGGGGCGGCGCCACGAGCCTCAACGATGTCCTGATCCCGAAGCTGAAAGGGCTTTTCGCGCTCAGCTACGCCGAGGTGATGCTCACCCAGTTCGCCTCTTCATGGCCTATTTTCTGGTCTCGATCCCCGCAGGCAATGCTCGTGTCCCGCGTCGGCTATGTCCGCGGGCTCGTTGCCGGGCTGGCGCTGATGGCTTTCGGTGCCCTCCTGTTCTGGCCCGCGTCGGGTTCGGGCAGCTATTGGCCCTTTCTCGAAGCGCTGTTCATTCTGGCAAGCGGCATCACGATCCTGCAGGTCGCGTCGAACCCGCTGATCACGACGCTCGGAGATCCTGCGGGCGCCAGCAGCCGCTTGACCCTTGCGCAGGCCTTCAACTCGCTCGGCACCACGATCTGGCCGTACATCGGGGCGCAGATGATATTGGGCACGGCTATTCCGGTGGATCAGGCGGCCCTTTCGCCGTCCGAACTCGCCGCGCACCGCGCAGCCGAGACCGCTATTATCAGCCAAATCTATGTAGCCATCGCGATCGTCCTCATCCTGGTTGCCCTGGTGTTCTCGTCGCGCCGCAGCCAGCTTACGACCGAGAAGCCCGACAAGGTCGGCCTTCTCGACACGCTCTCGCTGCTTCGGCAGCGGCGCATAGCCTTCGGCGCAAGCGCGCTGTTCATTTATGTCGGGGCCGAGGTCGCGATCGGCAGTCTCCTCGTCAGCTATCTCGAACAGTCCGATACGTTTGGCCTCACCGCGCAAAGTGCCGGCGAACGGCTATCGCTCTACTGGGGCGGTGCCATCGTCGGCCGGTTTGCGGGTGCCTGGCTCCTCAAGCGCGTCGTTCCCGGCAAACTTCTTGCGATCGCTGCGCTGTGCGCCGGAACGCTCGTCCTTATCTCGATGGCGACGAGCGGACCGCTTGCCGGATGGTCGATTATCGCGGTCGGGCTGTTCAACTCGATCATGTTCCCGACCATCTTTTCGCTCGCGGTCGAAGGGCAGGGAAACAAGACGCCCGAGGCATCGGGTCTGCTATGCATGGCGATCGTCGGCGGCGCGTCGTGCCGCTCGTCACCGGAAGCTTGGCCGACGCGCTCAGTGTCTCCGCCGCCCTCATTGTCCCGGTCGCCTGTTACGCGCTCATCGCAGCGTTCGGCCGATCGGCCGCAAAGCCTCTGGAGACTTAAGATGCGCTCTTTGTTCGTGCCCACCGGGCTCGGCATCGGCCTGCTGGCGGCTGTCCCTGCCTTTGCCCAGGCCGGCCCTGCCGAGACTGCCGATACCACCGACAGGGTCCAGCCTGCCGAGCCCGCTGTTCCGGCCGCGGCCTCAGATGCCCCCCAGACCCTGAGCGGTGAATGGGGCGGCCTGCGGACCCGGATGCGCGACGAGGGGGTCGATCTCAGCGCCTCCTATGTTTCCGAAACAGCGTGGAATGCATCGGGCGGCGAGCGCGAACGCGTTCGCGAAACCGGCCAGTTCGCCCTTGGGGTGACGCTCGATTTCGAGAAACTCGTCGGGCTCGCCGGCGGCACGTTCAAGGCAACGATTACCTATCGGCGCGGCAAGGACCTTGGTGCGGCGGCGGGCCTTGGCGTGTTGCAGCAGGTGCAGGAAGTCTACGGACGCGGCCAGACCTGGCGCCTGACCCAATTCTGGTATCAGCAAAGCTTTCTGGACGGGCATGCCGACATCAAACTCGGCCGTCTCACGCAGGGCGAGGACTTTGCCGCCTTTTCGTGCCAGCTCCAGAATCTGAGCTTCTGCGGTTCGCCGCCCGGAAACCTGGCCGGCGATTATTGGTACAACTGGCCGATCAGCCAATGGGGCGCGCGCCTGCGCGTACGCAGCGACCGCTTCTATGCGATGGCCGGCGCCTATGAGGTCAATCCGCGCAATCTCGAGAAGGACTTCTCGATCGGGCATTTCCATGGTGCCACGGGCATGCTCGTGCCGATCGAAGTGGGCTATACGCCAAGGCGCGGCCGGTCGGGCTTGCCCGGCGCTTATCGCGTCGGCGGTTGGTACAATACAGCCGATGCCGACGATGTGGCGCGGCGCATCGATCCAGACCAGCGGCCGGTCACAGGCCTGGATCCGCTGCGACGCGATGGACGCTATGGTGTCTACGCACAATTCCAGCAGCAACTGACCGGGGCCGCGCGCGAGAGGGCCAGCGGCCCGCAGACGACGACGGGCCTGGTGGCTTTTCTCAACGTCACCCAGGCCGATCGGCGAACCACCGTTACCGACAATCAGGTCGCAGCCGGGCTGTTCTACACGGGCCTCATCCCGGGGCGCCCGCACGACGACATCGCATTTGCGGTTGCCCGCGCGAATGTGAACGGCCGCGCGGTCATCGGGCTCGTGCCCGGCGAGCCGAAGCCCGATGCGGAATACGCCGCCGAACTTTCCTACACGCTGCGGCGGTTCGCCGGCGTCACCCTGCGGCCGAACCTCCAATATGTGATGGTCCCGGGCGGTTACGATGCCGCGAACGACGTAGTCGTCGTCGGCCTCAAGGCGTCGCTGGCCCTGTGAAACGCAGCCTCATCTTCCATCTACAAAGGGCCACCACCCAATGAAACGGATTGTGACGATCGACGTCGGCGGCACCCATGTCCCCCTCGCCCTTGCCGAAATAGAAGCGGGAAGGGTTGGTAACCTCGGCGAGGCGACCACCTTCCTGACAGGCGATTTTCCCAGCCTCGAAAGGGCGTGGTCGGCGTTTGCCGGAAAGCTCGGCCAAGCTCTGCCGAACGCCGTCGCCATCGCCTTTGCCGGTCCCGTCCACGGCGATGTGCTGAAGCTCACCAACAGCAGCTGGATCATTCGCCCGGCCGCCGCGGGCGCGTCGCTCGGCGTCGACAGCGCGACCGTTGTAAACGACTTCGCGGCGATCGGATATGCGATCGCAGTGATGGGACCCGGCGAGCTTCAACATGTTTGCGGCCCCGACGTCGACTTGCCCGGGCGGGGGACGATCAGCATTGTCGGCCCCGGAACGGGACCGGGGGTCGCGCATGTCCTTCGAACCGCTACCGGCCCCTATGTCAGCGAAACCGAAGGCGGGCATATGGACTTTGCGCCGCTCGATCCGATCGAGGACCGGCTGGCCACGGCGCTGCGCGCCCGGTTCCGGCGGGTGTCGGCCGAACGGATCCTTTCGGGCCCGGGACTGAAAAACATCTATGAGGTGATGGCGGAAGGCGACGTCACTCACGGATCCTACGACATTGAAGACTTGTGGACGGTCGCGCTCGCGGCTCGGACCCGATGGCAGAAGCCGCACTGGAGCGCTTCTGCCTCTGCCTCGGTGGGTTCGGAGGGGATTTGGCACTTGCGCAAGATGAATCGGGCCTCGTTATCGCGGGCGGGCTCGGCCTGCGTCTTGCGGACCGGCTCTCCCACTCGGGCTTTCCGCTGAGGTTCGCCGCCAAGGGTCGGTTCGAAGCCTATATGTCTGGGATCCCGGTCAAGGTTCTGACCCATCCGAACCCCGGCCTGCTCGGTGCCGCCGCTGCCTATGCAATCGAACATTCTGCGGGCGCCAGCCGCCCGCCGTGCCCGCGCTCGTGGACGATCGGAACGGCCGATGATGCTCGATCTCGACACCGTTGACGGCACCATCCGGCGCCGGACCGAGGTCTGCGTGGTCGGCGCCGGCGTGGCGGGTATCGCACTGACCCGGCGGCTTCTCGCTGCAGGACATGAGGTGCTGCTTCTCGAAAGCGGCGGCACGGATTTCGAGGCAGCGACGGCCGACCTCAATGCCGGAACGAGCAGCGGCGAAGACTATTACCCTCTCGACCACGCGCGAATGCGTTTCTTTGGCGGCACCACCGCGATTTGGGGCGGGCGCTGCGCCGAACTGGATGCGATCGATTTCGAGCGCCGAGACTGGGTGCCACATTCCGGCTGGCCCATCGATCTGGACGATCTGGCCTCCTATTATGCTGAAGCACGGCCGATGTTCGCCCTTCCCAAGCGGCGGATCGAACTGGCGGAGGTAGGTTCTGCCCGCGCGCCCGTTCCGGCTTTCGATGCGCAACTGCTCAAAACGCCAGTCTGGACATTCGACCCTGCGGTCAACCGTTTTACCTTCGGGGCCTGCGCCGACTTGGTTGCGCATCCGCGCTGCGAGGTCGCCTGTCACGCGAGCGTCTCCGGTATCGAAGAGCGCGCGGGCGTTGTGCAGCGAGTCGAAGCGCGCTCTTTAAAGGGCGGGCGGCTAATGGTCGTCGCCGACGCGGTCGTGCTCGCAGCGGGTGGAATCGAAAATGCCCGGCTGCTTCTCGCCTCCGACATCGGTAACGACTATGATCAAGTGGGGCGCTATTTCATGGAACATCCCCATGCGCGCGGGGGCCGCATCATTGGGGGAGACAGTTGGAATCTCCTGAAATGCTTTGCGCGGCGCCATCGGATCGCAGGACACGACGTCGCCGGCCTGATCACGCCGGCCGCGGCTCTTCAGCGGCGCGCAGGCATTTTGAACAGCTCGCTAACGATCGTCGCTCGTCAGCCAGTCCAGGCTGCGCAATTCGTCGGCATGCGGGTATACGGTAGTCTCAAGCATGACCTTGCTCCGACAAAACAAGGCCGCGCTCTCTGGATGGTGACGAAGAAGGCAGCGAACTGGGCCCAGCGTCATATCGATCCGGCTCGGCCTTGGCTGCTGCACAAAGCGGGCTTTGCCGACGTCGCGCTCCTTATCCGCGCCGAGCAATCTCCCAATCCGGACAGCCGCGTCACCCTTGGCTCCCAGATCGATCCGCTCGGGGTCCGGCGGGTCAACCTCGACTGGCGACTGTCGCCGCTCGACAAGCGTAGCGTGGCGGGCTTGGTGCTGGCGCTCGGCGACGAACTCGCGCGCCTCGGAAAAGGGCATGTCGAAGCAGCAGACTGGCTGGCCGAAGATGGTCCGGCGTGGCAGAGCGATCGTCTCGTCTCTTCGCATCCGATCGGCGGTTATCATCATATGGGGACGACGCGAATGTCGGCCACTTCGCGAACCGGCGTGGTCGACGCTAACGGACGCGTGCACGGCCTTCGTAATCTTTACGTCGTCGGCTCGTCGACCTTTCCCACGGCGGGGTGGGCAAACCCCACGCTGACGATCGTAGCTCTCGCATTACGCACAGGCGACCGTATCTCCTCGATGCTGGCCAATCTCCACAGGCCGTGCGGCGCTTCGGCGAGGCCGGTGACCGACTTCAGCAATATCTTCAGACTGAGAGCTTCTTGAGCAGGCAATAGGCAACGGGCTAGGAGTGCCTCTTCCTATGCACCCTTTGGCACCTGCGGTAGTCAGTATTGCCAATAGCTTTTGCCCTGCAGAGAGCACGTCGCCCTTATTAGCGACGTGATCAATGCACCGGGAACGGCTTGTCTGATTTCAGTCCTCAATGTTTGATGGGTGATGGTGGATGTCATCAGGGCCGATTGCGACGAGCGGCCCCCCCGGCGCGGGAAGCATACAGGTCGCAACCCCTAGAAGCGGCAGATAGGCGCAGTATTTGAACACCCAGACGATGCCATGGAAATCCGCGAGCTGGCCAAGGCCGGCAGCCCCGATCCCACTAATCCCGAACATCAGGCCGAACATCAGTCCCGAGACGAGGCCGACACGGCCGGGAACGAGCTCCTGCGCATAGACGACGAGCGCGGCGAATGCGGACGACATGATCAAGCCGATCGACACAGCAAGGATCGCGGTCCACGCCAGATTGGCGTGCGGCAGGATCATCGCAAAAGGGGCGACACCCAGGAAGGATACCCAGATGACCGCTTTTCTCCCGATCCGGTCTCCCACCGGGCCGCCCGCGAATGTTCCCGCGGCAACCGCGGCAAGAAAGCAGAAGAGATAGAATTGCGAGTCTCGGACTCCGAGGTCGAAGCGCTCGATGAGATAGAATGTGAAGTAGTTCGTGAAGGCGCCGATGTAGATAAATTTCGCGAACATAAGCACCCCGATCACCGAAAGCGCGCGGATGATCTCGCGGCGGCTGTACGGCGACGCTGGCGACGGACCGGCCGCGACCGGCTGCGCGGCTGCCGCCCGCAAACGCCAACGTGTCACAATGAAAAGCACCCAGATCGCGGCAATGGCGGCAAAGGCAAGCCAGCCGACGGCCGTCTGGCCGAACGGGAGAATGACGATGGACGCCACAATGGGGCCGAGGGCCGAGCCTGTGTTGCCGCCGACCTGAAATGCCGATTGCGCCGTTCCGAACCGGCCGCCCGACGCCATTCGCGCGACGCGCGAAGCTTCGGGATGGAAGGTCGCCGACCCGACCCCGATGACGGCCGAGGCCATGATCAGGGCGGAATAGCTTCCCGCTGCTGCGAGCGCCCCTACGCCTGCGAGCGTGACCACCATCCCGAGCGGCAGCAGATAGGGCAGAGGGCGCTTGTCGGTATAAAAGCCGACCCACGGCTGGAGCAGCGAAGCGGTGACCTGATAGACGAGCGTAATCCAGCCGATCTCGGCGAAGCTGAGATGATATTTATCCTTGAGCATTGGATAAATGGCGGGAAGCACGGCTTGGATCAGATCGTTCAGTAGATGGGCGAGAGCGACCGCACCGACGATTTCCAGCACGAATTTTGGAGGATGCTGGCGCGGGGCTGGCGTCGGGATATGGTGAGCGGGCAGGCTGGCAGTCGTGTCGTTCATAGGGGCGTCTTTCGAAATGCCGACCGCCTGTAACAAGGGTTCGTCGTTCCCGCTTTCTTGTGCGAGCCAAAATTTTCTGAGAGTGAGACAATATGGATATTGATGCCGAACCTGATGAGATAGTCGACCGTCCAGCGATCGCCGTCGGGCATGATTTTCCCGACTCGCACGAGCTTGCTGAACATCGCCACCAGCGCAGTCAGTTTCTATATGCCGCCACCGGGGTGATGGCCGTAAGCACGCCCAATGGGGCATGGGTCGCCCCGCCCGAACGTGCCGTCTGGATCCCCGCCGGCACCCCGCATTCGGTCCGCATGGTTGGCGCCGTCCAAACTCGCAGCGTTCTTATCGAACCCGCCGCATGCCCGGGGCGGGACGTTAAGTGCGAGGTCGTCGGGGTCTCTCCGCTTCTTCGCCACTTGCTCGCCGCGGCGGCGGATGTCCCATCGGAATATAATTTGGCTGGCCGCGACGGAATGGTCATGAATTTACTGCTGGCGGAGATTAGCATCGCCCCCCTCATACCGTTGGCCGTGCCATTTCCCGCACACAATGCGCTTGCGCAGCTTTGCCACGCCTTTCTCAGACGTCCCGACGCGACATCGACGATCGATGGCTGGGCAGACTTGATGGGAATGAACAGGCGCACTTTCACACGTCTCTTTCGGGGGCAGACTGGGATGAGCTTTGCGGAATGGCGTCAGCAGGCCTGTATCTCGGTCGCGCTGCCGAAATTAGCCGCGGGGGCGTCGGTAACCTCGATCGCCTATGATCTCGGATATGACGGGCCGGGCAATTTCTCGACTATGTTTAAGCGCGTGCTCGGCGTCACGCCGAGCAGTTACGGGAAACTGTGCAATTAGCACGCGTTCGCTAGGTGCGGGCCTTCCCAACCCATTTCCGCGTATAGAGGTAGCGGGGATCTTGCGACTGGATAATCAACGATATAACGCAGGCGTCGATGATATTTATACAGGGGGCGATATGACTACAGATGCTGCAAGTAGACCTGACCACAATGCGCTAGGAAAAGCGGCATTCATTGTCGGACTAATCGGTCTGATACTCTCATTCATTCCGCTAATCGGCTTCGTATCGTGGATTTTAGGGCCGTTAGCGATCCTCTTTGGTCTAATCGCCCTTCTCCGGAAGTCGAGATCGCTCGCAATCGCTGGAATCGTGACGGGCGTCCTGACGCTCTACGTCTGTTACGGCTGGATTAAGGGCACCCAGTCTTTAGGTGAAGCGATGAACAAAGATGCCTTCAACACGTCAGGCGAAACATTCGATATGGCCAACGCCCCCATCATAGACGCTACCATCAAAGGCATATGGAAGGACGTTGAGGGCAATAAAATTGCCGCAGGCGAGAAGTACGGAAAGCACCGCCTTCGCTTCACGAAAGAGGTCATCCAGGAGTTCGGGGGTGATGCCAGCGCCCCGGTGGTCTCATTCACTGGCAAGACGGAGGATTATCTTACGCATTTTGTCAGCGCATCCTTTGCAGCGAAGGACGGCAAGGAAATTGGGTCGCTGAAGAAAGGCGCCAGGATTTCCTTCATATGCGAAGACATCCGCGAAACGTTTGGCGATGGCTACTCTTTGGGCGGTTGCTCGCTCAAATGAATCGATGAGCCAGTGAGCTCAGTTCGGGCGTCTCACCTTGCTAAAGCCCAGTCCGTCCAGTGAACAAATGGGAATGTTCTGCTAGCAGCCATTTTACTATCGATGTCCAGCGTGGCCGTGAATGCCGCACCAAGCGTGTTCGTAAAAAAAGAGCCCAACAGCATGTGGTGGGACGGCGCGATGAACGCGCGCATTCTCGGACAAGCCGCAGGCCCGGTTACGGTCAAGAAGCTTTCAGACTTTATCGGCGAAACGATGATCTATTACAGCTACACCGTTTGCTCGCTCGAGCCAGTGGGACCCGACACGTTCGGGGGAATTGATCGCGACACGCAAACCGAAATCGATGGCTATAAGGCGCAATCCTCCTGGCGTGCCGAAAGCGTCGCACCCGGCGGGCGCCGCATCCTTGGGCAGAGCGTCGTGTTCGAAGGCTGCGACGATGGGCCGCGTGGCGCGGCGCTGCTTGTAACGGATACGATGACGGGCGAGATACTGCGGTGGCAGCCGATGGGAAATTACACCGACAACGCCGGGCGAGAGGTTCCAATTTGGGTGATGTTCCTCGATCCGAAACAGGGGGAGGAGCTTTTTTCCACCTCGCTGTGCCGTGAATGCGGCGACCGAACCCACATCTATTATGACATTACGCGGAAGCACGTTTACGCCGAGCACAATGGCCATTGAGGGCTTCAGATTAGGCTTTGGATCTAAGGCCTCGCGGCCACCTAAAGTCTCCCTAGAAGATAAGTTCGGGCGGTCCTGCTACATCTCAACAAGCAGATGCCAGAGTCCCATCGGAGTGTTGCTCACCCGCGCATGGGATGATCTTGAAAAGAGACAGCGGCCGTCGGCGTCGTACTTCTCGAGCATGAGCGCGTCGGATGGCGTCCAAGTACCAATTGACCAGCGGCCGAGCGCAGCGACCCAGTGGTTTAGTGTCCTCAGCCAGTCCATGGCATTTCGGTTCTGCACGAAGCCGATCATCGCTGCGACTTCGTGGTCGGACCCATGGTGGCCCGCCATAAAGCGTTGCACACCGCCAGCCGTCTTTTTCCGGGTATGCGGTGGCCGTCGGCGAGGAGGCAGATCCCGCGATGCTGCGCGATCATCTGCGGCAGAGCCTGCCCGATTATATGGTCCCTTCGGCGATCGTCATGCTCGATGCGCTGCCGCTGACGCCGAACGGCAAGGTGGACCGGCGCGGACTCCCCGCACCTGACGCTTCGCGGGAAGAGCGGGGTTATGTCGCGCCGCGCACGCCCGTTGAGGCGATCCTCGCCGGTATCTGGGCCGACGTCCTCAAGCTCGACCGGGTCGGTGTCTTCGACAACTTTTTCGAGCTCGGCGGCGACTCCATCCAGTCGATCCAGGTGGTCGCCCGCGCCGGGCGCGCTGGCCTCAAGATCCCCGTCCGACAACTCTTCGAACATCAGTCGGTGGCGGCTCTCGCCACGGTCGCCAGCACAGCCGCCGCGCCAGATGGGGCCGAACAGGGCATGGTCGACGGCGAGGTGGCGCTCACGCCGATCCAGAGCTGGTTCTTCGCACAGGAGCCCGGCACACCGGATCACTTCAACCAGGCCTTCTGGCTGATGCCGCGCTCGCGGCTCGATCCTGCCCGCCTGGGAACCGTCCTCGCCCGGCTGGTGGAACATCATGACGCCCTACGGCTGCGGTATCGCCGCGAGCCATCGGGCTGGGTCCAGTTCCATGGTGAGGCGGCGGGCAGCTTCGCGCTTGAGGTTGCCGATCTCTCGGCCCTGTCACCGGACGCCGTGACGGCAGCGCTCGCCGGCGCGGCCGAGGAGTTCCAGCGTGGCCTCGACCTTGCCGGCGGCCCTCTCGTTCGGGTCGGACTGTTCGAGCTTGCCAGCGGCGCTCAGCGCCTCCTCCTCGTCATCCACCATCTCGTTGTCGATGGCGTATCGTGGCGCATCCTGATGGAGGATCTGGAAGCGCTCTATGCAGACGATAGCGCCGCGCTCGCACCGAAGACCACATCGTTCAAGGCCTGGTCCGGGAAGCTCCATGACTATGCTGCAACCGAAGCGGCGCGGGCGGAGCAGGACGGTTGGCGCGAGCAGATCGAGCAACCGGTCGCGCCCCTCCCCATTGACCTGTCATCCGGCCCCAATGACGTGGCTTCCGTCGACATCGACACGGTCGAGCTCTCCGCCGATGAGACAGATCGTCTGCTGAAGGACGTTCCCAACCTCTATCGCACCCGGATCAACGATGTGCTGCTTACCGCGCTGGCGCAGGCTCTCGCCGGCTGGACCGGCCAAGGCATTAGCCTGATCCATCTGGAAGGGCATGGCCGCGAGGCGGTGGTCGAGGGCATCGACCTGTCCCGCACCGTCGGCTGGTTCACCAGCCTCTACCCGGTTCGCCTCGCCGTCGATCCCGAGGCCGGACCCGGCCGGCAGCGAGTTGATGATCGGCGCGTTTTGAGCGGCATCGCCTTCGTCAATCGTACGGGCTGAGGTGGCGGGATGCGCCGAGGGAAGGCGTTTCTCACAGCCATCGCTCTCACCGCCACTGCCATCTTTCTGGCGGTGATCCTCAATGTTTCCTGACCCTAAGCCGTTGTGTCGATTCCGGCCGTGATGAGCGGATGAATTCAGCGATTTCTTACCGTGGGCTGGCGCAGTTCCCTTGGGCACCGGCCAGGTTAATAACCTTATCTCGGTAAGGACGCGCTGGGGAAACTCGACGAGCTATTTGGCGGTCCAGTGCGGACACGCATGTCGGCAATTGCTAGCGTCGAAGACGAGTTGGTCGCGGCGGATGTCGTCATCGGCGCTGTCCTCGTGCCCGGTGCGAGCGCACCCAAGCTTGTGTCGCGCGCGATGCTGGCGCGGATGGCCTCGGACCGAATCCCTTCCGCCAGCAGGTGGGGTCGACATAATGCTGTCCCGCGCGCCGCACCTCTCTTCGACCATATCCTGCGCAGCGGGGTCGCCCCGATTCTGGCCATTTGATCAAGCGCACGCCCCACATTGTCTCGGCGGGAGCGGCGGTATAGAGGCAGGCGGGTCTCGAAATTGCCTTCGACGATTTATCGCCCGCGTACGTTGCTTGGACGGTTCCCAACCATCTTTTGGGATGCGGTCGGAGAAAGGCTGCTGTCGAGTGTCCACAGCGATTCTACGCCGTGATCGGGAGACCCATGCATGAGCTTTTCTGGCCTCAATCTAACCGATCTCACGCAGGGGGAGGAGACGGCTCTCCGTGCCTATAAAACAGCACAAGAAACATCTGCCAAATCACATTGTTTCGACATGAACAGTGAACTTCGGGCCGGATTGCGCGTAGATGAGATGACGCCGGCGCTCGCCAGTACCGTTCGTGCGCTCGATTCGGTCTTCAACAGATGCCCCAAGTCATCAAGCCCCCTAACTGTCTTTAGCGGTACCGGTAGTCGCGCCTTTCTGCCGATCCTCGATATCGGCTTTCGTTTCCGCTCACGAGTTTTGGTCGACGTCGAGGGACGAAGGGAGGACTGAGCGTTTCGTTGGTCTCGGTGGAGCAGAGCTGGAGCTCGCGTTGGACGTCGGCTTGCCGGCCTATGATATGGAAACGCTGGAGGGTGCAGGCGGCGGAGAAGCGGAAATACTTCTGCCCAGAGGCATTTAACGGGAGGTTGTCTCAGCGGAAAAAGCGCAATCGCCGCTCATTCTCGCGTCCAAGCGTCAATGCATTCATGACGAAGTCGCACGAGTCAGGCTGAAGTTGCGGGATATTGGCCAGCTGGCGACTGACCGTCCGAGCAGGTCGGGGCATCTGCCTTGCGCTCCGGACGCAGTAATCTCTACTGCTGAAAACAGCCGAGATATCGGCCAAATGATCGGCCAAAATCAGTCGTGAATTCCTAAGGCGCTTGAGAAAACAGAGTGTTTTCTATGGCGTTCGCCCAGTGCTCCACCATCGTAAGATCGGCCAATATTTTGTCACAATGAGGCTCGTAGTTGCTCCATGCCCGCTCGACAGCGAGCGAGAGACAGGCTGACCAAAACCTCTTTTTTGCTCTGGTAGGACCCCATTGCCCCTTTTGAACTATCGACCAGAGTCAGTGTCGAGCGGGTCAGGGTAGCCTGAGGGGGCGCGATCTGAGCGGCGCACTGCAAAACGCACGCCCATTCGTTTCGCAATCCGACGCAGCGAAGTATAGGCGGTTTTCCGTCGGCGGGGCGGTATTTTCACCTAATACTCCCCTAAAAGGCAATTACGTGGAAACCAGACGAAGCACTCGTTCAGAGGGAGCGAGTGACACCTGCCTGCCCCAATCGAAAGGGAGAAAATCCTGCTCGATTCCGTCTGCAAAAATGACTCCACCATCGTTCATTCGCGATGTGACATGGAGTGCTGTCTGATCCAGCTTCCCAGCCCGAAGAGAAGTACCAGTCGCGATACTCGGGAACGGTTCGCGCACGAAATAGCCAACCGCTCGTTCCTGCGGGGCCAGCGCCAGCTGCTGTCCGGTGGCCTCCATGATCGAGCGGGCCCAGCCGGTGGCCCCTGTACCGGTCGCGACGATGAGGCCGCTTGAGGAATGGTCTTCGGCGGTATCGCCAAGTGCTAGCCGGTATCTGGCCGATTGGTGGCTGCGATGGCCCACGAACAGCTCATTGAGCGCCACCAGTTTCTCGCCGGTGTCTAGTCTGCCTTCAACCATCGTTCGGTGGTCGACCGCGACATCGTCATGGAGACTGGCTGGCAAGGCGGCGCCGAGCCGATCCAGAGCGACCCGGACTAAGACGCCGTCGTAAAGGTCGGGCGCGGGATTAACCCCGAGCACGGGCTGGCCGTCCAGATATTTGGCGACATTAGCGACCAGCCCATCCTGCCCGACCGCCACAATCACGTCTTCGGGCGCGAAAAGGAACCGATCGAGATCGGCACGGCGAACATGCGTTTGCCGCCAATCGGTTGGGACGGCGGCTCGTGCTTGGCGCAATACTGCCTGAAACCGTTCATGCCGCGTCTCGAGCTCGCTGAATTTTTGCCCGCGCGTCTCAAGATAGAAACGTGCCTGTTCGCGCGTCGCGTGGCGCGCGAGGAGCAATTGATAATCACTCTCGCGCGTCACAAACACGGCGCGGGGGGCAGTAGAGGTCATGGCGCCTATCCTTACTGCCGGCGATTGCACCGGCGGCGGCGGGTCTGAACTCACGCATGACCGCTGCGAGCAGATCGGGCGTGACGTTCAGATGCTCGACGGTGTCGAGATTGCCGGCAAGCTCACGAGCCGCCAATCCTAGGAGTACCGCTGGCGGCAGATCGCGATAAACTGCGATATGGGCCTGCTCCGCCTCGGCCTTGGCGCTTTCCACAATACGGATACGACCCGCTTCGGCTTCGGCCTCGACCTGCTGCGCCTCGGCAAGACCGGTGGCGCGATTTCGAGCGTTCTCCGCCTCCTCGGCGATCAGCTGCTTCTCGCGGCGTGCGAGTTCGGTTTTGTTGCCGAGCTCATTCTCCGCAATCGCGCGCTCCTTGTCGACCGCCAGCGCGCGGCGTTCGAACATTGCCTCGTCGGCTTTTTGCTGGAGCGCCTCGAAGGTTGGCGTTTGCAGTGCGCGTTCGAGTTCGCTGCTGGGTGCCAGGTTGTTCAGGCGTACCGCGACGATCGCGAGACCGATTTCCGTTAGGGCCGGATCGTTTGCGAGAGCGGCTTCCAGTCGCTGGCGCAGGGGTTCCACGCCGGCATCGAGCAGCGCACGCACGGGAGCTTCGGCAAGATATTGCAGCGTTGCTTGGTTGACGAGGCCGGCAAGCCGCGTCTCGATCCGCTCGATCGGCTCGCGAATATATTGGCCATTCGCGAGGCCGATAGTGAAATCGATCCGCTCGGCTACGCGGTCGGGCTCGGCCACCCGCCAGCCGAGAATGCCCTGAACATTGACTTGCTGGAAGTCGGCGCTGCGTCCTTTGACGAAAAGCGTCATCTCGCGGTCGTCCATTGGGACCTCGGCGACGCTTGCCGTTTCAGGACGGAACCAAAAGACGATCCCGCGCCCGCTCTGGCGTATGCGGCCGTTGCGATAGCGGATGACGTGATGGCTAGCATCGCTACGCAGCCGCGCAATGAAAGCGAAATTCGTAATTTGTGCCATGTTGGCCTCCCTCAATGCTGACATTTGAAACGATAAAGTTCTGCGGGTCTGAACGACGCGCCAGTCTCGCGTTCGCCGGTGCCCTCGATCCAGCCTTTGTCCAGCATCCGGCGCCGGAAGGCCGGCTTGTTGAGCGACGTTCCGAGGATAGCTTCATGGACATCTTGCAGCTGGCGAAGCGTGAAATTCTCCGGGAGCCACGCGAAGCCGACATCAGAATAGTCTAGCTTTCCGCGCAGTCGCAGGATCGCCATGGCCAAAATCTCGGCATGGTCGAATGCCAGGAAAAGCGGTTTGCCGTCGAGCGATTGCACCTCGACCGGACCCCCTTTTTCTCCCGTCCACGGCACACCGATACCGGCGGCTAGAAGAGATGGCGTCCCTTTAAGGGCGCTCGCAAAAGAGTCTTCTGCGAGCAGCCCGAGATAGGCCACACTGATGATGCGCATGCGCGGATCACGCTTCACTGAGCCAAAGGTGTAAAGCTGCTCCAGATGAGCCGACTGAATGCCGGCCTTGTCGTGCAATATGCGTTTCGCCGCATCGTCGACCGCTTCATCGATCCGGACGAAGCCGCCCGGGAGCGCCCATTGACCAGCGAATGGATTTTGCTGTCGTTTGACAAGAAGCGCTGTGGGACTGCCTTGGCGTAATCCCAGAAGCACCAAATCCACGGTCACCGAGGGCCGTTCAAAAGCCGTCGGATCATAGTCATCCAGGAAATCTGTTTCCGTCATATACCACCTTATAATCAAGACGCATATTACATAAATGCATAATATATATAAGTCAATGAGCATGATCGGCGCCGGCTTGCCCGCGGATAGTTAGGCTGATATATCCCTTGTCGAACGAGAGCAGAGTTTGCGATCAGAGGAAAACATGGTGCTGACCGAAGACGTTCCTGGCGGCTGACCGCACATGAAACGGGGGTGACCGAAATGGTTGGCCCTGAGCCTTTGGCGATCGCTTTCCGCTCGCATAACACTAAGATGCGAAACGTTGTTCGATATGGAAATCCAAACCTTCGGCTAGCGAAGAGGTCGGATCTTCCGCCGCGAGCATCAGAAGATGCGCCATCGCTTGGGAAACCATCGCGCACGCTAGAGGCTCACTCCAATCGAAGCCGAGTCGCACGATTGCTTGATCCTCCAGCAACGGCCCGAACCTCTGCCGAATGCGAAATCGAACTTCACTGGCGCTGCGGGCGATCATCGCCCCAAACACATGAATATGCCCGCGATCCAGCTCCGCGCTTATGATGCATGAGTAAAGGGCGGCGCGCCGTGGCGTTTTCGGCTCGGCTCTTCGCGAATCCGTGGTGGCGACGCTCCGAAGTAGCTGTTTGCGCTGTCGCTGAGGAAAGCTGCGACAGGAATGCCGGAGACAATGGCGGGCGATGAGTCCAAGCCAAGACCAAGACCGTGCAGCGCTACGGCACGTTCAAAGCCAATAGCATGCCGACACGCATTTATCGCCGACTCTCCATCGAAGAGCTGACAGGGTCTGTGCAGCCAGTCGATCGGTTCGATCTGGATCCTGTCACGTATAAATCGCGCTCCCGTCTCCGCGGCAACATATGCGAGGCGCTTTGCTGCCAGCAATCCTATGTCTGCCCTTGATCGCGCTCCCGAAGTGTCAGATCGCCGCAACGTCGCTCTGACCTGCGGTGGGGAGTACTCGCCACCTCTACCTTCCAACTTCATCGTTTCTGTCCTATCATCGCCAGGTTCACTGATGACCATTATGAAATCAGACAAGGGTAAATGTTCGGTATATCCCGAAATAACGAAATGTTATTGGTGATTCCGCGGCCTTATTCGGTCCGGCTGCACGCTGGCGTGTGCGTCGTAGATCAAGGGCGAGCATCCTTTCTGGAGACAAAAAAGTTCCAGAAAGATCTAGAAAATCCCGGGAACGCTTAGGATGGAGAACGCATCAGCAATCGCGGCGCTTGCGTCTCTTTCCTACGATACCCGTCTGGCCGCGATTCAACTTCTCGCCTCGGCCGGCGAAGAGGGACTCGCCGCGGGTGAAATAGCCCGCAGGCTCGGTGTTCAACAAAGCACGCTCAGCGACCATCTCCGGGCTTTGGCGGCCGCGGGAGTCGTAATATTTGATCGAAAGGGGCGCTCGATCATTTACCGGGCGAATTCGAAGACCATGCTCGATCTCATAGAATTCATGCGATCGACCTGCGTCGCATCGGCCACTTAGCCCAAAAAGTGCGCGGGATTACGAGTACAGCTGAGGCTGCATCCTAAAGGTGAACGAGAAACGGTTTTCCGACTTCAGGTTTTTCCTGGAGAAAGAAATTGATAGATAATATTCTGATCGACGACCTTGCCGTGTCGCCCCCTTCTGCTTGGGCGAAAAGGATCGAACAGGCCGTCGTCATTGGCCCCCTGGCAAGGGCAGTGGCTGTTACGGCCGCCGATCAAGAGGACGCAAGTGCTCGTCTTGGAGTGGGCCGCCGTCAGTTTTACAATCTTCTCGCGTCATATCGCGAAAGGCTGAAAGGTGCCTCGCGCACGGGCATCGGAACGGGGCACGGCGCCGGATTGATGAGCGGAAGGAAACGGTAATTGCTCAGGCGATCGAAGTTGCCGGTGCAGCGGCGCGGATGCGGGATGTGCAAGCTCTTGCGGCGCAGCTGAGCGCCGAACGAGGCGTTGAACGACCCTCGCAAACTCGATTCGAACGAGGTTTGGAAGACGACCTACCGAAGTCGACATCGTTAACCGTCTCAAGCTCGATTGCGATCTCGTGATCGACTTGTGCCCACTCGCAATCTCAGTAATCGATGATGATGACAATGTAGCAATGGCTTGGCTCTTGATATCAATCGAGCCTCAGACCCGACGGGTGTGGGCTCACCAAATCTTTGCCGGGCAACCCCGCGAACGTCAGGTCCGACAATTCCTGTCAGATTCGCGATCCGCCGGTAATTGTAAATGGTCAGGCCGGAAGATCGGGTTTACGGATCATGAGCTATGAGGTGGTGCCGGTTTTCTGGACAGGGTGTTAAGCTACTCCCGACCAAATAGATTGGTACGGGAATGAAGACGACGAGGAAGCGCTACAGCGCGGATT
>NZ_LGJH01000141.1 GCF_001298105.1 Novosphingobium sp. ST904 | reverse complement strand
GTCCTGACCCTAGAGCAGCCACACGGCAAGCATGATCCAGAATGTTGCCGAAAAGGCGATGGCGATGGTGAGGCCGAGCAGGGGGCGCCGTTCCCGCTTCAGGTCCGTTTCTTCCGGTGGATCCCCGGATGCCGGGTCTACGGCCATAACGACCGGTGAAGCCGGCTACGACCAATACACTGCGCACCGCGCGAAGTGGCGGTGTGGGAATCAGCCGAAATCGGACTTCGAGCCATGGACGGTACTCCCGGCGCCTGCGCCGGTCGGCTCGGTACACGTCCCGGTCACGTCACTTCATCATGAGCCCTGCCGGGGCGACAGGGCCATATCGATGGACGGGTGCCTATCGGCGGTCGGGCGAAGGCCAGCCGTTCAGCCTTCGGCCTTTTCGGCGAGAAGCGCCGGGGTCAGCACTTGCGGCAATTGCTCCGCCTTACCGCCATTTGCGTACCAGACGTAAAGCGGCACGCCTGCTGCGCCTTGCGCGGTGAGGTAGCGGGTGATCTCCGGATCGCGGCGGGTCCAGTCCCCCCGCAGCACGACGACGCCGGCCTTTTCGAAGGCGGCGCGCGTTTCCTCGCGCTCGATGGCGACCTGTTCGTTGACCTTGCAGGTGAGGCACCAGTCGGCGGTCATCCAGACGAACACCGGCTTTCCGGCGGCGCGCGCATCGGCCAGTGCCTTCTCGCTGAAGGGCTTTGCCGCCAGCAGCGATTCGATGCGCTCTTCAGGCGGGGCGGGGCGGGGCAGCACGGCCAGCACGATGGCGGCGGCGGCAAGGGCAAGCACGGCGAAGGGGCGGGCGGCCTTGCCCCGGCGCTGGGCGCGGCCCGCCGCCAGGAGGATGGCAAGGATCGCGATCAGGCCCACAAGAGCGCCCAGCACGAATACGGTGCCTCCGGCCTTCCAGGTCAGCCATGCCAGTGCCAGCGCGGTCAGGCCCATCGGCAGCGCCATCCAGTGGCGGAACGTCACCATCCAGCCGCCGGGCCGGGGCAGCCGCTTGCGCAGCGCCGGGACGAAGGCCACCGCCAGGAAGGGCAGGGCGATGCCGAGGCCGAGCGCGGCGAACAGGGTCATTGCCGGCAATACCGGCAGCAGCAGCGCCGCGCCCATCGCCGAAGCCATGAACGGTCCGGTGCAGGGCGTCGCCACGAAAGCGGCGAGCAGGCCGGTGGCGAAAGCGCCCCGGGTGAAGCTGGAGGGCGAACCGCCGGACACGAAGCCGGGGACCGTGAACTCGAACAGGCCCATAAGGTTGGCGGTGATGACCGAGGCGAGCAGCAGAAGGCTCACGACCACCAGCGGCTCCTGCAACTGGAACGCCCAGCCGACCTGCTCGCCGCCTGCGCGCAGCGCCAGCAGCAGCGCGCCAAGCCCGAGGCAGGCGGTGATGACGCCCGCCGCATAGGCAAGTCCCTCGATCCGGGCATGGCTCTCGCTCTCGCCCGCGCGGCGAGGCTCAGCGCCTTGAGGCTGAGAATCGGAAAAACGCAGGGCATGACGTTGAGCAGCAACCCGCCCGCCAGCGCGGCGAGCAGGAGCAGCGGCAGCGAGGGCAGTTCGGGCGCGGCGGCATCGGCGGCGAGCGGCGTGCCGCCTGTCGGCACCGTCCCCGCGCGAGCGGTGAAGGCGATGCCGTCTCCCGCGGGATTGAGGCGCAGCACCCCGGTCAGGACATCCGCGCCGCGCGGGTCGAGCTTCGTGCGGGGGAGCGTGACGATCAGCATGTCGCCCTTCCAGGCGAATTGCTGGTTGCCGGCATAGTCCGCCAGCTTGTCCTCGCCGATGAAGACGTGCGGGTCATCCAGCGGAGTGGCGGCGGGAAGCGGGATGGCGAGGCGCACCGTGCGCTCGTCGAGGCTGAAGGTGGCGGCGGCGTCGAGCGGGGCGGGGAGGCGGCGCAGCCATTCGGCAAAGCGCGGATCCGCGCCGGTCTCGGCCTTGGCGGCCACCGGCACCTCAACGGCGAGGTCGGCACGTTCGGGCACGCAGATCTGTTCGGTGCAGGCGAGCATTCGGCATGGAGGCGGACCGGCACGCGGCTTCCGGGCACGGCATCCGCCGGAACCGTGAAGGGCACGAGCACCGCGTAGTCGCTTTCGAAGACGTGGTTCATCAGTCCGGAAACCACCAGCGTCTGCGGTACCGGATAGCGCGGGCTGCCGGCTTTCGCCCCGTCAGGCAGGGTCCAGTCGAGCTGCATGCCGAGGCCGGCGTCGCCGGGGTTCGACCAGTAGCCGTGCCAGCCTTGCGCCGGTGTCATGTGAATGGCGATGGTGCTTTCGCCGCCCGGCGCCGCCGCCGGACCGGCCACCAGTTCGGCGGCGATGTGGGCGGGAGCGGCCTTGGCGGCGAGCGGGGCAAGAAAGAGCGCCAGCATTTGACACATGAGTGCCATAAACAGGCGATAGCGGCGCTTTTTCATGAAACTCCCGTGCGTTGGGGGCGCTTGCGTCGCCCACGCATTGCAGACATCGATGCATCTGCGCCCATTGCATCGACATTTCAAGGAAGTCCCCCCGATGCGCCTGCTTTCCTCGTCGCTCGCTCCGCTGGCCCTGGTTGCGGCACTGGCCGTTTCGGCCCCCGCACTGGCGCAGGAAGCACCGGTGGCCGCTGCTTCCGCGCCCGCGCCGCAGGGCGAGCCCCGGCTGATTGTCGCGATTTCGGTGGACCAGTTCTCGGCCGACCTCTTCGCCCAGTACCGCGAGCATTTCACCAGGGGCTTCACGCGCCTGCTGCAAGGGGCGGTGTTCCCCTCGGGCTTCCAATCCCACGCCGCCACCGAGACCTGCCCCGGCCATTCGACGCTGCTGACCGGTGTGCACCCTTCGCGCACCGGCATTACCGCGAATTCGTGGTACCAGCCCGGCATCGCCCGCGCCGAAAAGGAAGTCTACTGCGTCGAGGACGAGACCAACCCCCGGTCCACGCCGGACAATCCGGTGGTCAGCCCCGCGCACCTCAAGGCGCCGACGCTGGGCGACCTCATGAAGAAGCGCAATCCCGCGACCATCAACGCAGCCGTCTCCGCCAAGGACCGCGCCGCAGTGATGATGAGCGGCCATGACACGGACGCCGTCTACTGGATCGGCGCCAAGGGCTTCACCACATTCGAGAACCGCAGGATCAGCAAGGCGGCTGAGACCGAAAACGCGGTCATGGCGAAGCGCGTCGCGGCCGGTGACGGCCCGCTGGCGGTGCCGGGCTGGTGCGGCAGTGTCGATCGGGCGACGCCGATCAAGGACTTCACCATCGGCACGTACCGTTTCCCGCTGGCCGCCGGGGACTTCAAGTCCTACGCCAACGGCCCGCGCGTGGACACCGCCACCGCCGAGATGGCCGTGCGCATGGTGGATGAATTGGGCATGGGCAAGGATGCCGTGCCCGACGTGCTCTCCGTCAGTTTCTCGGCTACGGACAAGGTCGGCCATGCCTTCGGCACTGAGGGCGTGGAAATGTGCATCCAGATGAACGTGCTGGATGAGGCCATCGGCAGCCTGTTCGACGCGCTCGATGCGCGCGGGATCGATTACGAGGTCGTGCTCAGCGCCGATCACGGCGGCTTCGATGCGCCCGAGCGGCAGAAGCTGCGCGGCAATCCCGATGCCACCCGCATCGATCCCGCTCTCACCGCCGGAAAACTGGCCGCCGCCGTCTCGCAGGATACCGGCGTGACCGTGAAGAACGGCCCGCTGTTCTACGGTGCGGGCGAGGCGGGCAGCGTCTGGTTCTCGTCCGAACTGACGGCCGGACAGAAGCAGAAGGTCATGGCCGCGCTCGTCGCGCGCCTGAAGGCCAATCCGCAGATCGCCGCTGTCTATACGCAGGACCAGATCATGCAGTGGCCCCAGCCCAAGGGCAATCCGCAGGACTGGACGATGGAGCAGAAGGTCCGCGCCTCCTTCGTGCCGGGGCGCTCGGGCGAAGTGCAGATGCTGACCGTGCGCGGGGTCGTGCCGGGCGAGGCCAAGCCGTTCAAGGTCGCCTCGCACGGCAGCCCGTGGGACTACGATCGCCGCGTGCCGATGCTGTTCTGGCGCAAGGGCATGACCGGTTTCGAACAGCCGACCCCGGTGGAGACGGTGGACATCGCGCCCACCCTTGCCGCGACGGTGGGTCTGACCGCGCCGGCCGGCACCTGGGACGGAAGGTGTCTCGACATCGACGCCGGAGAGGCCGATAGCTGCCGTCGATGAACGACTCTGCAGCGAAGCACGACCAAAAGGCGGAACACCGCGACCTGATCATCCTGGGCGGCGGCCTCGTCGGCATGACGCTGGCGCTTGCCGCGGCCCGGGCGGGTATCACCAGCCACGTCATCGACCGGGCGACCCGGCCGATCTCACTGCCGAAGGCGCGGACGGCCGGGCCTCGGCAATTTCGACGGCGAGCTGGAACCTCTTCACCAACATCGGCCTCGCGCCTGCGCTGAAAGATCTCGGTTGCCCGATCGATTCGATCGCCGTCACCGATTCGATGAAGCCGGGCCGGATCGATTTCACGCCCAAGCCCGAGGAAGGCTCGCTGGGCCGCATGTTCGCCAATCGCGACTTGCGCCTAGCCCTGTTCGCCGCCGCGCGTGAGGAGAAGAACATCGCCTGGCACGTCCGCACCGAAGCGGTCCGGCGCGACCGGGGGCCGCACGGTGTCGAGGTGGAGCTTTCGGACGGCCGCGTGCTCGGCGCGAGCCTGCTGGTCGCCGCCGAGGGCCGCCAGTCGCCCACGCGCGACGAGGCCCGCTTCGCGCTGGCCAAGTGGGACTACAAACACCGCGCCATGGTGACCGGGCTGTTCCACGAGAAATCGCACGCAAACACGGCCTGGGAAATCTTCTACCCGGCGGGACCGTTCGCGCTGCTGCCGCTGCTTGATGACGATCAGGGCCGCCATCGCAGCGCGCTGGTCTGGACGGTGGCGGAAAAGGATGCCGCCGGGATCATCGCCATGCCGGACGCCATGTTCCTCAACGAAGTGGAAAGCCGGATGCACGGCGTGCTCGGCAAGATCACGCTTTCCGCGCCGCGCATGAGCTATCCGCTGCGTTTCCATCACGCCGGACATGTGATCGACGAGCGCCTTGCGGTGATCGGCGATGCGGCTCACGGCATGCACCCGATCGCCGGGCAGGGCCTCAATCTGGGCCTGCGCGACGTCGGCGCGCTGGTCGAAGTGCTCACCGAAGGCATGCGCCTTGGCCTTGAGCCGGGCGATGCGCAGTTGCTGGCGCGTTACGAGAAGTGGCGCAGCCTCGATACGTTCATGGTGATGTCGGTGACGGACGGGCTGACCCGCCTGTTTGGCATTCCCGGCCGCCTGCCCAGCGCGGCGCGCCGCCTCGGCATGGGTGCGGTGCAGCGCCTGCCCAGCCTCAAGCGCTTCTTCATGGATGAGGCGCGCGGGATGTCGGGCGCCTTGCCGGAGCTTCTGCAGGGATAAGGGGCTTCACGCCCCCCTGCCTACCCCTCGCATTCACCCTTATTCGGACGGAGCCGCTTCCGAAGCATCCGCCGAAGGCAGGTCGGTCGGCAGCACGCCCGGTGTCGCCAGCGGGCTCGGCTGGTCCACCGTGTGCCCTTCGGCGTCGGTCAGGCGGCGTGGTTCGAGCATGGCGGTGGTTTCGAGCAGGTTGAGCGCGTCCTGCACGTCCTGATAGCGGTGCGCATCGGCGGTCCAGGTCTGGGCGGCCTGCGCATTGGGCAGGCGCTCCACTTCGCTGATGGCATTGCCGATGCGGCGGGCGCTCAGCATCAGGCGGGCGCGGTCGATGCGGGCGGTGGGCGTCAGGAGGGTGGAGGATTCGCGGCGCACCACGAAAAGGCTCGACAGTTCGCGGCGCGCCTTCTGCCAGAGGCTTTCGTTGCTCTGCGTCTCGCTGAGTTCGGGCGACAGCGCTTCGAGACGGGCGGAGAGTTCGTCGATGGTGACGGGGTTCTTCGAGAATTCGATCACCGTCTGCACCGCGCGGGGCTGGGCATTGGTAAAGCGCAGGCGAAGCTGGTCGGCGACGTAGCTCAGCGGTTCGCCGCGATCGACCATGCGGCGCGCGGCGAAGGCGATCAGCAGGCCCTCGGCGCGGGCGGCATTGCCCGAGGCGGCGCCGGTCTGGAAATCTATGCGGGAAAGCCGGTCCTCAAGCAGCGCGAGCCGCCCTTCGACCGATCCCAGCGCGGCCAGCTGCGCCGGTGACGAAGGCGCCGTGGCCATCGGTACTTGCGGGCGAGAGGGCGTGGCCTGCTCTGGCTGCGGCGCGGTTTCGCCTTGCGGCATGGCCCGTTGCGGCAGGATTTTTGCCAGTTCCCCGCTTGCCGCTGCCCAGGCGACCAGCGCGCCTCCCAGCAGGAAAGCAATCAGGGCAACGAAGAATACACCTCCGCGCGAACGCGGGCGTGAGGACGAATGAGGTTGTGGCGAGGTGAAATCCTGCATCAAGTCTGGTTCTGTCAGTTTACGATCCCGAGGGGAAGTCTTGGCATATCTCCAGGGCCATGGCCAGCAGCGCAGTGTCGTTGGGGAGCGCGGCGCTGCGCAGGGCGGCCCAGCCTGACCCCGCCCGCCCGGCAACGCGCGGGCCGATGCAGGCCAGGGCGATTCCCGCGCGGCCGATGCCGATCCGGTCGCACTCGCCCACGAAATGCCCCGCCGCCTCGGCGGAATGGAGCAGGACCACGGCGGGTTCCTTCAGCGTTTCGGCCAGTCCGGCCGGCAGGGGAAGGCTTTCGCTGGCGTAGACTTCGCGGGTTATCACGGTGCGATCGGCGGGCACGTCGAGGATGGTGTGCTCGCGTCCGGCCAATCGCAGCAGGCGGCCATGGCCGGGGGCGAGGTTTCCCAGCACCGATTGCAGTCCGCCGCTGCCCGTGCGCACCACGTCCAGACCGGCGTCGCGGGCGGCCTGCGCCGTCCGGTCCCCCACCGCGTACGCGGGCAGGCCGCGATAGGCGCCGAGTGCGGGGCCGCCATGGCGCAGGGCATTGGCGCTGCCGAGCAGGACGGCGTCGATTTCGCTGCGCGGCACCAGAGACCAGGGCAGGGCGCGAACCGCGAACAGCGGAAAGGCGCGGGCATCGAGCCCCATGGCCCTTGCCGCCGCCACGGTCATGGCAGTGCCGGGTTCGGGCCGGATGACGATGACGGGCGGCATCGCCGCCTCAGCCCGCCCCGGTGAAGTGGACGGCGATGGCCGGAACCGCGCGGGCGAGCAGGTCGGCGGCGAGGCGCGCCGGACCATCGCGATCGGAAAGCGGGAAGCTGGCCTCTCCCTCGACCTTTTCGGCGCCGTCCGGGCTGTAGAGCGCGGCCCGCATCGCGAGGTTGGCGCCGTCGTGCCGGGTGAGCACGGCGATCGGGCTGTGGCAATTGCCGCCAAGGCCGGCAAGCAGGGCACGTTCGGCAAGCACCGAGGCGCGGCTCTGGGCATCGTCCACGGCGGCGAGGAAAGCGCGGGTGCGGGCATCGTCGGCACGGCATTCGACCATGATCGCGGCCTGGGCGGGAGCGGGCAGCCAGTCCTCTTCGCCCAGCGGGTGGCCGGTGCCGGTCTCGCCCAGCCGCTTAAGTCCGGCGGCTGCGAGGAACGTGGCATCGGCCTCTCCGGCGGCCAGCTTGGCGAGGCGGGTGGCGACATTGCCGCGGAACGTCACGACCTTGCAGTCCGGCCGCGCGTGGAGAAGCTGCGCGGCCCGGCGCGGGGCGCTGGTGCCCACGACCGCGCCTTGCGGCAGGGCGCGGATGCTCTCGGCCCCGACCAGCACGTCGCGCACGTCTTCCCGCGGGAGAATCGCGCCGATCGCGAAGGCTTCGGGGCGAATCGTCTCCACGTCCTTGGCCGAATGGACCGCGAAATCGATCTCGCCGTCCGCCAGCCAGGCGTCGAGTTCCTTCGTCCACAGCGCCTTTCCACCGATTTCGGCCAGCGCGCGGTCCTGAATGCGATCGCCGCTGGCGGTCACGGCAACGATCTCTATATGCGCGGGATCGATTCCGTGAGCGGCGGCCAGCCGGTCGCGTGTTTCCTCGGCCTGAGCCATCGCCAGCGGCGAGCGGCGGGTGCCGAGGCGGAAGCTTTGTTTTTGCGTGTCAGTTTGCGTCGTCATCGGCGGGTTGTGCTACCCGCCAATGTCGTCCAGTGGAAGGGTCGTTCAGGGAAAGATACAATGCGGACGGTACTGGGCATCGAAAGCTCGTGCGACGAGACGGCGGCGTCGCTGGTAACCAGCGACCGCAGGATCCTCGCCCAGCGCATCGCCTCGCAGGACGAGGCGCATCGGCCTTACGGCGGCGTCGTGCCCGAAATCGCCGCGCGCGCGCATGCCGAGCGGATCGCGCCGCTGATCGAGGCGACCCTGGCGGATGCCGGGATGACGCTGGACGACGTGGATGCCATCGCCGCCACGGCCGGACCCGGACTGATCGGCGGGGTGATGGTGGGGCTGGTCACGGCCAAGGCGCTCGCCATGGCGACGGGCAAGCCGCTGATCGCGGTCAACCACCTCGAAGGCCATGCGCTGTCGCCGCGCCTTGCCGACGGCGAGCTTGCCTATCCCTATCTCCTGCTGCTGGTATCGGGCGGTCACTGCCAGATCCTGCTGGTGGAAGGCGTCGGCCGGTTCCGCCGCCTTGCCACCACCATCGACGACGCGCTGGGCGAGGCTTTCGACAAGTCCGCCAAGCTGCTGGGCCTCGGCTATCCGGGCGGACCGGCGATGGAACGGCTGGCGCTGGAAGGCAATGCCAGGGCGGTGCCGCTGCCGCGTCCGCTGAAGGGTTCGGACGAGCCGCATTTCTCCTTCGCCGGGCTGAAGAGCGCGGTCATGCGCGCCAAGCAATCCGGCCAATATGCCGATGCCGATATCGCCGCCTCGTTCCAGCAGGCCGCGATAGACTGCCTGATGGACCGCGCCCGCCGCGCGCTGGCCTCGGTCGGCCCGGAATACGGCAAGCTGAACGCGCTGGTCGTCGCCGGGGGCGTGGCCGCCAACAAGGCGATCCGTGCCGCGCTCGAAGCCCTCGCCGCCGAGCATGACCTCGATTTCGTCGCTCCGCCGCTGGGCCTCTGCACCGATAACGCCGCGATGATCGCCTGGGCGGGCGTGGAGCGGTTCGCCATGGGCCAGTCCGATCCGCTCGATGTGGCGGCGCGTCCGCGCTGGCCGCTCGATCCCGATGCCGAGACCGTGCGCGGCGCGGGGGTGAAGGCATGAGCGCGGGAATCGGAGTGATCGGGGCGGGCGCCTGGGGCACCGCCCTGGCGCAGTCGCTCGCGGGGGACGGCAGCGACGTGCTGCTCTGGGCGCGCGAGCCGGAACTGGCAGAGCGCATCAACGCCGACCGGCGCAACGAAGTCTACCTGCCGGGCGCAGCCCTTGCCGAAACCGTGCGAGCCACGTCGAACCTGGCCGACCTGGCGGCGCTTCCGGTGCTGCTCGCGGTGGTTCCCGCGCAGTTCCTTGGCGGTGTGCTTGCCCAGCTTCCGCCGCTGGGCTTTTCGGGCGATCTCGTGCTCTGCGCCAAGGGCATTGAGGCCGGCACCGGCCGTCTCATGGCGGACGTGGCCGCGCAGGCCGTGCCGCATGGCCAGATCGCGGTCCTTTCCGGCCCGACGTTCGCGCATGAAGTGGCTGCCGGCCTGCCGACGGCGGTGACGCTCGCCTGCGCGGGCGGCGATGCGCAGTGGCGGCGCCTGTCGCCGCTGATCGCGCGGCCTTCGCTGCGCCCCTATTATTCCGACGACGTGATCGGCGCGGAGATCGGCGGCGCCGTGAAGAACGTGCTGGCCATCGCCTGCGGCGTGGTCGACGGCCTCAAGCTCGGCCAGAACGCCCGCGCCGCGCTGATCGCGCGCGGCTATGCCGAAATGCTGCGCTTCGGCGTGGCGCGCGGCGCGCGGGTGGAAACGCTGTCCGGGCTCTGCGGCCTTGGAGATCTCGTGCTGACCTGTTCCTCTACTTCCAGCCGCAATTTCTCGCTCGGCCTTGCGCTCGGGCAGGGGCTGACGGCGGCCGAAGCGCTTTCGGGCAAGAATTCGGTGGCCGAAGGCGCCGCCACCGCGCCGGTGCTGGCCGAACTGGCGCGCCGCGACGGTATCGAGATGCCGATCGCCGAGGCCGTCAGCCGCCTGCTGGAAGGCAAGGTTCCGGCGGGCGAGGTCGTTGCGCAGATCCTTTCGCGCCCGCTTCGCGCCGAGCAGGAGCAGCGTTCTTGAGCGACGGTATCGTGACCCGCACCGCAGCGGAGCAGGCAAGCAAGGAACACGACGATATTGCGGCGCTGGCCAAGGGCGGGCGAACCAATCTCTTCGGGTTCTTCCTGCGCCTTGCCGCGCGCATCCCCTTCCTGTTCATCGCCGGTCGCGCCTCGGTCTACGGACCTGCGGCGCTGGGCCGCTTCGCCTCGGCGCTGGTGGTGATCGAACTGACCTCGATGATCTGCACCATGGGCGAGAAGCGCGGCCTGGCGCAGCGCCTTTCCGATACCGAAGGGCAGGTCCACCCGGCCAACGTCATTGCCGACGGCATGATCCTGGCGGTGATCGCCTCCTGCGCGGCGTCGCTGTTCTTCTGGTTCGTGCCCGCGCCGATGTTCCCGGGCGGCCATTATACCCAGATCGACCGGCTGATGGTGATCGCCATCCTGCCGCTGACGATGACCGAGATCTGGCTGGCGGCGCTGGCCTACCGGCTGCGGGTAACGCCCACGGTATGGTCGCGCGCGATCGTGGAGCCATGGGTCATCTCGATCCTGGCGGGCGCGATGATCTGGCTGGCGCCCGAGAGCGGGCTGTCGATCGCCTACATGGGTTCGATCGTCGCCGCCGCGATCACCGCCTTCATTCCCTTCTTCCGCGAATATGGATTGCCGCAGGGCTGGCGCCCGCGCCCGCGCCAGATGCAGGCGCTCGCCATCCGTTCGCTGCCGATCGCGCTGGCCGACACGATCGAATGGGGCACGCGCCGCGTGGACCTGTTCCTGCTGGGCTTCCTCGCGCCGTCCTCGGCCGTCGGCGTCTACTACGCCGCGCAGCAGGTCGCCAGCCTGCCGCAGAAGCTCAAGACCAGCTTCGAGCCGGTGCTCGGCCCCGTCATCACCCGCAACCTCAAGCAGCGGGACTATGCGGCCATCGCCCGGCAGGTTTGCCAGGTGGGCTTCTGGATCACCGCCGCGCAGGCGGGAATCGCGCTTGCGCTGGGCATTCCCGGCGAGGGCGTGATGGGTCTGGTCGGCCGCGAATTCGTGGGCGGCACCGGGGCGCTGGCGTTCCTGCTCGCCGCCGAAGTGGTGGCGGCCACCGCCGTCGTCAGCGAAGCGGCGCTGGTCTATGTCGCACGCATGAGGAACCTCGTGGTCTCGCTCGTCACCATCGCGCTGCAGGCGGTGCTGACGCTGGGCGGCATTCTGGCGATGCAGAAGCTGGGCTACAATTCGCTCTATCAGGCGGCGACGGCGGCGGCCGCGCTGATGACGGCGCTGGGCTTCGCCTCGCTGGTGAAGTCCAAGATGCTGGCGAACTATCTCCGGGAGCCGATCAACAACTGGCGCTGGGCGCTGGTATGGGCAGCGGTTCCGGCGGTCGTACTGGGCTATCTCGCCACGCAGTTCCTGCCGGAATGGGCGGAGCTGGCCTTCGGCATTCCCGCGATCCTGGGGTCCTACTTCCTCGTTATCTGGAAGAAGGCCTTCGGTCCCGAGGACCGCAAGCTGTTCCAGAAGACAAAGGCCGCCTGATCCGTATTTTCAGGTGTTCCCTCCGGCACTTCATTTCGTCTAGGCTGCCTTCATGAACCCCCGCCGCGCATCCATCGTTGCCGCCGGCGCCGCATTATGTCTGGCGCTTTCCTTTGTTGCGACGAGAGTGCGCGGGCCGATCTTCATCGGCAATCTGGAACGGCAGGCGGAAATCGTGCGCGACCGGGCGGGCGGAAGCGGCGTCGATCTCGCCTTCCGCGACCGCTACGGCTGGCTGACGCGCCATCCGGTGCTTTCGGGCGGCAAGGGGCTGGACGCCGAGACCCGCACCCGCGTTGCCGCCGCCGTGACCGAAGTACCGGGCATCGGCGGAATCACCTGGTCGAGCGAGGGTGACGGCACCGGCGGCACCCGGCTGCGCTGCCAGGACGACGTGGAGGCCATCCTCGCCTCGCGCACGATCCGCTTCACCGAGGCCAGCGCCCGGATCGATCCCGTCAGCGAACGCCTGCTCGACGAAGTGGCCAGGGCCCTGCGTCCCTGCGTGGGCAGCATCATCGCGGTGACCGGGCATACCGACGCCACCGGCAACCCGCAGGCGAACAAGGCGCTTTCGCTCGCCCGCGCGGAATCGGTGCGCTGGGCATTGATCGGCCGCGGCATTCCCGCCGACGGCCTGCGCGCGGCAGGGCTGGGATCGAAGACGCCCATAGAAGGTCTGGACCCGCTCGACCCTGCCAATCGCCGGATCGAGTTTTCGGTGATCGCCTCGGCCCCGGTCAAGCCAACCCCGATCGATACGCCGGGTGCCGAATGACCGTGCAAATTACGATGAAAGGAGCCGCCGATGCCGCTATGGCTTGAAATGGCCGTTTCGGTGCTGCTGACCTACATGGCGGGTTTCGGCATCGGCTGGCTGGTCTGGAACCGGAAGGGATAAGTTGTGGTGCAAATGATCGAGGCCAACTGGCTGATCTTCATCGTCGCGTTGCTGGTCGGCATCGTCGTCGCCTACTGGCTGTTCGCGCGCGCCTCCAAGCCCGCGCCCCGCGCCCATCGTCCCGACGTGCTGGACGAAGGCGCCGCGCCCGCGCAGCGCAATCAGGCCCTGATAGACGATGCGCCGCCCGCTGCGCAGTTCACCGCGCCCGTCCATATCGATCCGCCTGCCATGGCGGGGACGATGGCCGGGATCGGCGAAGTGATCGCCGTGGCCGCGCAGCAGGAAGTGGATGCGGCCACCCCGCCGCCGCAGACCATCGCGGCCGAGCCGGAAGCGGCGCCTGCGCCCGCGCCTACGCCTGTACCTGAGCCTACGCCCGAGCCCGAGGCTCCGGCGCCTGAGCCCGCCGAAGTCGCGCCCGCACCTGCCGCCGCGCCGGCGAGCGAGGGCGACGACTTGCGCAAGATCAAGGGCCTCGGCCCCAAGATGCTCACGTTGCTGACCGCGCTCGGCGTGACCCGCTTCGAGCAGATCGCCGCCTGGACCGATGCCGATCTCGATGAGCTGGACGGCAAGCTGGGGGCCTTCGCGGGCCGTCCGCGCCGCGATAGCTGGGTGGAACAGGCACGCCTGCTCTCCGGCGGGGACACCGGCGCTTACGAAGAAAAGTTCGGCAAGCTCTGAACGCGAAAAAGGGACGCTCGCAAGCGTCCCTTTCCTATGCCGCCCGGGCGGCAGAAAACGGGGCTGCGGGATCGTCCGCAGCCCCGTTTTTCTTGCGTCACGACGCCGCGCGGTAGCTTTCGAGGATATCGCGGCGGAGCGCCGCGCCGCTGTCCGTGCGCGAGTAGAACATGTGCCCGCCGGGGTACATGTGCAGTCGCACGCGGTCCGGGCGGCCGAACTGCGGCATCTGCGACATGATCAGGCGCGAACCGAAGTAGGGGCACGAGAGATCGTCCCAGCCGTGAACGATGTCGACGGTCATCTTCGGGTCGATCGAGATCGCCTGGCGCAGGTCCTTGACCGGATTGTCGCTGTCGTCGCGTTCCCAGGCGTTGTTCACTTCATAGGACAGTGCGTTGTAGCGCGCATCGACCTTCCAGCCGACCTGACGCGTCACGAAGTCCACCATCGCCGAAGTCGTCGGCGCGATCAGGGTGGTCAGCAGCGGGTCGCTGTACTGCGGGCGGGCGCTGGCCGGGAAGGGATCGTAGGCGGTGAAGTTGGAATCGTAGACCGAACCGACAAGACCCTGGTCGCGGCGGATTTCGCGCAAGTAGGTGCCGATATCCACGCGGCCGTCCATGCGGCGCACGAGGGCCGGATCGAGCCCGGTCAGTTCCGCCACTTTGGCCGAGAGGCGGTCGGTCGCGGCCTTGTCCTGCGGGCCGGCCAGGAAGTCCTGCACGTACTGGGTGCGGATGTACTGTTCGACGGGGGCCATCGAAGCCTCGCTCAGGTTGCCCTGACGTTCGAAGTGGCCTGCGACCATGGCGGGCAGGTTGATCATCCAGGGCAGCGGCGAAAGCGCGTCGTCCTCGCCGATGGCGGGCGGATCGAGATAGGGCGAAACCAGCGTCATGCCCGAGATGCCCACGCCCATCTGCGTCTGCAGGTAATAGGCCAGGCGCGGCACGCGGTAGCCGCCGTAGCTCTCGCCCGAAAGGTACTTGCGGCTGGTCAGGCGGCCGTTCTGGTTCAGCCAGTCGTAGACCACGCGGCTGAGGTACTTGATGTCGTTCTCGGAGGTGTAGAACGCCTTCTTGGTCTCCTCGGCGTCGACGCGGCTGCGCGAGAAGCCGGTGCCGATCGGGTCGATGAAGACGAGGTCGGTGAAGTCCAGCCACGAGTTCGGGTTGTCATGCAGCACGGCCGGATCGGATGGGGCATCGCCCTGCGCGCCGAACTGGACGCGCTTGGGGCCGATGGCGCCGAGGTTCAGGTAGACCGAGGCCGCGCCGGGGCCGCCGTTGAACGCGAAGGTCACGGGGCGCGAAGTGGGCGCGCCGGGCACGGTGTAGGCGGTGTAGACCACCTCGCCGATGGTCTTGCCCTTCTCGTCCTTGATCGGCAGCGCGCCGACGGTGGCGACGTAATTCACGGTCTTGCCGCCGATCACCGCGCTCTGCTTGATCGACTTGGGCGCGGGCAGCATGGGGAGTTCGTCGCCCTTCGCATCGTCGCCCTTCTTCGCTTCGGCGCTGTCGGCGGGCTTTGCGGCCGCGAAGGCCGGGAACGAGGTGGCGGCGAGAACCATGGCCAGGCAGGCCAGCGAAACTTTGCGCATGAAAGGAACGACCCCTTTTGGACTGCGCCCGAACGGGCGCTCATGGGGCGATACCTAGAACTCGAAGATAGTATACGACAAGGGTTCGGACCGGAAAAAATGGTGCCTGGCCCGTCCTGCCTTCCGGGGATTGGCCATGGGTTAAGCCATCGGAAGGCAGGGCAGGCCAGCGTTCGGACGGCTCGGGGGTGCCGTCCGAAACCGTTCAGGGCAGCATCGATCCCGTCTCGATGAAGCGCTGGTGCCAGGACAGCGCCTCGCCCGGCAGCGAGGGCGACTGGAGGCCGTAGGAGCCCTTGAGCGCGCGGGCGTAATAGTCTTCCAGCAGCGGGCGATAGTCCGGGTGCGCGCAGTTGGCGATGATGACCTTGGCGCGCTCCCGCGGGCTGAGGCCGCGAAGGTCGGCCAGGCCCTGCTCGGTGACGATCACCTGCACGTCCTGGTTGATGTGATCGACATGGCTGGCCTGCGGCACGATGGCCGAGATCTTGCCGCCCTTGGCGGTGGAGGGCGTCATGAAGATCGAGATATAGGCATTGCGCGCGAAATCGCCCGAACCGCCGATGCCGTTCTGGATGCGCGAACCCATGACGTGGGTGGAATTCACGGCGCCGTAGATGTCCGCCTCGATCAGCCCGTTCATGGCGATGCAGCCGAGGCGGCGGATCAGTTCGGGGTGGTTGGAGATTTCCTGCGGGCGCAGGATCATCTTGTCGCGGTAGCGGTGCATGTCCGCATTGACGCGCGCGGCGGCCTCGGGGCTGAGCGAGAAGGCGGTGGCCGAGGCCATGCGCAGCTTGCCGGAATCCAGCAGGTCCAGCATGCCGTCCTGGATCACTTCGGTGTAGGAAGTCAGCGCATCGAACGGCGAATCCACAAGGCCGGTCAGCACGGCATTGGCGATATTGCCCACGCCCGACTGGATCGGCAGCAGTGCCGAGGGCAGGCGGCCCAGCTTCACTTCGTGGCTCAGGAATTCGAGGATGTGGCCGGCGATCGCCCTGGCCTTCTCGTCCGGCGGGCTGAACGGGGCGTTGCGGTCCGGCCGGTCGGTCTCGACCACGGCGACGACCTTGGCGGGATCGACCTTGAGGTAGGGTTCGCCGATGCGGTCATCGGGCTTCACCAGCGGGATCGGCACGCGCGCGGGCGGCAGGGCGGTGCCGTAATAGATGTCGTGCATGCCCTCCAGCGCCTCGTTCTGCCACGAATTCACTTCGAGGATCACCTTGGAGGCGCGGTCGAGCCAGGTCTTGTTGTTGCCCACCGAGGAGGAGGGGATCAGGCTGCCGTCGGCGCGGATGCCGGCCACTTCGATCACCGCGGTGTCGAGCGGGCCGAGGAAGCCCTGCCAGGCCATCGGCGCGACCTGCGACAAGTGCATGTCGAAGTAGTTCATCTCGCCCTTGTTGATGCGTTCGCGGGCGATGGGATCGGAATTGTAGGGCAGGCGGAACTCGATTCCGTCGGCCTTGGCCAGCGCGCCGTCGAGCTCGGGGCCGGTCGAGGCGCCGGTCCACATGCGCACCTTGAAGGCGCGGCCCGCGGCGTGTTCGGCCTCGATATGGGCGGCAAGGGCAAGCGGCACGGCCTTGGGATAACCCGAGCCGGTAAAGCCGCTCATGCCCACGGCGGTGCCGCTTTCGATCAGGCGCGCGGCCTCTTCTGCCGGCATGACCTTGGAGCGAAGCTCGGGACTCTCAATGCGCATGGGCATCCTCTTCGTTTCTGAATGACGTTGGAAGCGCCAGTCGGCCTCCGGGGGCGACGAATCCAGTGCAAAGTCCAAACACACGGTTGCGGCGGATGCATGACAGAATCCGCCTGGTCCGTTCCCCTTATCGCGACACCATTTCTATCACCGATCCTGCCGTGGCGACCAGTTCCGCCTCGCGATTGACGCCGCATTTCTGGAAGATCGTGCGCAACTGGGCCACCACGGTCTGGACGCTGACGTTTCTCATTCCGGCGATGATCTGCCGCGAATGGCCCTGCGCCAGCAACATGACGACTTCGGCTTCGGCCATGGTCAGCTTCAGGGCGTCTGCCAGCCGCTGCGGCGGGACATTGGCGGGCGTGATCGGCGCGCGCAGCGTGACGATCACGCGCGGCGCGAAACCGAAGGTCCAGTCCTGCCGCG
Organism: Novosphingobium sp. ST904; assembly: GCF_001298105.1. Taxonomy (GTDB): domain Bacteria; phylum Pseudomonadota; class Alphaproteobacteria; order Sphingomonadales; family Sphingomonadaceae; genus Novosphingobium. Next base: position 70,608 of record NZ_LGJH01000141.1, on the reverse strand, counting down.
GCAGGGTGCGGACGTCGAGCAGGACCGGGCCTTCGTCGGCGTGCAGCCAGAGATCGGCCGGTCCGGTGCGGGTGCCGGCAAGGGCCGCGCCGATCTGCGTCTGGAGCGCAAGGTCCACGTCCTGCCGCGCGGCGCGAAGCACCCTGGCGCGAACCTGCAGCGTTCGTGGGCCCAGCAGGTCGCGGGCGGCGCCAGTCATTCCACAGACCTTGCCCACCGCGTCGAGAAGGATCGCGGCGCTGCTCATGGCTTCGAGCGATCCTTGCAGGAGCGCCGCGCCCTGATGCTCTATGGAATCCTGAAGCCGGATGGCGTCCAGCACGGTCGGCCCGATCCGGGCGAAGACCTCGCGCTGGGCCTCGGTCGTCGGGCCGTCCCGGGTGCCATGCAGCGCGGCGATCCCGAACAGTACGCGGGGGCGCTGGCTCAGCACCATCTGGACGCCGAATTCGGCATCGTGGCGGCGCACATAGTCGAGATAGCTCTCATTGGTGGAAACGGCGCGCGCCGCCGCGTAATGCGCTTCCCATGACAGTTCGAGCGGCGGGCGCGTGGCGGCGACCCGGTAGTTCACGTCGGGCCGGTAACCGCCGATCGAGACGAACTCGTCGATGAAGGTCTGGTCGCTGTCCGTCACCCAGTTGAAGGCGGTGTTGCGGTCACCCAGCGCCAGAAGCTGCGCACGCGAGGAGCCGGTTTCACTGGCAAGCGCCTTCAGCGCCTTGTCCCACCCTGCATCCTCGAACGGTGCGCGCGTGAAAAGCTCCGCAAGATCGCCTGCGCGAGACTGGTCCCTGTCAATGCCCACAAACGATATCATGGGGCGGGTAACAGTACTTAACAAGTACCGTTATGCGATGGATCTTCCGGGAAAGTACCATGAACATGGTATGCCGCCGCCCTGGAATCAGTACAGGATAACCCTGCGACCCGAAGGATCGGCGACAAGCCATCCTGACACTGCCCGGGACCTGTTCTTCAGGCTCCCGGGCATTTTGCCATCCGGCATCGGCGGATGCGCGGATGAGCAACCCCGTCTTCCGTGAACCGGCCTTGCCTCAGCTGCCCCACCGCTTTTTCTGGGATTTTCCATAGCGCGTCTTGCGCGTCCCCGGCTTGCCCTCGTTGCTGCGGCCGACGATCGGGGCTTTCTTGTGATCGTCCGGGATGCCGAGTTCGCTGGCTTCCAGGCGGCGAATCTCGTCGCGCAGGCGGCCGGCTTCCTCGAATTCGAGGTCGGCTGCGGCATTGCGCATCTTCTGTTCGAGTTCCTCGATATAAGCGCGCAAGTTGTGGCCGACGAGGTTGTTCTGCCCTTCCGCGTCGATGTCGATCAGCACGCCGTCGCGGCTGGCGGTGTCCGCCACGATATCGGCGATGCGGCGCTTGATCGTCTGCGGGGTGATGCCGTGCTCGGTGTTGTATTCTTCCTGGCGCGTGCGGCGGCGGTCGGTTTCGGCGATGGCGCGTTCCATCGATCCGGTCATGCGGTCGGCATAGAGGATCACGCGGCCATCCACGTTGCGCGCGGCGCGGCCGATGGTCTGGATCAGCGAGGTTTCGCTGCGCAGGAAGCCTTCCTTGTCGGCATCGAGGATGCAGACCAGCCCGCATTCGGGAATGTCGAGCCCCTCGCGAAGGAGGTTGATGCCCACCAACACATCGTAGACCCCCATGCGCAGGTCGCGGATAAGTTCGATACGTTCCAGCGTCTCGACGTCGCTGTGCATGTAGCGCACGCGCACGCCGGCCTCGTGCATGAATTCGGTGAGATCCTCCGCCATGCGCTTGGTGAGGGTGGTGACGAGGGTGCGATAGCCGCGCTCCGCCGTGGTCTTGCATTCGACGATGCAGTCCTGCACCTGATCCTCGACCGGGCGGATCTCCACCGGCGGGTCGATCAGGCCGGTGGGGCGGATCACCTGTTCGGCGAAGACGCCGCCGCTCTGGTCCATCTCCCAGTGGCCGGGCGTGGCCGAGACGGCGATGGTCTGCGGGCGCATCGCATCCCATTCGTTGAAGCGCAGCGGGCGGTTGTCGATGCAACTGGGCAGGCGGAAGCCGTATTCGGCAAGGGTGATCTTGCGGCGGTGATCGCCCTTCGACATGGCGCCGATCTGCGGCACCGTCTGATGGCTTTCGTCCACGAACAGCAGCGCATTGTCCGGCAGATATTCGAACAGCGTCGGCGGCGGTTCGCCCGGCATGCGGCCGGTGAGGAAGCGCGAATAGTTCTCGATCCCCGCGCAACTGCCGGTGGCGGCGATCATCTCGAGGTCGAAATTGGTGCGCTGCTCCAGCCGCTGGGCTTCCAGCAGGCGGCCTTCGGCTTCGAGTTCCTTCAGACGCTCGGTCAGTTCGAAGCGGATCGCCTCGCTGGCCTGCTTCATCGTCGGCCCCGGCGTGACATAGTGCGAGTTCGCGTAGACCCGCACTTTTTCGAGCGCGGAGCCCTTCTTGCCGGTGAGCGGATCGAATTCGGCGATTTCCTCGATCTCGTCCCCGAAGAACGAGATGCGCCAGGCGGTGTCCTCAAGGTGGGAGGGGAACAGTTCCAGGTTGTCCCCGCGCACGCGGAAGGTGCCGCGCGTGAAGGCCGCATCGTTGCGCTTGTACTGGAGGGCGACCAGCTTGCGGATGATCTCGCGCTGGTCCTGCGTGTCGCCGGTCTTGAGGTCGAAGATCATGGCCGAATACGTCTCGACCGAGCCGATCCCGTAGAGGCACGAGACCGAGGCGACGATGATCACGTCGTCCCGCTCCAGCAATGCCCGCGTGGCCGAGTGGCGCATCCGGTCGATCGCCTCGTTCACCGAGCTTTCCTTCTCGATGTAGGTGTCCGACCGGGCGACATAGGCCTCTGGCTGGTAATAGTCGTAGTAGGAGACGAAATACTCGACCGCGTTCTCGGGGAAGAAGTCCTTCATTTCGGCATAGAGCTGCGCGGCGAGGATCTTGTTCGGCGCGAGGATCAGCGCCGGGCGCTGCAGTTCCTCGATCACCTTGGCCATGGTGAAGGTCTTGCCCGAGCCGGTGACGCCCAGCAGCACCTGCGTCTTCTCGCCCTCTTCGGCGGTCGAGACGAGGTCGGCGATGGCGGTGGGCTGGTCGCCGTTGGGTTCGTATTCGGAAACGACCTTGAACGGCCTGCCCGGCATCGACTTGTCGGGACGCTGCGGTTTGTGAGGGACGAACGTGCCCGAGGTGTCCGGTTCCTCAAGGCCCCGGCGAATGATCAGTTCTGCCATGGGAGAACATATGGGGTATATGCCACGCGCCCGCAATGAGTCGTTGGCAGTGACGACGCGCCGATGGTACCCCGCTCACATCCGGGGATGGTGCGAAGGATCAAGGCGAGATGAAGCGATACGTGACGATGACCGCGGCGATCGGTCTGGCAATGCTGGCTGCCGGTTGCGGTTCGAAGGACTCCGGCCACGAGGCCGAGGGCGCGAAATCGATCGACGAGGTGAAGCAGGAAGCCGCCAAGCTGGATCGTCCCAAGCCCGGCCAGTACAGCCAGAAGATCGCGGTTACCGGGATCGACCTGCCGGGAATGCCGAAGGAAACCGTCGACCAGATGAAGGCGATGCTGGCCAAGGAGAAGGTCAGCGAGTTCTGCCTGACCAGGGAACAGTCCGACAAAGGCTACCGCGACATGTTCGAGAGTGTCGATAAGGACAAGGAATGCGCTTATTCGCGCTTCACCGTTGATGGCGGCAAGCTCGATGCCCAGATGAACTGCACGGCGAAGGACGGCGGCAAGGCGGTCATGACGCTGAACGGCAAAGTGGCCGAGGACAGTTCGGACATCACCGTGGCCATGGACATGACGGGAACCGCGCAGGCGCCCAGAACGGACAGATGAAGATGACGATGCACATGACGACCACGCGGGTCGGCGACTGCAAGGAGTGAAGGCGGCAGGGATGACAGCATGTCGGCGGTCGATCGGACAGGAGTCCGCAGGGGCGTGAACGGTCCGGCCCCCCGGCAGTTCGGCGTCATGCGCAGCGCCATCGCGCGCCGCGCGCGCTGGCGCGCGAACCGCATCCCGAAGGCGTCCGCAAGCCGTCGCTTCGCCTGTTCCTGGCGGAACTCGCGTCTCTCCGCAGCCGCGGCGCGAAGCTGCTCGGCGTCGAGAAAGCGCTTCATCCCCAGCCGGTCATGCTGCTTCCCGGCTTCGGCGCCCATCCCAACCGGATGAAGCCGATGGCCGAGGCCCTCGCCCAGGCCGGGCATGACGTGCACGAATGGGGGCTCGGCTTCAACTTCGGCCCCAACCAGACCAACTTCGAGTTCCTGATGCGCCGCGTCGGCGCGCTGGCGCGGCGGCACCGGGCGCCTGTCACGCTGGTCGGCTGGAGCCTGGGGGGCCTGGTTCGCCCGCGAGATCGCCCGCCGCGAGCCGGACAGCGTGGGCAAGGTGGTGACGATGGGCACGCCCTTTTCCGGCGATCCGCGCGCCAACAATGCCTGGCGGGCCTATCAGGTGGTCACCGGCCATTCGGTGGACGCACCGCCGATCGACTGCGATTTCGCCGCGAAGCCGCCCGTACCGACCATCGCATTGTGGAGCCCGCGCGACGGGGTGATTCATCCGCGCTCCGCCTGCGGATGGCCGCACGAGCGCGACCGCGCCGTGGCCATCCGTTGTTCGCACCTCGGGTTCGCCAGCGATCCGCGCGCGATAGCCGAAGTGCTGCGGCAGCTCGATATCGAGGGCTGAGGCGGCGGTTCAGGCCATCGCCTCGTCGCGGGGGCTTGCCACGGGGGACCGGGCGGCGAGCGAACAGCCCGCGCTTGCCGCGATCATCATTGCCACCGCCAGCCATTGCAGCCCGGTCAGCCGCTCGCCCAGAACCGCGAAGCCGACGATCGCGCCGAGTGCGGGGGCCATGCTGCTGAGCAGGCCGACGATCCGGCTGGGGAGCTGCGTCATCGCCCGCATTTCAAGCATGTAGGGCAAGGCGCTGGACAGGATCGCGACGACGAACCCGAGGCCGAGCGCGGGCAGCGGCAGGCTGGCCGGAGCCGAAGCGATCCCGAAGGGCACGGTGACGAGGCAGGCCACCGTCATCCCGATGGAGACCGCCGTCGAACTGCCGACTTGCGCTGCGCGTTTCCCGCAAAGGATATAGAGCGCCCAGCAGGCCGCCGCGCCAAGCGCGAAGCCGATCCCGGCCAGATCGAGCGGGGCGGCGCGTCCCGGCCAGGGGATCAGCAGCGCCAGTCCGCCGAGCGCCAGGCCGAGCCAGAGAAAATCCCGCAGCGAACGCGAGGTCGCCAGGACCACGCCGAGCGGTCCGCAAATCTCGATGGCAACGCCAATGCCAATGGGGATGCGCCGGAACGCCCAGTAGATCATCAGGTTCATGCCGCCCAGCACGAGCCCGTAGACCAGCAGCCAGCCCAATTGCCGCCCGCTCATGCGGCTGCGCCAGGGGCGGGCTATGGCCAGCAGGATCGCGGCCGAAATCGCGGTGCGCAGGGCGGCGACGCCTTCCGGCCCGACGATCGGGAACAGGCTCTTGGCGAAAGCGGCGCCGAGATTGATCGAGGCCTGCGCCACGACGATGGAGAGGCCGGCAAGAAGGGCGGTGCGGTCGGTCGGCGCGGTCATGTCGGCGGCGATGCCCGCGCGGCGGCCTCGGCAAGTGCGGAGTTCGGCGTTACGCCGGTTCCGTCCGGGAATTGCCGCCGCCGCCGGCACCATCGCCGCCGCGTCGGGTAAATGCTGGCCGGGGGCGGGCGAAACCCGCGCCCCCGGCCGGAAAGGGCTATTCGAGAATCAGGCCTCGAACCTTACCCCGTCCAGTTCCTTGCTGCCGCGCCAGTCGGCCAGCATGTCGCGGAAGGCGTCCCAGCCGGGCAGATAGCCGCGGAACAGGGCCCACTTCAGTTCCTTGTCGCCCTCGTTGTTGAAGTAGCTGGGCGTGCAGTCGTTCTGGAAGCCGGACATGTCGACTTCGTTTTCCTTGCAGTGCGCGCAGTAGCCTTCGACGCCCTCCCTGGTGGCGGCGACGGTGCTGGCGCCGCGGCGCAGGGTTTCGCCCACCATGAAGCCGATGTGCTCCGCCTGGCGGCCGAACTGCTCAGTCGTGGAGGAGTTCGTGGCGCCCTGGATGTAGCCCATGTAGAACATCGCCGGGAATTCGTCGGTGATCACGCCGTGGAACGTGCTCGCGCCGTTGGTCCAGTGGTCGTAGATCGACTTGCCGCCGCGTCCTTCCACCGTGTCGATGCCCCAGCGGCGCTTCAGGTCGCTGGTCACTTCGAAGCCGGAGGCGAAGATCATCAGGTCAACCTCGTGCTCCACGCCATCGGCGATGAAGCCCTTCTCGGTCATCCGTTCCACGCCCTGGGTGCCCGAAACGTCGATCAGCGTGACGTTGGGCTGGTTGAAGGTCGGGTAGAACTCGTTGTTGGAAAGCGGCCGCTTGCACATGAAGCGGAACCACGGCTTGAGCTTCTCGGCCGTTTCCTCGTCCTGCACGATGGCATCGACACGGCGGCGCAGGCGTTCCATCACCTGGAAGTCCACGACTTCGCGGCGATCCATGAACTCCAGCGGATCGAGCGCGGGCCAGCCTTCCTCCGCCAGTTCGACGGCGAGGTTGCGGCTGATCTCGGTCCAGATGTCGCAGATCAGGTCAGGCTCGCCCGGCAGGAAGAACTGCTGCGCGGCGCGGTGGAAGTTCGCCATGCGCTCCTGCTGCCAGCCCGGCGCGAGCGAGGCGGCCCAGTCCGGGTCGGTCGGCGGATTGGGGCGTTCGTCGATGTTCGACGGCGTGCGCTGGAGCACGAAGAGATGCTTGGCGTACTTGCCGAGGTAGGGCACCGCCTGCACGGCGGTAGCCCCGGTGCCGACGATGGCGACGCGCTTGTCCTTGAGCTTTTCCAGCTCCGGCGCGGTCCACGAACCGCCGGTATAGTCATGCTCCCAGCGGCTGGTGTGGAACATCTTGCCCTTGAAGTCGTGGATGCCGGGGATGCCGGGCAGCTTGGGCATGTTCATCACGCCGCCGGCCATGACCACGAAACGGGCGCGAATGTCGTCGCCGCGGTTGGTTTTCACGTGCCAGCGCTTGATGCTTTCGTCCCACTGGATCGAGGTGACGAGCGTGTGGAACAGCGCCTTGTCCACGAGGTCGAACCGCTCGGCCATGTCCTGGCAGTACTGCTGGATTTCCCAGCCGTCCGAGAACTTCTTGCTGGGCATGAAGCCCGTTTCTTCCAGCAGCGGCAGGTAGCAGTAGGCGTCGTTGTCGCACTGCACGCCGGGATAGCGGTTCCAGTACCATACGCCGCCGAAGCCGCCGGCGTGATCGATGTTGCGCACGTTGGAAACGCCCTGCTTGTGCAGGTGGTAGCCGGCCAGAATGCCCGAGAAACCGGCGCCGAGGATGGCGACGTCCAGATCCTCGACGATCGGCTCACGCTCGGCCACCGGGGTGAAGGGATCGTGGGCGTAATTGTCGGAAAAGTCTTCGGTGGGCCGCACGTACTGCTCGCCGCCCTCGCGCCGCATGCGCTTGTCGCGCTCCTGGCGATACTTGGCCTTCAGCGCCGGGATGTCGAGTTCCTCGGGGCTTGGCACGTCGGTCTTGAGGCAGGTCATTTCCATCGAATGGGCATCCTCTTGGGTGGCGACTCTGCTCCGGTCGCCCGTTGCTGCCGAATCTGGCGCAGCCGGCAGTTAGTTGTCAACAATGTTGTTCATTAAGCCCGGTCACGCATCGGCGCCCGCCGTCGCCATCCGGAACGAGTAGCCGATGTGATCGACATGCCCGTGAAGCCCGAAATCGAGCACTTCGGCCTTGTCGCGGAAGGCATCGGCAGCGGCGGCCACGTCCTCGATCGTCCACTCCGGGCGATAGACGCCGCGCGTCTCCGCCACGAACATGCGCGCCACGCGGCCCGCCATCGAGGCGAAGGTCTCTCCGGTGACCGGGCATTGCTCGTGCGAGAGCCAGCCGACCACCGGCGTCACGAGTTCGGGGTCCATCGGCGGATACTGCGAAATGTCGAGCCCCTCGGCCATGCGCGTCACCGCGCCGGGCACGATCACGTTGCACTTCACGTTGTGCGCCTCGCCCTCGAGCGCGGCGATGTTGGAGAGGCCCAGCATCGCCGACTTCGACATGCCGTAGTTCACGCAGTTGAGGTTGCCGTAGAGCCCGCCGACCGAACTGGTCAGAACGATGCGCCCGTAACCGGCATCGCACATCGGCCCGAACGCGGCCTGCACGACGTGGAAGGCGCCGAGCAGGTGAACGTCGAGCACGGCGTGAAGGTCTGCGGCGGAAAGCTCGCGGATCGAGCCGTAGCGCACGTTTCCGGCATTGTGGACCAGCACGTCGATCCGGCCCCATTGGTCCAGCGCGGCCTGGACGATGGCCTTGCCGCCTTCGGGGGTGGAGACGGAATCGGTATTGGCGATGGCCTCGCCGCCCGCCGCCACGATCTCGTCCACCACGCTCTGCGCCACACTCTCGTCGGCGCCCGGTGCATCGAGGTCGCCCCGGATCGCACCGCCCAGATCGTTGACCACCACTTTGGCCCCGCGCGCCGCCAACAGCAGCGCATAGGCCCGGCCAAGGCCGCGGCCGGCTCCGGTAATCACCGCCACGCGGCCGTCAAAGCGCATCTCTTCCATGGAACTCTCCCGGCCGACCGTCCCTGATCGGGGTGGTCTCTTTTCCGTCTGTCGATCGAATATGCGTACAGGGCGGGGCGGGGCAATCGAACAAAGCCGCGCAACGTCGCGGGGCGATAGTGCGCGTTCCCAGGCGCTTCGTCCCGGTCACCGCGTTGCCTGCCCCGGACACGCTGGATAGGCTCGGCACGCAAAAGAACGGCCGCAGCAGGGCCGGACGAGAGGACATTCTTGACGATGCTCGAACCCGCAGGACGCAATCACGGCGTCGTCTCCGCCCGCCCGGCCGAAGGCTGGACGCTGCACCGGCTGACCCCGCCTTCGCGCCTCAACGGCGCCAACGGCCTGCGCACGGGCGCCGATGGGCGCATCTATGTGGCGCAAGTCGCGGGCAGCCGCGTTTCGGCGATCGATCCCGACAGCGGCGCGGTGGAAGTGGTGAGCGAGATGGGCGGCGCGATCACCGCCCCGGACGATCTCGTGTTCGACGATGCGGGCAATCTCTACGCCACCGAGATCACCGAAGGCCGCGTTTCGGTGCTGCGCCCCGACGGCAGCAGCGCCGTGATCGCGGACCTGCCGGTGGCCAACCCGATCACCTTTTCGCAAGGCCGCCTGATCGCGGCGGGCTGCCACATCGGCGCGCAAGTCGTCGAACTGGACCGCGAGGGCGGCGGCGCGCGGGTGATTGCCGATAACGTGCCGATGCCCAATGCCTTCGAGGTCGGCCCCGACGGCAAGCTCTACATGCCGGTGATGGGCGCCAACGCGATCTGGCGGGTCGATCTTGACGGGCGCGGCGAGCCGGAAGTGGTCTGCGGCGACCTTGGCGTGCCGGATTCGCTGAAATTCGACGCGCAGGGCATGATCGTCTCCACCCAGGTCGCCAGCGGCCAGGTGCTGCGGATCGATCCGCGCACCGGCGAGAAGACGGTGCTGGCCGATATCGGCGCGGGGCTGGACAATTGCACTTTCGTGGGGGACCGCCTGTTCGTCTCGCACATCCTGGGCTCGATCCATGAGATCACCACGCCCCGAAGCGCGGGCGGGCTGGTGAAGCCGCTGGTCGAGAAGGGCCTGCAATGGCCGCTCGACGTGGCGATGGGCGAGGACGGCGTGCTGTGGATCGCCGACGGCGGCTTCGTCTTCTCGCTGCGCGCGGGCGAGATGGCCAAGCTGGAAGGCATGTTGTTCAGCCCGAATTTCCCCGGCTACTCGCGCGGGGTCGTTGCGGCGGGGGCAGGAACGATGATCGTCACCACCGCCAATGGCGATGTGGCCAGGTTCCACCCCGCGGCCCGGCGAGCGAGGTTCTGGCGAGCGGTTTCGACCAGTTGATGGGTGTGGCGCTGGCCCCTTCGGGCGCGGTGGTCTTCGCGGAATACGGCACCGGCAAGGTCCATTCGGCCGATGGCGGGCGGGTCGAGGAACTGGCCTCCGGGCTGGACCGGCCCAAGGGCGTCGCCGTTGCCGGGGACGGTACCGTCTATGTGGCCGAAAGCGGAGCGGGCCGGGTGGTCAGGCTGGTCGGCGGGCGCACCGAAACGGTGCTCGACGATCTCGTCCGGCCCGAAGGACTGGCCGTGCGCGACGGCATCGTCACCGTGCTCGACGTGAAGCGGCGGGAGGTCGTGCAGTGCGATCTGTCCGGCGGCGCGCGGCAGGTGATCGCCTCGGACCTGCCGGTAGGCACGCCCGAAGGCACCGATCCCCGGCCGCTCGGCGGGGTCGGCGACATGTGCGGGCCGATGGGCAACATGACCGGGCTCGATGTGGGGCCGGACGGCACGGTGTGGATCTGCGCCGATCTCGAAGGCAGCGTCCTGGCGCTGAGGAAGGCGTAATCATGCTCAAGCAGCTCTGCTTTTTCCGCAAGCGCGCCGACATGACCATGGACGCGTTCATGGACTACTATGAAAACCAGCATTCGCAGCTCTCGAAGAAGATGGGCGCGGCGCCGGCGATCCCCGGCGCGGTGCGCTACGTCCGGCGCTATCTGGTGCCGGAGAAGAACCCGATCACCGGCGAGATCCACGATCCCGGCTATGACTGCGTGATGGAAATCTGGTGGAACAGCCGCGAGGACTTCGAACGCTCGCAGGCGATCATCAGCGATCCCGCGCGCCGGCCGATGACAATGGCGGACGAGGAGAAACTCTTCGCCGGCCACGCCAATCCGGTCTGTACCTGCATCGAATACGATTCGCCGATGGGCCCGAACGGCGAGCCCACGCGGGTGGAGCTTTCCTACGGTGACTGAGGCGGCATCGGCTCGGCAGGAGTGGGGAAAATACGGGCTGGTGCCGGTGGCGGCCGGCCTCGGCTATGCCACCAGCGTGATCCATATCTACGGCATCGGACCGTACATCGGCCCGGTGGCCGAAGCGATGGGCTGGAGCCGCACCGAAGTGACCTTCGGGCTCACCATCGCAACCCTGGTGCAGGCCGTGGGCGGCGTGTTCATCGGCCTTGCGGTCGACCGGTTCGGTCCGCGCAGGTTCGGGGTGATCGGCGCGGTGCTGCTGACGCTGGCCTTCGCGCTGCTCGGCACGGTGGGGGCAAGCCTTTCGCAGTGGTACCTGCTGTGGGGCCTGATCGCAATGGTCTCGCTGCCGGTGCAGGCTTCGGTCTGGACCAGCGCGGTGGCTTCGCGCTTCGAACTTTCGCGCGGGCTGGCCCTGGCGGTGACGCTTTGCGGCGCCTCCATCGCGGCGGGCCTGTTCCCGATCCTGGGGACATGGGCGATCAGGACTTTCGGCTGGCGGCTGGCCTTTGCGGTTCACGGCGGGCTGTGGTTCCTCCTCGCCTTCCCGGCGATCCTCATGTTCTTCCGCGGCGCGCACGATCGCAGCAGGGCCGCCAAGGCGCCGGTCCGGCGCGATTTGCCCGGCGCTTCGCTGGGCGAAGGGCTGCGCTCCAGCGTCTACCACCGCCTGTTCGCGGCAAGCCTGCTGTTCACGTTCACGATCATTGCCCTGGTCGTCCACTTCGTCTCGATCCTGGGAGACCGGGGGGCAGACCCGATGACGGCGGCGGCCATCGCCTCGTTCGTCGGCTGGTTCTCGCTGGCGGGGCGGCTGGGCACGGGCGTCCTGCTCGATCGTTTCCCGGCTTCGCTGGTCGGCGCGGCGGTGTTCCTGCTGCCGGTGGCGGGCTGCGGCCTGTTGCTGGGTTCCGGCACTTCGCTGGCGGCGCTGACGCTGGCCTCGGCGCTGATCGGCCTGACCCTGGGGGCCGAGATCGACGTCGTCGTCTACCTCATCACCCGGCATTTCGGGCTTCGGAACTTCGGCGGCCTCTATGGCGGGGTGCTGGCGGCGCTGTCGATCGGCACGGCCATCGGTCCGCTCGCGGCGGCGGTGATCCACGACCGGACGGGAAGCTACGAGAGCTTCCTCTGGCTGGCGATCGGCATGATGGCGGCAAGCAGTCTGGCGATCGGCACGCTGCCGCGCCGCAGCCTCGCTTTCGCGCCGGCGTGAACGCGGTAGCGCCACGGCGATTTGCTCCGCTGTGCGAATAATGGGATAACGGGCGCAAATCGGCGCGAAGATAACGGGATGAGAACGCATGGGTGAAATTGGCACGATCGTGCAGGCTGCCGAGGACCTGACCGTCCCGGTCCGCGTTCCGGCCGAGGCCTACGTTTCACCGGAATACGCCAAGGCCGAACGCGACAGGCTGTGGCGCAAGGTCTGGCTTCAGGCGGGGCGCCTGGAAGACATTCCCGAAGTCGGCGATTTCATCACTTTCGACATCCTCGACGATTCGGTGATCGTGGTCCGGGCCTCGGAAACCGAGATACGCGCTTTCCACAATGTCTGCCCGCACCGCGGCCGCAAGCTGGTCGATACCCCGCCGGGAATGCGCAATGCCAGGGGCACGCGCCGCAACTTCATCTGCGGCTATCATGGCTGGACCTTCGGGCTGGACGGGGCCAACACCTATCTAGAACATCAGGAAGACTGGCAGGGGCGGCTCTGTGGCGGTCAGGCCGATCTAGGTGTCGTTCAGGTCGGTCTCTGGGGCGGTTGGGTCTGGATCAATCTCGACCCCGATTGCATGCCGCTGGCCGAATATCTCCACCCGGCAGCGGGCATGCTCGACCCCTATGGCCTTGAAAACATGCGTCCCCGCTGGCGCAAATGGGTGGTGTTCGAGTGCAACTGGAAGGTCGCGATGGAGGCCTTCTGCGAAACCTACCATGTTTCCACCACGCACCCCGAATTCATGGAATTCGGCCAGTTCCGCGGCTGGGCCCGCAACCAGGGACTGCACTCCAACATCGGCTACGAAGCGCCCAAGGGGCAGGAGGAAGACTCCGGAAAACTGCGCCTCGGCGCGGGCGAGGACCCGCGGCTCACCACGGCGGAAATGCAGAATTTCACCTGGGCGAATGCCAATACCAACACGACGATGACACTGGTCGGCGTTGCCAACCGCCTCAAGGACGAACTGCCCGAAGGCACCCCGGCGGCGGAAGTGTCGGCCTACTGGATCGGCACCGCGCGCAAGGAAGACGCTGAACGCGGCGTGGTGTGGGCGCAGGTCGATCCGCAGCACACCGCCCAGGCGGGCACGGCCTGGCAGATCTTCCCGAACTTCCAGATCGGCCACGCGGTCAACAACATGCTCTGCTATCAGGCACGGCCCTATGGCGCCGATCCGGACAAGTGCATCTTCGAGGCTGCCGTCTACGAACTCTGGCCCGAGGGTGAAGCTCCCGAAACGGAATGGGAATACACCGCCCCCAATGACTGGCCGCCTGTTCTCCAGCAGGACTTCGCCAACATGGCTGCCGTCCAGCAAGGCATGAAAAACGTCGGTTTCCGGGGCGCGCAGCCCAACCCCTACATGGAACGCTCAGTGGCGAGCCTGCACATGAACCTTGCCAGGTTCATGGGCTCGGGCAGCCCCGAAACCTACTGATCGGCCCCAGCCGATGGAGGGAATGCCGCTGGTTCACGTAAGCTGGGCGCTTGCCGACAATGGCCTGCGTCCCGCTTGCGACGCGTTCTTTCGCGAGGTGTTCGGCGCGGAGACCGCGCACGAGATATTGATAACGCCGGAAACCGAAAAGCTCGGTCTCGATCGCGAAGAGAGCTTGCTGATGGTGGGCGACACCATGTTGATCCCGATCGCCCCGGCCGGTCGAGGCGCGGAACCGGGGCATCCGCTCGGCGACATGCTACGGCGCTCGGCAGGGGAGAACCGCTGGATCGGCATCGCCCTCAAGACGAACGACCTGGCGGCGGCAGACGCCTGGTTCGCGGCGCGCGGCTTCAAGCGGCATTACGATCCGGGTATGGAAGCCTTCTATTTCCTGATCCCGCGCGGACAGGTCATGGGCTTGCGGCTGGAGATCGTGAAGCAGGACATGCCCGGCGATCCTCGCCGCGATCCGTCGTGGAGCGCGGCGAAGTGGCGGGACGGGCATCCGCTGGGGATCGAGGGATTGCAGGCCATCGGCCTTTCCGTGCCATCGCTGAACGATGCGCGCGAAATGTTCCACGGGAAACTCGGGTTGCCGGAACTTGGCGAAAGAGCACTGCCCGAGGGGGGCTGTGCCGCCTTTGCAATAGGCGATACCGTCCTCGAAGTTCTGGCAGGACGCAAGCAGAGCGACGCCGTTTCCGTCCATGCGCGCGAGGTGAAGGGAATCCGGCACCTCGTCTTCAAGGTTCGTGATGCCACAGCCGCCGCGCAATACTTGCGCGGCAAGGGGCTCCCGTTGACCGGAGATACCGAGACGCGTTTCGCCGTTGTGCCGGAAGCGGCGCAGGGGCGGCTGATCTGGTTTACTGGAGCGACACCGGCGGGCTATCCGCCGGCTGGTTCGCGGCTGGCGGAACTCGTCAAGACCGCCTGAAGCGGATCAGCGGCGCCTTGTGCCGGTCCTGCCAAGACGCGGCGCCCGCACGAGCATGACCATGGTTCTCCCGGCCCCGCGGGCCCCCGATCCGCCTATTTGGCTTCCGCCAGCAACTTGGCTGCTTCCGGCGAGCTCCAGTCGTTGCCGCCCGTGTAGCGCCAGACCTCGCGGCCCTGGCTGTCGAACAGGACCGTTACGGGCAGGTTGCCGCCGTACTGGAAGCCGAGGTCGCCGTTTTCGTCCACCCAGGGCTGGATATTGTCCAGCTTGCGGCGACGAAGGATCTCCACGACCTTGTAGGTGTCTCCGGTATCCTCGGAGATCGGCAGGATCTGCACCGGCCCGTTGGGGTCTTTGGCAAGGGCTTCAAGAGTCGGCATTTCCGCGATGCAGGGGGCGCACCAGGTCGCCCAGAGGTTTACCAGCAGCGGCTTGCCCTTCAGCGACATGAGGTCGAGGCTCTCCCCGGTATTGTCCACCAGGGTCACGTCCGGCATCGGATCGCCCTTGTGCGAACGGTCCAGCTTGCCAGCAGGCTTTGCGGCCGCCGGCGCGGCGCTTTCGGAAGCTTGCGCCGAAGCCTCCTGTTGCGCGTCCTTCCCGCTTTGCCTATCGCAGCCCGCGGCCAGGAGGGCGCCTGCCCCCGCGATGGAACACAGGACGAGCGACTTGAGCGATTTGGAAGACAGCAAGGCGGCAGGCTCCAACCAGATGTGGGGGGGACGGTTCGAAGGTGGACCGTCTGCAATCATGCGCGAGATAAATGCCTCGATCCCCTTCGACAAGGCATTGTGGCGGCAGGACATCGCGGCCAGCAAGGCGCACGTCGCGATGCTGGGGGCTTGCGGCGTGGTTTCGGCCGAGGACGCGATCACGATTCGCGATGGCCTCGATCAAGTTGCGGCCGAGTACGAAGTCTCCGGAGTTCCCGAAAACTGGGACCTTGAAGACATTCACATGACCACCGAGGGTCGCCTTGCCGAACTGATCGGCCCGGTTGCAGGACGCCTCCACACCGCCCGTTCGCGTAACGACCAGGTGGCGACCGATTTCCGGCTCTGGGTGCGCGATGCCGTCGATCAGGCCGATGCGGGTCTCGCAGCGCTCCAGAAGGCGCTCGTCGCCCGTGCCGGTGAGCATGCCGATTCGATCATGCCCGGCTTCACCCATCTCCAGACCGCGCAGCCGGTGACGCTGGGCCATCACCTCATGGCCTATTACGAGATGATCGGCCGCGACCGTTCGCGGTTTGCCGACGCTCGCAAGCGCATGAACCGCAGCCCGCTCGGTGCCGCGGCGCTTGCCGGAACCGGGTTCCCGATCGACCGCACGATGACCGCGCAGGCGCTCGGCTTCGACGCGCCGACCGACAACAGTCTCGATTCGGTGTCGGACCGCGATTTCGCGCTCGATTACCTGATGGCGGCCAGCCAGTGCTCGCTGCACCTTTCGCGTCTGGCCGAAGAATTCATCATCTGGGCCAGCCAGCCCTTCGGTTTCGTGGCACTGCCCGATTCGCTGTCCACGGGCAGCTCGATCATGCCGCAGAAGAAGAACCCGGACGCTGCCGAACTGGTGCGGGGCCATTCGGGCCGGATCGTTGGCTGCCTCACCAGCCTGATGATCACCATGAAGGGTCTGCCGCTGGCCTATTCGAAGGACATGCAGGACGACAAGCCGCCGGTCTTCGAGGCGGCCAGCCTGCTGGCGCTGTCGATCGCGGCGATGACCGGCATGGTTGCGGAAACCCGCTTCCGCACCGATCGCATGCGCGGCGCCGCCGAACTGGGCTTCGCCACTGCCACCGATCTGGCCGACTGGCTGGTGCGCGAAGGCAACATTCCCTTCCGCGAGGCGCACCACATCACCGGTTCGGCGGTAAAGCTGGCCGAGCAGCGCAGTGTCGCGCTGGACCAATTGCCGCTGGAAGACCTCAAGGCCATCGACAGCCGCATCGACGAGCGCGTATTCAAGGCGCTCTCGGTCGAGGCTTCGGTCGCCGCGCGCAAGTCGCACGGTGGCACCGCGCCCGAGCAGGTACGCCTGCGCGTGGCCGAAGCCCGGCTCGCGCTCGGTCTGGAGTGATCTGAATGCGCAAGACGGCTGCCCTGATCCTGTTTCTCGCCCTTTCGGCCTGCGGCCAGCGGTCCGCGCTCGCGCTGAAACCGGGGCAGCAGCTTCCGCCCGCGCCCTATGGTCGCGAGCAGAAACCGGGCAGCGCGGAGCTGCTCAATACGCCCACGCTGGCGATACCCGAGCGCAGCGTCGAATTGCGCACCCGCTCGGAATCGCGTGAGGACGATCCTTTCGACCTCCCGCCCCCGGAATAAGCCTCTTTCCTGTTTGCCGCGTTTTCGTGGGCCGGGCCGTTCGCCTGGCTCGAAAATGCCTTAGCCGAGACGACCATGGACCATTTCGAACTCACGAACGGCGAGCTTTTCGCCGAAGACGTGCCGCTGGCTGCGATTGCCGCCGAAGTCGGCACGCCAGTTTACGTCTATTCCCGCAGCACGCTCAGCCGCCATGCACGCGTGTTCCGCGAAGCGCTGGCGGAACTGCCAAAGGTGCACATCGCCTTCGCCGTGAAGTCCAACCCGAATCTTGCGGTGCTTCGCCTGCTTGCCAGGGAAGGTTACGGTGCCGACGTCGTATCCGAGGGTGAAATGAACCGTGCCCTCGCTGCGGGAATTCCTGCCGGGGACATCGTGTTCTCGGGCGTGGGCAAGACCCGCCGCGAGCTGACCGCCGCTGTGAAGGCAGGGATCGGCCAGTTCAATCTCGAAAGCGAGGAAGAAGGTGTGGAACTGGCGGAGATCGCCGCCGCACTCGGCCTGCGCGCGCCTTGCGCCCTGCGGGTCAATCCGGATGTGGATGCGCGCACGCACGCCAAGATTTCCACCGGCAAGGCGGACAACAAGTTCGGCGTTGCCTATGACCGTGCGGCCGGGATCTATGCTCGTCTCTCGGGGCTGGCCGGGCTGGATATGAAGGGCCTTGCGGTTCATATCGGCAGCCAGATTTCCGATCTCGAACCCTCGCGCCTCGCCTTCATCAAGATGGGCGAGCTGATGGAGGCGATCCGTGCCGAAGGTCATTCGGTGACGCACATGGATCTCGGCGGCGGGCTGGGCGTGCCTTACAAGGCCACCGATTCGCTGCCGACACCGCAGGACTACGGCGCGATGGTCGCATCGGTGGCGAAGGACTGGGGCGTCACCCTGATGTTCGAGCCGGGCCGTGTGATCACCGGGAATTCCGGCGTGCTCGTTACCGAAGTCGTCCGGGTCAAGGAAGGCGCGGTGAATCCCTTTGTCGTGGTCGATGCGGCGATGAACGATCTTGCGCGCCCCGCCATGTACGATGCCTGGCACGACTTCGCGGCAGTGAAGCCCAACGGCAGGACCATGACCGCCAACATCGTCGGACCCATCTGCGAAAGCTCCGATACTTTTGCCATGGGCCGCGAGATCGATGAGGTCGTATCGGGCGATCTGGCGATCTTCCGCACGGCAGGCGCCTATGGTGCGACCATGGCGAACACCTACAACAGCCGTGCGCTGGTGCCCGAAGTGATGGTTGACGGAGACAAGTGGGCGATCGTTGCCGCCCGGATCGAGCCGGAAACGATCCTCGCGGCGGAAACCGTGCCGGAGTGGCTGGCCTGACCCGGAACAGTCCCGCGGGCTTCGACAATCATGGCCTGAACGGATAGGAACGGCGCAGTCCGTCGTTCCTATCGAGGCCGTTTTTCATGATTGAAAGTTTACCGCTGTTCCACCGCCTCACCGGCCAACCGGTGGTGGTGCTGGGAGCGGGCGAAGCGGCGGAAGCCAAGCGCCGCCTGGTGGAACGGGCTGGCGCGCGCTCTGTCGCAAGCCTTGGGCAGGGGATCCTCGAAGGCGCGCGAATAGCCTTTGTCGCGCATGAGGACGAGGCGCTGGCACTGGCCGACGCGGCGCGCGCGCGGGAAGCCGGGCTCCTGGTCAATGTGCCGGATCGGCCCGCACTATGCGATTTCACTGTGCCGTCGATTCTCGATCGGACGCCGGTTCTGCTGGCGATCGGTACGGGCGGGGCTTCGGCAGGGCTGGCGAAGCAACTCCGCCTGCGGCTGGAGATGCTCTTGCCGCAGACGCTGGGCGCGCTCGCGCAAGGGCTGTTCTCTGCCCGTGCAGCGTTGCGGACGCGTTTTCCCGATGCCGGTGAGCGGCGGCGCGCCCTTGATGCCGCGCTGGGTGAGGGCGGCCCGCTCGATCCGCTGGTGGAGCAGAGCGCAGCGCGTATCGAAGGCTGGCTGGCGAATGCGACCCCTGTCTCGACCGGCATGGTGGAAATCCGGCTGCGAAGCGCGGACCCCGAAGACTTGACCTTGCGAGAGGCCCGGCTTCTGGGATCGGCAGACCGGGTCATGCATGAACCGGCTGTTCCGTCAGCCGTGCTGGAACGCGCCCGCGCCGATGCGGGCCGTTTTCCGATCCCGGCCGATGACGGGGCGGTTGCATCCGCCGAGGGCCTGACGATCGTGCTGCGCGCGGCCTCCTCAGGTTGATTCCCATAAGACATCCAAAGTGCGACAATATTGATGGTCAATTACGTCGGTTAATTGTATATTTACAATTGCAGGAAATTAATTAAGCCGGAAGGCGGGTGTGCGGCAACCTTGTTATTTACGGCGGTTCATCAGTGCCGAAGGGGGATGTTTTGCAGCGAACGGATTCAATGATTTTTGAGTTGCCGCAGATCGATCTTGCCCTGCTTCCCGATCTCGATAGTCCAGTTGCACTTCACGGTACCCTTGCGGATCGTGACCGCCTGCAATGCCTAGATGACAATCGTGCGCTTCTTGTCCCCTGCCTTTACGAACTGCATCCGGGTACGTGATACTGGTCGCATAGAATGCAGCAGGACGCATTTCAGGCGCTTTCCCCAGACGCGCAATGGACCGAGGGGCAACGCGAACTCGCCCAGGCAGTGGCCGATTGGCGGGCCGTGCCCGGCGCCGCACCGACCCTGGCGGCGATGGACCGCTTCGGGCGCGGGGAAAGGTTCGAGGACTGTCAGCCGCTGAGTGCACTGTTCACCGCTGACGGCGTTTCGGCACGGACTTTCGTGGATGATCTCGTTGGCCGGGTACTTTCGGTGCTGCGGCGATATCCCCTGGGGCAATTACCGCTCCGTCACAGCCGCCGGGAGGTGGTTGATACCGTCCTGCTCGCTCATACCGGGAACGCCACCCTGGCGCTTTCCCTTTACGATGAAAGAGCGCTGCAACTCCAGCCGGCGCCAGAGACCGTCGAATTCGCGGGGCTGGAGACTTGGGCTCTGGTTCTTGCGGGGGAGGGGCAGGCGGAGCGGATCGAACGCATTCCCGTCTCGGATAAACAGGCGGAATTCCACCGGGAAACTGTCCCGCTGCGCGCGGGAACGCGGCTTTACCGGGACGGATCGCGGCAAGCGCATCAGGTCCGTTCCGTGCGCGCAGTCTCGTCGTGCTGCGCCTACAGAGGTTCGTTCCTGAAACCGATGCCGTGCGTGAATACGGCCTGGCCGATGGCGCGCTGATACGCAGGGCGGCCGCACGTCTGGAACAGACCCGGCTCGACATGGCGATGGCCGTGCTTGCGGCGCTGGGCCGGCGTGATGCGGTGCCGCTGATGTCGAAAATTGCGCTTGGAGATGGGGCTGCGGAGCTGCGCTGGCAGGCGCTGCGGGCCATCCTTGCGCTCGACACGCGGGCGGGCATGGTGCTGCTGGGCAATGTGGCGGCAAGCGACGACGCTGTGCTCGCGTCGCCGGCCAAAGAGCTGCGTCGGTCGTTGCTCGTCCAGTGGCCGGAACTGGAAAAGGTGGCCCAATGGCGCGGGTAATGGCGATGCGCGACCCGACGGTGGCTTCGCTCGCGGAGTTTGTCGACGCGATCTCGGGCTGGGGTTTCGATCCGCGCGAGGAGGTCAGTCTTTCCCACGCCGCCAACTGGTTGCAGCGGCTCGGTAACGATCGGACGTTCCTGGGCGACCTGCTCGTGGACATGCTAGCCGGCCTTTCGCCGGTTCCCGATGGCGCCGATGCGCTTGCAGGCGTGGGGCCGGAATCGATCATGCTGGTCACGCCGGGACAAGGCAATTTCTTCCTTAACGCGAGAATCTGGCCGGCGCCCGGTGATTCCCAGTTCCGTGCCAGCGGGCCGGAGGCTTTCGGCTACGGACAGGCGCACGATCATAACTACGACCTGCTGGCGCTGGGATATTTCGGCCCGGGGTATCTCTCGGATGAGTATGAGTACGATCGCGAAGCCGTATCGTGGCATGTCGCAGTCGGTGCAACTACGTCCGCAAGGACCTCTCGTGCTGGAGCAGGGCCGCATCGTCCATTACCGGGCGCAGCGCGACGTTCATGTGCAGCACCCTCCGGCATCCCTCTCGGTGGCGCTGAACCTCGTGCATACACAGCCTGGGCAGGCGTGGATGGATCACTGCGAGTTCGATATCGAGCGTGGCACCGTTACCCGCGTGCTGGGACATGGCCCGAGCGAGAGTTTCCTGCGCATCGCCGTGGCACTGGGCGGGGAAGAGGCGCTGGACATCGCGAGCCGCTTCGGAAAATCGCACCCGAGCGACCGCATGCGGCTGGTCGCGTGGGATGCCTTGGCGAGCGGGACCGCGGATGCCGCTTTGCGCGATGCGGTCTGGAGGGATGCGGAGCAGTGCGGCAGCCGGTGGGTGGCTGCCGAAGCACGAAAACGGAGAAGGGAGCAAGCGGCGCGTCAGTTTACGACCTAGAAGAGCCCACCCGCCATCGCGTCGATCGCGCCTTGCAGGATGACGGCGGCAGCCGCGGAATCGATGCGGGTGGCGCGCTTGGCCCGGCTCATGTCCTGTTCGATCAGCCCGCGTTCCGCGCCGGAAGTGGACCAGCGTTCGTCCCAGAGCAGGATAGGCAGGCCCAGTGCGGAGAGGTTGCGCGCATAGGCGCGGCTGGACTGGGACCGCGGGCCTTCGGACCCGTCCATGTTGAGGGGGAGGCCGATGACGATGCCCTTGATGGAACGTTCACGGACCAGTTCCATCAGCAGTTCCTTGTCCGCGCCGAACTTGCCCCGTTTGAGCGTCTTGCCGGGCGAAGCGAAGCGCCAGCCTGCATCGCAGAAAGCGGTGCCGATCGTTTGGGTGCCGAGATCGAGCCCCAGCAGCGCGCCGCCGGTTTCGGGCAGGGCATCGCGATAATCCAGCGCGCTCGCGGTGATCACTGTGCCTTCTGCCATTTCGCAACCCGTCCTTCGAAGTCCGCGCGAAGGTTCGCCCAGAACAGGGTCACGTCATAGAGATGGTAGTTGTTTCCGGGAAGAACGTAAGGGCCCATCTCGAGTGCGGGAGGCGGGCCGATGTGGAGAAAATTGTCGGTACCGCAAGCGGCGGGGATCGTCGCCTTCGCCAAGGTTCCGGTCGCCGTGGCGAAATCGGGTACCAGAGTGCCGAGGTTGGCCGCTGCATCGGCGCTTCCCCCGTCGGTGCCGGTGATCGGATTGGTGCAGAGAAACGGGCTGGCGGCCACGCTCTGCCCATCGAGCCCGGTCCGGCGGGCATAGGCTTTCAGCAGCATCTGCGTATCGGCGGGATCGGCCACCGAAAGCCAGCTCACCACGCAATTGACGTCATCGGCGTTCCGGCAGGCGGGAAGGCCCATCTTCGGCAGGTCATGGGCCAGCGAGACCGGCCACCCTATCACGTAGGCGGCGATGATACGGCGCGCGAGCGGCGTTCCCGCCACCCGGTCGCGCATGAGACGGCGCAGGAGGAAGGCGCCCTGGCTGTGTCCGGCCAGCACGATCGGGCGGTTGCCGGGCACGGCCTTCACGAAAGTGTCGAATGCGGCCAGGACATCCGAATAGGCGAGATCGATGGCCTCGTTCGCCGGCTTCTCCCCGGTGAGGAACGCGCCGATGGCGGCCTGGCGGTAGCGGGGTGCCCATAATTCGCCCGCGGCGTTGAACGGGCTCGCCATGCCTTTCACGAACAGGGCGGCGCGGTCCTGCGAAACCTTGTCCGTGAAGCTGGCGTTCCATGCGCTGCGATCGATCAGGCTGGTGGGATGGACGAAGAACACCGCGACCGGCAGGGGCTTGGCGGGTGGGATCACGCCGGGTGGAAGCCAGTGGGCCGGATCGTTTTCGATCCCCGGCCGGGAAATCCACATGTGCGGATCTCGCCAGGCTTCAGGCCCGAGCTTCTGCTGCGACGCGAAGGTCACGTTCGGCACGAACGCCATTTCCGTGAGCCGATCCGACCACAGGCGCAGGGCCACCAGCGAACCGATCAGCAGTGCGACGATAACGGCGATTGCGTAGAGGAACTTGCGAGCCATGGTTCAGGGTCTTGCCCGCCGGTGCGTGACGGTCAAGCGCCGGTATCCGGAGCGCCACGATCAAGGGTATGCTCTCCATCCTCACCGTTGCGGGCAGCTTCGCGTTCGAGCCAGATCTTTATCATCGCCACCAGCGGATCGGCCAGCGCAAGCCCCAGCAGCCCGAACAGCACCCCCATGATGAGCTGTGCCGCGAGCACCAGGGCGGGAGGCAGGTCCACGGTCTTGCGGGCGATCATCGGTACGATGAGATAGCCGTCGATCAGGTGTATCAGCAGATAGACGAAGATCGTGTAGAGCCCCATCTCGTAGCCGCCCGAAAAGCCGACGAGCACCATGATCATGCCCGAGATCGGGGCGCCGATATTGGGCAGGAAGGCCAGGAGGCCGGTGATGAGGCCAAGCAGTGCCGCCATCGGCACGCCGTAGAATTGCAGCATCGCCCAGGTGAACAGGCCCTCCACGGTCATGCCGATCAGGCGCCCGAACAGCAGCCGGCGCAGGGCCTGGCCCATGACCTTGACCGTCGCCTCGAAATGGTCGCGCCGGTCGATCGGGAGCATCCAGCCCACGCCGCGGCGATAGAGGCGCGGCTCCATGGCGAAGTAGATGCCAAGGACAAGGATCAGGAACAGTGTCGTGAACACGCCGATCAGGCCGCCGACCACGCGTGTCACCTGCCCGATCCCGCCGACTGCTTCCTGCGCCATGCCGCGAAGCTCGGTGACGCGCGGTTGAATCCCGTGCGCATGAAGCCAGTTGAGCCCGTGGCGGAACTGGCTTTCGATGGTGGCCGGAAGTTCGGCTGCCTGAAGTGCGATCTGGCTGCCGGCGAAGCGTGCGACCCAGAGCAGGAACAGCATGGCGAAGAGCAGCACGAGGCCCACGCGCCATCCGCGCGGAATCTTGAGTATCTTGCCCAGCAGGCGGGCGCCGCCGTCGATCAGGGCACCGAACACGATGCCGCCGAAGATCACGAGCAGCGATTGGGAAAGAAAGACAGCCAGCGCCAGCAGGGCGGCCATGCCGATCCAGACGAACGCCCTGCGGGCCTCCGTGCGGATCAGGGGATCGGAAATATCGGTGGGGCCGGCGCGCTCGGCGATGTCGGTCCCCGTTTCGTCTTCCGCCCCCGTTGCCATCATTTCCAGGCCTTGGTCTCGTCCACCGGGGGACGCAGGCTGGAGAACGATCGGCCGGGCCGCAGTGCGCCCCACCAGGTCAGCGGATTCCAGGTCTGGGTTCCGTCGAGCGAGAACGTGACGAATTCCGCTCTTCCGCCAATGTCGGAGAGGGGCACTGGCCCGCCCAGGCCACCGCCGGGCTGGCCGAACATGTCGGTTTCGAACGGCGCACGGCTGTCTGCCGAACGGTCGCGGTCATCACCCATCAGGAAAACGTGGCCTTCTGGCACCTTGATCTCCGGATAATCGTCCAGTTCCTGGTCGATGTAGTCGATCACGTCATAACTGGCGCCGTTCGGCAATGTTTCACGATAGGTCGGCATCTCGTAAACTTCCTTGCCGCTCGGCAGGCGGGTACGGAACTGTTCGAAGCCGTCATAGCAGTGGCCGGGTTCGGCATCGCCTTCGCAGCGCAGCGAATCGTCGGCGGCAAGGCGCACCGGCGGCTCAACCTCGCGCGGAACGAAGCGGCCGTTCAGCCGGATGCGCCCATTGATGACCGCAATCCGATCACCCGGGAGCGCAACCACGCGCTTGATGAGATCGGCCTTGCGATTGCCGGGCACGACGATGACGATGTCGCCGTATTCCGGTGTCTGGCCCAGAATGCGCCGGGTGCTGCGCGGGAGCATGTGGAAGCTGGCCGATGACCAGTTCCAGCCATAGGGATATTTGGAAACGACCAGACGGTCCCCCACCAGCAACCCCGGCATCATCGAGATCGACGGAATGTAGAACGGCTTGGCGATCAGCGAGTGGAACGCGAGCACGCCCACCAGCATCAGCGCCAGTCCGCGAAATTCGTGAAGCCAGTTGACCTTTTCCGTCGCCGGAGGAGCCTTCATGGGGACCTCGCTGGAAGTCGGCGTGGGCTGGTGAATCATGTCCCGGGGATACTCGGCGTCAGGAATGGGGAATCGGGCGTGCTTCGATGATTACGAAGGCCTGCGCCCATGGATGATCGTCGGTGAGCGTGAGGTGAACCACGGCTTCATGACCGGCGGGAATCAGGGAATCAAGCCGCGTCTTCGCCCCGCCGGTGAGAGCCAGGGTGGGCGCGCCGGACGGGGCATTGGCCACTCCGATGTCCTTCATGAACACTCCGGCCTTGAAGCCGGTCCCGACCGCCTTGGAAAACGCTTCCTTCGCCGCGAACCGCTTCGCCAGGGTGCCGGCCTTGGTGAAAGGCCGGCGATTGGCCTTGGTGCGCTCCAGCTCGGTGAAGACGCGGTTCTCGAAACGCTCACCGAACCTGTCGAGCGAGTTCTGGATTCGCTCGATGTTGCACAAGTCCGAGCCGAGGCCGATGATCATGGAATGCCGGGTCCTTTTTACCTGACCTCGTCCATCAGGGCGCGCATCTTGCGCACGCTGGCGTCGAGCCCGCAGAATATCGCCTCGCCGATAAGGTAGTGGCCGATGTTGAGTTCCGCCAGTTGCGGAATCGCGGCAATCGGCTGGACATTCTCGTAAGTAAGGCCGTGCCCGGCATGGGGCTCGATGCCGTTCTTGGCCGCCAGCGCGGCCATGTCGGCGATCCGCCTGAGTTCGGTGGCGACGTCGGCGCCGGTGGCATGGGCATATTCGCCGGTGTGGAACTCGACCACCGGCGCGCCAAGCTTCATGGCCGCTTCGATCTGGCGCGCTTCCGGGGCGATGAACAGGCTCACGCGAATGCCGGCGTCCGAGAGGCGCGAGACGATCGGGGCAAGCCTGTTGTGCAGGCCGGCGGCGTCCAGTCCGCCTTCGGTGGTGCGCTCCTCGCGCCGTTCCGGCACGATGCACGCGGCATGAGGGCGATGGCGCAGGGCGATCTCGAGCATCTCGTCGTTGCCGCCATTTCCAGGTTGATCGGCAACCCGGTTGCAGTCGCCACGCGTTCGAGGTCTTCGTCGCGGATGTGGCGGCGATCTTCGCGCAGATGCACGGTGATGCCGTCGCCGCCGGCCTCGGCGACGATCCGGGCGGCGCGCGCCGGATCGGGGTGCTCGCCGCCGCGCGCGTTGCGGATGGTGGCCACATGGTCGATGTTGACGCCGAGGCGAAGCCGCCCCGGATTGAGAACGCTGCTCACCATCGCTTCCCCCTAGAGGCTCAGACCTGTGCCCGGCTGCCGGGCTTGGTTGCGGGCTTGGCGGCCAGTTCGGCCGGAACTTCGTCATCGGCGTAAGTCGGGAAGTTGAGCGCGACGAGTGGGAAGAACGGCACCCCGAGATCGACGGCGCCGGCCGTGCGATCAACCAGCGAGGCTGCCGCAACCACTTCGCCGCCGGCTTCCTCGATCGCCTTGATCGCCTCGCGGCTGGACAGGCCGGTCGTGACCACGTCCTCGACCATCAGCACCTTGTCGCCCGGTTCGAGGGCAAAGCCGCGGCGCAGTTCGAACGTGCCGGTGGGGCGCTCGACGAACATCGCGTCGACCTGAAGCGCGCGGCCCATTTCCTGGCCGATGATGACCCCGCCCATCGCCGGGGAAACGACCTTGGTGATGGACTTGCGAATATCGTGGGGGAGTTTTGCGGCGAGCGCGACGGCGAGTCTCGCGGCGCGGTCGGGGTTCATCAGAACACGGGCGCATTGCAGGTAGTGCGCACTGTGTCGGCCCGAGGAAAGCAGGAAATGCCCCTCAAGCAAAGCCTTGCTGGCGCGGAACTCGGCGAGGACTTCTTCTTCCTGCATCGGGGGGTAATCCTTTGGTGCAATTTGCAATGTTCTGGCACGGCGGCGAGGCCCCGCGCGTCAAAAATCCCCTAGAGGCGCTTGAGACGGGCGGCAAGGCCGCGTATAGCCCCCGGTGAAGGGGGGCACAAAGCCTCCGCAATAGGGGTGCGCGCTTGGGAGGCGACTCACTGCGCGTTCATAAAGAAAACGGAAGCGCTATAACCATGATATTGGGCAAAACCGTTCGTACCTTGGGCGAGGCTGCAAAGGCTCTCGGTATCGTTTCAGCCGGAGTTCTGGCGCTTTTCACCGTTCCGGCGCTTGCGGCGGCAGGTGCTTCCGATGCGGCACCCGCAGCGGTGGCCGGCTATACGCCGATGAAGCCGACGCCGGGTATCGGCATGCCGGTCGAAGGCGGAATCGGTCTCCAGCAACAATTTTCCAAGCTCGGCGAATATGGCGAGTGGATCCATGATGGCGTGCTCATGCCGATCATCACGGCGATCACGCTCTTCGTCCTGCTGCTGCTGGTGATCATCGCGGTGCGCTTCAATCGCCGCGCCAACCCGGTCGCGTCGAAAACCAGCCACAACACGATCCTCGAAGTGGTATGGACCCTGGTTCCGGTGCTGATCCTGATCGGCATCGCGGTTCCCTCGATCGACCTGATCGCCAAGCAGTACAAGCCGGCCCAGAAAGGCGCGCTGACCATCAAGGTCACGGGCAACCAATGGTTCTGGACTTACGGTTACCCCGACAATGGCGACTTCGAAGTCGTCTCGAACATGCTCAACCTTCCCGGTCAGCCGGTCATCAACAACGGCGTGCGCGAAGTGGGTTCCAAGCCCTGGGACGGTCCCTCGCACCTTGAGGTCGACAACCGCATGGTCGTGCCGGTGGGTGAACCGATCCGGCTCCAGATCACCGCAGCCGACGTGATTCACTCGTTTGCGGTGCCCTCGCTGTGGTTCAAGCTCGACGCCGTTCCCGGCCGCATCAACGAGAAGGTGCTCCTGGTCGAGAAGCCCGGGGTCTACTACGGCCAGTGCTCGGAACTGTGCGGCGCCAAGCACGGCTACATGCCGATCGCGGTCGAAGCGCTTCCCCGTGCACAATACGATGCCTGGGTGCTGTCCCACGCCGGCGGCGTGATCGATGGTCAGGCCAAGCCTGCCGCCGCAGTTGCGCCGGCAGCATCCACCGCAGCGGCCCCTGCCGCAGTCGCCACGGCCGAAGCGACGGAGGCAGCCGCCTCCGACGCGACAGCCGCAGCCGAATAAGAGCGAATCGAAGGACAGGGTCCAACCATGGCAACCACCGCTCCAGAGCATTTCCAAGGTCACGTGGATCACCACGGACACGCAGATCACGACCATAAGCCGAGCTTTTTCGCGCGCTGGTTCATGTCCACCAACCACAAGGACATCGGAACGATGTACCTGATCTTCGCGATCATCGCGGGGATCATCGGCGGCGCCTTTTCGGGCATGATGCGCGTCGAACTGGCCGAACCGGGCATCCAGTACCTGGATATCTTCGCCCGCTGGTTCGGCGCGACCAACCCTGACTTCAACTCCACGCTGCATGTCTGGAACGTCCTGATAACGGCCCATGGCCTCATCATGGTGTTCTTCATGGTCATGCCGGCGATGATCGGCGGCTTCGGCAACTGGTTCGTGCCGCTCATGATCGGCGCGCCGGACATGGCCTTCCCGCGCATGAACAACATTTCGTTCTGGCTGACCGTGGCGGGCTTCATCTCGCTGCTGTGCTCGGCCTTCGTGCCTGGTGGCACGGGGCTTGGCGCGGGTACGGGCTGGACCGTCTATGCCCCGCTCTCGACCACCGGCTCGCCCGGACCCGCGGTCGACTTCGGCATCTTCGCGCTGCACCTTTCGGGCGCCGGCTCGATCATGGGCGCGATCAACTTCATCACCACGATCTTCAACATGCGTGCCCCCGGCATGACCATGCACAAGATGCCGCTCTTCGTGTGGTCGATGCTGGTTACCGCGTTCCTGTTGTTGCTCTCGCTGCCGGTTCTGGCCGCTGCGATCACCATGCTGCTGACCGACCGCAACTTCGGCACCACCTTCTTCGATCCTTCGGGCGGCGGCGATCCGGTGCTTTACCAGCACCTGTTCTGGTTCTTCGGTCACCCCGAAGTCTACATCATGATCCTGCCCGGCTTCGGCATCATCTCGCAGATCATCTCGACCTTCTCGAAGAAGCCGGTGTTTGGCTACCTCGGCATGGCCTATGCGATGGTCGCGATCGGTGTCGTCGGCTTCATCGTCTGGGCACACCACATGTACGCCACCGGCATGTCGGTGAACACGAAGATGTACTTCACCGCCGCCACCATGGTCATCGCGGTGCCTACGGGCATCAAGATCTTCTCGTGGATCGCGACGATGTGGGGCGGTTCGGTCGAGTTCAAGAGCCCGATGGTCTGGGCGATCGGCTTCATCTTCCTCTTCACCGTCGGCGGCGTGACCGGCGTGGTGCTGGCGAACGGCGGCGTCGACGACGTGCTGCACGACACCTACTACGTCGTGGCGCATTTCCACTACGTGCTCTCACTGGGTGCCGTCACTGCGCTCTTCGCCGGGTTCTACTACTGGTTCCCGAAGATGAGCGGCCGGATGCATTCCGAGTTCCTCGCTCACGTCCATTTCTGGATCTTCTTCGTCGGCGTGAACATGATCTTCTTCCCGATGCACTTCCTCGGGCTGCAGGGCATGCCGCGCCGCTATCCGGACTATGCTGAGGCGTACCAGCACTGGAACCACGTCGCGACGATCGGCTACATGGTCATGGCGACCAGCCTCGTGGTCTGGTTCATCAACATCGCCTATGCTTTCCTGGCCGGTCGCAAGGCCGAGGACAGCTATTGGGGTGAAGGTGCGACCACGCTTGAGTGGACGCTGACCAGCCCGCCGCCGTTCCACCAGTTCGAGACGCTCCCCGTGATCGAGGATGCGGCTCACCACTGATCGAGCCTCTCTCGTCGAGTGCCGGGACGACGACCGGTTCCCAGGCCCTCGCTTTTCGGGCCTTTGCGGGTGTATGGGGCCAAGCACCATGATGACTACGAGTCCCACTACTGCCGCCGCTCCGCTCCCGGCCGACTGGCGCGATCTCTTCGCGCTGACCAAGCCGCGGGTGATGAGCCTGGTCATTTTCACCGGCCTTTGCGGCCTGCTTGCCGCGCCTGAGCGGATCAATCCTGTTCTCGCGTTCACCGCGATCCTGTGCATCGCCATGGGCGCGGGAGGGGCGGCCGCGCTCAACCAATGGTGGGAAGCGGATCTTGACGCCGGGATGAAGCGCACTTCGAAGCGCCCCCTGCCGCAGGGCCGTCTCGACCGCACCACGGCGCGCGATTTCGCGGGCGTGCTCTGCGCCGTCTCGGTATTCCTGATGGGCTTCGCGGTCGGCTGGCTTCCTGCTGCGATCCTTGCGATCTCGATCATCTATTATGCCGTGATCTACACGATCTGGCTGAAGCCGCGCACGCCGCAGAACATCGTGATCGGTGGCGGCGCCGGCGCGTTCCCTCCGTTGATCGGTTGGGTTGCCGCGACCGGACATGTCACGCTGATGCCGGTGTTGCTCTTTGCCATCATATTCTTCTGGACCCCGCCGCATTTCTGGGCGCTCGCGCTGTTCGTCAAAAGCGATTACGCCAAGGTCGGCATCCCGATGATGCCGGTCGTCGCGGGCGAGAAGGCCACGCGCCGCCAGATCCTGCTCTACGCCATCCTCCTGCTGCCGCTTTCGGTGCTGCCATGGTGGATCGGCGGTGCCGGGGCCGTCTACGGGGTTTCCGCGATCGTGCTTTCCACGCTGTTCCTGGCGTTCTCCGTTCGTGTCGGGCTGCGGGAACGCAGCGGACTCGAGGATACGATGAAGCCGGAAAAGCAGCTCTTCGCCTATTCCGTGCTCTACCTCTTCGTGCTGTTCGCGGCGCTGGTGGTGGATCGCTTCATCGTCCTGTGAAAGATCGAAGCATGAACGACATCCCGCAACCAGAACCCGGAACGCCCGATATCCGCACGCCGGAGCAGATTCGGCGGAGCCGGAACCGGGTGCTGGCGCTCAGCCTCGCGGCGTTCGTGGTGCTGGTGTTCTTCATCTCGATCGCGAAGATGGGCTGATGGAGACGGCGATCGCACCTGTCCGCAGCAACCGGCGCGTCGCTTTCATCGCCCTGTCGATGGCGTTGCTGATGCTGGGCCTCGGTTACGCTTCCGTCCCGCTCTATCGCATCTTCTGCCAGGTTACCGGCTACAACGGGACTACGCGCCGTGTGGACGAGACGCAGGCGGCAGCCGTGCAGGTGACGGACAAGACCATGTCGATCCGCTTCGACGCCAATGTCGAACGAGGCATGCCGTGGCAGTTCAAGCCACTCCAGCGCACCGACACCGTGACCATCGGTGAGCGCGATATGGCGCTTTTCTGGGCCAAAAACGATTCCGACAAGGTGATCACCGGCACGGCGAGCTTCAATGTCGAGCCTGAGCAGGCGGCGCGCTACTTCAACAAGATCCAGTGCTTCTGCTTCACCGAGCAGACGCTCCAGCCGGGCGAAGCGGTGAAGATGCCGGTGATCTACTACGTCGATCCGGCAATCCTGAACGATCCCGACAACAAGGACGTGGAGCAGATCACGCTCAGCTACACCTTCCATGTCACCAGCGTCTCCGATGCAAAGACACTGGACCACAGCCAAACGGGCGGTTAAGTCCCGGGGCGGGAAACAAATCACGGGGGGAGCATTACCCCACCGGAAGAATCGAACACCGAAGTTTCGAGAACGGGGAAGAAGGCACCATGGCCGGTACCAAGAATCACGATTACCACATTCTTCCGCCGGACATCGCGCCGCTGGCCACCACCATCGGCGCGCTGACATTCACGTCGGGGATGGTCCTGTTCATGCATGACATGGCGGGCGGCAAGTTCGTGCCCTGGCTGGGCCTTGCCATCCTGATCGCCTCGATGTTCATGTGGTTCTCGAAGATCATCAAGGAAGCGCACGCGGGCGACCACACGCCGGTCGTGCAGCTTCATCAGCGCTACGGCATGATCCTGTTCATCGCTTCGGAAGTGATGTTCTTCGTCGGCTGGTTCTGGGCCTTCTTCGATTTTTCGCTGTTCCCCTCGACGCTTTCCGAAGCGGTCGGTGGACAGTGGCCGCCCAAGGCGATCGAGGCGGTCATGGACCCGTTCGACCTGCCCTTGCTGAACACGCTGATCCTGCTCTGCTCGGGCACCACGGTAACCTGGGCGCATCACGCGCTGATCCATGGGGATCGCGAAGGCCTGAAGAAGGGCCTCTGGGCAACCATCCTTCTTGGCGTGCTGTTCTCCTGCATCCAGGCCTATGAATACGTTCACGCGCCGTTCCCCTTCGGCCAGAACACCTATGGTTCGGCGTTCTACATGGCGACGGGCTTCCACGGCTTCCACGTCATCGTCGGCACCATCATGCTGATCGTCTGCCTGAAGCGTGCGTACAACGGCGACTTCACGCCGCGTCAGCACTTCGGTTTCGAAGCTGCTGCGTGGTACTGGCACTTCGTCGACGTGGTGTGGCTGTTCCTCTTTGTCGCCATCTACATCTGGGGCGGCTGGGGTTACCCGACGCATTGATGCTGCCGCCCGATTCGGGCGATGGCGATCCGATCGAAAGGGGCAGTCCGACTTCGCGTCGGCTGCCCCTTTCGGTTTCGGAACACTGATCCGGGGCAGGCCCCGATTCGAGGAAGCACGATGCACCGCATTCCCATTTTCTCGACCCTGGTCGTGCTCGCCGCCGCAGGGCTGATGGTGGGGCTCGGCTTCTGGCAATTGCAGCGCCTTCACGAAAAGGAAGCGCTGCTTTCCAGTTATGCCAGCGCGCAAAAATTGCCCGGCGAAGTGGAATGGCCGCGCAGCAAGGAAAAGCAGCAGGGCTTCCTGTACCGCCGCGCTCGGCTCGAATGCGCTGTCGTCACCGGCCATTCGAGCATTGCCGGGCGCAATGCCAAGGACGAATCGGGCGCCGCGCAGACCGCCGACTGCACTTTGGCAGACGGAACGAAGGCCTTGGTCGTACTCGGATGGTCGCGCATGCCCATGGCCGCCGGCGGCTGGGCAGGGGGCGAGGTCCACGGTGTGATCGCACCCGGACCGAGGCTCGTCGCTGCGCCTCCATTGGCGGGGCTGGAGGCGAACGCCATTCCCGATCCTGCCGAGATACCGAACAATCACTTGTCCTACGCCGTGCAGTGGTTCTTTTTCGCGGCGACGGCTCTGGTCATCTACGTTCTTGCATTGGCGAAAGGGCGCCGGCCCTGACCGCAAGGCGGAGCCCGGAATGAAATTTCGCCTCGGCCAGCTTTAGGAATTGTTCTTGCCCAACCTGCACGACAGGCTTTTCATTTCGCGCCCCTGCCGCTAACCGCGCCCGATGGACTATATCAGCACCCGTGGCAGCGCTCCCGCGCTCGATTTCGAAGGCGCGACACTGGCCGGCCTGGCTTCCGACGGCGGTCTTTATGTTCCGCGCGAGTGGCCTCGCTTTTCGGCTGACGAAATCGCGGCCATGGCGGGCCTGCCTTATGCAGAGCTGGCGGCGAAGATCATGTTCCCCTTCGTCGAGGGAAGCCTGACGTACGACCGCCTGCTGGAGCTGACGACCCAGGCTTACGGCCGCTTCGCGCACAAGGCGGTAACGCCGCTCAAGCAGCTGGACGAGCAGCAGTGGGTGCTGGAACTGTTCCACGGGCCGACACTGGCTTTCAAGGACGTGGCGCTGCAGCTGCTGGGCCTGCTGTTCGAGGAATTTCTCGGCCGCTCGGAGCGTAACCTGACCATTGTCGGCGCGACTTCGGGCGACACCGGTTCGGCGGCGATCGACGCGGTGGCCGGACGGGCCAAGGTCGATATCTTCATGATCCACCCGCACGGCCGTGTCTCCGATGTGCAGCGCCGCCAGATGACGACGGTGCTGGCACCGAACGTCCACAACATCGCCATCGACGGCTCTTTCGACGATGCGCAGGCGATGGTGAAGCGCATGTTCAACGATCGCGACGTGACGGGACGCTTCGCGATCGGCGCCGTGAACTCTATCAACTGGGCGCGCCTGATGGCCCAGGTGGTCTATTACTTTGCTGCAGGTCTCCAGCTTGGCGCACCGCACCGCAAGGTCGCTTTCTCGGTGCCTACCGGCAACTTCGGCGATGTGTTCGCCGGATACGTCGCCGCGCAGATGGGCTTGCCGGTCGAGAAGCTGATCGTTGCCACCAACGTCAACGACATCCTTCACCGTGCGCTGGCCGAAGGCGACTATTCGCAGGGCACTGTCACGCCAACTGCCGCACCCTCGATGGACATCCAGGTTTCGTCCAACTTCGAACGCCTCCTGTTCGATCTGGGCCGCCGCGATGGCGCCGCGCTGGCTGCGCAGATGGCAGGGTTCGAGGCGACCAGGGCCATGAAGCTCACCGAAGCCCAGCGCGAAGGTGTCGCGGCACTGTTCCAGTCTGCCCGCGCCGATGGTGACGAAATGGCGCAGGCGATCCGCTGGGCCTGGGAAAACTGCGGCGAACTGATCGACCCGCACACCGCTTGCGGCCTGTTCGCCGCGCGGTCCGCCGGGATCGACGCTGCCGTTCCCGTCGTAACGCTGGCGACGGCGCATCCCGCCAAGTTCCCGGACGCGGTAGAGCGCGCGACCGGTCAGCGTTCCGGGCTGCCCGCCCGCGTGGGCGACTTGTTCGAGCGCGAGGAAAAGTGCGTCGAACTGCCGGGCGACTACGAGGCGATCGCCGCGTTCGTGGCCGAGCACGCGACCCCGAAGGTCTGACAGAGGGCTCCATGGCAGACATCGCAACCCAGCCGCTGATCCTCGCAGGGGAGGGCTGGGATGACTATGGCCTCGTCGATTCGGGGCACGGACGCAAGCTGGAACGCTACGGCAGCTACCGCTTCGTGCGCCCCGAACCGCAGGCGATGTGGACGCCGCGGCTCGAGAACTGGGATTCGCACGGCGAATTCGTGCCGGGCTCTGACGAGGATGGCGGCGGCCGGTGGCTGTTCGACAAGATGGTTCCGCGCGAAGGCTGGCCGCTTGCCTGGAACGAAGTCGGCTTCACCGCGCAGTGCACGCCGTTTCGCCATCTGGGGTTCTTCCCGGACATGGCCCCGGTGTGGGACTGGATGCGGGACATGCTTGCCGGGCAAGACGATGCCAGCACGCTGAACCTCTTCGGCTACACCGGCGTCGGCACGCTTGCGCTGTCGGCCCATGGCCCGGTCACGCACGTCGATGCCTCCAAGAAGTCCGTCGCCCAGGCGCGTGAGAATGCGGAACTGGCCGGGCTGGGAGATCGTCCGGTGCGCTGGCTGATCGACGATGCAGCCAAGTTCACCGCGCGCGAAGTGCGCCGGGGCAAACGCTATGACGGGATCATTCTCGATCCGCCGAAGTTCGGCCGCGGCCCTACCGGCGAAACCTGGCGCCTGGAGGAAAACCTTCCCGGCCTGCTTGCCGATTGCCGCCAACTGCTCGACGCGGACAGCAAGTTCCTGTTTCTAACCGTCTATGCCGTGCGCATGTCGTCATTGGCGCTGGCGGGGCTGATGGAGGAACTGTTCCGCGACCTGCCCGGCACGATCGAGCATGGCGACCTCGCCGTGCGCGAAGACGGGGAGGGCCGTCTCCTCCCCACCGCAATCTTCGCGCGCTGGCGAAATAACGGCTAAGGGCCCCCGCCATGCACTCCAATGCCATGACCGATTCGCTCATTCTCGAAGTCG
This sequence comes from Novosphingobium sp. ST904, assembly GCF_001298105.1. Lineage (GTDB taxonomy): Bacteria > Pseudomonadota > Alphaproteobacteria > Sphingomonadales > Sphingomonadaceae > Novosphingobium. The sequence continues at coordinate 35,057 of NZ_LGJH01000141.1, read as the reverse complement.
CCGATTTCGAACACGATGTCCTCACCGGCATCTATTCGGAAGAGACCGGCAAGCCGCAGCCGCTGCGCTTCACGATCACCGTGCACATGAAGCCCGCCGATCACTACGCGCCGGACACGCCGCTGACCGCCAGCAAGAACTACATGGATCTCAAGTTCGCAGCCAGCGAAGCGCTGCCGCAGGGTGTCCACTTCAAGCTGATCGAGGCGGTGGCCGATCACGTCTGCGAAACGCTGTTCCTTCAGGACGAGCGGGTTGAGGCGGTAACGGTGAAGATCGTCAAGCTGGCCATCGCAGAAGCCGGCGAGAAGATCGGCATGACGCTTACGCGGCTGCGTCGCTGAACCATGATCCTGCGCGTTGGACCATTGGCGGATGATCCGCTCGATGCCGCCGCGCAGTTTCACGCCGGCGCCCTGGCCGAAGCCCGCTCGGTACTGGCAGGGGGCGAGACGTCGCTGGTTCTGGTCTTCACGGCCGCCGGCCATGCCCATCGTGGCTGGCGGCTCGCTGCCGTGCAGGGGCTTGCCCGCGAACATGCGCCGCGCCGCGTCAATGGGCTTGCGGGCGACGATGCCGAGGCGATAGCCGCCGCGGCCGAGTGGCTGAATCTGGCGCCCGCCGTGACGGGGCAATACCTTTCGCTTGCTGGAAAGGGCGCGGGGGCCTTACTATAACCGTAGCAATGAGAACATGTTCGCCCCTTGTCGACCAGTTCCAGCGCCGCATCACCTATTTGCGGCTCTCGGTGACTGACAGGTGTGACTTGCGCTGCGCCTATTGCATGCCCGAACGCATGACCTTCCTTCCGAAGAAGGATGTTCTCAGTCTTGACGAACTGCACCGCATGGCGCTCGGTTTCATCGGCCGTGGCATTACCCGCCTGCGGCTGACCGGCGGAGAACCGCTTGTCCGGCGGGACATGATCGACCTGGTACAGGCCCTTGGCCGCAAGCTGGGCGATGGGCTGGAGGAATTGACCCTCACGACCAACGGAACCCGGCTGGCCGAATTTGCCGACGATCTGGCCGCTGCCGGGATCCAGCGGATCAATGTCTCGCTGGACACGCTGGACCGTGCGGGCTTCGCCAGGCTGACGCATCGCGATTCGCTGCCGCAAGTGCTGGAAGGGCTGGCGGCGGCCAAGGCGGCCGGCCTGCGCGTCAAGATCAACACCGTCGCGCTGAAAGGCCTGAACGAGGCCGAGATTCCCGAAATCGTCGCCTGGGCGCATGGGCAGGGTTTCGAATCGACCCTGATTGAGGTCATGCCGCTTGGCGAGGTGGAGGAGGATCGTTTCGATCACTATCTGCCGCTTTCCTCGGTTCGCGAAGATCTGGAACGACGCTGGACGCTGGTACCCAGCCAGCACCGCACGGGCGGACCGGCGCGTTATTTCGACGTGGCGGAAACCGGCGGGCGCATCGGACTGATAACGCCGCTTACCCAGAACTTCTGCGAGGGGTGCAACCGCATCCGCGTGACGGCGACGGGCCAGCTTTACGCCTGCCTCGGTGGTAACGAGCGGGTGGACTTGCGGGCCGCCTTGCGCAGCGAGCATCCCGAGGCTGCGTTGGACGAGGCGCTCGACATGGCCATGAAGATCAAGCCGGCGCGGCACAATTTCGCGATCGATGCGCGCGGAGCGGCACCTGCGCTGGCGCGCCACATGTCGATGACGGGCGGTTGACGATGGCACTGCGTCTCGTGTTCCTGGGCCGGTTGGAGGATGCGGCAGGTGCTGCCTCTCTTGCCGTTCCGTTCTTGCCCACGCTGGCGGAGGTCATCGGTGCGCTGGAGGCGGGATTGGCCGATGCCTTGCGGGGTTCGCGGGTAAGGGTTGCCGTGAACGGAGTCGTCCTGAGCGGCGAAGGTCAGCCGGAACTGGGCGAGGGCGACGAGATCGCCTTCCTGCCGCCGGTTTCCGGTGGCTGACATGGCCGGTGATGTCCGCCTCTTGACCGGGGCTTTCGATCCGGCGTCACTGCTGCGGGATTTCACCGCCGCGCGGCCGCAGGCTGGTGGTATCGTCAGTTTTCTCGGGCAGGTTCGCGAGGGAGGCGGCGTGGAAGCGCTCGAACTGCGTCATTATGAACCGCTCACGCTTCCTGCGATGGAAGCGCTGGCGGCGCGTGTACTGGCGCGCTGGACGCTGCACGGGCTGCTCGTGGTTCATCGCAGTGGAACGATGGTGCCGGGAGAACCGATCGTCCTGGTCGCGGCAGCGGCGCGGCATCGCCGCGATGCTTTCGTCGCCGCGGATTTCGCGATGGACCATCTCAAGAGCGAATCATGGTTCTGGAAGCGTGAAAAAGTCGCCGGGGAGTGGCGCTGGATCGAGCCTCGCGAACAGGATATCGAGGATCTGGCCCGCTGGGCCTGACGGCGGGAACGAAATTTCGCGCGGATGCAGCGTACTTCACCTTCCGTTTGACCCTCGTCAATTTCATCGGGCCCCGCACGGTGCATAGCTGATCCCACAGGGAGATCGTCTCTCAAGGGAGCCAGTGCCATGTCGCAGCGTCTCGATTTGCAGCAACTTCGGGAACTTGCCGTCGCCATCGATGCCCCGCAGGTCCGGGCGGCGACGGTCGTCGATCGCGGCTTCGGCCTGCCGACGGGGCTCTATATCGCGACAGTGGCGCTCTACCTGGGGTTCATCGGTGTCATGGCTGCCTCGTTCCTCAATTCGGAACTTGCGATACCGATGGTGATTTTCGCGGGCTTCGTCGTCTTTGCCTTCGGCCTTGCCGGTTACTGGACGCGCATGAAGCCCGACAATCGCACCGCGACGCCAGACTGGGGGCAGTTCCGCGCGCGCGGCGTCGAAACTCTGAGCGGAAGGTTGACCGCGGGCGAGGCGACCATTCAGGTCCTCCTGCTTCCCGTGCTGATCCTGGGTTGGGGACTGGCCGTCGCCGTCATCGTCGCCTTCAACTGATCCACCTGTCCGGGCCGGGGGGCTTTCGGACAAGGATCGGGCGCTTCGGAGACCCCTCCCTCGTCAAGAGGGAGGGGTTTTTCCGTTTCAGTTCCTCAGTCGGGCATCGAGGCCCGAGATGATGTCGTTCTGGGCATTCACGAGACCCTGGACCTGCTGCGCGCGGTATCGATGGCCCTGGTGCTGGGGGATTCGTCGGTAGGGGCGGCGGTGCGCGCATCGGCATAAAGCGAATCGAGATCCGCGAGAGCGGCAACGGCAGTGTCGCGGCTGGCCTGAAGTGCGGAAACGGCGACTTGGGCCGAAACCCAGGAATCGCTCGTCCGCGCAGCGCGGGCCGCGGCGCTCACCGCCCGTTCGGCGGCGGGGCGCTTCGATGCGAACTGACGGTCTGCATCCTGGGCCGCCGTGACGAGTCCGCTGATTCGCGTGGTGAGATCGGTGCTCGGCGGGGGAAGCTGGACGGGCGGCGGCGCGGGTTCCGCCGGCGCGGGCAAGGCGCTGCGTTCGGCCCCCCGATAGGCCAGCGAGGGATAGCTTCCCGCCGTCGAGCAGGCCGCAAGCCCCAGGGGCAGCGCCAAAGTCAGGCAGAGATGCGGGATCGGCGGCAGAAAACGGACTGGTGTACGGGTCATGGGCATGACATAGCATGGCCATGGCTGATCGCGAGCCTCAATCACGGTTGAATCGCGTTTCGCAGCCGGACCCGGGCCACTCCTTGGTTGACACGAATCGGGTGGTGGACTAACGGCACCCTTCTTTCCGGTACCCCGTGCAAATGGGATGCCGGTGCGTCGCCCGCAAGGCTCCACGGTTCCTTCCTGGACCAGAGCGGCCGGGGCAGAGTTGTTTCGGCCTGTTTAGGGCTCATTGAGATTAGGTAAGGGCACCATGTTCGCAGTTGTGCGCACGGGCGGCAAGCAGTATCGGGTTGCCGCCGGAGACAAGATCGCGGTTGAAAAGCTGGCTGGTGAAGCCGGTGAGACCATCACGCTGGGCGACGTTCTGCTCGCCGGCAACGACGGCGAAGTCGCTGACGCCTCGAAGATCACGGTTTCGGCCGAGATCATCGCACAGGCCAAGAGCGAAAAGGTCGTGGTGTTCAAGAAGCGCCGCCGCCATAACTATCGCCGCAAGAACGGTCACCGCCAGCAGCTTACGCTGCTGCGCATCGTGTCTGTCGCCTGAGCCAAAGATCGGAAGGACTGAACAATGGCACATAAGAAAGCTGGCGGTTCGTCGCGTAACGGTCGCGACTCTGCAGGCCGCCGTCTTGGCGTGAAGAAGTTCGGCGGTCAGGAAGTGATCGGCGGCAACATCATCATTCGTCAGCGCGGTACCCGTGTGTATCCGGGCGTGAACGTCGGCATCGGCAAGGACCACACCCTGTTCGCCACCGCCGAAGGTCGCGTGCGTTTCCACGACGGCAAGCAGGGCCGTAAGTACGTCTCCGTAGACGTCATGGCAGAAGCCGCCGAATAATCGGATGGTCGATAAAAGGGCCATCCTGACGGGATGGCCCCGCCGATTTTCGTGATCGGCTGATCGAGGGAGAGGGGCCTACCCGTCTCCCTCTTTTCGTGTCTCCCTCACAGCACCGCACAATCGTTCGCAAGGCGACCGATCCGTACACTTTCTTACGAATTTGCGCGGATATTTCAGGGCCTTCGCGCGTTGTGCGTAATCGCAATGTCACGCGCTTCTGATACCGATGGCGCGGGGCGGATGAGTGGAGATACACTATGTTCATTCGCAGCGAACGGCTGTTCCTGCGGCCTGGATGGCCCGAGGACTGGGAAGAACTGCTGGCGCTGATCGACGACGAAAAGGTCGTCCGCAATCTCGCCAAGGCGCCCTGGCCTTACACCAGCGAGGATGCACGGCGTTTCCTGGGCACCGATCAGGACATGCTGCTCCCGCGTTTCCTGATCACGGAGCCCAGCGCCCATGGTTCGCGGCTGGTCGGTTGCATCGGCCTGTCCGATCTCGATGGCGAAGTGAATCTCGGCTACTGGATTGCACGCGATCACTGGGGGCAGGGCTTCGCGAGCGAGGCGGTGCGCGCCGTCCTCTCGCTCGCTCGGGCGATCGGGCACAAGCGGATCGTTGCCAGCCATTTCATCGATAACCCGGCATCCGGCCGCGTGCTCGAGAAATCCGGTTTCCACCGGACAGGACGCCTGGTCGAGCGGTTCAGCGAAAGCCGCGGCATGGCCTATCCGGCGCGCGAATATGCGCTGGAGTTCGATTCGCCCAGCGATTGCGATGATGATCGCGGCAATACCGGTCTTGGCGGCGGATCCGGCATCGCGCGTCAGCGCGCCGCATGATCGGTGCAGCCCCGGCGCCTTGTCGCCGGGGCTGCACCGCCTCCTCATTTCAGTCTTTCCAGCCATATCGGCGCGATAGCGCGGCTTGGTCGCGGCAGAGGCCCGGAGCATAGCAAAAGCCGTGCATTGGGCCGGAGCTTTGTGCATAGGGGCTGCCGCGGAAAAAGAGATAACGGAGAACCGTCACATGTTCGTCCGCACGGAGAGACTGTTTCTGAGGCCCGGCTGGCCGGAAGACTTCGACGAACTGGTCGAAGCCATTTCGGATGAAGCCGTTCAGCGTAATCTGGGTGTTGGCGAAATGCCGCGCTCCAGTCGCGCCATGCGCGAATATCTCGGCAAGCCGCGCGATCCGCGCCTGCCGCATTTCTTCATGTACTTGCGCGCGCCGGATGGCCCTCAACTCGTGGGCGGGATCGGTCTGGGCCGTATCGAGGGCGACATCGAGCTCGGCTACTGGATTGTGCCGTCCCACCGGGGAAAGGGATTTGCCGGAGAAGCGGTTCGCGCCGTGCTGGACCAGGCCCGGACACTGGGCCACCGCCGCATCGTGGCGAGCCACTTTGCCGACAATCCCGCAACCTTGGGCGTGTTGGAGGCATCGGGCTTTGCGGACAGCGGTGAGGACCGCGAGCGGTTCAGTGTTGGTCGGGGAATGCCGGTCAGCGCGCGGATCTACGTGGCCGATCTCGAGCACCGCGCGCCGGTGAATGCGGCGAACGGCGCGGCGATGATGGCCTGATCGCTTTCGGCTTTCAGGGGTGGACGGTCAGACCTGGAGTTCGAGCCACTTCGGCGCGAGCTGGGGGTCGATGTCCTCCACTCGCAGATGATCCACGGCAAAGCCCAGTTCGGGATAGGCCGCGCGGCGACGTTTTTCGTCGGAGCGGGCGAGCGGGACCACGATCAGGCGGCGGTTGACCTTCTGCCGCCAGTTCATGCGCGCGGTATTTTCCTGCCCGACATAGCAGCCCTTGGTGAAGCTTACGCCGTTCAGTTCCACGGCGTTGCATTCCAGCCAGAGCGTTTCGCCGTCACCAAGCTCGGCGCGGCCTTCCGGCACGCCCATGGCAAGCCGGTGTGCACGCCAGGCAAGGTCGGCGCCTTCGGATTCGGAAGGATCGGTGGGGTCGACGGCGCGATCCAGCGTTCGCCAAGGCGTGATGCCGGGGGTCGGGCGCGGCGCCGTCGCCGGTGTGGGGGCGCCAGTGGATGGCCAGCGTATCGTCACGAACGATGTCTATGGCGCGGCGCAGGCGGTACATCGACAGTCGCTTGACGAGCGCGTCGGCAGCTTCCGCCTCGCAATCGATCAGCAGGCCGTTGCCGCCGGGCCAGACGAGGAAGTCGAACAGCGCCTTGCCCTGCGGGGAAAGGAGCGCAGCCCAGGTGGGCAGCACTTTCGTCACGTCGGCGGTGACGAGGCCTTGCAGGAATTCGGCGACATCTTCGTTCGAATCGGGGCGGGGGGAAAGCCGGATCACGGCGCGGTCGAACAGGCGGCTGGCGGTCATGGCCGATAAGTGGGGCAGCGCCGCGAGCTACGCAAGTGTCCGATTGGGGGAAGCAGGGGCGGCGATCGGCGCGCAGTTCGCGAGACGTTCGCGAATCTCGTCGAGAACCCAGACGGCGGCGGGGCCGGGCGGACTGTCCTTGCGCCACAGGGCGACGAGGGCATAGTCGATAGTCGGCCGTTCGGGCAGGTGGAGTTCGACCAGTTCGCCGCTGGCAAGATCGGCGGAAATCCGGTGGCGCGGCATCGATCCCCAGCCAATTCCCTCCTTGAGCAGGGCATGTTTGGCGCCGAGATCGGCGAGGCGCCAGGACCGGGGGCTGAAGACCGAAAAGTCCCGGCCTTCCGTCAATGGAGAGCGATCGGTCAGCACGAGTTGCAGGTGCTTGCGCGCCTCACCCGGGGCGATCGGGCCGGGCACGGCGAGCGGATGGCCGGGGGCGGCCACCGGCACCATCTCGACAGAACCCACGGTTTCGCGCTGGATTTCGGGAAGATCGAGGATATCGGGCCCGGCGATGGCAAGAGTCGCGCGGCTGTCCAGCACCAGCGCGGCGACGGCGCCCAGCGCTTCCACATGGAGGCGGAGGGGGACGCTCGGGAACATCACCTGAAAGTCGCGCAGCAGCTTTGCCAGCACGTTGCCCGGCACCATGACATCCACCGCCAGCGAGAGTTCCGCTTCCAGTCCCTGCCGCAGGCTGCGCACCTTGGCGAGCAGGGCGTCGACATCGTCGGCGATGGCATGGGCCTCGCTCAGCAAGGCGCGTCCCTGCTCGGTAAGCTTCGGTTTTCGCGAGCCTTCCCGTTCGAACAGGCGGACGTCGAGCTGGGTTTCGAGCTGGGCGATGGCATAGCTCACCACCGAGATCGCGCGGCCCAGCTTGCGGGCCGCGCCGCCGAAGCTGCCTTCCTCGACGACGAGCAGGAAGGTGCGCAAGTGATCGAGGCTGGGCGGCGCGATATCGACCATCGGTAGAAGAAGCCTTCAGTTTAGTTGAACATCTCGATCGATTTTATCCCAATTATCCGGTGGCTCGGCAAGCGCTACCTAGGGGGCACAGAACGGCACACAAACTGACCCAGGAGGGCCACATGATCGAAGTTCGTCCCTTCGCTAGCCTCGGAGCCGCCGATCACGGCTGGCTCGATGCCCATCACCATTTTTCCTTCGCCGATTACCACGATCCGGCCCGCACCAACTGGGGGCGCCTGAGGGTCTGGAACGACGATACCATCGGCCCGCGTTCGGGTTTCCCGCCGCACCCGCACCGCGACATGGAAATCATCACTTATGTCCGTACCGGGGCGATCACGCATCAGGACAGCTTGGCAACAAGCGGCGCACGCGCGTGACGTCCAGGTGATGAGCGCGGGGACCGGCATCGTCCATTCCGAGTTCAATCTCGAGGACGAGGCGACCACCCTGTTCCAGATCTGATCCTGCCGGACCAGCGGGGCGAGGCTCCGGGCTGGGGGGCGCGGCCGTTCCCGAAGGACGATCGCACCGGTCGCTTCGTGACTCTCGCCAGCGGCATCGCCGGGGATGAGGACGCGCTGCCGATCCGAGCCGATGCCCGCGTGCTGGGTGCCACCGTCAAGGCGGGCGACACCGTCACTTACGAAACCGGGCGCGGGCGCCATGCCTATCTGGTTTCCGCGAAGGGCCGCATCCTGGTGGGCGATGTCGAAGCGCAGCCGCGCGACGGCGTGGCGATCACCGGGCTCGATACCATCACCGTCACCGCCATCGAGGATGCCGAGCTCGTCCTGGTCGACGCGGCCTGAATCTCCCTTTCTCTCCCAACATTCTCATCAACCAAGGAAATCGACATGACCGGACGTACTGCCCATCCCAAGGTCGAGAAGCTGATCGTCAACCGCTGGTCGCCGCGCGCCTTCGATGGCAGCGAGATTTCGCAGGAAGACCTCGACGTGATCTTCGAGGCTGCCGGCTGGGCGCCTTCGGCCTACAACGTGCAGCCCTGGACCTTCCTCTATGCGAAGAAGGGCGATGCCAACTGGGACCTGCTGCTTTCGCAGCTGATCGAGTTCAACCAGGGCTGGGCCAAGGACGCCTCGGCGCTCGTCTATGTCGTGTCCGATAGCCAGATGCGCTCGGACAAGGGCAATTCGGACAATCACAGCCACAGCTTCGATGCCGGTGCGGTATGGGCGCTGGCGGCGCTCCAGGCGCAGGCGCTGGGCTACCATACGCATGGCATGACCGGGCTGAAGTTCGGCGAGGCCGAGCAGGCGCTTGGCATTCCCGCCGATCACCGCCTTGAAGCGGCCTTCGCCATCGGCCGGATCGGCGACAAGAGCCAGCTTCCCGAATTCCTTCAGGAACGCGAAGTGGCCTCGGGCCGCAAGCCGGTGGCCGAGATCGCCCGGGCCGGCAAGTTCGCCTGAACCCTATAAGCGTCCCGGACACTTCCCCCTCCTGTCGCCGGGACGCCCAACGGGCCCGGTCCGCCTTTCCCTCGGGCGGACGGGCTTTTCATGTGGCCAAGGTGCTTCAGAACTTCTTCTTCAGGCCCACCATCAGCCGGTTGCTGACCGTGCCGTTGGGAAAGACCTGGGCTTCCAGATGCACATCGGCGCTGGTGGTTTCATCCAGCTTCATCTCCAGCCGGGGCGGACCTTCGGGAATGTCATAGCCTTCGGGGAGCGGGCGTAGCCGTTCCCGCTCCGGGTCTGGCGCGCAGACCACGATCTCTCCCGAGCGCGCTTCGGGGCAGCGCGGGCGCACGGCGCTGAACCGGGCATCCGGCGGGGCGCGCAACTGCCTGAGGTCGAAGGCGTCGATCGTCTGCTCGGCAGCGGGGACAGCAGGTGCGGCGTCGATCGCGGGCATGGGGCGCTCCATCGGGAGAGCGCAGGCAAACACGCGATCGTGGCCTATTTGCGGCAGCATGGCGCGGCGAGGATGACGAAGCCCGTCACACACCGGCTTTCCGGTGCCCAAGCACGACTCGCCTCGCCATGGCTGGGCGACTCGTCCATAGGCCGCCCGTTCGCACTGTAATGGAGAGCGGGGCCGGTGGCGGCGGGATTGATGACGATATTGCGCGGCGGCTTGGCGCGCGGCGGGCTGGGGCGCCTCGGCTGGATGCGCGGGGCTTTCGGCGGCATGTTGGGAATCGCCATTGCCGGCGGTGTCACCTGGCTGCTGCAGAGTTCGGAACTGGCGGCGCTGCCGTTTCTCGTCGCGCCGCTCGGCGCCTCGACCGTGCTCGTGTTCTGCGTTCCCGCCAGCCCGCTGGCGCAGCCGTGGTCCGTGATCGGCGCAATCTCATTTCCGCGATGGTCGGGCTGGCGGTGGGCCACCTGCTGGGCGATCCGTGGCTGGCAGGCGCGGTTGCGGTGGGGCTGGCGATCGCGGCCATGTCGCTCACCCGCAGCCTGCACCCTCCGGGCGGTGCCTGCGCGCTGCTCTATGCGCTGGGGGCCACGGGCAGCCAGGCCTGGGGCATCAGCTATCTCGTTCCGCTGGCGCTCAATGTCGTGATTCTCAGCCAGTTCGGGTGGATATACAATAACCTCACCGGCCACCCCTGGCCGCACCGCGCGCCGAAAGTGCAGCACAAGGCGCCCGATCCCTATACGCGCGCGGATATCGAGGCGCTGCTGGCCGAGTGGGACGAAGTGCTCGACGTCGAGGTGGACGATCTCGACGCCTTCGTTCAGGCGCTTCTCCAGCGCGGCAGGCGCGCCTGACGGCAGCGGTTCAGGCTGCGGCGACCTTGCGCTTGCGCGAAAGCAGGTCCCAGCAGAACACGGCGATGGCGGTCCAGATGAACAGGAAGCAGTAGACCTGCACCCGCTTGAGCGGCTCGCCGAAGGCGAAGAGGCCGAGCAGGAACACGCCCGTGGGCGTCACGAACTGGATGAAGCCGAGCACCGAGAAATCCAGCCGCCGCGCCGCGCTTGCAAAAAGCAGCAGCGGAACGCCGGTAACGATCCCTGCGCAGGCAAGCAGGATGCTGGTGGTCGGCGCCTGCCCCATGGCGAGCCCGGCCGGGCTTGCGCCTGCCAGCCCAGCATCCCCAGCGCCGGCACCAGCAGCACCAGCGTTTCCACGGTGAGGCCCGGCAGGGCTTCGACCGGTGCCAGCTTGCGCACGAGGCCATAGCCCGCGAAGCTCAGCGCGAGGCTGAGGCTGATCCACAGCGTGTCGATCGCGCCCCAGGCCAGCATGGCAACGCCGACCCCGGCCAGGATCACCGCCAGCCATTGCAGCCGCGTCAACCGCTCGCGCAGGAAGATCGTGCCGGCCAGCACGTTCACCAGCGGATTGATGTAGTAGCCGAGGCTGGCGGCCAGCACGTGGCCTTCGAGCACGGCGATCACGTAGACCAGCCAGTTGGTGCCGATCAGCAGCCCGCTCAGCGCCAGCGCGCCCAGGATGCGCGGATTGCCGAGTGCGGCGCGCAGTTGCGGCCCCTGGCGCAGCACCGCGACCATGATGAGGCAGAACGGCAGGGTGAACAGCAGCCGCCAGGCCACGACCTCGAACGGGGCCACCGTATGCAGCGCCGCGAAGTAGAGCGGGAACAGGCACCAGATGAAATAGGCGCCCAATGCCTGCAGGAGTCCGCCCGACTGGCGGCCGGGGTTCTGGGAGACGTGTCGCATGGGAAACCTTCGCTTGGTGGCCGGTCGCGATAAGTGCCGGAATGCCTTGCGGCAAGCGGTTCGTCGCAACACGTCCCTCGCCTCGTCGATATCGCGAATTCTGACAGCCGCGTTGCGCTTCGTTCAGCTTGGGTGCCCTAAAGATGAATGCATACAGCGGATCGAGGCCAACAAGCCCCTCCCGCAATGACGAGGAGATTCGAAATGAACGCATTCTTCAAGGCCGCCGCTCTCGCCGCCGCCTCTGCCAGCCTGGCCACCGCGATGCCCGCTTCGGCCGCGACCAGCTTCGGCCCCGCCAGCTTCCAGGCTCCCGGCGAGCAGACTTACGAACATGGCCGCCAGCGCTACTCGCGCGAGGATTATCGTCGCGGCTACGGCAGCCGGGACCGCTACTACCGCGACAATCGCGGTTATCGCGGGGACACCTGGCGCGGTCGCGACGGTCGCGACTACTGCCGTCGCTCCAATGGCACCACCGGCCTGCTGGTAGGCGGTGCGGCGGGCGCCCTGCTGGGCCGCGAGATCGACAGCCGCGGTGATCGCACCACCGGCACCTTGCTGGGTGCGGTCGGCGGTGCCCTGCTGGGCCGCGAGGTCGACCGTGGCGGCTCGCGCTGCCGCTAAGCCACCCGAATACTGACTGGCTTCCCCCGCGAGGACGGCGACTGGCGGGGGGAGACCTCCCGGGCTCCATTTGGTTGGGGGCGGGTGGGAGAGGGCGTCCGTGGCCTTTGGGCTGCGGGCGCCCTCGACCTGTTCACGCCGCATGGTTTCCGCGCTTTTCCATGGGTTGACGAAGCCGGTGGCGGGCATCCCGAATTGGGACGCGGCCGCGATCGGAGGGCGCGGCCCCTTGTCTTCGCGCCAATTGCCGGGAAGGCTGGACGGCAGATATTCATGCCGCAGTGCCGCTCGCAAGATCCTGGCCCCGGCGGGAAAAGGACGCGACGATGAAGGCCAGACATCCCTCCATGGGCCGCACTTCTCTCCTCCTCGCCGGCATGGGCGCCGCGCTGCTGCTGGCGGGCTGCGATTCGCACGAGAAGAAGCCGGTGGACGAGGCAAGCGATCCCGCGCTGGCGGGCGGGCTGGGGGACCGGATCGTCGTCGATCCCGAGATGACCGGCGGCAGGAACCCGGCACCGGCTGCGAGCGGGAACGGCATCGTTCTGCCCGCCGCCGCCCGCTCTCCCGAGGCTGTCGCCGCTGCGAAGAAGGCCGCGGCCGAAGCGGCCGGCGGCGCGCTGGGCGCGGCCCCGGCAACGCAGAAGGGTTCGGCATCCCCGCTGGCCGAAGGCGCGGCGAGCGCGGCGCGGGTCACGCAGGCCAGCCGCGCGCGAAGACCGACTGCGCGGGCAAGGTCCGCTATTCCGACAGCTGGGCCACGAAGCTGCCCGCCGCGCTTCCGGTCTATCCCCGCGGCGCGGTGCAGGAAGCGGCCGGAACCGACACGGAAGGCTGCGCCCTGCGGGTGGTCAACTACGGCACCGCCGTCAGCCCCGCAGACGTGATCTCGTTCTATTACGCGATGGCGCAGAAGGGCGGATACAGCGCGGAATACCGGGTCGACGGGGCCGATCACGCGATCGGCGGCCGCAAGGGCGCGCTGGCCTATGTGGTATATGCCCGCAAGCTGGCGAACGGCGTGACGGAAGTGGACCTGGTGACCTCGGGCCAGTGAGGCCCTATTTCAGTCCCACGCCGATCACCGCGCGCGGCTGTTCCATCTCGCCCGAGGCGACCGGATAGGCGCAGTAATCCGCCGCATAATAGCCCGAGGGACGGTGATTGCCCGAAAGGCCGATGCCGCCCATCGGCGCGGCGTGGCTGGGGCCGGTGGTCGTGCGGTTCCAGTTGACGATGCCCGCCCGAACGTTCGCCCAGAAGCGGTTGTAGTCCTGCGGGCTGCCGCCGACGAGCGATGCGGCAAGGCCGAAGCGGGTATTGTTGGCCTCGGCGATCGCCTCGTCGAAATCGTCCACGCGGATCACCTGGAGGATCGGCCCGAACAGTTCCACGTCGGGGCGGTCCTTCATCGCGGTGGTGTCGATGATGGCGGGGCTGAGGAAGGGCAGCGCGTCGTCCGGGCGGACAAGATGCTTGATCGCCTTGCCGCCGTTGCTCAGCAGATAGAGGAAGCTTTCTGTCAGCCCGTCCGCCGCCATGTTGTCGATCATCGGGCCCATGAAGGGTGCCGGTTCGTCGAACGGGGCGCCGACGATGAGCCGGTCGGCCAGCGCCTTCACTTCGGCGATCGCGGCGTCGTAGATCGCGCCCTTCACGATCAGCCGCCGCGCGGCGGTGCAGCGCTGCCCCGCGCCCGCGAAAGCCGACTGGACGATGAGCGCGGCGGCATCGGTCAGCTTGGGGGTGTCCCACAGGACGATCGGGTTGTTGCCGCCCATTTCCAGCGCGACCAGCTTGTCCGGACGGGCGGCGAGGCGGCGGTTGATCGAGATGCCGGTATTGGCCGAGCCGGTGAACAGCACCCCGTCCACCCCGCCATGCGCCACGAAGTCCTGCCCTTCGAGCGGGCCGCCCACCGCAAGCTGCATGACCGAGGCGGAAATCCCGGCGCGGTGGAAGCAGCGCGCCAGCATTTCCCCGGTGGCGGGGGCTTTCTCGCTCGGCTTGAAGATCACCGCGTTGCCCGCGATCAGGGCGGGCACGATGTGGGCGTTGGGCAAGTGGGCCGGGAGATTGTACGGTCCCAGCACGACGAGCACGCCGTGCGGCTTGTGGCGGACCGCCATGGTGCCCTGGAGCGCGGAGTCCAGCTTGCGCTGGCTGGTACGCTCGGCATAGGCGCGGATCGAGACTTCGACCTTGGCGATCACGTTCTCGACTTCGGCGCGGGCCTCCCACAGCGGCTTGCCCACTTCGCGGGCGATCGTGACGGCCAGCCGGTCGGCATCCTTGCGCACTTCGTTGGCGAAGCGGCGCAGCAGTTCGATGCGGGTGGCCAGCGGCAGCGCGGCCCAGTTCGGCCAGGCCCGCCGCGCGCGGTCCACCACCTCGTCCACGTTGCAGGGCTTGCCCCGCCAGATTTCCGCGCCGGTAGCCGGTTCGTGGGAAACGATGTCCGCATTGTTCACGGTTTCGGTGGTTTCCTGATCTCTGGTGGCATCCTGCGCCGGCCTCGTGGCTGTACCGCCCATGACTTTGGCTGATCCGTTGGCTTGGGTAACTCGCTGCAGCACATGCTCTTGCACAAGTTCCCTACCGGGAAGCTAACAGGACCTGTAATCCTTTGTCGCTCAGGCGGGGAAGGGGTGGCCGGCGGGGGCGGGCGCCGGGCCGAGCTGGCGGCCAAGCTCCCGGATTTCGTCCACTTTCCCGTGAAGCGCGGACCAGTCGTCATGCTGGTCGATCTCCGCCCAGATGCGTTCCACCTCGTCGATCAGGATGCCGGGCGGGGCCTTGCGCTTCCAGAAGGGATCGTCCGCCGTCGCGGCGGGGCGATAATTGTGCATGAGCTGGCCGAACAGGTCGTTCCCGCCGTCACGCCCGCCGCGATGGCGGAAGAAGAACTGCTCCGGCGCCTCGCCGGTGGCGACCATGGCCTGCTCGGCCGCCTGGATCAGCGCGGCATCGTCCTTCACCCCCTGCGGCACCACGCCGAGACGCCAGGCGAACCGGCGGCTCATCGCTTCCTGGTAGAGCGGGGCGAAACGGTCCAGCGCGGCCACCAGCGGGGCGGTTCCCACCAGCAGGCGCAGCGCCATGGCGAGCTGGCCGCAGTTCCACAGCACCGCTTCCGGCTGGCGGCCGAAGGCATAGAGGCCGGTTCGGTCGAAATAGGCGGCGGTGAAGCGCGGGTCCCAGTGCGGGAGCCAGCGCCAGGGGCCATAATCGAAACTTTCGCCCGAGATGTTCATGTTGTCGGTATTGAGCACGCCGTGGACGAAGCCCGCGACCATCCAGCTCGCGGCGAGGTCCGCCATGCGCTCCACCACCTGGTGCAGCAGGATCACCGCGGGCTGCTCGCGCCCGGGCGCATCCTCGGGCGGCGGGCCGCCGGGGAAGGTTTCCAGGCAATAGGCGACGAGCGCGGCCATGTGGTCGCGTTCTTCCAGTGCCAGCAGGCGCTGGAAGGTGCCGATGCGGATATGGCCCTGGCTGAGCCGCACCATGACCGCCGAACGGGTGGGCGAGGGTTCGTCGCCGCGCCAGAGTTCCTCGCCGGTCTCGATCACCGAGAAGGTCTTGCTGGTATGGACGCCCAGCGCCTCCAGCATTTCGGTGGCGAGGATTTCGCGCACCGCGCCCTTCAGCGTCAGCCTTCCGTCGCCTTCGCGGCTGTAGGGGGTCTGGCCCGATCCCTTGGTGCCGAGGTCGAGCACGCGGCCGGTTCCGTTTCCGGCCCCGTCGAGCAACTGGGCGAAGAGAAAGCCCCGCCCATCGCCGATGTCGGGATTGTAAAACGCGGAACTGGTGGCCGTGATAGCGCAGCGCCAGCGGCTGCGGGAGATTGCCGGGCAGCGGTTCGAAGCGGCCGAAATGCGCGGTCCAGCCGGCATCGTCCAGCCCGTCCAGCCCGACTGCCCGCGCCCACCGGTCATTGCGGAAGCGCAGGGTATGGGCCGGAAACGCCGCGGCGCTCACGGGACTGGCGATCCAGTCGGAAATCGCCTCGATACGCGGGGCAGGACGATAGGCACTTGCTTGCGGTTCGCTTCGCATCAGGCGATAGTGGCGATGCAAGGCCGGTCTAGCAAGGCGGGCGAACAGGAGGTCGCAGCTTCGGCATGACGGGTTATGAGGATCGGTTCTGGTCGAGCCGCGATGGTCTGAAGCTGCATTTTCGCGATTATCCGGGCGAATCCGAAGGAAAACCGCCGATCGTCTGTCTCCACGGCCTTACCCGCAACGCCCGGGACTTCGAGAATGTGGCGCAAGTCCTCTCGCCCCGCTGGCGCGTGATCTGCCCGGACATGCGCGGCCGGGGCGATAGCGAATATGCCCGCGATTCGGCCACTTACAACCCGCTGCAATATGGCGAGGACCTGCTCGCGCTGCTGGAACAGGAAGGGATCGACCGTTTCGTGGCCATCGGCACCTCGCTGGGCGGGTTGATGACGATGGGGCTGGCGACGATGTTTCCCGAACGGATCGTCGCCGCCGTCATCAACGACGTGGGGCCATTCCTCGAACCTGCCGGGGTGGAGCGGATCAAGGACTATGTCGGGCAGGGCCGCAGCTATCCCACTTGGGTCCATGCCGCGCGCGCGCTGGAGGACAACCAGGGCGAAGCTCATCCCGGCCAGCCGCTGGATTTCTGGATCGGGCGCGCCAAGCGGCTGATGACGCTGTCCAATTCGGGGCGCGTGGTCTTCGATTACGACATGAAGATCGCCGAACCCTTCCTTGGGTACGACGTGGACGACCAGCCCGATCTCTGGCCGGCATGGGAAGCGCTGGCGGGCCGTCCGGTGCTGGTGCTGCGCGGCGACCTGTCCGACCTGCTTTCCGCCGCCACTCTGGAAAAGATGCTGCGCCGCCTGCCGGGGACCGAGGCGGTGACGCTGGAAAACGTCGGCCATGCCCCGACGCTGGACGAGCCGGAGGCGATGGACGCGATCGAGCGGCTGCTCGCCCAGGTTCCCTGAGCCGGACCGGCATCGGCCTTGCGCATTCTCCATCTTCATTCGAGCTTTGCCGCCGGCGGCAAGGAACTGCGCGCGGTGCGGCTGATGAACCTGTTCGGGCCGCGCATCGCCCATGCGGTGGTTTCGGCCCAGCCGGGCGCGCACGGGGCGGCGATCGTGCTCGATCCGGCGCTCGATGTGACATTCCCGGAAGATTTTCCCGGCCTCCAGGGGCGCCCCGCGCCCGCGCGTCTCTGGCGGATCGCCAAGGCGATGGCGGACTTCGATCTCGTGCTGACCTACAACTGGGGGGCGATGGACGCGGTCATGGCGCATGGCCTGTTCAGCGGTCTGCTGGGGCTGCCGCCGCTGGTCCATCACGAGGACGGCTTCAACGAGGACGAGGCGGCAGGGCTCAAGCCCGCGCGCAACCGCTACCGGCGAATCGCGCTGCGGCGGGCCTCGGCGCTGGTAGTCCCCTCGCGGCGGCTGGAGGCGATTGCGCTTTCCGCCTGGCGCCAGCCGCGCGGGCGGGTGCGGCTGATCACCAACGGTATCGATTGCGACGCCTATCTCGACCGTCCGCGGCCCGATGTCCTGCCGGGCATCGTCAAGCAACCGGGCGAGCGCTGGGTCGGCACGCTGGCCGGGCTGCGGCCGGTGAAGAACCTTCCGCGGCTGGTCCGCGCCTTCGCGCCGCTGCCGGAGCCGTGGCGGCTGGTGATTCTCGGCGAGGGGCCGGACCGCGCCGCGATCGAGGCCGAGGCCGCGCGCTGCGGGGTTTCGGGCCGGGTCCACCTGCCGGGCTTCGTGGCCGACCCTTCCCATGCGGTGGGCCTGTTCGACGTTTTCGCGCTGTCTTCCGAGAGCGAGCAGTTCCCGATCTCCGTCGTCGAGGCGATGGCGGCGGCGCTGCCGGTGGCCTCGCCCGCCGTCGGCGATGTCGCGGACATGGTATCGGTGGAAAATCGGGCGCTCGTCACGCCCCCCGGAGACGAGGCGGCGCTGGCCTCCACCCTGCTGCGGCTGGCGGGCGACGAGCGGCTTCGCGCCCGGCTCGGCGCGGCGAACCGGGCACTTGCGCGGGACCGCTACGACGAGGCGGCGATGCTCTCCGCCTACAGCCGCACTTACGGCGAAGCGCTGGGCCGGGAGCGGCTGATTTGACACGCGGACACCATTCAGCAAGGCTTCACCCCGACCGGTGCAGCGATCATCACCGTTGAAAAGCCGTGGCCATTCGCTAAACAGCCCGGCAACCATCCTGATTTCCGCAGAAAGCGCCCGCAAATTGGCTCTGCCTCCTTCCAGCAACACGCCGTCCAACCCGAAGTCCGCCGAGCGAATCGCCGCGCAGCAGGATGTATTCCTGCGCGAGGTCGATGATGCCCTGCGCCAGGACCAGGTGGAGGGCTTCTTCAGCCGCTATGGAAAGCCGGTGCTCGCGGCGGTTGTCCTTGCGCTTCTCGCCTTCGGCGGCTGGCTCTACTGGAGCCACCGCCAGACCCAGCAGCGCGACGCCAATGCCGAGGCCTATGTCCAGGCGCTCGACAGCATGAAGGCGGGCAACCTCGATGCCGCCAAGGGCAAGCTCGAACCGCTTGCGGCGCAGGGTTCGGGCGGCAGCCCGACTTCGGCCAAGCTGCTGCTGGCCGGGATCGCCGCCGAACAGAAGCGCGTGCCGGATGCGGTCAGGCTCTATGGCGAAGTGGCGAACGACGCCAAGGCGCCGCAGCCGCTGCGCGACCTTGCGGCCGTGCGCGGCGTCGCCGTCAATTTCGATGCGATGAAGCCTGAAGACGTCGTGGCCCGACTCAAGCCTTATGCCGCGCCGGGCAATGCCTGGTTCGGCGTTGCCGGCGAAATGGTCGGCATGGCCTACATCAAGATGAACAAGCAGGACCAGGCCGGTCCGCTGTTCGCCGCTATCGCCAAGGACGAGCAGGTCGAAGCCGGCCTGCGCAGCCGCGCCCGCCAGCTCGCCGCCGTGCTCGGCGTCGATGCGATCGAGGATGTCGTCGATGAACGCGGCGAGCCGATCGGCAAGCCTGATGCCAAGACGCGCGGTTGCCGCGCCCGCCGGAGAATGACAATGGTTGAGACTAAGCGCATGACGGCATCGGTGTTCAAATCCAGCCGTGCGAAGGTCGTTCCGCTGATCGCGCTGGCGCTCGTCGCCGGCCTTTCCGGGTGCAAGTCGAACAGCAAGGGCCCCAAGACCCCCACCGTGGGCGAACGCGTGCCGATCCTTTCGCGAATCGAAAGCGGTGCGAAGGTCGATCCCTCGCTCGAAGCGGTCTCGGTGATCCTGCCCCCGGCCGAAGCCAATGCCGAATGGGCACAGGCGGGCGGCAATGCCGGCAAGTCCTACGGCCACCTCGCGCTGGCCGACCATCCGGGCAAGGTCTGGACCGCGCAGATTGCCGGTTCCACCCCCCGCGCCCGTCTGGCCGCAGCGCCTGTCATCGGCGAGGACAAGCTCTTCGTGATGGACACCGCGGGCGTCGTCCACGCCTTCGACGCCAAGACCGGCGCGCACTTGTGGACCAAGGACTTCGCCGTTTCGGGTGACGGTTCGCAGTCGATCTTCGGCGGCGGCGTCAGCTACGATTCGGGCAACCTCTACGTCACCACCGGCCTCGGCGAAGTGGCCGCGCTCAAGGCGGCGGACGGCAGCCAGATCTGGACCAAGAAGCCCGGCGGCCCGCTGCGCGGTTCGCCGACGATCTCGTTCAACTCGGTCTACGTGATCTCGCAGGACAACCAGATCTTCGCGCTCAACGCCGCGACGGCAATGTGCTGTGGAACGAGTCCGGCTCGCTCTCGCAGGCCGGCGTGTTCGGCGTGGCGGCTCCGGCGGCCGGCCAGGGCACCGTGATCGCGGGTTATTCCTCGGGCGAACTGGTGGCCTACCGTTACGAGAACGGCCGCCAGCTCTGGTCTGACGCACTGGCGCGCACCTCGATCTCGACCGAAGTGGGCAGCCTTACCGACGTCGACGCAGACCCGATCATCGATCGCGGCCGTGTCTACGCGCTGGGCCAGGGCGGCCGCATGGCCGCTTACGAACTCGTCACCGGGCAGCGCATCTGGGAACTCAACCTCGCGGGCATCTCGACCCCGATCGTCGTGGGGGACTGGGTCTTCACGCTGGACGATCATGCCGAGATCCTCGCGATCGCCCGCACCACCGGCAAGGTCCGCTGGCTGACCCAGCTCGCGCGCTACGCCAAGGAAAAGAAGCGCAAGGGTCCGATCTTCTGGGTCGGCCCGGTGCTCGCCGGGAACAAGCTGTGGGTCGCCAATTCGCGCGGCGAAGTCGGCACCGTCGATCCCACGACCGGCAAGCTGACGCCCTTCGTGGAACTGAGCGATGCCGTTTCGCTGGCACCGGTCGTGGCCAACCAGACGCTCTACGTGCTGGACGATTCGGGCCAGATCAGCGCTTATCGTTGAACGGCCCCGCTCATGGGCCCCGTCCATCGGCGGCATCCTGAAAACGGCTCGTGCCTCCCCGGAGGCGCGGGCCGTTTTCGCATCCCGCTGCGTTTCTCACCCCTTAACCAATTGCGGCTAGTCCCTCCGGCATGAGCAGCGCCCCGAATTCCGCGAAAGACCTGCCCCCGAGCGACGTTTCCGCCGGTGTCGGCCTGTCCGGGCTGGCGGCGCTGCTTGCCTGGCTCATGGTCTGTCGCAACTGGGCCGCCATTGCCGAAGCCCTGGCGCTTCCCGGCCCGCACGCGCCGATGAGCGGGCCTTACGCCTCCGTCGCCACGCTTTTCGTGACGGGCACGGCGATGGCGCTCTGGTCCGTGTTCGTGGACAAGGTCCACCGCCGGCCTTCCACCGGAATCGACTGGAACCTGCGCCGCCCGCTCGCCGAAGCGGTGGACGTGTCAGTCACCAAGCTGGCCGGGCTCTGGGCCACCTGGGCGCTGATCGGCGTGTTCTACTGCATCGGCCGCTGGTACTGGGACGGGCAGTACCTCTTCGCGATGGAAGTGATCGGCGCGGCGGCGCTGCCGGTCTTCGTGCTCTCGATCCCCTATGTGCTCTGGCTGGATCGCCGGCTGATCGATCCGCGCGATCAGGCCTGGCACTTCGGCGCCCTGCTGATCGGCCGCGATGCCTGGGACGTCGAGGCGGTGAAGAAGCATGGCCGCGCCTGGGCCATCAAGGCCTTCTTCGGCGCCTTCATGATCTCGATCCTGCCCGGCGGCTTCGCACAGGTCGTCGAGGCGAACTTCGGAGCCATGGTGCACGATCCGGTCCCGCTCGCCTCTACGGTGATCGCGCTGCTGTTCCTGATCGACGTGCAGATCGGCACTGTGGGCTACATCTTCACCTTCCGTCCGCTCGATGCGCATATCCGCAGCGGCAATCCCCTGCTGGCGGGCTGGGTGGCGGCGCTGATGTGCTATCCGCCCTTCGTCTGGGGCACCATGGGCCGTGCCGACGTGCTGGGCTACGAGGTCAATACCCCCGGCTGGTCCTACTGGCTGGCGGGCCACGATGCGCTGCTGTGGCTCTGGGCGGGGTTCATGGTGTTCCTCACCGCGGTCTATGCCTGGGCAACTTTCGCTTTCGGCCTGCGCTTCTCCAACCTCACCTACAGGGGCGTGCTGACCAACGGGCCCTATCGCTTCACCCGGCATCCCGCCTACCTGTCGAAGAACCTGTTCTGGTGGACTTCGACGCTGCCGTTCCTCGTCACCAGCCACGCGCTGACCGACATGGTGCGCAACACCGTGCTGCTGGGGGTGGTGAGCGGCATCTACTACTGGCGCGCGCGGACCGAGGAAGCGCACCTGCTGGCCGAGGACGCGAAGTACCGCGCCTATCATGCTTGGATGGCCAGGAACGCACCGATCACGCGGACGCTGACGAGGCTGGGCGAAAGGCTGCGGCCGAAAGTGCGTGAGCCGCAGGCGGCGGAATAGGGGAAGGCCCTCGCGGTGGCGCTCGGCGCCGCGAAGAGGGCAGGGGAGCCAGGCCCCCTGCCTTAGCCCTTCGGTTTCCTAGAAGCTCTTCAGCGCGTAGACCTTCGACAGGTCGCCGCCCCATTCGCCGTTGTAGAGGTCGAGCAGGCGCTGCGCCGGAACCTTGCCGGTGGCGACGATCTCGGCCAGCGGTTCCAGGTAGCCGGTCTCGTTGTCTCCGCCCGCATTGAGGCGGTTGCGCGAGGCCAGGCCCGAGCGGGAGATGTTCAGCACTTCGCCCGCGATATCGCGCAGGGTGCCGCCGCCGCCGCGGAACGACTGGGGCAGCGGTGCGTCGAGGCCCAGTTTCGGAACCGAATTGCGCAGCCGTTCGCGCCCTTCCATGTCCCAGTCCTTGACCAGGTCCCAGGCGGCGTCGAGCGCGGCCTGATCGTAGAGCAGGCGACCCAGAAGGCGGGCAGGGCGCAGATACGGCCCCACGGGCCGCCATCGGCACCGCGCATTTCGAGGAACGACTTGAGCCGCACTTCGGGGAAGGCGGTGGAAAGATGGTCCGTCCAGTCCGAGATACGCGGACGTTCGCCGGGGAGCACCGAAAGCTCGCCCTTCAGGAAGTCGCGGAAGGAATGGCCGGCCGCGTCGATGTATTTGCCGTCGCGGAACACGAAGTACATCGGCACGTCGAGCATGTAGTCGACGTAGCGCTCGTAGCCGAAGCCGGCCTCGAACACGAAGGGCAGCATGCCGGTGCGCGCGGGGTCAGTGTCCGACCAGATATGGCTGCGGTAGGAAAGGAAGCCGTTGGGCTTGCCCTCGGTGAAGGGAGAGGCCGCGAACAGCGCGGTGGCCAGCGGCTGGAGCGCAAGGCTGGTGCGGAACTTCTTCACCATGTCCGCCTCGCTCGAATAGTCGAGGTTGACCTGGATGGTGCAGGTCCGCAGCATCATGTCGAGCCCCATGGAGCCCACGCGCGGCATGTGCCGCAGCATGATGTCGTACCGGCCCTTGGGCATGATCGGAAGCTCTGCGCGGGTCTTGTCGGGCCACATGCCGAGGCCGAGGAACGCCTTGCCGATACGATCGCCGATGGTCTTGACCTGGGCGAGGTGGCGGCCGGTTTCGGCGCATGTCTGGTGCAGGTTTTCGAGCGGCGCGCCCGAAAGTTCGAGCTGGCCCGCCGGTTCGAGGCTGACGGTGCCGTCGCTGCCCTTCATCGCGATGACGTTGCCGCCCTCGATGATGGGTTCCCAGCCGAATTCGGTCAGCGCCATCAGCAGGTCGCGGATTCCGCCTGTTTCGGCATAGGACGGCGCGTGGTGATCGCCCGTGTCGTAGACGAACTTTTCGTGCTCGGTACCGATCCGCCACGCATCGCGCGGCTTTTCGCCCGCAGCCATCGGCGCGGCGAGTTGGTCCAGGCTTTCGATCACCGGATCTTCGCGATCCGAAACCTCACGGGTGCTCATGGGCGCGGAGTTAGTGCGGCCCGCCGCCGGACGCTACAACTTTTTGTACCGAGCGGTTTGTTTCTTTCCGAAACGGCGGTTTCCTGAGGTTTCGGAAGCATGGCGCGCCGGTTCCCGGTTGCCGCTCGCAGCGGGGTATCGGACCGCTTCGGCAAGGCGTGGCCGCAGTGCTTCACCAGTCGCCCGCGGTGGCCATCCACAAGGCGGTGGCGCCGATGCTCGCCGTCTCGCCCCGCAGGATCCGGGGCCCCAGCGTGATGGCCCGCGCCATCGGATGGGCGCGGATGAGAGCACGCTCTTCCTCGTCGAACCCGCCCTCAGGCCCGACCAGCAATGCGGCCGGACCGGCGTGCGCCGCGAACTGCGCGGCCGCCGGGGCGCCCCCGGTCTCGTCCGCGAAGAACAGCGTGCGGCCTTCCGGCCAGTCCCGCAGGAGCGCTTCCAGCTTCAACGGCCCGGCCAGTTCGGGCAGGGCGGTGCGGGCGCACTGCTCGGCCGCCTCGGTCACGATGGTGAGCGCGCGTTCGGGGTTGAGCTTGTCCGCCACGCAGCGGCGCGTGACGACCGGCTGGATGCGCGCCACGCCCAGTTCGGTCGCCTTCTCCATCACGAGGTCGAAGTTGGGCTTCTTGAGCAGCGCCGCGCAGAGCCAGAAGTCTGGCACCGCCTCGCGTTCGCGCAAATGGTCGCGCACTTCCAGGATCACGTCGCGCTTGCCGGCGGAGGTGACGGCACAGGCCCATTCGCCGGTTGTATCGTCGCACAGGATCACCGCGTCGCCGGGTGCGACTCGCATGACCTTGGACAGGTAATGCGCCTGCCCGCCATCGATCACGACGCTGCCGTTCGCGGCCAGCGGGCCGGTGACGAAAAGGCGCGGCGCGCTGCGCGGGGGCCATGCGGGGGTGGCGGCCATGGTCTTGTCGAAACTCCTGAAAACGGGGGCCTGCTTGTCGCGCGAAGCGGCTGCGGGCGCAACCGGGCGCGGGCGTGCACATGTGCACTAAGCACGTTCGGCCATGACATTCCGATTTCGATAAGCTACTCGTCCGGACGTGAGCGACTCTCTTCTCGTCCCGGATACGCAGCACCGCGGGCTCATTTCTGCCCTGCCGGCCAAGCCGCGCGCCTACGCCATGCTGGCCCGTTTCGATCGGCGATCGGCTGGTGGCTGCTGTTCTGGCCTTGCGCCTGGGGCGTGCTGCTGGCGGGCGGAGAAGCGCGCTGGGGACTGGTCCTCTGGCTCCTGCTCGGCTCCATCGTCATGCGCGGCGCGGGATGCGTGCTGAACGACATCGTCGATGCCGACCTCGATCGCAAGGTGGCCCGCACCGCGACGCGCCCGGTCGCCAGTGGGCAGGTCAGCGTCAAGGCGGCGTGGGTCTGGCTGCTGTCGCTCTGCGCGATCGGTCTCGTGGTCCTGCTGCAATTGCGCTGGCAGGCGCAGCTCGTGGCATTGGGCAGCGTTGCCCTGGTGGCGGCCTATCCTTTCATGAAGCGGATCACCTGGTGGCCGCAGGCATGGCTGGGCATGGTCTTCACCTGGGGCGCCCTGGTCGGCTGGGTGGAGATCCGGGGAGACAATCTCGCGGTGATCGCCGCGCTCTATGCCGGGTCGATCTTCTGGTGCATCGGCTACGATACGATCTACGCGCTTCAGGACCGCGAGGATGACGCCGTTGTTGGCATCCGTTCCTCAGCCCTGCGTCTCGGCAACCACGTTCGTGGCGGTGTCGCCGGGTTCTACCTTCTGGCGGTAGCGTTCTGGGCGCTGGCCTTCTGGACGCTGCGGCATGACTGGGTGGCGCTGGTCGGCCTGCTGCCGGTGGCTCTGCACCTCGGCTTCCAGGTCGCTACCCTCGATACCGAGGACGGCGAGAATGCGCTCGCGCGGTTCCGCTCCAATCGCGACCTTGGCCTGGTCATGGCGCTGGCCTGCTGGGTGGTCGGCAACGCCGGTATCCTCTGAGCCGGTTCAGGCTTCGGCCGCCTGGCGAACGGCGGCAAGGATGCGCCTGCGGATGAGCCCGCTCACCGGACGGATCAGCAGCCAGTATGGCCGGAATTTCCGCCGCGATCCTTCGTCCGGGCAGAACACCCGGGTCCGCGTGGTCAGCCGGTGCGTGCCGCCCGCTTCCGGCGCCAGTTCGAAACCGAGCGCCAGCTTCGGGACACCCGCTTCGCCGAAAGCCCGGAAGGCCGCGCCGCCTGCGATCTGGCGCAGGCCGTAGTCGGCCTGCCAGAACTGCCCGACCAGCCCGTAGACGAGTTCGTGCTCGCCGCGCTCCAGCAGGGTGAAGTTCCGCATTCCGAAAGGCTCCGCGCCGCGCCGCCCGGTCAGCCGGGCAGGCACTTCGCGCAAGCCGATCATGATGCGGAAGAACGCATCCTCTTCCGGCCTGTAGGCCGCGACGGCATCGAGGATCGTCGCCGCATCGGCGGCGATCCGGCAGGCGTGAACTTCCGAGAACTGGAAGCGGGGCAGGTAGCCGTCGATGAGCGACACGGCTTATTCCGCCGCCAGCAGTTCCTCGGCGCCGACCAGATCGACGCTGACCAGCCGCGAAACGCCCTTTTCCACCATCGTCACACCGAACAGGCGGTGCATGCGGCTCATCGTCACCGCATTGTGAGTGACGATCAGGTAGCGCGTGTCGGTTTCCTGCGTCATCGCTTCGAGCAGGTCGCAGAAACGCTCGATATTGGCGTCGTCCAGCGGGGCGTCGACTTCGTCCAGCACGCAGATCGGCGCGGGATTGGTGAGGAACAGCGCGAAGATCAGGGCCACGGCGGTCAATGCCTGTTCGCCGCCCGAAAGCAGCGTCAGCGACTGGAGCCGCTTGCCCGGCGGCTGGGCGAAGATTTCGAGGCCGGCTTCCAGCGGATCGTCGGAATCGACGAGCGCGAGATGGGCCTGTCCGCCCTGGAACAGCCGCGAGAAGAGGTGACGGAAATGGCCGTCCACGGCTTCGAAAGCCGCACGCAGCCGTTCGCGGCCCTCGCGGTTGAGATTGCCGATCGAGCCGCGCAGGCGGTTCACCGCCTCGGCCAGCTCCGCCTTTTCGGTGATGCTGGTGCCAAGCTGGCTTTCCGCCTCCGCAAGTTCGGTGGCGGCCACGAGGTTGACCGGACCGATCCTTTCGCGATCGGCAACGAGGCGTTCCATCGCCGCGATCTCGGCCTGCGCCTCGCCGACCTCGGCCGGGGCGAATTCGAAACGCTCGGGCAGGACGGGCGGCGGGCACTGGAAGCGCTCGCCCGAAACGCGGGTCATCTCGACGCGGCGGGCGTCCTCGTTCTCGGCGCGGGCGGCGGCCCCGGCGCGATGCTCGCGGGCGCTGGCCAGCAGTTCCTGCGTGGCGGCCAGCGCGGCATCGGCCTTGCGGGCGGCGTCCGTCACGAAGGCGACGGCGGCCTCGGCCTTGCCCAGTTCCTCGGCGATGCGATTGCGCACGGCTTCGCCCTGCTCGATCTGCTCCATGAGCGAAGCGGGCTTCGCGGCCACGACGGCACGCTCGCTCTCGATCTCCTCAAGCCGTCCGGCCATCTGGGCGAGGCGGTTGGCGGCATCTCCGGCGCGTGCCTGCCAGTTGCGGATATCGCCGCGCTGCGAGGCGGTGCGTTCCCGCGCGACGGCCAGCCCCTGATCGTGCGAGGCGAGGGTTGCCGTGGAAATCTGGAGGGTCGCCCGGGCGCTGTCGTTCTTTTCGCGCGCGGCTTCGAGCCCGGCGCGGCCCTTCTCGGGATCGGGCAGGACGGAGCGCTTGCCTTCGGCTACGGCGATGTCCTGTTCGGCGGCCTGGCGTTGTTCCGCCAGATCGCCCAGCGCACGATCTACCTCGGCGCGGCGGCTTTCCTGGCGGACGCGGGCATCCTCGGCCTGATCGGCGGCGCGCAGGGCGCCGCGTTCGGCATTGGCGGCATCGGCGATCGCGCGTTCGGCGGCGACGAGGGCGGCGGCGTGGGCGGAAAGCTGCTGCTGTACTTCGGCCTGCCGTGCCTCGGCAGCTGCAACGGCCTCCCGCAGAGGCGGAAGCTGGGCGGCGAGCTGTTCGAAGCGGTTTTCCGCCTCCAGCCGGGCCGCTTCGGCCGCGCCTTCGCCGCGCGCGACGAAACCGTCCCAGCGGCGCAGCGCACCGGCGCGGGTGACGAGCCATTCGCCGGTGCCGAGTTGGCGGCCATCGTCCTCATCGACGACATGGACGAGGGCAAGGCGCGCCGCGAGTTCCGCGGGGCACCGGGTGACGTGGGCGGCCAGGCTGTCCTTCACCGCAGCCGGAGCCTGCGCGCCGGTCCAGAAGCGGCCGTCCGCACTGGCGATTTCGCCGAGCGGGGCCTTGGCATCGCGGCCGAGCACGGCGGCGACGGCCCGTTCGTAGCCGGGGGCGACGCGCAGGGCATCGATCGCGACCGGCAGGCCATGCGCGGCCTTGGCGCCCTTGGCGCGGGCTTCGCGGTCCTTGAGCAGGGCGCTATGTTCGCGCTCGATCCCGGTCAGGTCGGCGCGGGCGCCGGCCAGCGTCGATGCGGCGGCATCGCGTTCGGCCTGAAGCGCGGTCTTGCGGGCCTGCTGCGCGCCCAGTCCCTCGCGCGCGGTGGCAAGGGCGGCGGTGGCGGCTTCGGCCCGGGTCCGCGCATCGGTGACGGCGGCCGCGAGATCGCCCGCCGCGTCAAGCGCCTCGACTTGCGCGGCAAGGCGCGCGGCTTCGGCGGCGAGCCGGTCCAGCCGGCTGCGCGCCTGCGAGAGTTCGGCTTCGGCGTATGCGCCATTCGGCCTCTACCCCGGCCTGCGCGGCGGTGGCCTGCGCGAGATCGAGTTCGGCGGCGCGAGCGGCGCGGTCTGCGCCTTCGAGGGCATTGGCGAGGCGCGGGCGCTGCGCTTCGTCGATTTCGAGCTGGCGGGCGCCATCGGCCAGTTCGCGTTCGAGTCGGGCAAGCGCTTCCGCGGCGTCGCGGGTCATGCGGTCGGCGTCGCCGCGATCCTCGTCGAGCCGGTTCTTCTGGCGATCGAGGTCCCGTAGGCGCTGTTCGGCGGCTTCGAGCTGGCTGGTCAATGTGGCCATGCGGTGGCCCTGCGCGCTGGCGTCGTCGCGGCGGTCGGCCAGTTCGTCACGCGCTTCGACGAGCGCTTCGGCGGCCTTGGCCTGCGCATCCTGCGCCTGCCTGGCGGCATCCTGTGCGGCGGTCACCCGCGCTTCGGCGCCTTCGGATTCCTTGCGCGCAGCCTCGGCGGCCTGCGCGGCGTCGCGCCAGCGGGCGAAGACCAGGCGGGCTTCGGCCAGGCGGATCTGGTCCGACAGGGCCTTGTAACGCTCTGCCGCCTTGGCCTGTCGGCGCAGGCCGGCGACCTGCTTGTCGAGCCCGGCCATGAGGTCTTCGAGGCGCGAGAGATTGGCCTCGGTGGCGCGCAGCTTCTGTTCGGCGTCCTTGCGGCGGACGTGCAGGCCGGCGATGCCCGCCGCTTCTTCCAGCATGGCGCGGCGTTCGGCGGGCTTGGCGGCGATGACGGCGGCAATGCGGCCCTGGCTGACGAGCGCCGGGCTGTGCGCGCCGGTGGCGGCATCGGCGAAGACCAGCGAAACGTCCTTGGCGCGCACGTCCCGGCCGTTGATGCGATAGGCGCTGCCGGCGCCGCGCTCGATGCGGCGGACCACTTCGAGTTCCTCGCGCGTGCCGTTGGCGTCCGGCGCGGTTTCGGCCTGCAGCACCACTTCGGCGAAGGCGCGGGGCGGGCGGGTGGCGGTGCCCGCGAAGATCACGTCCTCCATGCCGCCGCCGCGCATCGACTTGGCCGAGCTTTCGCCCATGACCCAGCGGATCGCTTCGAGGAGGTTGGACTTGCCGCAGCCGTTCGGGCCGACCACGCCGGTCAGCCCGGGCTCGATGCGCAGTTCCGCCGGTTCAACGAAGCTCTTGAAACCGCTGAGCTTGAGCCGTCTTATGCGCATCTTGCTTCGATCAGTTCACGAAAGGCGCGCGCGTCAGCGCGCGCCGGCTTCCTGCAGCTTGGCTTCGAGTTCTTCCCAGCCCATCGAACCCACGGTGTTGCCGTTGATGATGAACGTGGGGGTGCCTGTGACGTTTGAACTCGGTGGTGGCTTTCTGGGTCTGGTCGGCGAAGGCCTTGGCCTTGGCGGTATCGGCGAGGCAGGCCTTGCCCTGATCGCGCGAAATCCCGCGCGAGGCGAAGAATTCGGTCATGCCGCCCACTTCGGCGATGGCGGCCATCTGCTGGTCCTTGGGCAGGTCCTGGATCTGCTTCATCCGCGCGTCTCCGGCGGACTGCAGGTTCTGGAACATGTTCGGCTGCCAGGCCCAGAACTGCTCGCTGAGCGGCAGGACCGCCTCGGTTGCGCCGCAAGTGGCGAGCAGCGAGGCCGGAATGTCGAAGGCGTTGAGCATGAAGTAGCGCAGTTCGTAGCTCACGCGGCCGCTGGCGACGTAATCGTCACGCAGCTTGTCGAAGCCCTTCTGCGCGAATTCCGCGCAGTGCGAGCACGAGAGCGCGCCATATTCGACGAGCTTGATCGGTGCGTCCGGGTTGCCGATGCGGTAGCCGCCTTCCGACGTCTTGACCACGTCCTCCGCCCAGGTCTTGCCGGCGGGTGCGGCGACCTTGGGCAGCGGCTGGGCCGACTTGGGGGCTTCTCCGGCGCCTTCGTCCTTCTTGCCGCAGGACGCGAGGCCCAGTGCGAGCGGTGCGGCGATCATTCCGAGGGCGAGGGAGCGCATGGTGATGCGGATCATGTCAGCGAATCCTTGTGAGAGGACGGGGAAACTAGCCCAAGGCTTGGGCGGATAACAGCGGGAGAGGGCGGAAAGACGGGCGCTTTCCCACAGGAATCCGCCCGTTTTCCGTGCTTTCGGCGAGATGATGGGCCGGTGCCTCGAAGCGGGCGCCCGAAATCGGGCTGCCCGCGCGCGCACCGTCAGATCGAGCCCTTGCGGCGGGCGGCCATCCTGTCGGTGATCTCCTTGGAGAGGCCCGCCCAGTCGTGCGTGTCGAGCAGCTTGCCGTCGAGGATGAAGCTGGGCGTGCTGTTGACGCCGCTCTTGGCCACGGTGGCCTGCTGCTGCTTGATCGTGTCGAACACGGCCTCGTTCGCGAAGCAGGCGTCGGCCTGGGTGCGGCTCATGCCCCATGCCGCGACCTTGGAATAGAAGTCCAGGTCGCTGGCGATCGCCTTCATGCGATCGGGCAGCGCGCCCTGGTACCAGCGCTTTTCCTGTTCCTCGCTCATCTTTTCGAGCTTGCCCATCCAGCTGTCCTGGCTGGCGAGGAAGGCATTGTGCCGCACGAAGAAGCGCTTGGGATCGCCGCAGGTCGTCAGCATCGAGATGGTGAGGTCGATCGGGTTGCGCAGCAGGGTGGTGACGGTGACGCCGATCTGGCCCTTGGGCACCATGGTCAGCCGCAGCGTAGGATCGGCCTCGCGGTTGAAGTGCGCGCAGTGCGGGCAGGTGTAGCTCACGAATTCGGTAAGCTGCATCTGGGCCTTCGGGTTGCCGTACATATGGCTGCCGTCGGGCGTGACGACGATCTGGTTGGCCCAGTTGGAGGCGGGGTTGGAACTGGGCGCCAGCGGCTTGCGGACGGGCGTGGAAGCAGGCTTGGCGGCTGCAACGCTCAGCAGGGCGCAGGCGGCAAGGGCGGCAAGACGCAACGTGGACTTCATCACTGCTTTTCCTGATTTTCCGTTTGGGCATCTTCCTGGGCACCGAGGCTGCGGGCCAGGGATTCGAGCACCGCGCGAAGCTCGGGATCGCCGATGTCGCGCAGCGATTCGCCCAGTTCGTAGGGTACGGGTTTCAGCGAGGGCGGGGGCGCCTTCGGCCGGGTGGCGGGCGGCGGCTTGACCTCGCCTTGCCGGATTTTCACCTTTGCCACGGCCATGTAGCCGAAGAAGCGGTTCACCCGGTCCATGATCTCGGGCACGACGTGCTGGATCATCGGGGCATGGGCGGGCAGGACCACCAGCTGGAGAATGCCGTCGCACTTCTCGCCCGGAGGGAAGCGGATCGATTCGGGCGAGCAGACGCGCGCATGGCGCAGCCCGACGATATCGGGCCAGCGCGTCACCACGCTGGACTGGATGAAGCCGAACCGGCGGAACGCCGTGCGGCCCACTTCGGGCATGAGGTCGGAAATAGCGCGGGCTCCGCCGCCGCGCGGGCGCTCGTAGAGCCGGGGGGAGGCGGGTTTGGGCTTGGTCTTGGCCGCGGTTTTCGAGCCGGCTTTGGTTCCGGCCCGGGCGCCGCGCTTCGGCATGGCTTCAGGCGCGGACTTGGCGCCCATGGGCGACGCAGTTTCGCCCTTGTCCGATCCTTTGAACTGATCCCGTTCCATTGTGGCCGCTCCAATGCCATAGGGCGCTGATGGACGCCAGCCGCGATACGATCTCCCGCAAGGTTCTCGACTGGTACGATGCCCATGCCCGTGCCTTGCCGTGGCGCGCCCCTCCCGGCACGGCGGCCCCCGATCCCTACCGCGTCTGGCTGTCCGAGGTCATGCTGCAGCAGACCACGGTGGCGGCGGTGAAGGACTATTTCGCCAGGTTCACGAATCGCTGGCCCACCGTCATGGACCTGGCCGCCGCATCGGACGAGGACGTCATGGCGGCGTGGGCGGGCTCGGCTATTATGCCCGCGCCCGCAACCTGCTGGCCTGCGCCCGCGAAGTCGCCGCGCGGGGCGGGGTGTTTCCCGATACCGAGGAGGGCCTGCGCGCCCTGCCGGGACTGGGGGCCTATACCGCCGCCGCCGTCGCCGCGATCGCTTTCGGGCGGCGGGCCGTGGTGGTGGATGCCAATGTCGAGCGGGTGGTCACGCGGCTCTTCGCGGTCACAGCGCCCTTGCCGGGATCGCGGCCGGAAATTCGCGCGCTTGCCGATACGATCACCCCGCAGGACCGCGCCGGAGACTTTGCGCAGGCGCTGATGGACATGGGCGCCACGGTCTGCACCTCGCGCAGCCCCCGCTGCCTGCTTTGCCCGCTGTCCTCGCCCTGCCGCGCGAGGGCCGAGGGCGAGCCGGAACGCTATCCGGTCAAGGCGCCGAAGAAGGCCAGGCCTGCCCGCAAGGGCCGCGCCTTCTGGATCGAGCGGGACGGCAAGGTCTGGCTGGTGCGCCGCGGGGACAAAGGAATGCTGGGCGGAATGCGCGCCCTGCCGGACGACGGCTGGTCCGCGCGGGCGGACGGGCATGGAGAGGCGCCCTTGCCCGGATCGTGGGAAAGCGCGGGCCGGGTCGGGCATGTCTTCACGCATTTCTCGCTCCAACTCTCGCTTTCGGTTCATTGCGGCGCGGCTTCGGCCGATCCGCCGGGGGCGGGCGAATGGTGGCCGGTTGACCGGCTGGACGATGCCGGCCTGCCCACGCTCTTCGCCAAGGCCGCCGCACTGGCGCGGGCGCCCGTCGCATGAGCACGGAACGCCGGCGACTGGAGGCGCGGATCGACCGTCGTTCGCTGCTGCACATGGCGGGACTTGCCGGGATCGGCGCGGCGCTCATGCCGCATCTCGCCTGGGCTGCGGAGCAGGACGAGAACCTGCCCCGCGTGCGTGCGCTGGTGGAACGGTGGATCGGCTCGGGCCTGCTGCCGGGCATGGTCGCCTCGCTCGGCCAGCCGGGGCGGGAGCCCGAATTCGTCACGCGCGGCGCGCAAGGGTTCAACGATTCCGCGCCGATCACCGCCGACAGCCTGTTCCGCATCTATTCGATGACCAAGCCCGTCACCGGGATCATGGCGATGGATCTGATCGCGCAGGGCAGGCTCGGGCTGGACCAGCCGCTGCACGAAATCCTGCCCCGTTTCGCGCAGATGAAAGTGCAGGACCGTTACGACGGTTCGCTCGCCGCGCTCCATCCGGCGCCGCGCGCCATCACGATCCGGCACCTGCTCACGCATACCTCGGGCCTGGGCTATTCGATCGTACAGACCGGGCCGATCCGCGAATTGATGCAGGCGAAGGGGCTTGCCGCCGGACAAGTGAGTCGCTTCAAGGTGCCCGGCTTCACCGATGCTGCGCCCGCACCCAGCCTTGCCGCGTTCGCCGACCGCCTTGCCGAGGTGCCGCTGGTCTACGATCCCGCCACGCACTGGAGCTATTCGCTCGGGCTGGACCTGATGGGCCGGGTGATCGAGGTCGTCACCGGGCGGCCCTTCGACGCCTATCTGCGCGAGGCCCTGTTCGAACCGGCGGGGATGGCCAGCACCGCGTTCCAGGTGCCCAAAACAGAGGCGAAGCGCCTCACCACCAATTACGCGGCGCTCGGCAAGGTGCTGGTGCCGATCGACGAGCCGGGCAACTCGGTGTTCCTCGATACACCGGCGTTTCCCTTCGGCGGCTCCGGCCTCGTCAGTACCCCGCGCGACTATGACCGGTTTCTGCGCCTGCTTGCCCAGCGCGGCACGATCGACGGCAGGCGGGTGCTGGCCGAAAGCGCGGTGGAGACCGGCACCGCCGACCTGCTGCCCCCCGGCGTCGCGTTTTCCGCCATGCTTCCGGCTGGCAGCGGCTTCGGCGCGGGCGGGCGCGTGGGCAAGGGCGCGGAGAACGGGCTGTTCGGCTGGGCCGGGGCGGCAGGGACGGTGGGCATGGTGGACATGATCCGGGGCCTGCGCTCGCAGTTGTTCGTGCAGTTCATGCCGCCAAACGCCTTCGATCTCATTCCCCAGTTCCAGACCGCGCTGAAGGCCGATGTCATGGCCCTGCTCGCGCATCTCCCGGAGACCCGTTCTTGAACAAGCCCATCGCTTTTGCCGGTTCGCACCTCGACCGCGCCGATCATATCCGCAACGATCCCGATGCCCTCTTCGCGCTCCAGTCCACCGAGGCGCGGCTGATGCGGATGGAGGGGCTCGACGCGGTGCTGGCCGAGGACGGTTCGCTGGTCTGGGGCACGCTCGCCGATGCGGAGCCGGGCAGCGAGATGATCTTCCTCGGGCTGGACGGTTCGGTGCCCTGTTTCGCCGAAGTGCCGGTAGTGGTTCCGCCCGGCGGACCGCTCGCCACCCCGGTGAACTGGCATGCCATGGCCGTGCTCGATCCGGGCGAACTGGCGGCCTATGGCGGCGCGCGCTCGCTGGTGAGCTGGCACAGCCGCCACCGCCATTGCGCGGTCTGCGGCCATCCCACCGTGCTTGCCAAGGGCGGCTGGCAGCGCAGTTGCACCAATCTCGATTGCCAGGCCGAACACTTCCCGCGTGTCGATCCGGTCACGATCATGCTGGTGGAGCATGAGGGGCGCGCCCTGCTGGGCCGCCAGCCGCGCTTCCCGGCGGGGCGCTATTCGACCTTGGCGGGTTTCGTGGAGCCGGGCGAATCCATCGAGGAAGCCGTGGCTCGCGAAATCCATGAGGAAGCCGGCGTGCGCGTGCGCGACGTGACTTATGTCGCCAGCCAGCCGTGGCCGTTCCCGTCCTCGCTGATGATCGGTTGCCATGCCTTCGCCGATGACGATGCGATCACCATCGACGCCGCCGAACTGGAGGATGTCCGCTGGTTCACGCGCGAAGAGGTGGCGGAGGCGCTGGAAGCGGTGGGGCGCGGCGAAAGCGGCAAGGCGTTTGGCGCACCGCCTGCCCATGCGGTGGCGCACGTGCTGATGCGCTGGTGGCTCGATCGCGGCTGAAGAA
>NZ_LGJH01000143.1 GCF_001298105.1 Novosphingobium sp. ST904 | reverse complement strand
CGGTACGGCGGGCATGGTCGTTTCCGGCACGCTCAGCACGGGCCTTGGCGGCATGACCTCCGCGCTCGGCGGCACCGGCGGTGCAGGCGGCAACGGCGGTGACATCACCGTTACCAATACCGGCTCGATCCTTGTGGAAGGTGCGGCTTCGGTCGGCATTCTGGCGCAGTCGATCGGCGGTGGCGGCGGTGCGGGTGGCTTTACCGGTTCGCTGGCGGTCACCGGCGGTTCGCTGAACACGCAAGTGGGCGCAACCGGCGGCGCTGGCGGTGACGGCGGCGACGTTACCGTTACCTCGACCGGCAGCATCGTGACGCTGGCGGACGACTCCATCGCCGTGCTCGCCCAGTCCATCGCGGGCGGCGGCGGCCAGTCTGCTTATGCCATCACGGCGCAGGCGGGTGCCTTCGACGGTGTGAACCTCAACCTTGGCGCTCAGGGCGAAGGGATCAGCGGCCGGCAGGGGCAGGTCGTGGTCAACCTCTCGGGCGGCGTGCTCCAGACGGCAGGCGCGCTCTCTTACGGGTTGCTGGCCCAGGCCATCGGCGCGGGCGGCGGTAACGTCGCGCTCTCCGTGCCCGATCCACTGGAAGTCGGGTCGAACGGCCTGACCCTGCAACTGGGCAGCACCGGCGGCGTGGCGGGTGACGGCAACGTCATCGACGTGACCAATGCGAACGAGGTTTACACCAAGGGCGCGGGCGCCGTCGGTTTCGCGGCGCAGTCCATCGGCGGCGGCGGCGGCACCGAGGGTGTCACCGGCGACGTGGTGCTGGGTAGCGGCGATGCGGTCTGGGCGATCAATGTCGGCGGCAGCGGAGATTCCGCCGGTTCGGGCGAGGCGATCACCATCGCCAACAGCGCGACCATCGTTACCGAGGGCGACGGGGCCATCGGCCTGCGTCGCGACAGTCGGTTGGCGGCGGCGGCGGCCTTGGCACGATGGCGCTCGGCCTTGCCGATGGTTCGCTTTCGGGCGCTTCGCTGAACCTCGGCGGCTCGCAGACCACGGCGGGCAATGGCGGGGACGTGACCTTCACGACCTCGACCGGCGCCATCGGCACTTCGGGCAACCTCGCCTCGGCGCTGGTCGTCCAGTCGATCGGCGGCGGCGGCGGCGTGGCCAGCCTGTCTTCCATGGAAGGCGGCGCGCTGGGCGACATCACCCTTGCAGCCGGATCGACCGGCGGTGCGGGCGGTGACGGCGGCAACATCGTGCTCGACCAGAAGGCGGATGTCGTCACCAGCGGCACCGGCGCCAACGCGGTGCTCGTGCAG
This sequence comes from Novosphingobium sp. ST904, assembly GCF_001298105.1. Lineage (GTDB taxonomy): Bacteria > Pseudomonadota > Alphaproteobacteria > Sphingomonadales > Sphingomonadaceae > Novosphingobium. The sequence goes on along the minus strand of NZ_LGJH01000143.1, from coordinate 86,660 downwards.
TCCATCGGCGGCGGCGGCGGTCTTGCCACGCTCGATAATACCGGCGGCACCGGCACGGTCACGAATGTGGAGCTTGGCGGCGCGGCGAGCGGCTCGGGCGGCAACATCGACTTCACTCTCGATGGCCGTGTCCAGACTACGGGCGCAGGTGCGGCGGGTGTCGTCGTGCAGTCGATCGGTGGCGGCGGCGGCTATGTCAGCGCCGTGGGCGCCGATGCCGATGGCACGCTGACGCTCGGCACTTCGAACGGTGCAACCGGCAACGGCGGTAACGTGTCGGTGGCGATCAACAAGACGATCACCACCACCGGTGCCGGTTCGACCGCACTTCTGGTGCAGTCGATCGGTGGCGGCGGCGGTGCGGCCTCGATCGTTGGCGCTGACGGCAAGGTGCAGACGCTCGACGTGGTGGATGCCGGTGCGGCAAGCCCGCTGCGCATGGCACGCCTGATGTCGGTGGCCGCGGGTTCGGTGGATGCCGGTACGGTAGACGTGACGGTAGACGCAGCGATCCGCACCAGCGGGGCCAATGCCAATGGCGTGGTCGTTCAGTCGGTCGGCGGCGGCGGCGGCGCGGTAGGCTCGGAAACGAGCGTGCTCGGCGGTTCCGGCGCGGGCAATGCGGTGAACCTCACCGTCAATGCCGATGTCGTGACCACGGGGGCCGGTTCGAGCGCGCTTGTCGCGCAGAGCACCGGCGCCTCGGGGGCGGCGCGATCATGCTGGACATCGGCGATGTCGATGTGGTCGGCGGTCTGGGCGGCCATGCCGTCTCGCTGCTTGGCGGCGCCGACAACACCGTAACCAATGCCGGCACGCTCCAGACGATGGACGGGCAGGAAGGCCTGGTGATCTACGCGGAGGGCGGCAACAACACGATCGTCAACTCCGGCACCATCGTCGGCTCGATCGATCTCGGCGAAGGTTTCAACAGCTTCACCAACGTCGATGGCGGCATCTTCCTGGCCGGTTCGCTGGTCAACGTCGGTTCGGGTACGTTCGTGAACGCGGGCATCCTCAATCCGGGTGGTGGCGGCGTCGTGTCGCAGCTTGCGGTGAGCGGCGGCCTGACCCTGACGGCGCAGAGCGAGTACAACCTCGACCTCGACTTCAGGACCAACACGGCCGACAAGGTCGTCGTCTCCGGCGCTGCGGCGCTCAACGGGCGCGTGACGACGAACCTGCTGAACCTCGGTTACGCCAAGAGCGGCGTGAACGAGGCGGTGATCCTGGAGGCAGCCGGCGGTATCACCGGACAGGATGCGGTCGAACTGGTCGCTCCGACTTCGGCGGTGGCGAGCTTCAGCCTCGGCTATCCTTCGATCAACGAGCAGTCGATCCGCTACACGATCGAGTTCGCTCCGACCGGGCTGACCCAGCGTCAGGCCGTGATCGGCAACGTGCTCGACCGTATCCAGGAAACGCCGACCGACGCCTTCGCACCGACAGCCGCCGCGATCATCTCGATCCCGACGGTCGGCGCGCTGGGCACGGTCTACGACAGCCTGACCGGTGAAGGCGTCACCGCGGCGCAGAGCGCGGCGTTGTCCGCGATCGGCAACAACCATGACGTCATCGACAGCCAGATCGTCAGCCGCGTCGGGACTTTTGCGTCGGCCTGGCGCAAGGAACCGCTGGGCAACCTCTGGATGGCGATCCAGGGCGGCCGCCAGCGTCTCGACGGCACCGATGGGGCGCACGATACGCGTACCAGCGGTTACGTCATCCAGGGCGGATGGGACTATCGCCCGGACGCGCGCAGCGTGATCGGCGCCACCTTCGGCTACGATCCGCAGAGCTTCTCGGTTCCGGGCGTGAGCACCTCGGGCAAGGCGAAGGTCTATACCTTCGGTGCCTATGCGGGCTTCCATCCGGGCGCCTGGACGATCAGCGCGGACCTGCTGCACAGTTCTGCCGATACGACGTACCTGCGTGACATGTGGCTCTATGCCGACGGCAATGTGCAGGCGCATGGCGACTTCACCATGCACGCCTGGTCGGGCCGGGCGCAGGTCGCGCGTCAGTTCGGCCAGGGCAACCTGGTGTTCCAGCCCTTCGGAGCGCTCGAGGTTACCCGGCTTTCGCTGCCGGCCTATGTCGAGCACCAGGCCGATGGCGAGGCGGCGACCCTTGGTCTCGCCTTCTTCGGCAAGGACTGGACCCGTGCGCGCAGCCTGCTCGGCGCCAATGTTGCTGGCCGCATAGACCTGCCGGAAGGCAAGGCGCTGGTTACGACGCTGCGTGCAGCCTGGGTGCATGACTTCGACACCGAACGCTCGGTCACGGCGGCCTTCGCCGGGGCGCAGGACTACCGCTTCACCGCCGCAGGCGCGGAAGCGGTGGGCGACAGCGGCCGGATTGACCTGCGTTCCACCCTGCAGATGCGCAAGGTGGACCTGCAGTTCAGCGTCGGGGCCAACCTCGGCAAGGGCTACAGCGACCTGACCGCCTGGCGGGCATCCGGTTCCACTTGTGATCCCGATGTCCCTCACGGCCACCAACCCTCTTTCCAGCTTCCCCTCGATTTCGGCAGTCCGCGCGGACCTGCCCCACCAGAATTGCGCTAACAGGAGAATTGCCTTGAAGACCAAGCTCATGGCCGGCGCGTCGGCGCTGACTCTGGTGATGATCGCACCCGGTGTCGCGATGGCGCTGCCCAGCGGCGAATGCGGCGTTCCGAACACTTCGGCCAGCCCGAACGTTGCTTCGTGCATTTCGGATTCGACCGATTTCCAGAACGGAATCTCTTACGACCAGTCGATTTACGGGACGGCTGCCGATCTCAAGGTCGATCTCTACGGGACCGTCCTGGTCAATGCGACGACGAATGACACGGGCGTAAGCGTCTCCGGTTCGGCCGATCATGATGCCCTGATCACTGCGCGCAACGGATCGCGGATCAATGCCTCCCGGACCGGCCTGGAAGCAGAGACTTTTGGAACCGGCGATGCCGTGATCGAGAATCACGGCCGCGTGACAACCGGTGCACTGGGTGCGACCGCCCTGGCGAGCGGTACGGGCATGGCCTCCATCACGAACGCCAGCGACGGCACGATCACCGTAACGCAGCCGTCGGGTTCGTCCGTTCCCGTAGTTGCGGGCCTTGCCATAACCGGTCAGAACGGCAACGTGCTGAACCAGGGCATCGTTACCGTGAATTCCTTGGGCGCAGCGGGATCGGTCGCTTACGGCCTCGGCGGCATGGGCCTTGGCGGAGGCACCGTCACCCTGACGAACGCCAGCCAGGTGACGGTGACCGCGACGGACGGTGACGCCATCGGCATCGGCGCGCCCCCCAGTGACGGCAACCTCGCAATCGCGAACAACGCCAACCTGACGGTCTCGTCCGGCACGGGCAGCGCGACGGGCCTTGTGGCCGTGGGTACGGGCTCTGTCGGCACCACCAGCCTGACGAATACCGGCGTTCTTTCTGTCACGTCGCAGGGTGGGGCCGCCGTCGGCATGTCCGCGGCCCAGCGCAGCGATGTCGCCATGGCGGCAACCCGCGCCAGTGCCGGGAGCACCTTCAGCGTTTCCGGCGCTGACGCCACCGGTTTCGAAGTGACGGATGCGAGCGGTGCGGTAAGCGTTTCGGGCACCGGGCAATATGTGCAGGTAACAGCGACCGGCGATGCGACCGGTGTGTCGGTTTCCGGCGGAACGACGCAGGATGTTTCGTTCGAACCGGCGATCGTCGGCGGAATCGGTTATTCCGGCGACGTTGCGGTGAACGCGGGCGGCCAGGCCGCCGGGGTGCTGCTTAGCGGCGCCACGGGCGGCGTTTCGGTGGACTTCACGGGCGCGCGTCTCTCGGTCAGCAGCACGGGCGGCGGTGCCACCGGCATCTCCGTGGAAGGCGGCAGCACGGTCGGCATCTCCGTGGTGCCGGGACTGGGCAGCGGCGCGACGCTTGCGGTTTCCGCAGCGGGTGGCACGGCCATGGGCATCGCGACTTCGGGCGCGACGGGCGCGCAGACTGTTGCCGTGGGCGATGGGTTCCGTGTCACCAACACGGCCGGCGATGCACACGGCATCGCCCTGGCAGACGGCACGGATCAGACGGTTTCGCTGGCCTATAGCGCTACGGTTACCGGCTCCGACGGTGCAACGGGCGTCCGGCTCACGGACGGTTCGGGAGCAATCGCACTGACCAGCTCGGGTGCGCTTTCGGTTGACGGCGGCATCGGAGATGCGACGGCGTGTTGCTGAGCGGCGGTTCGAGCCACGCGGTCACGCTGGAAGATGCCTTCACGGTGACGAGCGAAGGCGATGTGCGCGGCGTTTGGTCCGAAGGCGCGCAGGGCAGCGTCTCCATCGCAGCGCAGGACACTTTCGGCGTCACCAGCACGGGCGAAGGGCGCTATCTGACCGGCATCTACATCGGTTCCGGTACGGACGAAACCGTGGCTCTTTCGAAGGGGCTCTCGGTTCAGGCATCGGGCGAGGCTGCCGGTGTCGTGATGCAGGGCTCCGGCGCCCTCACGCTGACCTCGGCGGAGGATTTCGCAGTCACTGCCACGGATGGAGCGGCTCTGGGCGGCTACATGATCGGCGGCACGTCGCAGAGCGCCCGGTTCGATGGCGACCTGGTTGTTTCGGCCGCGAATTTCGGTGACGGCTTTGTCCAGTTCAACGGGACCGGCGCGGTGTCGTTCGAACTTGCCGGCGATTTCACCGGCACGAACCTGCAGGATGGCGTCATCCAGTCGGGCGGGCAGACCCAGTCGATCGCGATCGGCGGCGATTTCTCGCTCTCCTCGCCGAATGGCTATGCCTATGGCGTGCAGCAGGCCGACGCGAACGAAAGTTCCAGCCTCGTGGTGGACGGCGCGTTCGACGTGGCGGCACGGGACTATGCCAATGGTGTCAACCTTTCCGGTAACGATGCGACCGTATCTCTGGCTCAGGGCATGACGGTTTCGGCGGCGGGAGACGCGGCCGAAGGTCTGACCGCCTCTCTGAACGGCGACGCTGACATCTCGCTGGGCGGCGCGCTTACCGTGACGAACGCTCTCACCGCGACCGGCGGCGAGGCGACGGGCATCTACATCGAGGCTTCCGGCGCGCAGTCGATCGAGGTTGCAGGGCCGGTCACGGTTTCGGCTGATGGCCAGTCCAACGCGGTGGAACTCTACGGCGATTCCGGTGCGGTGACTTTCGCGGCGAACGGTGCGGTTTCGGCAACGAGCGCCAATGGCGCGGCACTGGGCGTGCTCGCGGTCGGCGGAACGGACCAGACCATTACCTTCGGCGATACGGTGACGGTAACGGCAGCCCGCGAGGCGAACGCCGTCAACCTGTTCGACGGCACGGGTACGGCCACGGTGCGCGCTCCGGCAGGCCTCACGGTTTCCAGTTCGCTCACCAGTGCCGGCGGCATCTGGGCCACGAACGGCACGAACCTGTTGATCGAGGATCTCGGAGACGTTTCCGTATCGGGCGAGTACAACGCTCACGCCATTCGCTCGATCGGCATGTCGGGCGACCAGAGCGTCACGGTTGGCAATGTGTCGACGGTTTCGCGGCTTGGCGATACCGTTGGCGTCAGCCTTTCGGGAGCCGGATCGATCGAACTGGTGGGAACCGGCGTGATCGCTTCGGAAACGCAGTTCGGCACCGGTGTTGCCGTTTCGGTGGAAGGCACCGGGTCCGATGGCACCATCGATGTCACTCTGGCCGACGTGTGGGCCTCGGGCGATCGTGTCCAGGGCGTGAGCCTCGTGCAGACGGCGGCTGACGGAACGGGCACGATCGGCGCAGTCATCGCCGGCGTGACCACCGATGGCGACGATGCCGCCGGCGTTACCGTCCAGGGTTCGCAGTCGGGCGCGGTTTCGCTCGTTCTCGGTCAATCCGCGGCGCCTGCCCTCCTGCTTGCGGCGGCCGATGAGACGACCAATGGCGTTTCGACCCAGGGCGATAACTCGAACGCCGTGGACTTCACCGTCATCGACGCGCCGGCACGCTCACGAACCTCGGCACGATTTCGACGACGGGCGCGAATTCGCTCGGCATCGCGGCGTCCGCGACGGGCACCGGCTCGATCTCCATCGGCAGTGTCGCCGTGACGACAAGCGGCGCGGGTTCGGACGCCATCAGCGTTCAGACCGGCAGCGGTGCGCAGACCCTGGTGCTGCAGACGGTCACGGCTTCGGGCGAAGGATCGCGCGGCGTCGTCGCGGTTTCCGACAGCGGTGCGATCACGTTGACGAGCGGACAGGTCTCGGCCGTATCCGGCGATGCGATCAGCCTGACGTCAACCACCGGCGATATCGCGGCGACCCTCGCAAGTGCCGGTTCCACGGTCTCCGGGACGGGCGCGGGTCTCGTCATCACCACGGGCGGCAGCGCCGATGTGGTGCTGGGCAGCAATGCGGTGCTCCAGGGCGGAACGTTCGGTCTGTCTTCCGATGCCGAAGGCGGCCAGGATGTCGTGCTTGCAGGTACGGTCAGGGCGGACAGCAACCATGCCGTCGCGCTTTCGGGCGGTGCGGCAACGCTGACCAACAGCGGCACGGTCGACGGCTACATGACCTTCGATACCGCCGCCACCACGCTGACCAATAGCGGTACGTGGAACGCTCACGGCGGAGACACGACCTTCACCGGCGATGCCACGCTGATCAACAGCGGCACCTTCAAGGTCAATGCCGCCGCTTCGGCAGCGGCAACCATGAACGTGACCGGCCTCACCACGTTCCGCAATTCCGGCACGATCAGCCTCGTCAACGGCCATACCGGAGACGTTCTGAACCTTGGCGACGCGGCCTTCGTCGGTTCCGGCAATTCGCGCGTGGTGCTCGAAGCCAACCTCGGCATCGCTGCCGTGGGGGCAAGCGCGGCCCAGTCCGCCGACCAGCTGACGGTCGGTGCGGCTTCGGGAACGACCACGCTGTCCATTACCGACCTCAGCAGCACGGCGGCAGCGCGCTTCAACTTCGACGGCATCCGTCTGGTGAACGCGGATTCCGTGGCGAATGGCGCCTTCGTTCTGGAAGGCGGCAGCATCAACAAGGGCTTCGTCGACTACCGCCTCATGACCGATGGCGACGGCAACCTCGATCTCGTGGGCGTTCCCAGCGCGGAAGCCTTCGAACTCATCCGCACGGGTGCCGAGGTGCGTCATTACTGGCGCCGTTCGGGTGACGCCTGGTCGGAACAGATGCGCGCCTTCGCGCCGCAGGATGGCCTTTCGTTCTGGGGTCAGGTCCTCGGTGGCAGCGAGACCAACCGGTCGCGTCCGATCTACTCGGAAACGTGCTGGGCACGGCCACGAGCTTCGCGCCGAACCTCGACATGCGCGACAGCTGGTGGGGCGGCCAGTTCGGCCTCGATTGGGGCAAGGGCAGCGATGGCTCCGGTTGGGGCCTTGGCGTGACCGGCGGCTATGTTTCGCAGGAAGGCAAGGTCAAGGCGAGCGGTGACCGTATCAAGATCGATGGCGGTAACGTGGGCCTCTACGCCCGCTATCGCAGTGCGGACGGGTTCTTCGCCCATGCGCTGGCCAAGCTCGATCGCTATTCGATCAAGTACGATTTCGGCAACGGTGCCGCTGCGCCGAAGACGAACGGCACGAGCTATGGGGTCGAAGTCGAGGCCGGCTACCACATCCGCAGCGGTGCTGTGTTCTTCGAACCTTCGGCCAGCGCTTCGTGGAGCGACGCCGACCTCGACGGCTTCAGCGGCGCGCAGAGCGGCGTTGGTGCCCGGTTCGACCATGTCCAGAGCTTCTACGGCCGCGCCGGCCTGCGCGCAGGCGTGGAAACGAAGGCGGGCGGCTGGACGTTGCAGCCCTATGTCGGCGCGAACTGGGAAGGCGAGATGAACGGCCGTCCGGAGGCGACGCTGTCGTCTGGCGGCGAGAATCTGCTCTTCCGGGATGCCTCGGAAGGCGGACGCGCACGCTTCGAAGCCGGTATCCAGGGCTCCTCGCAGGGCTTGTCCGCTTTCGCGAAGGTAGATGGCGTGACCGGCTCGGGAACCAGTGGCATTGCCGCGCGCGCGGGCGTTTCCGTTCGCTGGTAAGCAGGATGCCGGTTGTCCCGGCCTGAGCACGAAAGGAGGGCCGGGGCATTGCTTCGGCCCTCTTTCTTTGGCCCCGTCCTCGCGCCGGAGCGTGTCGGCTCCGAAGCGGACTTCATTGACGATAGCGGCTTGGTGGAATGCCCAGCACGCGTTTGAACATCGTCGAGAAATTGGCCGGCGTGTCGTAGCCGAGGTCCAGTGCTATCACGGTTATGGCATCGCCCGCCGCAAGCCTCGGAAGCGCGGCCGAGAGGCAGGCCTGCTGCCGCCATTCGGCAAAACTCATGCCCGTTTCCCTTCGGAACAGGCGCGTGAAGCGCCGACGGTTCATGGCCAGGGCATCGGCCCATTCATCGATCGTCACGGTTGCTCGGGGAGCTTCGAGGAAGGCGTGGCATCGCTGGGCGAGCGCGGCATGGCGGGGAAACGGCACGACGATCGGGATGACCGGCGCGCGAGCGATCTCTGCTACGAGCAGTTGCATGACCAGCCCGTCGCGCGCGTCTTCTTCATACTCGATCGGCACTTCCGAAGCGGCGACAAGGAGTTGCCGGAGCAGGGGGGAAACGCCGACGACCCGGCAGGTCCGTGCCAGCGTAGCGCTGGCGGTCTGGTCGATAAGGACGCTGCGGGTCTGCACCGCGCCTACCATGCGGACGGTATGGGGTGTTCCTCCCGGAATCCAGACGGCGCGTTCGGGCGGCGCAACCCAGGCGCCTTCGGGCGTGCTCACGGCGACGACGCCGCTGGCGGCATAAAGAAACTGGCCGCGCCGGTGGCGATGTTCCGCAAGCTCGAACGAGGGCGGATAATCATTGCCGATGCCGACGACCTGTCTCGGGACGTCCTCGTAATCGTCGGGATGCCGCTGTTCCATCGGTTGTCCTGAAATCAAAGATGAATGACCCATATGTCGAAGCGGGACATTCAGGAAGCGATTATGCGCATCCCTTGATCAAGATGAAACGGGAAGAGGAAAGAGGATGGCGGCAACCAGACCGGCAACCGGATCGGCAGAACCCATGAACGGAATAGTGTTCGGCGTCATCGTCGCCATCAGTTTCTGCCATCTCCTCAACGATATGATGCAGTCGCTGCTTCCCGCGATCTATCCGGCGCTCAAGTCCGATCTGCACCTCAGTTTCGGGCAGATCGGGCTGGTTACGCTGGCCTACCAGATCACCGCATCGATCCTTCAGCCGCTGGTGGGGCTCTATGCGGACAAGCGGCCGACGCCGCTGGCATTGCCGGGCGGGACACTCTTCTCGCTTGCGGGTCTCACGGTTCTTTCGGCGGCACATGTCTATTGGCTGGTGCTGGTGGGCGCATCGCTGCTCGGCATGGGGTCTTCGGTCTTCCATCCGGAATCCTCCCGCGTCGCGCGCATGGCGGCGGGGCAGCGCCATGGTCTTGCCCAATCGCTGTTCCAGGTCGGCGGTAACGCCGGACAGGCCCTGGGGCCGCTGGCGGCTGCGCTGGTTGTCGTGCGGTGGGGACAGTCCAGCCTGGCATTCTTTGCGCTGCTGGCGCTGCTTTCAGGCGCGGTGCTGTGGAACGTCGCGGCCTGGTATCGCAATCACGGGCTGGGGCGTCTGGCTGCCAGCCGCAAGATCGCCGAGGGCGTAAGCCTGCCGCAGGGGCAGGCCGCACGCGGCATCGCGATCCTGCTCGCGCTGATCTTCTCGAAATATGTCTATCTCGCCAGCCTGACGAGCTACTACACCTTCTACCTGATCCAGCGCTTCGGCCTTTCGGTGCAGAACGTCCAGTTCCACCTCTTCGCCTTTCTCGCGGCCGTTGCGGCGGGGACGATCTTGGGAGGCCCGCTGGGCGACCGTTTCGGGCGAAAGTACGTGATCTGGTTCTCGATCCTGGGGGCGCTGCCGTTCACGCTGCTCCTGCCCCATGCCAGCCTGTTCTGGACGGGGCCGATCACCGTGGCGATCGGGCTGATCCTGGCATCCGCATTCCCGGCAATCGTGGTTTTCGCCCAGGAACTCGTGCCCGGTAAGGTCGGCATGATTTCGGGCCTGTTCTTCGGGTTCTCCTTCGGGATGGGCGGTATCGGCGCTGCAGCGTTGGGCTGGCTTGCCGACAGGACCGACATCGACACGGTCTATCAGGTCTGTGCCTTCCTGCCGGCGATCGGGCTGCTTACAGCATTGCTTCCCGATCCCGGCAAGGCAGGGCGCCCGGCCTGACGCGGCCGCCTAGAGGCGAGGGTCTACCACGGTGCGGATAGGGGCACCGGGGCCGGACATCGCCGCAAGGGCATCCGCCACCCCGCCGATGCCGATCTTCTCGCCCAGCCACGGCCGCACGTCGATGGGGCGTCTGCGATGGCGCGCATGGCAAGCTCCATGTCCTGAGGCTCCTCCCCGCCCGCGAACTGTATGTTGAGGCGCTTGTTCTGCGCGGCGAAAACGAAGAGCGCCTCTTCCTCCATGCAGTATCCGCCCATGACGATCCGGCCGTCGAAAGGTGCAGAAGCGATGATCCGGGCCAGCATGCCCTTCTGCCCGACATTTTCGTAGACGAGGTTCACCCGCCTAGCGCCCAGCCCCGGCAATGCGCCGTAAGGATCGGTTTCGCGCGGGTCGACCGCGAGGTCCGCCCCCATCCGAAGGGCGAGTTCGCGGCGGGCCGGGTGGAAATCGGCCGCGACGATCGGTCCGATACCGGCCAGCTTGAGTCCGGCGATCACCCCCAGCCCGATCGCGCCGCAGCCCAGTACGAGCGGGACGTCGCCTTTTTCCGGGCGGCCGCGCCGGGCATGTTCCAAGCCCACTGCCAGCGGCTCGATCATGGCGGCGAGATCGTCTTCCAGGCTGTCGCTCACTTCGAGGAGCATGGCTTCATCGAGCAGCATCAGTTCGCCGAAGCCGCCCGGGCAATCGTGGCTGAAGCCGATTACGGCATGGGCACCGCCGGTGCGCATGATCGGTACCGAAGTCACCCGGCGACCGGTTCTGATCCGGCGTTCGCTGCCCGGACCATAGTCTATCACTTCCCCGACGTATTCGTGGCCGGGGACGAAGGGCCTGCTCTGGTCCAAGCGGGCATAGGGACCGCCGAACTGGCGCGACAGGTCGATGACGTTCTGGCCCGCATGGAGGAAATGCGCTTCGGATGCGCACATGCCGCAACTGTGCGTGCGGACGAGCGCCTGCCCCTTGCCGGGGACAGGGTCGGGAACTTCGCCGACATGAACCTGACCGTTTTCGATAAATGCGGCCCTCATCGTTGGTTCTCCTCATGGATGGAAGCCGGAAAGCGTGCGGGGTCGAGCTTCAGGGCGGCGTAAGAGGGGTCCGAACCGTCACGGCGGCCCTGGTTGCTGTGTCCCAAAGCGGTGACGGGGCGGATTTCCTCGTGCTCGAACACGACCTGGCGATGGACCAGCCCCCATTTCCCCAGCCGCTTCTCCCAGTTGTCGCAATAGCGGCCCCAGACCGCGATCTGGTAGAGCTTTCCATCCCGCTCGGTGCGCATTGTGCCGTTTACATAGGCTTCGCTTCCGGCGCGGTCTCCGGCCAGCGCGACGAGGATGTTCGTGACCTGATGGGAATGGCTCAGGAGGTTGCGGTGGTCTGCGCAGATCCTGTCTATCACGCCCCGCCCCGGACCCTGATAGTAATCGGCGCCGTAGTTGGCATGGCCGTTCTCGTGCCAGATCGAGTGGCCGAGAGGGATGTCCAGACGGTCCACCGCGCGGCAGTAGGCATGGATCAGGCCCCGGATTGCGTCCTTGTCCGCGAGTTCGTGAAGCCGTTCGTCGCTGTCGGTCATTCTGCCTCCTGACCGGCCATGGCGGCGCTGATCTGCCGGATACGATTGCGGCGCTGCGCGGCGGAGCTTCCGGCATAGCCGGCGTCCTCGTCAGCGAGACCCCAGTTGCAGATCGGGCCATGAGGCAGGCGGGCGAGCCCCAGTGCCGCCACGTCTTCAGGCGAGGCGCAGCCATCCGGGAGCGTTTTTCCCTGACGGGCCAGCAGTTCGCGGTGGGCCGGAGTGTCCGTGCGGCCCATCACGAGGTTGAGCACGTCCACCCCATGCGGCTGCAATTCGGCCCACAGCGCTTCGCCGAAGACGAGGTCGAAGGCCTTGCTTCCCGCATAGGCGGCGATGCCGGGCAGTCCGCCGTAGCAGGCGCCGGAACCGCACAGGATCACGCCGCCACGCCCGCGCGCGCGCATCGGGGCGGCAAAGTGATGGCAGGCGCGCATCACGGTCATCACGTTGCGCATGACGAGGGCATCCCAGTTGGCCAGCGCGCCGTCGAGGAACGGGGCGCCATTGGCGTCGGCCCCGGCATTGAGGATCAGCAGTCCGATTTCCCGGTCTTCGGCCAGTTCGAGCAGCCGGTCGGCGGCGTCGTTGGAAGACAGGTCTATCGAGGCCGTCAGGCAGGTTACGCCATGCTCCGTCAGGATCGTTTCAGCGAGTTCGTTCAGCGGCGCAAGCCTGCGGGCAACGAGGATGAGGTTGAAGCCCTGGGCCGCCAACTGGCGGGCAAAGGCGGCGCCGGTCCCCTCCGAGGCACCGGCGATCAGGGCCCAGGGGCCATAGCGTGCATGCAAGTCCAACCTTTTCGCTCCTCCCGTGACAGGGCGCTTTCCTGGCTGCCTGTGCAAGGCCGGCCGTGCGCCTTTCTGTCGTCCTATCGCAGCGATGGTATCGGATGCGGCGGATCGGATGGGGTGGAAACGATGCGGGCAGGAAGAAGATCGCCGGCGCGTTGAGGAGGAACTCCCCCGCGCGGCAAGGGCTCACTGGTTCTGGGGAACTGCCGCAGCCGGAGCCGGATTCGCGTCAGGAGCCGGCACGGGCGGGCTGGCAGGCGCCGGGGTTTGCCCGGGGCCGGGTTCGGGTGCCTTTTCCGGCGCCGGGGTTTCCTTGCCGCCGGGCGTGGGCAGTGCCGGGCCGTAGACAGGAACGACGTTCTGAAGGTGGCGGCCGTGCAGCGCCTCGATCTCGGCCGCGCGCTGTCTCAGGTAAAGGTCGCGGTAAGTCGTATAGGGATCTTCGTCCTTGCGGATTTCGCCGATCGTCTCATCGAAGGCCGCGCGCTCGCCGAGCTGCGCGAGCACGGTGGCGGGGATGACGAAGGCAGGCTTGTTGAACGGCTTGCCCACCGCGGCAGGCAGCAGCAACTTGTCCACGGTGTCGCCGATGATGTCGCGCAGCGTGGTTGGCCCGACGATGGGCAGGTACATGTAGGGCCCCGGCCCGACGCCGTAATAGCCCAGGACATTGGCAACGCCGTTCGGCCGGTAAGGTAGGTTGAACGGCTTGCGCTTCGCCACGTCCATGATGCCGGCGATTCCCAGCGTGGTGTTGATCGCGAAGCGGCCCGCCGTTTCCGCCGCCTTGCCGGGCTTGAACTGCAACAGGTAGGCGGCGAACACCACCGGCTCGCCCAGGTTTGAGAAGAAGTTGCGCAAACCCTTGCGGACGGGGCGCGGCAGGCCCTTGTTGTAAGCCTTCGCGACCGGTTCAACCACCGCCTTGTCAACGGCCTGCACGGCCTGGAACGACTGGGCGTTGAGATGCTCCAGCGGGTCTCCGGGCGTGTTTGACCCTGCAGTGACGACGATGGTCGATTCTTCATCGCCGGGCGGAGTGCCTTCGCTTCCGGCCGGGGGTGCGGGAAGGGCTGCGCCGGTCGCATCGGCCGGCGTGGCGGGAATTGTCGGAGCTGCCGGATCTGCGGGAGCTGTGGCGGCGCCTGTTGCACCGGGTTCGGCCGGTGACGGCTGAGTGGAACCGGCCACTGCGACATCGGAAGAGGGAAGAGCGGCGACATTCGCGGGCGCATCGGGCGCTGCCTGTCCAAACATCAATGCCACAGCTACGGCCGACAGGCTCATTCAACAGTCCTTCGTGGGCCGCGTGCGAGGGGGGCAGGGCGGCCATCCTGATTTCGCGGCGCACTTGCGATTTCGCAAGGGGGCGCCGGTATTTGGCGCATTCAATGACTGCCGCTGCATTCGCGGCTAGGCGGGATTGCCGCTTTCGTCAATTGATCAGACCCTCTCGCGCGGGCCGCCTGTCGCTCAACCCACGCCATTCGTGGCATTTTCGCCACGAGCGTTCAGTTCCTGCCCTTGGGATCCGAAACATCGGGTCCGATCACGGTGCCGACGAAGCCCGTTCCTCGCCATCGGCCTCCTGGCTGAAGGCCATCTCTCCGCCATCGGCGGGTATGGTAAGTGTTACGGGGCCTCGCACATCGCGCGGCCGGGCACCGGCCATGCGATCGTTATCGCTGTCTTCGCGGGCCAGCAGGCCGATGCGGGGCGCGCCGCCGCGCCGGATCAGGCCGAAGAACAGGAACGAGCGGTCCGACTGGACCGCCGAAAGAAGTGCGGGCCGGCCGCCCCCGATGGGAGCGGACCCGGTTCCAGATCAGAACTTGACGTTCAGGGTCGCAATCGCGGTACGACCGGCTGCCTGGCTCACGTAGTGCGAGGCATAGGCCTTGTCGAAGTAGCGCTTGTTGAACATGTTCTGCACGTTCACCTGAAGCTGGAAGTTCTCGTTGAAGCTGTACGAGGCGTTACCGTCGAAGCGCCAGTACGACGGAGCGTAGCGGGCCAGCTCCTTCGAGATTACGACCACGCCGTTCTGGACGCTGCGGCTGTCGGAATAGCCGCCATAGACCTTGCCCATGTAGATGGCGCCGCCGCCCACGGTGAAGGCCGATGTGACCTTGTAGTTGGTGAAGGCGGTGAAGCTGTGCTCCGGCGTGTTGGGGAAGCGCTTCCCGGTGTTCACGCTGGGCGCATAGACGCCGCTCGTTGCGGTGAAGCCACCGTCAACGATCTTGGAGTCCATGTAGGTATAGCCGCCGAAGACGTTCCATTCGGGCGTGATGTTGCCGTTGAAGCTCAGTTCGATGCCCTTGATCCGGCGTTCGCCGATGAAGGACACGAAGCCGTTGGCGTCCGTGGCGCGGGCATTCTTGGTTTCCGTCTGGAACGCGGCCAGTGTCAGCGCGAGGCTGTCGCTGAACAGGTTCCACTTGGTGCCGACTTCGTAGGACTTGGTCTTCTCGATCTTGAGCGCGTCCGTCAGTTCCTGGGGCGTCTGCGTGGTCGAACCGCTGGTGTTGAGGGCGTTGCCCTCCGAACCGTTGGCCAGGTACGAGCCGGGAGGCGTCGCTGCGGACGAGGTCGAGATGTAGATGCTGCCGTTCGAGGCGGGCTTGAAGATCAGGCCGGCCTGATAGGTCCACAGGTTGTCGTTACGCTCGTACCAGCTGCGGTCCGTGGTCGCGTTCACGGCGAGACCGGGGCTCACGCGGGTTTCGTAGCGATCGAAGCGGCCGCCCAAGTTGATGAGCAGCGAGTCGGTGATGGTGATCGTGTCGAACAGCGAGACCGCCTTGGTGGTGGTCTTTGACAGAGTCCAGGTCTTGGGCAGGCTGCGCTCGATCCCGGCGACGACGTTCGACGCGTCGGAAACGTAGCTGACCCAGGGATCGGACGGGTTCGGATCGGTCAGGCTGGTGCAGTTGTAGCGGTTGGTCGAGTCCGTTCCGCAACGGCCGCCCGTCGCGGTCGTGCCGGTAGCGATAGCCGCGCCGGTTGCCGCGTTGGAGACGTAGCTGCCGTTCTTGGCCTTTTCCTCGCTGAATTCGGCGCTCAGCGCGAAGCTGTTCTTGATGCCGCCGACCTCGAACTGGCCGGACAGGTCGGTCTGGTTCAGCAGGCCGGTGGTTTCGCTGTAGCGCGAGTTCACGCGCGCCACACCTTGCCGGAATTGGCGACGTTGCCCTGGCTGTCGTCAGGCTGGGTCCAGACGTAGCCCTGGCTGCTCTCGCCGTAGCGCGTGGTGTTGCGCAGGGTGAAGCCGTTGCCGAATTCGTGCTGGGCGCGAACCGTGAAGTTGTTGACGTTGGTCTTGCGGAAATCGCGGTCCACGAGGCCGTAGTACGCGCCACGGCGGACCTTGGCGCCGGTGGTTTCCGTAACGTCGGAGGGGGCGTTGTTGATGGTGTAGTAATAGGGAATGCCCGAATCCGGCAGTTCGTCGGTTTCGAGGTGGTAGTAGCTGGCCGTCACGCTGGTCGGGCCGTTGAGCCCGATCTTGATGGACGGTGCGACGCCCCAGCGCTTGGACCAGATGGCGTCGCGGCCGGCAACGTCCTGGTCATGCCACATGGCGGCCAGACGCACGCCGACGAGATCGCCCAGCGGCTGGTTGATGTCGATCGTGGCGCGCTTGTAGTCGGCGTTGCCGAGGCTGCCCGAAGCGGCGATGAAGCGGTCCGGTCCCGGCGTCTTGCTGACGAGGTTGATCGAGCCACCGGCGCTGCCGCGCCCACCCATCGAACTGTCCGAGCCCTTGACGACTTCGATCTGCTCGATCGCGAAGACTTCGCGGCTCTGGGCGCCGATATCGCGCACGCCGTCAAGATAAGTGCTCGCCTGGCTGTCGGAGCCGCGGATGAACGGACGATCGCCAAGCGGGTTGCCGCCTTCACCGGCGCGAGCGTGATGCCGGGCACCGTGCGCAGCGCATCGGCGAGGGTGGTGGTGGCGGTGTCCTTGAGGAGCTGTGCCGGGATCACCGTGATCGAGCGCGGCGTATCCACCAGCGGCGCGGTGTACTTCGGCGAATCCGCCTTGTCGGTCTTGTAGCTGCCTTCTTCGATCGCGGTATCGGTGACGGTGACGCCGCCGAGACGCGGGGAAGCGGCCGTGCCGGCCTCCTGCGCGAGAGCGGGCGAGGCCGCGAGGCCCACGCAGCTGAGAGCCAGATAGGCCGGCGCGGCGGTGGACGTCGAGTTACGGAAACGGGACAGAGACACTAAACCCCCCTTTTTGTTGCCAATGCATTTCAGTTCGGGGCGCTAATGCGAATGATTTGCGTTACTGACAAGGGGGAATCGTATTGCTGGGGAAATAAATGCCGCGCCGATTTCCGAAGTGGAAATGGAAATTGCAACGAAAAAAGGCGCCGTTACCCATATGGCAGCGACGCTTGTTCATTGCGGTAATTCAAAACGACCGGCAGCCGGTTTTCTCGGCTGCTAGTTTCCTCCGTTTCTAATTAATCTTTCTCGTTTTTCCTCAATCGGCTGGGGTAGCGGTAAACGCCGTGTCCGATCTTTTCGACGTAGCCCTGCTTGCCCAGCGTGCTCAGGTATTGATGCGTTATCCCGACAGCCAGGAACTGGGCCGTCGTGGAGATCGGGTTGCGGCGCACGATTTCGAGCGCCCTGGCGCGCAATGTGCCGGGTTCCGGTTCACGTTGTCCGTCCCACAGCGGCTGGCGCCTGACAGGCAGATCGCCCCGGGATTTCGCGGAAAGCGCGCGGTCCACATAGCGGATGCGGAAGCAGGCGTGGCGGTCGGTGTAGTCCTCAAGCAGCGGGGGGCGGGGCGGCAGCCTCCGGCCCTCGTTTTCCAGTTCATCCGCACAGGTCTTGAGCGCCTTCTGGAAATCGTTGGCGAGTTCCCACTCGCCGGACTGCGACGGGCGCTGGAACAGGGTCAGCCTGCTGAGAATGGCCAGTTCGTCATCGTTCACGAAAGCCGAGCCCGGTGCGAAGATCGACAGTCCGTTGGCGATGGCTTCGCGGGCGAGAAGTTCGAAGCCTTCGCGAAGCGCGGGTTGTGGGGAGGCATGCCGTTCGGAACCGGCAGGAGCATCTCCGGGAGCAGCCATGGCGCGCAGCAGCAGGATCACTCGCCGTTCCTGGAAAGCCAGGCTGCCAAGCTGCTTGAGCCCCTGGCCGATGGACGGCCGCGATCGGCCCGAACCGTGGTCAGGGTGTGCCGTTGTTGCAGGGCCTCCCTTCCGGCCATTCGTTTCGGCTGATTGCAGCATGGAATGCCGAGTACCCCGCGGGAGCCACACGCAGGCTGAATCCTGTCGTTCAGGTTCGGTTTAGGTTTCCGGGCCGTCTTGCGGTTCTGCTCGGGTTCCAGCCGTTCGGAGGCCGAAGTTTATGGCGAGCAGCTTTGACAAATCCGCGTGCCGGCACGATCAGGCATGGCGCCGGCCGAGGGGCGGCGGAAAGCGGGAAAGCGAATGTCATGACTCTATCGATTGGCACGGGGCGATGACGCTGATCCCGCGTTCCATCCGCGGGCGGCTGTTGCTCGTCGGTCTCTTGCTGACGGGCATTGCGCTCGTTGCGGCCACTGTCTCGATAGATGCCGTGCTGGATACGCATGTCCGGCGCAGCCTCAACCAGAGCCTGGACGGCCAGATTGCGCTGCTCGCCCGTAGCGTAAGGGCGGATGGTACCGTGGATCGGACCCTGCTTCAGGAGATCGGGCCCTATACCCAGTATCGCAGGGGTTGGGCCTGGCGGATCGAGACGCCAAGGCAGGTCTACACCTCGACCGAGAAAATCGGCCAGATCGATTTCCGGGAAGAGGGGCCGACCGGACGAGAGGGGCATTTCGGCGCCCCGCCCGAGATTCTGCGGACGGGGAGCAGCGGGCCGTTCTATGTGCGGATTCTTGAGGAAGACAGGCCGGCCGGTCGGATCAGGATAACCGCGACGGCGCCGCATCTTGTGTACGAGCGGCTCCGAAGCGCCGCGATCATGCCGGTGCTGGTCACGCTGGGCGGCCTGAGCATCGCGCTGCTTCTGGCTTCGCTGGTGCAGTCCCACATCGGGCTGACGCCGCTGGCCAGCCTCAGGAAGGCGCTGGGCGAAGTGCGGGCGGGGCGGGTCGGTCGCGTTCCGGTGGACCAACCGGTGGAATTGCGCCCGCTCGTGGCCGAACTCAACGACCTGCTGGATGAAAACGAGGCCGCGCTGGCCCGTGCGCGCGGGCACGTGGCCAATCTTGCGCATAGCCTAAAGACCCCGTTGGCCACCCTTTCCGTCAAGCTCAACGATCTGGGTCGCGATCCGGACGGGGAACTGGGCGAACTCGTCGCGCAGATCGACGGCGCCATTCGGCATCACCTTGGCCGCGCCCGCGCCGCCTCGCCCGGCGCGCCGGGGCGGATCGCCGTCCTGCTGGCGCCGGCGGTGGCGGACCTGATCGATGCGCTGGGCCGGATCCATGCCGATCGCGGGGTGAGATTCGAGAACGGGATCGCATCCGATCTCACGGTGAAATGCGATCCGCAGGACCTTACCGAAATGCTTGGAAACCTGCTGGACAATGCGGCGAAGTGGGCGGCCTCGACGATCGTGGTGACGGGCGAATGGAACGGCGGGCAGGTTCAGGTGAGGATCGACGACGATGGCCCGGGCCTTGGCCAGGCGGTGATCGAGCAGGCCCTTGTCCCCGGGCGGCGTCTGGACGAGCGGGAGGACGGCCACGGCTTCGGGCTGCCGATCGCGCGCGAACTGGCCGAATTGCACGGAGGGTCGCTTGAACTCGGCGCTTCACCGCTTGGCGGATTGCGGGTGATCCTGTCGCTTCCCGGCTAAGCGTCCGAGGGCAGGGCCGAGCGCAGGGCCGAGCGGTCAGGCGGCAGGCAGGCCGAGGCGGTAGCCGCGTCCGCGCACGGTCTGGATCATGTCGGACCCGACCTTGCGGCGCAGGCGTCCGATGATGACCTCCAGCGAGTTGGAATCGACGTCGGCGTCGTATTCGTAGGCCTTGTCGATCAGTTCGCGGCGTTCCACGACCATGTCCTTGCGCAGCATGAGCGCCGAAAGAACCCGCCATTCGAAAGCGGTCAGGCGCAGGGGCAACCCGTCCATCTCGAAATGGCCGAGCTGCACGTCGAACGTGAGCGAGCCGCATTTTATCCGCGTGGCCGCATGGCCGCGCGAACGGCGCACGAGGGCGCGCAGCCGCATCACCAGTTCCTGCACCCGGAAGGGCTTGATGAGATAGTCGTCGGCGCGGCCTTGAAACCGGCCACCTTTTCCGCCCAGGCATCGCGGGCGGTCAGGATCAGCACCGGCAGGTCCAGTTCGTCCGCGCGCCAGTTCTGCAGCACGGTAATCCCGTCCACCTTGGGCAGGCCGAGGTCGAGAACGGCGGCATCATAGCGTTCGGTGGCGCCGAGATGGCGGCCGTCCTCGCCATCGTTGGCGATGTCCACGGCGAAGTTTTCCGCGCGCAGCGTCCGGGCAATCTCCTCGGCAAGAGGCTGATCGTCTTCAACGACTAGGACACGCATTGCTTACCTCCACGGAAAGTTTTCCTTGGCCCGCCGTGCAACGGCGGGCAAGGAATTTCCCGTGGCATTTGGCGCGAAGGCCGCTTTCAGCTTCCGACGATGATGCCGCCGTTGGGGTGAAGGACCTGCCCGCTCATGTAGCTTGCATCCTCGCAGGCCAGGAACAGGAACGAGGGCGCCACTTCGTTGGGCTGGCCGGGGCGGCCCATCGGCGTGTCCTCTCCGAAATGCTCCAGCTTCTCCTCGCTCGCGCCGCCGCAGGGGTTGAGCGGCGTCCAGATCGGACCGGGCGCGACTGCGTTCACGCGGATGCCTTCGCCGACGAGGTTTTCCGAAAGCGAACGGGTGAATGCGGTGATCGCCCCCTTTGTGGCGCTGTAGTCGAGAAGTTCCCTGCTGCCCTTGTACATGGTCACGCTGGTGCAGTTGACGATGCTCGCACCGGCCTTGAGGTGTGGGCGCGCGGCCTGGGTCATGAAGAACATGCCGAAGATATTGGTCTGGAACGTGCGGCGTAGCTGTTCCTCGGTGATATCGGTAATGTCCTTGTCGGGATGCTGTTCTCCCGCGTTGTTGACCAATACGTCGATCCGGCCGAAACTCTCGATGGTCTGGCGCACCGCGAGTTCGCAGGCATCGGGGGATCCGATATCGGCGCGTATGGTGATGGCGCGGCGGCCTTCCGCCTCGACGATCCGCTTCGTTTCCGCCGCGTCCTCGTCCTCGCTCAGATAGAGGATCGCGATGTCGGCGCCCTCCCGCGCGAAAAGTGCGGCCACGGCCCGGCCGATCCCGCTGTCCGCTCCGGTGACGATTGCAACCCTGTCCTGGAGGCGGGCTGAGCCGGGATAGCGGGGTTGCCACTCCGGCTGGGGCTGAAGTTGGTTTTCGTCGCCCGGAAGGGCATCTTCGTGGATCATTTCCTGGATTTCGGCCACGGCGGTCTCCTTTCGGTTCGAACCCTCTACGCCGGACCCAACGTGCGGACGGCTTCGCAGTTTCGCCGTTCCATCGTGCTGCGACGGGCCGTTCGCGGGGTCGCCAGTCGGCGTCTTCCGCGGGATAGGGCTGTCCGGGCGGGAACCCGGAGCGCGGCCGCGTCATTGCATGGGCATGCCATTCGCGGGAGATGCCGAATGCCCCAAGGTGACAAGAGCAGCTATACCGACAAGCAGAAGCGCAAGGCCGCCCATATCGAGGAAAGCTACGAGCAGCGCGGCGTCAGCACGGAAGAAGCGGAGCGACGCGCATGGGCCACCGTGAACAAGGAATCCGGCGGCGGCAACAAGTCCGGCTCCGGGCGCGGGAAGGCCGATACCCATGCCTCCTCCTCACGCGGGGGGAAGGCGCACAAGTCGGGCTCGGCCGAACAACGCTCGGCGGCGGCGCGGAAAGGGTGGGATACCCGCAGGCGGAGCGGGAAAGCCTGATCGCTGCATGCCCGTTTGCGGCGAAGCGCTATTTCCATATCGCATTGAGTGCGGGGAGCAGGTGATCCCGGTGCTCTGGGGGAACCCTTTCCAGCAGTCCCTGCTCGAACTGCTGGATCAGGGCGCCGACGACCGTCATCTTCGCTTCCCCTTCGGCCGAGAGCACGACGGCCTGCGATTTGCCGTCGATCGGCTGGCGGCGGATGAGCCCGGCACTTTCGAGCCGGTTGAGCAAGGGCACCATATTGGCGCGCTGAATATCCAGCGCCTTGCCGATCTGGCTGGCGGTCAGGTCGGAACGTCCCTGAATCATCACCAGCACCGCCGCTTCGGTGACCCGCAGGTTCTCCGGCTCCAGCAGGTTGCCGAGTTCACCCATCACCGCATTTGCCGCCCGGCGCAGTGCATAACCGGGGAAGGTCGCGAGCAGGTCATTCAAGGGAAGTCTCTCCAAATGCTATTGACGATAACAATCTGTTTGTTATGAAACAGAGCAAACACGTCAATGACCCGATGAGGATTGCCATGCAAGATCGCAGTGAACACGATACCGTTTCCTACACTATCGAAAACCGCGTGGCATGGGTCTCCTTCTCGCGGCCGGAAAAGCGCAATTGCATGAGCCCCAGGCTCAACCGGCGCATGGGCGAGGTTCTCAGGGAACTGGAGTTCCGGGATGACGTGGGCGTGCTGGTGCTTACCGGCGAAGGCACGTCCTGGTCTGCGGGAATGGACCTCAAGGAATATTTCCGCGAGAACGAGGAAAAGGGGCTTGGCGCCACGCGTGAGGCGCAGCGCGAGGCTTACAGCTGGTGGGAGCGCCTGCGCTGGTATGAGAAGCCGACCGTGGCGATGGTCAACGGCTGGTGCTTCGGCGGCGCCTATGGGCCGCTGTTCGGCTGCGACCTTGCGGTGGCGGCGGAAGATGCGCAGTTCGGCCTTTCGGAAATCAACTGGGGCATCCTGCCCGGCGGCGGGGCCAGCAAGATCATCACCGAACTGACCGGCTTCCGCAACGCCATGTATCACGCCATGATGGGCGAGAACGTGGACGGCAGGAAAGCGGCCGAATGGGGCCTCGTCAACGAAGCGGTTCCCGCCGACCGCCTCAAGGCCCGCGTTACCGAAATCGCGCAGGTCCTGCTCGGCAAGAACCCGGATGCGCTGCGTGCCACCAAGTGGGCGATCCGCCGCGTGCGCGAAATGAGCTACGACAACGCGGAGGATTACCTGATCCGTGCGCAGGAAGCCGCCAACTACTTCGACGGCGAAGGGCGCAAGGAGGCGACGCGGCAGTTCATCGACGACAAGTCCTTCAAGCCCGGCCTCGGCGCCTACGACGTCAGCAAGAGGCGCTGACCGTCACTCCACGACGATCCGGGCGCGGGCGAGGTTCTGGATGCGCGCGAAGGGGGTCTGGCGATCGCCTTCGCGCTGGGACGCGGCGCGAAGCACGGCGAAGTAGGTGCCGGGCCGGTCGTAGACATGGATGGCCGAAACGGTGGCTTTCGCCTTGTTGCCGGCGGGCAGCGTGGCGGGAGCCTCGAATGTGCCGTCGCCCTCGAAGTCCCACTCTGCCGAGACGACCGATCCGCTGCCGGGCGGGACTTCGATCGTGGCAGTGAGCCTGACGGGAGTGCCGGCCTTGACCCGGGCCAGTGCCCCGCCGTTCGCGACAAGGGTGACGACGGGCTGGATGCCCTTGCGGGACGCGGCGGATGCGGGCGTCACCACTTGTCCGTCCTCGATGCGATAGGAGGTGGAGGCGGGCGGGGCCTTGCCCTGTTCGACCCATGCGGCAAGATCGCGCAGGGCCTGTTGCAGCACGCCGATATAGGACACCACCCGCGAGGGATCGTCCTGACGGGTCTGGTCCCCGTGCAGTGCGCGGTCGGTGTACCAGATGCGGAAGCGTTCGTCCGCTGCCGCGCCGGCGTATGCCTTCACGCGCGAGCGATACCAGTCCCCCTGCCAGGGCAGGGCTTCGCGGTCCCACAGGTTCTCCACCAGTATTACCTTGCCGTCGAACTTGCCGGACGGCACCGAGCCGGCGGCGTTCTTCGTGAACAGCGGGCCGAGCAGCATCGGGCGCTGGGCGTGGAGCGGCTTGCCCTGTGCATCGGTGAACTGCTTCCAGACCGGGTACTCCGCAAGGTCCGGCACCTGGTGGCTGTGATAGCTTTGCACCGCGAGGATGTCGCTATTGTCCAGCCGCACCGGGTCGCCCGCCTTGATCGTCGCGAGCAGGCGCGGGTCGTTGATGCCGAGCATGGCCAGATCGCCGTGCACGTCGGAAAGAACCACCTTCTTGCCCGAAGCGAGAACGAGATCGGACAGCAGCAGGGCCTTCGAAGTGGAACTGTCGGCCAGCCGCACCGCGACCGGCATCTCGCCCGCCGAATGGAGCCCCATGGCCTGCCATGCCAGATCCGCCGTGCCCTTGGCGGTGCCGGGCGTATGGCCAGGGTCGATGCCGAGCGTCTTCGCCTTGTCCGCGCTGATGACTTCGACAACGCGGGTGGCGAGTTGCACCCGGTCCGCCTTGTAGAGTTCGGGGCTGTCGTGCCCCTCGTAGCCCGGCTTGGTCCAGAAATCGGTGAAATAGGAGGCATCTGCCATGCGGATGCCGCCGAACAGCAGGGCGAAGGCATGCGGCCCCATCGTACGCCATGCGTACCATGACCTGGGCTGGAACCCCATGGCGGTGACTTCGCGAAGGGCTGCCTTCTGCTCGTCGTCCAGCCCGGAATAGGGATCTCCGCTGCCGCCCGCATCGAGCGCATCGACCACGCCGTCGAGCTTCTCGCCCAGGACGCGCATGGCCTTGAGGCGCACGGTGAACATGTTGGGGATCGCCATCGGCGAGCCGAGCACATAGGGCACCGCGCCGTCCCACACGCCCCGCGTGTTCTCCAGCGAGCCCAGCGTGCGATAGGCGCCGCCGCTGCCGCCATAGGCATAGCCGTAGATGTGCTTGCGCGCGCCGTAGACCTGCGCCGCCACGAAGCGCGAGAACCGGGCCGAGGCGGCATTCGCCCGGAAGGCGCCGATGGTCAGGTCACCACCGCCCATCGGGTCTGCCGCCTTGGCGCCGCCGCCGTTGGTTTCGATGAAGTAGGCCCCGCTCGTCATGGCGGCGCCGATGCGGTCTTCCTCGCCGGTCAGACCCTGGGACAGGGTCTCGCTGTCCGGCACGGGGGTGATGTACTGGAAGAAACGCCCCTGCCATGACCTGGCCGCCGGGAAATAGAACGAGAAGCGCGTGTCGGTGCCCTCGAACCCGCCATGGACGTAGCGATAGGCGGTGCCGTTGTTGGTGCGCGGTTCGTCCCGGTCGATGAAGGGGCGGGCAAAGAGAGCGTCCTCATCGCCGTACCCCTGCACGGAAAGACCGGCGGCTGCCGCCACGGTGGGAGCTTCAGCCGATCCCGGCGCCGCAGCCGACAGGAACGTTGCCAGCACCACGGCGGACACCGCCCATTTCGCCGCGTTCTTCTGCAAGATCACCGTCCACATGCTCCCAAATGAGACCCGCCTCTGGTCCGGGCGGTCGGGAGGCGTTGTGGCACGGTCGACGGCGATATGCAGGCATCTGCCTATCGCCCCACCGATTTCCGGTTGTCCGTTCAGCCGGCTGGTTCAGGTGCCGCGAGCAGGGCCAGGAGCGCGAAGCTCGCCAGCCAGTGCTCACCCATGTAGTCTCCCTCGACATGGGCCATTGCCGCTTCGAGATGCCGCTCGGCGGCGTCTATGGCGATGGCGCGGGCATTTCCCCCGCCTTCCCCGCCGCCGATGGCCGGGGCAAGCTGGCGCCAGGCCCAGGCGCGGCTGAGGTTCAGCCCGTCGAGATGGGCAATCTTGCCGTCGCTGCGATCGCTGACATGGGCCGGCGTGAAGAGGCTGGCCGGGAGGCGCTCGGCCAAGCGGGGCAGGAACAGGGCGAACCATTCCGCAAAAGCGGCATCGCCGAGCGACCGCCGCATGAGCAGCGCCTCGCTGAGCGCGGAGGAGAGGAATTCGTCGCCGCCCGGCTCCCACGCCTGGCAGTCCTCGTCCTTGCCGAACCATGCCGCCGCCCTGGCGCGGATTTTTGCCGCGAGTTCGCCGTCGAAGGCGTCTGCCCACTCCAGTGCCAGCGTCAGGGCGAAGCTGCTGTTGAAGTGCGTGCCCGTACGGATCGGATATGTCAGGATGCCGAGGTAGTGACCCAGCCGGGCGGCAAAGGCGCGGGCCAGCGGTTCGAGGCGCGCGGCCCAGGGCCTGTCTGCGTGGCGCGAGGCTTCGAGATGAAGATAGAGCAGCCAGCCCCAGCCATAGGGCCGCTCGAACCCGCCGGCGTTGGGCCGGTCCAGATAGGCCAGTTCGGCGGCAAGCTTGTCCTCGGCAAAGGTCTCGTCCGCGCGTTCGCGCACCATGGCGGCTTCCGGAAGGTCGGTGTGAAGCCGCCGCAAGGTGAGAAGCGTCCACCAGCCGTGGACGCAGCTGTGCCAGTCGAAACTGCCGTGGAACGCGGGATGCAGCGCACGGGGCGGCAGCACGTCGCATCGGTGTTCATCACGTGGTCGAGCTTGTGCGGATATTCCCGGCCGACATGGCCGAGGGCAATGCGCATGAAACGCGAGGCGGTTTCGGGCGTGAGGATCATAGCAGGAATCCGGCGATATAGAGGATGAGGATGTTGCAGACGAGCAGGGGCAGGGCCGTGCCGACCTGACGGCGGATCACGCCGTATTCGTCCTTGAGTTCGAGCAGGGCGGCGGGGACCATGTTGAAGTTCGCCGCCATCGGGGTCAGCAGCGTGCCGCAGAATCCCGCCAGCATGCCGACCGCGCCGACCACCGCGGGATCGCCGCCATGCGCGCGGATCAGGATCGGCACGCCGATGGCGCTGGCCATCACGGGGAAGGCGGCAAAGGCATTGCCCATGATGATGGTGAACAGCGCCATGCCCAGCGCGAAAATCACCACCGCGAGGAAGACGTTGCCTTCCGGCAGCACCGCCAGGCTCATCGCGCCCACCGCGCTGCCGACACCGGCAGCCGTGAACACCGCGCCCAGCGCTGCCAGCATCTGCGGCAGCAGTGCGGCCCAGCCGATGGAGTCCATCAGGCGTCGGCCTTCCTCGACCGGTGCGGAAAGCGGGGGCTTGAGCCAGAACATCGTTGCTGCAAGAGCGATGGCGACGCCCGCGACGAGGAGTGCCAGCGTCACCCAGCGCGGATCGATCAGCCCGGTCTTGCCGAGCGGAGAGTAGCTGAACAGCAGCGTTCCGGCGAAGGCGGTCACCGGGATCACCAGCGCGGGAAGGAACAGTTTCGAGCCGAGCTTCGCTGACCAGACTTCGCGTTCTCCGGCGGATGTCGTGTGCGGGCGGCCATGGCCGAGGCAGCGAAATCCGGCGAGGGCGACCAGCAGCAGCACGAGGATGCCGTTGCCGAAGTCTCCCAGCAGGTCGCCGAACAGGAAGCTCACCGCGACAAGCCCCCAGAACGCGGCATTGCCCCAGCGCTTCGGATTGGCCTGATCGAAGGCGCTGGCGATGGCAAAGGCCGCGAAGACGAGCCCGGCGACGAAGTAGAGTTCTGCGATGCCGATCATGCCGCCGCGCTCCGGGCCTTGCGGCGCAGGCGGCGGGCGAACAGGCGAATGCGCAGGGCTTGGATCGCGAAGGCGCAGATCGCGGTCGGGATCGCCCAGAGCGAGAGATGGATCGGCGCCAGTTCGATGCCCTCGCCGCGCAGCACGCCCTGAATCAGCAGGATCGAGCCGATGGCGATGAAGATATCCTCGCCGAAGAACACGCCGACGTTGTCGGTTGCGGCAGCCATGGCCTTGACCTCTTCGAGATCGTCATCGGTAATGTCAGGGTTCTCCTTGCGCGCGGCGGCTTCGGCCATCGGTGCCAGCAGCGGGCGAACCGTTTGCGGATGTCCGGCCACGGAAACGAGGCCCAGCGCCGCAAGGCCCTGACGGAAGGCGAGGTATCCGACCAGCAGCCGGCCCACGGTAGCCCCGCGCATGGATTCGATCAGGCCGCGTGCGCGCTGCTGCAATCCGAACCGTTCGAGCAGGCCGATCACCGGCAGCAGACGTAGACCACGGTGACGAAGCGATTGTCGTTGAAGCCCTTGCCCAGCAGCGAAACCACCGCGACGAGGTCCATCCCGCCGAGCAGTCCGGTAAGGATCGCCGCCACGGCCACCACCAGCAGCGGGTTGAACCGCATGGCGAAGCCGATCACCACGACGAGAATGCCGGCAAGCGGCCAGTAGTCGATCTGCCACTGCGGCATTTTTCATCAGATCCCACGTTTTCGAGTGCGATCGTAGAAGCTGCCTTTCGGCTGGAATGTCAATTTGTTGATGGCGGCCGAAGTACGGCGGGCTGCCCCAACTGGCCGGTGGTCAAGGAAAATTTCTCTGCGTGTCCGGGGATGGAGGATACATCGGCACGGCGATTTCCTGCGTGGTTGCCTCCTGGGGGCGGAGATGATCGGGGATGACATGTCCCTTGACCTGCGATGTAAAACTTTGATCCAGCAGCGTTCTTCGTGTTGGATTCTTGCGCGGGATGGCGGATTTCCGATCCTATTGTTCCGTAATGGGTCAGGAACTTAGCGCGACGTTTCGTTGCTTTATCTCGCTTCGGTGATATCGTCGAACAAAGGCACTCGAAAATATCGAGGCCGTGAGGGAGATGATGGGATGAAGAGGGCAACCGGCTAATTGAAACTTCGAAGGTCTGCGTATCTTGGCGTTGAATGAAAGCGTTCAGCGGGCGGGAGGTCTTGTGCAT
The DNA here is from genome assembly GCF_001298105.1 of Novosphingobium sp. ST904. Lineage (GTDB taxonomy): Bacteria > Pseudomonadota > Alphaproteobacteria > Sphingomonadales > Sphingomonadaceae > Novosphingobium. The sequence continues at coordinate 58,302 of NZ_LGJH01000143.1, read as the reverse complement.
TTGATCATGCACTGCGCGGAAAGGTTCTCGGATTCTACTGATGTCCCCGGAGCCGGGCAGCATGTCATCTGGAATAAAGAAAATAATTGAACAAAATGGGAGGATGATTTGAAGACCACTGCATATATGCTGCTTTGTTCGGCCGCCGCCGGTTCCGTATCGGTGCCGGCGTTCGCGCAGCAGGCCGAAACGGTCGTCGACAACGCGAACATCATCATCGTCCAGGCACGCCGCCGCGACGAAGACGTGCAGGACGTTCCGGCGGTGGTGGACACCGTCACTTCCGAGGATGTCGCCAAGCTGAACATCCGCGATTTCAAGGAAGTCCAGACGCTGGTTCCCGGCCTCCAGCTGGCGACCGAGACGAACGGCGTGGGCGGCAGCGCCAAGCTGCGCGGCGTCAACTTCGACATCAACGCCAGCGGCTTCAATTCCACGGTCGAATTCTACATGAACGACGCGCCGATCACGGCGGGCGTGGTGCTGCAGCAGATGTTCGATATCGGCCAGATCGAAGTCCTGCGCGGTCCGCAGGGCACGCTGCGCGGCCGCGCCTCGCCTTCCGGCTCGATCACCGTCACCACGCGCAAGCCTGACCTGTTCGCCTTCGGCGGCGCCGTGGACATGACCGCCAACACGATCGGCACGCTCAACTTCAAGGGCGCGTTCAACGTCCCTGTGATCGAGGGCATCGCCGCCATTCGCGTCGCGGGTGTCTGGGACGAAAACGAGGGCGATCGCGTTCGTCCCGTCGCGGGCGGCCGCGATCCGTTCGAACGGACCCGGGCCGGGCGCGTCAGCGGCATCATCCAGCCGACCGACTGGCTGAAGTTCGAAGGCGTCTACCAGCACATGGAGCGCAACGCCGTGGCCTGGGATCAGGTCGCGTCCTTCAGCGAGGCCAATCCCGACGCCGATCCCAGCCCGGTCTTCATCTCGACCAAGGACCGCCTGTCCAACCAGACGATCCCGCGCACCAACCATCAGGTCTACAACGTATACAACTGGCGCGGAGAGGCGAGCCAGTGGGGCCAAGTGCTGATCTACCAGGGGCAGCACTACACCCAGCACGTCCTGTCCCGCACCACCCAGGACCCGGCGAACCTGTTCCCCGGCGGCGATGTTCGCCAGTTGACGGATTCCCGCACCAAGTCGACCTCGCACGAAGTTCGCCTGCAGAACGAGACGCGCCTGTTCGGCATGCTTGACTATGTGGTGGGCTTCTTCGACGCGAAGAACGATCCGCCGACCGATCTTCTGCGGCCTACTCCCGTCCGGCTTCCGCTGATCTTCGGCGGCGGGCTGGCCACCGTGGCGCAGACCCCTATCTCGCGCACGGGCACCTCGCACGAGCAGTCGCTCTTCGGCAACCTGACGGTCCATCTCGGCGAAGCGACCGAAGTTTCGGGCGGCGTCCGCCATATCGACTATACGTCGAACAACCAGCTTATCGTGGGCGGCCAGACGATCGCCGACGAGGGGCAGTCCGCCAAGAAGTGGATCTATTCGGCATCGGTGAAGCACAACTTCACGCGCGACCTGATGCTCTATGCCAGCACCGGCAGTTCGTGGCGCCCGGGCCTCAATGTCGTGGGGGACTTCAACATCACGCCTTCGGCGCTGGAGAAGAGCTTCCTCAACCTTCCGGCGGAAACCTCCAAGTCCTATGAAATCGGCTTGAAGAGCACCTTCCTCGATGGGCGGATGCGCTTCAACGTCTCCGGCTATCACCAGAAGTTCAAGAACTTCCCCTACCGCGTGCCCGGCAGCGGGGTCTACTATCTCAACCGCGTCGCCGATCGCGATTCTTCGGGTCAGGTCATCGGCACGCATCAGGAAGTGGCGCAGTTCAACTTCGTTGGCGCGGTCCCGGTCGAGGTCAACGGTGTCGAGGGCGATCTTTCCTTCGATATCTCGGATCGGTGGAACCTCGGCCTTGTGGCCAGCTACTCGCTCGGCAAGGTCAAGAACGGCACGATCGCCTGCAACGACCTCAACGGCGACGGGGTTCCCGATGTCGTGACGTCGCGCCGACGGTGGGCGAATTGCAGGCCGCCGTCGGGGCTGACAACCTTGCGGCCTGCCAGGTCACGCAGCGTTCGGCGTTCCAGTCGCCGTTCTCCGCCACGCTCCAGAGCGAGTACCGCGTGCCGGTATCCGACCGGGTTGACGGTTACTTGCGCGGGCTGGTCTCCTACAATGGCAAGTCGCAGACCGATCCGACCAATATCTACGACGATGTGAGCGCCTATGCGCTGGTCAACCTCTATGCCGGTATCCGCGATCCGAACGGCGCCTGGGAGGTTTCGTTCTACGCCAAGAACCTGTTCGAGACGGAAAAGGCCCTGAGCCGGACCACGCCGCTCAGCACCAGCTACCGGCAGCTCGGCTTCGGCGGAATGGGGCCGAACGGACCGATCTTCACCGGGCCGACGGCGGAAACCTATACCAGCACCTACACGGGCGTGACGATGACCCCGCCGCGGGAATTCGGCATCAACGTGCGCTACGCATTCGGTTCAAGATAAGGCGCGGAAAGGAACGCGTCCCTCCGACTGGGGTGGGTGGGCAACCATCCGCCCCGCTTTTTTACCTGTCCTTACCGGGATCGGGCGGTTCGGTCCGGCACACATCGGCCAGCATCCGGGCGAAAAGCCGCACATGTTCGACCGTGTACCCTGAGAGATTGCCCCTGATGAGGCGGTGCAGTTCCGAGCGGACTTCCACGCAGGCGCGGTCTCCTTCGGGCGTAAGGCTGAGTTCGCTGCGGCGGCGATCGTCCTTGCCCGGCACGGATTCGATGAGCCCGGCTGCGGTGAGGCGGTTCAGTTCGGCCGTCACCAGGCTACGGCCGACCCTCAGCAGCGAGGCGAGGTCGAGCGGATAAGTGATGCCGCGCGAAATGGCGCTGAGGATATAGCATCCGCGGGGGCCAAGGTCGTACCGTGCCGTGACGTTCTGGGTGGCTGCTCCGATAGGGCGACCGGCAAAAACGAGCCCCTCGATGACCGGGGCGATATCCACCCACTCGATCCCGCTGGGCAGATCGCCTTCTGCAGCATCATCTGTTTCCTGCTTCGAGAATGCCCGCCTGAGCAGTTCTTCCCGTGTCGTACTCGTCACAAACCGAAACCCTTGCTGGCCGACCAGGCGAGCAAGGTAGCAAGAGCGGCGGCAATGACAAAGGCCGTGGGGGACGCGGGCTGCATCGGCGTGGTTTCCCGGTCAAGAGACCGGTCCCGGCCGGTCACCATCGGCCCTACGAGATTGCGCCGGCGGAAGACGAGGTAGAACACGATCGCGATCAGGTGCAGCGCGATGAGGGCAAGCAGCACGTTGAAGCTCACGGCGTGGATGTCCGCCGCCATGCGGCCTTGATCGAAGCTGACGAGGAAGGACAGCGGGCCGGATTCAAGCCCGTCCACATCGGTGGCGAAGAGCCCGCTGCCCACTTGCGCGCCCAGCAGGAGCAGCAGCGCGATGACGCTGTAGCCGCCGAGCGGGTTGTGGCCCGGTTCCTTCGCGTGCTGGCCGCGCGGGTAATCCGCGATGCGCAGCGGGGAACGGAGCAATCCTGCGAAACGTGCGGTGCTGGCGCCCACGAAGCCCCAGATCAGGCGAAAGCCGAGCAGCCCCAGCAATGTGATCCCGGACAGATAATGCCACTGCATCTCGCGGTTTTCCGCGCTCCACCAGGAGAACGCGAAAAGCGCGGCGAGCAGCCAGTGGAACAGGCGGGTGGGCAGGTCCCAGACCCGGACGCCGGGGCGGGCGCTCACTTCGCGGCCTTCGGTGCGAAGGAGTTGCAGACGGCGCCTGCGTTGACGGGTCCGCCCGACAGCATCTGGCAGGTTCCGCACCCCGGCGCGGCGGCCGTGAAGAAGGCGCAGCTTCCGCAGCGCCGGGCAGGGTCGGCCGATGCATCGAGATAGCCCAGCGCGCGGCGCCGGCTCTTCTGGCTGAAGGGCAGGGCGGCGGGATCGTAGCAGGAACCGGCCGGCGGCTGGGCCAGCGCTCCTCCAGATGCGACCAAACCTGCGGCGGCGAGCGAAGCGAAAGTCAGCGCCCGTCCGAGGAACTCTCTGCGCGAGGGGGTCATTGGCCGGGCTCCCGTGCGGCGGCGCTGCTCTGGATGATTTCGAGCGGATAGCCTTCCGGGTCTTGGAGCAGTAGCACCCGGTAGCCCTGCGCAGCCGCGCGCACAGGCTGGTGCGCGGTGCCGGAGGCGTCGAGCCGGCGGACCAGCGCATCCATGTCGCTCACCCGCAGCACGATGCGATCGAAGGCGTTGCCATGTGCAAGCCGTGCGGGCGCTTCCGGCGCGGTGTCATGCACGATGATGAGCCCGGCTTCGCCCGGGTCCGCCGAGAACCGCAGCATATATTCGCGCCGGGTGCCGTGATCGAGCGTCATGCCGACCTTGAGCCCGAATGCGTTCTCGTAGAACGCCAGTTCGCGTTCGATCGCCACTGCGTTGAGGACCGTGCCCACCAGCCGCGCGGGGGGAAGGGCGGCAGGCTCGCCCGCCTGTGCGGCCTGAGCGGCGAGCAGGGCCGAGGCCGCCAGCATGATCGACGCGCCCTTCATGCGACGATCTCGCCGATCGACTTGCCGGTCTCCATGCTCTGCGCCCCCCATTTGTCCACGGGCACCCCCATGACCTGCTGGAGCGTGAGGCCCACGCGGCTGACCGGAGAGCCGAGCCCGTCGACGTAGATCCCCGTCCTGATACGACCGCCGCCGCTGCCTGCGGTCATCATCGGGATATTGTCGATGGTGTGGAACTTGGCGAACTCGGTTTCGGAATGGGCGAAGACCAGTGTGTTGTCGAGCAGGGTGCGCGGCCCTTCCTGCACCTTGTCGAGCGCGGCAACGAAATAGGTCCAGGCCTCGAAAATCCGGCTCAGGAAGTAAGTGGCCTCGGGCTGGTAGCCCAGCCGGTTGTCGAGCGCTTCTTCATGGGTGAGCTGGTGATGCGTGATCGTGCTGCCGATCCGGGTCAGCGAGGAGGCGCCGTTGTTGAACATCATGTTGAATACGCGGGTCTGGTCGCAGGCGAGCGCCATGACCAGCAGGTCCGTCATCAGCGCGTGGTTGGTGACGACGTTCTCGATCTCGGCATTGACCGGGCGATCCTCGACCGGCTTGGGGACAAGGCACGCCTGTAGCGGTTCAGGCTTCTTCAGCTCCACTTCAAGCTGGTTCTCCAACTGCCGGACGGACGTGAAATATTGGTCCAGCTTCTGCCTGTCGGCCGCGCCCACTGCGCTCTCGAGCGACTGGCGCTGTTCGCTGACGGCCGAAAGCACGCTGCGGCGGGCCATGACTTCCGGATCGGGCGTGAAAGTCGCGCCGTTGGGGTCCTTGAAGCTGGTGCCGAAAAGACGGCGATAGAGCCCGGCTGCCGAGCCTTCCGAAGGGTTCAGGTTGCCGCCGCCGCGCCCGCTGAGCGAATTGCGCGGGTCGCCAGATGCGGAGGTTTCCAGGCTGCGGAAGCGGGTTCGCGTGCCGATCCTGTCGCCGATGGTCACGTCGAAACTTTCGCCCGGCAGGCCGCCTTCCGCGGTGAGCGCGCGCCCGGTGCGGATCGCCGGGCCTCCGGAGGTGTGGGGAAGGTTCGGTGCGCCATCGAGCATGACGTTGAAATTTCCCAGGATATTGATCTTGTGCGCGTAGGGCTTGATGATCTCCAGCTCCGGCTTCAGGTCGTATCCCGGACCGGCGTTGTCGGGGAACCAGCGGGTGGGATTGACGCCGAGCCCCCAGAACCAGGTGCCGAAACGGACCGGAAGCGGCGCGCCGGTGGCGGCAAGCGCCTCGCCGTTGCCGTCCAGGAAGATATCGAGCAGGGGAACGCCCACGGTGATCGCCGCGCCGTTCATGATGCCCTTGAGCGCGGTGCGCCGAGACAGGTCGAATGCCATGGGTTGGTCCTCTCGCTAGCGTCTTGTCGCCACGTGAGTGGCCTCGGATTTCAGTGGATCGCCCGGAATTTCATAGGCCTGCGGCATCGTCGCGACCCGTTCGATCAGCTTGCGCAGGCGGTAGCCGTCCGCCGCGAAGCGGCTTTCCAGCGTTTCGACGAGCGCGCCGTCCTCGCTGGGGCGGCCGGTTGCATATTCGAGCGCCCGCGAGGTGACGCACATCGTCGCGTCCTGGCTGGCCGCGATGGCCTTGCCCAGGCCGTCGGCACCGGAAAAGCTGGCCTCGTCGAACGAGCCGCCGACATCGATCGCCGCGTCATTCTCGCGGGTGCGGAAGGCGCCGATGCCGTCGAACCTCTCCAGCGGAAGGCCGATCGGATCGGTGATCTTGTGGCAACCTGCGCATACGGGGTCGGTGGTGTGGGCATCAAGGCGGATGCGGGCAGTGGGCATGGCCTTGTTGGTCACGTCCTGCACGGCGGTGAAGTTCACGTTGCCCGGCGGGTTCGGCACCGGCTGGCAGAGCAGCAACTCGCGTATCGCCCGGCCGCGCAAGGTCGGCGAACTGCGGCCGGAGTGCGAGTACATGGCGAGGAACCCGGCCAGTCCGAGGAGGCCCGAACGGTCCGAACCGGCCGAGAATTCATAGGGAACCCAGCCTTGCGACTTGCTCACCGGCACCTGGTAGAGCGCGCCCAGCGGCCGGTTCATCCATGTCTTTCGGGTGGTGAACAGTTCCCGGTAATCGCCGTCGCCATCGAGAAGCTGGGTGGTGATCGTGCGCAGCATCTGTTCGGGAAGCGCCTGAAGGACGTCCTGGTTGAAATAGGGGTAGATCACCGGGTCCTTGGCGAGTTCGTCGAACTTCTCGAACAGCAGCATGTCGGAAAAGAAGGCCCGAAGCCCCTGTTCGAAGCGGGGCGAGGCGACCATCGCCGTCACCACCTTTTCAAGCTGGGCCTGATCGGTCAGCCGCCCGCCCGCCGCATCGTCGAGCAAAGCGGCGTTGGGGCTGGAGTTCCACAACATGAAACTGAGGCGCGCGGCGCGCGAGGCGTTGTCGAGCCGCATTCCGCCAGCATGGTCCGGGTCGGGCTCCGCCGTCTCCACCACATAGAGGAACCACGGCGAGACCAGCATCGATCCGAGCGCAAGTTCAAGGCCCTTGGTGAAGGAGCGCGTAGGCGCAGCGCCTTCTCCGGCGATCTTTACGTAGAGCGCCTCTTCCTGTGCGGTCAGCGGGCGCCGGAACAGCAGGCGCCCGATCGGCGCGAGAATGCGGCGCGCGCATTCGGGATCGGCCGCGGCCGGATCGGCGGGCGTGCAGGACATGAACTGGGCGCGGTGTGCCTCATCGAAGACCTGCCGGGCGATATCGCGCGCCATGCCGTCCATCTGTTCGAGCCCGGCAGGCGTGATCGCCGCGTGCGCGCGCCGCTGGCAATCAACTGGTGCGCAGGCCTGACGATCGGTTCGAACCGGCCGGCAACGCGGATGTCGCTGCCGAAGATGTCCGCGATCGTATTGCGGTACTGGGCCTCGGTCAGCCTGCGCATGCCAACGACCTGAGGGCCCTGCAACAGGGTCTGGGCGGCATTCGCTTCGGCCATGGCAGGCACGGATGTCGATGCCGTGCCTGCCAGCGAGACCACACCGGCAAGGGTGGCCGCGGCGATCGCCAGCGGCGCTATGCGAAAGAGGGTCACAGGGCATGGCTCCCGGCAGCAGGGGATGGCACGTCGTTCACGAAGGCGGGTACCGCGCGCAGGTCCATGGCGCTGGAGACGCCGGAGCACTTGCCCGTCTTCGGATCGCGAATGCCGTCGGCATATTTGCGGAGGGTCTTGAGCGTTCCCGCGCAATCGATGCCGGCGGCGAGCGCTGCGCCGGCACCCCCGATCGCAGGGCTCTGGATCACGTCGAACACCGGCCGGTATCCGCCGACCAGCCCGCGCAGCGACCCGTCGGGCTGGAAGACCAGGCGAAGCTTGGCATGGCGGAAATCGTAAACGGTGCGGGCGCCGCGAATATCGCGGGCGCCGCCCTGGCCCCAGGTCTGGGCCAGCCTGATGTCGCGCGGTTCGGTGGTCAGCACCCCGTTCTCTATGCGGCCGCGCAGGACGTTGCGGTGCCGGGGCGCCTTGTCGGAAACGGTGAAGCTGTAGCCGGGCAGGAAATTGCCGTGATTGTCGAGCTGGGGACGGTCCGGCGTGTTGGCGTAGATCACTTCCACGTCCTCGTCATGCTCCAGACTGTCGACACCGCGCAGGAGGATCACCTGCGTCCATTCGCCGGAGGCATGGAACTGACGCATTCCGGTAAGCTGATCGCCGCCGATGCCGTCCTTCCCGCGCCATTCGAGGGTGCAGCCCATGACGCGGTATTCCTGGTTGTCGATGCCGGTTCGCCCGTCGGGAGCGGTGAATTCCTCGTGCGCGCAGCTTTCTCCGGGCGCGTCATTGTCCAGATCCACGCCGCCGGCATGGATGCTTTGCACGGTGCGTAGCAGCGGGCGGTCGAATTGGTCCGGTTGTGAACAGATGTTGGTGCCGCCGAGGCCGAACACCGTTGCCTGCCAGCGCCTGGTCAACTCCGGCTCGTTTTCCTTGCGTTCCAGCCGGGCATGTTCCTCGGGCGGGAGCGATTCCAGATAGGCTTCCCGGATCTTGGGGCTCACCCCGCTCGGGCAGGCGTCACTGCCCTGGATCACCGGCGGAACGAAGTCCTGCACCACGAAGCCCATTACGCCGCCCGGTGGGGGAGCTGGCAGGTTTGCCGGCACAGCCTCCGCCAGGGCCGGCCCTTGCAACATGCTGGCTGCGGCCATGCCGATCGCGGCGATGGAGGCCAGCGCTGCGGTACAGAGGAGCGGCGCGCGCCTTGACGTCGCATGTTTCATCGGTTCTCTCCGCTGCTGGTCTGCGGCCTCAGAATCCGGCCCCCGCGCGGGATGGCATGCGGATCGGATTCCTCGCTCACGAAAACCTGCTGACCCTTGAACGTCCATTCCGCGCGGTCGCCGGAAAGGCTGACCTTCCAGTCGCCCAAGCCGCCGCTGGCCATTGGCGCAGGAAGCGGGCGCCATGCGCAGGGCGCGGCGCAGTGCCCGGTGAACAGGACGCGGCCGTCCCGGTCCGTCAGGGCATAGGCGCCGCCGAAGTAGGCGGTGGCGACAAAGCCCGGCGCGGCGATGCGCGGTGGGGCCGGCACGAACTTGAGCGTGTTCCACGTTATGTCGTCCGGCGGCGGCGCGCTGCCGCCTGCCGCGCGCCGGGTGAAGACGAGATGCCACCCCTTGTAGACCCATTGCGGACCTGCGGCGCCCTCGATCACTGTCCAGTCGGGCGCCTTGCGGGGATCGGTGATCTGATCCTCGGCGGGGGGCATTTCTGCCGCTTTTTCGAAACCCATCGGATAGCGGATGTTCGGCTTGGTTCCCGGCGGCGCGAGCAGGGGTGCCCATTCGCGCGCGCAGTCCTGCGCGCAGAAGCGGGCGGGATCGGGTGCCCAGCGCAGGACGGTGCGCATGTCCATTCCATAAAGCGTATGGCCGCGGCATCGGTATAGACACTGCCGTCGCCGACTTCTTCACCCGTACCCCCTTGGGCAAGGGCGTACCGTCCGCCGGAGCAATCGGAAGGTCGGCGGGCTGGGCATGAACTGTCGGCGCCGCGCCGAATGCAAGCAGCGCGATCGCGAGCCCGCAGGCGATGCGAGGCGCCATCTCAGCTCTCCGGCGCGCGGAAGCTGTCATGGCAGCCCTTGCACGTAGCTCCAAGTTTCTGTGCGCCCGTGCGTATTGCCGCGACGTCCTTCCCGGCGACCGCGCGCTGGAAATCGTCGGCAGCCTTGGCGAAAGCGTCCTGCGCGGTCCTGAATTTGGCGGGCTGAACCCAGATTTCGCCCTTGGCGCGGGTTTTGGCGCCCGATTGCGGCCCGCTCCCGGCCGGAAACCATTCGTACTGGCCGCGAGAGGCATTGCGGATTTCCCGAGCGGACTGGGCGATCAGCACCGTCTGCACTTCGCCGCCTCGCAGGCCGTCGTTCACTGCCTTGAAGGCCGCGCCGAGTTCCCGGTAACCTGCGATGCGCGAGCGGACCGTGTCGGCCGGTGCAGCCAGCAGCGGCGTGGCAACCGCCGCGGTCGCCAAGGTCACCGCGCCAATGCGCCATAGGGCGTTCATCGGAGTTTCTCCCAACTGTTTTCTGTTATGGGGAGAATATTGATTCAAAAGTTGAACTAGTCAATCGCGACTTTGCGTAGTTTTTGCCCATGGCTCGAAAATGGCGGAAATTCGCCGTTATGAGGGGGTCAAGCGGTGAAGGTCTACGGGCAGCGGGCGATCGGCCTTACCAGCGGGCGTGCCCGTCGATCAGCACGTCGATGATGAACTGTGCCTGCGCGCGGGCATCCGCCGCGGTGACCGGGCCGGTGGCGGCGCGGGTGTTCACCCAGCCGATTACCATCGCCATTATGGCCTGCGCGATGCGTTCCGGGGCCTTGGCCTCGATCCCCGAAGGCGGACCGTAGACGCGGATTTCCGCGACCAGATAAGCCACCATTTCGGTATATCCGAAGAAATCTGTGATCGATCCTTCGGATCTGCCGAAGGCATTCAGCGCCAGCCGCCTGAAGGCGCGCACTTCGGGTTTGGTGGTCCAGAGCAGCATCGTCGAGGTGTGCTGGATGAGACGCTGGCGCAGGTCGTTCCCGAGACGTGCATTGTCGCGCGAGGTCACTTCGGACCAGGACGCCACCCGCGCGACGAGCACGGCGTTCAGAAGCGCCAGCTTGTCGGGGTAACGCTTGTAAAGCGTGGTTTTGGGAATCTGCGTGGCATGGGCCACCGCTTCCATCGAGGTGCCGTCAAAGCCCTCCTTGAGGAAGAGCGCGGTTGCGGTCTGGATGATCGCATCGGTGATCGCGGCGGACTGTTGGCGCGAGGGCCTGCCTCGGCCCGTAGGGCGGGCCTTTGAATCTTTAGCGCTCGCAGCGGCAGTGGAAGACATTTTTTCCGGGCCTGGGTTCTTTTATGATCGATACCACCTAAACCGGCATGCCGCGAGCGACATTCCGGTAATCTTCGGTTGAGGAGCATTGCCGGACGATCCTCCTTCGTTCAAGTCATGGGGAACGGATGGATTTTTGCGGTATGCCGCCGTTCGGTCCTCGGGCCGTGTTTTTATGCCGGAGATGAAACCAGCAGGCCTCCCGCAGGTTTTCCTGCGGATGCCGATTGGACATCGCGCGCCGACGACCCGACTTTACCTATCTCTCAGGACCGCCAGAGCCACGCCGCATGAACGAAGTTGCCGATCAAGAGTTGATGCGTCTGGCGGCTCTGGCCCGGTACGATGTGCTCGATAGCCCCCGCGAACAGGCGTTCGATGAAATGGCGTCCCTGGCGGCGGCGATCTGCGGGACGCCGATCGCGGTCGTCAATTTCATCGGCGATGGGCGCCAGTTCTTCAAGGCCGAGGTCGGGCTTGGGGTCCGGGAAACCCCGCTGGAAACCTCGTTCTGCGCCAAGGCCCTGCTGGAAGAGGACTTTCTCCTCGTTCCCGATGCGCGGCGAGACGCCAGGTTCGAGTGCAATCCCCTTGTCACCGGCGAGCCGCACTTGCGGTTCTATGCGGGCGCCCTGCTCAAGACCGGGGAGGGGTTGCCGATCGGAACGCTCTGCGTGCTCGACTATGAGCCCCGGGCGCTGGACGAGGTGCAGGAACAGGCACTGCGGGTGCTGGCAAGGCAAACGATGACCGCGCTGGAACTGCGCCGGGCCGCGATCGAGGCCGACGGCGAACGGGCGCGCCATCGCGCCATCGTCGACAGTGCGCGCGATTTCGGAATCGTCGTGACCGACCTTCAGGGCATGATCACCGACTGGAGCGCCGGGGCCGAGAGCCTGTTCGGCTGGTCCGAGAGGGAGATCGTGGGCCATCCCATCGCGACTGTGTTCACGGATGAGGACCGCGAGGCCGGCGTGCCGGAGCGCGAGATGGCCGACGCGGCGACCAGGGGCGGCGGTTCGGACGAGCGCTGGCATCAAAGACGCGGCGGCGAACGTTTCTGGGGAAGCGGCGAGATGTCGCCCCTGCGCGATGAGGCCGGACGGCACATCGGCTATGTCAAGGTTCTGAGGGACCGGACCGAGGAGCACCTTGCCGCGCAGCATCTGGCTACCGCCGAGACGCGGTTGCGGCAGGCGCAGGAGGCAGGAGGCATCGGCCTCTTCACCGTCGAGATCGCCGAGGATGTGCTGATCCCCACGCCCGAGTTCTGCCGTCTCTATGGAATGCCGGTGCAGGACCGCTATCCCGCCTCGGTGATCGAGACGCGGATCGTGCCGCAAGACCGTCATCTCGCATCCACGGCCGCATCGCGCAGTCGCGGCGAGGCTTCGGGCGAAGTGGAGTACCGCGTGCGCGCGGCCGAAGGCGAGGATGTGCGCTGGATTACCCGCAAGGGTGTCATGGAGTTCGATGATGCCGGTGTGCCGCTTCGCTTTGTGGGCGTGGCGCGCGATATTACCGCGAAGCGGCAGGCGATCGCTGCGCTGGGACGCAGCGAGGACCGGTACCGCGCCCTGTTCGAAGCCATCGACGACGGTTTCTGCATCATCGAGTTCATCGACGGCCCCCATGGCCCGATGAGCGACTATGTCCATGTCGAGGCCAATCCCGGATACGAGCGCCACTCCGGCATTTCCGGCGTGGTGGGCATGACGCTTCGCGAAGTGGACCCGACCGGCGCGGACGGCTGGCTGGAGCTTTACGGCAGGGTGTTGGAGACCGGCGAGCCCGTGCGCTTCGAGCGATATTTCGCGGCGGCGGGGCGGCACATCGAAGTCTCGGCGGCGCGGGTCGAGCCGCCGGAACGCAAGCAGGTGTCCGTGCTGTTCCGCGATATCGAGGCGCGCAGGCGGGCCGAGCAGGCCATGCGGGCCAGCGAGGCACTAGCGCGCGAGAACATCGAACGCGTTCAGCTTGCGCTGTCTGCGGGCGCGATCATCGGAACCTGGTTATGGGACTTGCCGACGGACCGCTTCACGGTGGACGAACCGTTCGCCCGCGCGGTCGGTCTGGACCCGGAACTGGCGCGCGAAGGGCTCAGCCTCGATCAAGTGGCCGCTACCGTTCATCCTGACGACCGGGCCGGATTTGCCGAGGCCATCGGCGATGCGATCGCGCGTGGCGGCGGCTATGCGCATCAGTACCGCGTGCGGCGCAGCGATGGCCACTACTACTGGATCGAAGCGAACGGGCGGGTCGATCACGCGCCGGATGGCACGCCGCTGAGCTTCCCGGGGGTCCTGCTCGATGTGGATCAGCGCCGCGCTGTGGAGGAAGAGCGCGACCGGGCCGCAGCGGCGCTGCGCGCGTTGAACGAAACGCTTGAGCAGCGCGTCGCCGAGCGTTCGGCCGAACTGATGAAGGCGGAGGAACAACTGCGCCAGTCTCAGAAGATGGAGGCCGTTGGGCAACTCACGGGCGGCCTCGCCCATGATTTCAACAACCTGCTGGCCGGCGTTTCCGGCGGGCTGGAAATGGTCGGAATCCGCCTCAAGCAGGGGCGCCTTGCCGACGTGGACAAATATGTGGTGGCGGCGCAGGGCTCGGTGCGGCGTGCCGCCGCGCTCACGCACCGGCTGCTGGCTTTCTCTCGCCGCCAGACGCTCGATCCCCGGCCGACCAGCGTGAACGCCCTGGTCAGCGGGCTGACCGATCTCATCCAGCGCACGGTCGGGCCGTCGATCGCGGTTGAAACGGTGGGGGCAGCCGGGCTGTGGCTGACGCTGGTAGACCCGAGCCAGCTCGAGAACGCGGTCCTCAACCTCTGCATCAATGCTCGCGATGCGATGCCGGATGGCGGCAGGATCACTATCGAGACGGCGAACAAGTGGCTCGACCGCAATGGCGCGCGCACGCATGACATGCCCGAAGGCCAGTATCTTTCGCTATGCGTCACGGACACCGGCACCGGCATGACGCCTGACGTGATCGCCAAGGCGTTCGACCCGTTCTTCACCACCAAGCCGATCGGGCAAGGCACCGGGCTTGGTCTATCGATGATCTATGGCTTCGCCAAGCAATCGGGCGGACAAGTGCGGATATACTCCGAGGTGGGAGAGGGAACCACCGTCTGCATCTATCTTCCCCGCCATTACGGTGATGCGGTGGAAGAGGGCGGCAGCGCTGTCGAATCCCCGCTGCCAGGCGCAGAGGCGGGCGAGACCGTGCTGCTCGTCGATGACGAGCCCAGCGTGCGGATGCTGATTACCGACGTGCTGGAAGACCTTGGCTATACCGTGATCGAGGCGGCGGACAGTGCCGCCGGTCTGAAGGTGCTCCAGTCCGATGTGCGGATCGACTTGCTGGTGAGCGACGTCGGCCTTCCGGGCGGGATGAACGGCCGTCAGATGGCGGACGCTGGCAGGGTGGTGCGCCCGGACCTGAAAGTGCTGTTCATCACCGGCTATGCGGAGAATTCCGTGATCGGCAACGGTTATCTCGAACCCGGGATGAGAGTGCTGACCAAGCCCTTCGCGGTCGAAACCCTCACCGCCCGCATCCGGGAACTCGTGGGGGGGTGAACGCCTGTCAGGCCGATGGATCGTCGCCGGGAAGGCGGCGGGGCTGCGGCGTACCGGTGGTGCGGGTCCAGTATTCGTCCGCCCGGCGCTCGAAGGTGGGGGCGCTACGGGCGTCGCTCTGATAGAATGCGCCTCTGGCGAGGCCCGGCGCATATTCCTGTTCGACCCAGCCCCTCGGGTCGTCATGCGGGAACCTGTAGCCGACATGGCCCAGGGCGGCGGCGCCCTTGTAATGGGCATCGCGCAGATGAAGGGGCACGCTTGCGGGCGGCTGCGAGCCGACGAAATGCAGAGCCTGCGATATTCCGCGCGTGACCGAGCCCGATTTCGGTGCACGGGCGATGTGCAGCGCGGCATGGGCGAGGACGATCTGGGCCTCGGGATAGCCGATCTTTTCCACCGCCTGCGCTGCGGCAACGGCGGTCTGGAGGGCGGTATTGTCGGCCAGGCCGACGTCCTCGGACGCATGGATCATGATCCGCCGTGCGATGAAACGGGGATCCTCGCCGCCGTGGATCAGGCGCGCGAGCCAGTAGAGCGTGGCGTCGGGGTCCGAACCCCGCATCGATTTGATGAAGGCCGAAACGATGTCGTAATGGGCATCGCCGGAACGGTCGTGGTTGATCGGAGCGGAGACATAGGCTTCCGTCAGCATCTCGTCCGTGATCCGCAGCGGGCCATCCGCTTCGTGCCCCACCGCCAGGCTTTCGAGCGTCGTCAGCGCGCGGCGGGCATCGCCGCCGGAACGCCCGGCGACCATGCGGCGCTGCTCCGGCGTCATCGACACTTCGATGCCTTCACCCGCGAGATGGTCGATCCCGCGCTGGACCACCCGCTCCATCTCCTCGATGCTGAGCGGCTCCAGCTTGAGGATAGTCGAACGGGAAACCAGCGCCGGGGTGAGGACGTGATAGGGATTGCCGGTGGTGGCGCCGATGAAGTCGGCCACGCCGTCCTCGCAGAGTGCCAACAGATCGTCCGCCTGCGTTGCGGAGAACCTCTGAACCTCGTCCACGAAGATCAGCACCGGCTTGATCCGCGCTTCGTCGGCGATCCGGCGCAAGTCGGAGACACCCGCGCGCGTGGCGTTGAGCGGGCGGAATTCCTTGCCCAGCATCGCGCCCACGGCCCGCGCGATCGAGGTCTTGCCGATGCCGGGCGGGCCATAGAGAATGACGCTGCCCAGCGATCGCGCCGCGATCCGGCGCCGCAGGATCGAACCGGGGCCGACAACCGCTTCCTGGCCGATCACCTCGTCAAGCGTCGCCGGTCGCAGCAGCGCTGCCAGCGGCACCCGGCCCGGGCGGGTTCCAGTATCGAACAGGTCGCTCATCATCCCTCGATCCGCCGGGTATTCGGCACATGCGCTAGCGGTTTCGCCTCATAGAGCGATGGCTGGCCATGGCAAGAATGGCGGGATGGCGCTTGAAACGAACCGCTCCTGTCCTGAAGAACCGGCCCCGTCGGGACAGCCTTCAGGCCTCGGCGCGTGCGATCAGCGCGTCGAGCGCGGAGCGGCCGTGGCGCAGTTCCTCGATGATTTTTCGCAGTTCCACCGGCGTGATCCGCGACCCGCCGTCACTGTCCACCGACTGGGCCTCGACGATTCGGTGCAGCGCCTCGACGATGGCGAGGACCGGGTCCATCTGCGGGCGGGCGGTGGCCAGCGGAACCGCCCGAACTTGCGCGAGCGAGAGGAAAGGGTCGATGGCGCCCGGGCCGAATTCGCGTTCGATCCGGGCCAGGATCAGCGGATCGAGGCTGGTGGCGCGGCTGCGCGCATTGCGGATCGTGCCGTTCGAGCAATCCAGACGGGTAGCCAGTTGGCCATCGGATAATTCCCCGGATTTCTGGATGTTGCGAATGATGAGGGCAATCGCCTGGCGATAATCCTCACTCGAAAGATGTGCGGAACGCCCTGCCGTCATGATGTATCCTTCCCTTCTCGCCTTGGGGTGGCTGGGCAACAGCTTGTGACGATGGATGCGAAACTGGCCAAGACTTTGTCGACAGAATCGCTATATGGCGAGGTGGATATGAAATTCAGCCGCCGAAACATGATCGTTGCAGCGACCGCGTTCGCAGCGACCTCCTCCTCTGCCGCCCGCGCCATTGCCACCGCGATTCCGGAAAGGCCGCGTGCCCCTTCGCTGGTGCTTCCGCGCCCGGGTTCCGTGGCCCCCGTCGCACCTGCGGCGCTTCCCGTGCCGCGTAGGCCCTATCAACCCGAAACGGTCGCAGCGCCGCTGTTCGATGCCGCCATGGCGGCGCTGAACCGGCATGGCGGGCGCGTGAAGGGAGATCGAATCGGCATCGTCGATTTCTCGGCATCGTCCTCGCAGCCGCGTCTCCATCTGGTTGACCTTGAAAACCGCAAGGTCACGTCGCTGCATGTCGCGCATGGCAGCGGGTCCGATCCCGCGCATACCGGCTGGCTTCAGCGTTTTTCGAACCGGCCCGGGTCAAACGCGAGTAGTGAAGGCGCGTTCCTGACTTCGGACTATTATTTTGGCGCGCACGGTCGTTCACAGCGGCTTGTCGGTCTTGATCCCACCAACAGCAATGCGCTCGAACGCGCGATCGTTGTCCACGGGGCCTGGTATGCCGAACCGAACATGATCGGTGCTCATGGCAAGCTTGGCCGCAGCCAGGGCTGCCTTGCGGTGGGGGACAGCCTGCTTAACCGCGCGTTCGACCATCTCGGCGAAGGACGCCTGATCTACGCCGCCAAGCTCGGCTGATTTCCCACAGGGGTAACGCACACCAAGGGAGTTCAGCGCATCCCCGAGGCCGACCGGCGCGTTCGCCGATCGGCGCAGCCCTGCGGCGTTTTCGCGTCAGATCGTGACGAGCGCCGTCACGCGGTGCGAAAAAGGATGATGCGGCGTTGCGCCGCGGCTGACCTGCGAGAACATGCCGTCACCCAGGGCGGAAAGCTTCGCTTCGACCAAGGGAAGGTCCTCGCCCCGCTTTACATCGAGGTGAACCATAAGTTTTCCCTTGAAATCGAGCGATATATCATCGGCTTCGACCATGGCTTCACTTAACTGGGCGAGAATTGCACTGAGTTGATCGGTTAAAGGCGTTCTGGACGCGGCGGTCCGTGCGTTAGTGGAATCGATCGAATAAACCGTTGCGTCTTTGGGCATTCGTGTCCCCGTGCTGATTACTGCCAAAACGGATAATATCACTTCAGCGCCCATAAAGAACGCTGTACCGTGTGTTTCGTTGCACATTTTTGCGGAAATCCGCCGGTGCGGCAGGAGTTGGTCAGTAAACGCCTCTTGTGCCGGGCGCGCGGCATCTACTCCGAAGCGGCGGGAAGGGTGAGGATGACGAGCAGGCCTGGGCCGTCCTGCCGGTCCTCCAGCCGGATCGATCCGCCGGCAAGGTTCATCGCCTTCACCGCGATCGACAAGCCAAGGCCGCTGCCGGGAAATGCCGAAGAACCGCGTTCGAATCGGCGGAGCAGGCGTTCGCGATCCGCAGCTGGAACGCCGTCGCCCCGGTCCCCCACGGTTACCACCAGCCGATCCGCGCCGCGCACGATTGCAATGTCGATTTGGCCACCATCGCGGGCATGGCGCACGCCATTCTCGATCACGGCGGACAGCGCGATCTGGAGCGAGGCCGCATCACACCGCCAGCGGACGATGTGATCGGGCGTGACCGTGAATTCCATCGCATCGGCGGGCAGGTGCAGCAGGGTTTCCGCCACGACATCGGCCACCAGCGCATGGACATCGACCGAGCGGCTTGAAACTGCCGTGGCATTGAGCCGGGCGAGCGTGAGCATCCCGTCTATCAGGTCGTTCGCCCGGTCCACGACGCCCAGCAGCCGTCTTGTATCGTCCCGCAGTTCGGCGGGCGCGGTCTTGCGCAGGATCTGCGCCTGCGCGCGGATCGCCGCGAGCGGGGTGCGCAGTTCGTGGGCAACGTCGTCGGTGAAGGCCTGCTCCAGTTCGTAAGCCTGATCGAGCCGCGAGAAGAGCTTGTTGAGCGCTATGATCAGCGGCCCGAGATCGCGCGACCAGTCATCCGGCACCAGCGGCGTGAGATCGGCGAGCGAGCGCGCATTGAGTGTGGAAGCCAGCCGTTCCACTTCAGAAAGGCTCTTGCGAAGGGTCCACCAGAGAACCACCATGCCCGCGCCGATCAGCAGGATCAGCGGCAGCGCCAGCTTGCGCAGGACCGGCACCATCGAGAATTCGCGCATGGCGTCCCGTTCTGCCACGACGACGAGCAGGCGGGGGTCGCGGCCGGGCAGGCCATAGCTGCGCCAGCGATCGCCGACCGCGGTGAAATCGTGGAGCCCTGCGGCTCGGGGAACCTGGCTGACCGGCGCTCCCCAGCCGGACTGAGCAACCGGCCTGCCATCCCAGAACACCGCGAACATGCACCAGTCGTACGATGCGTGGAACGCCTTGCGCTCTTCGGGCGAGAGCAGCGGATCGTCGTCCGCCAGCCCCGTTCCCCGCGCGGCCAGCACGCCTGCTGTCAATTCGTCCTGCATCATCATGTAGAGCAGGCGGGAGGCGTTCACGAGCTGGGCGTCGGATGCGCGGCCGATCTCCCGGTTGGCCACGGTGTAGATTACGGTGCCCATCCCCAGTCCGGTCAGCGCCAGTAGCAGGAGCACGCGGCGATAGAGCCGGGTGGAGAGCGAGGACCGCCTCACGTCTCCTGCCCCCCCACCATGTAGCCGAGGCCGCGCGCCGTCCGGATGAAATCGCGCCCGAACTTGCGCCGCAGGGAGGAGATGGCGACTTCGACCGTGTTGGATTCGACCCAGTGATCCTGGTCGTAAAGCTCGCCCTCGAGATCGGCCTTGGACACGAAACGCCGGCTGCGCCGCATGAGCAGGGCCAGAACGCGGTATTCCTTGGCGGTCAGCGCCACGTCTTCTCCGGCCAGCGAGGCAACGTGTCCGGCGAAATCCAGCGTGACGTCGCCGATGCTCACGCTGTTATCCTGCCGGCGGTCCTTGCGGCGAAGCTGCGAACGGATGCGCGCGGCGAGTTCCTCGAGGTCCACCGGCTTCACCACGTAGTCGTCCGCTCCGGCATCGAGCCCGGCGACGCGGTGCTGGGTGCGGTCGAACGCGGTGATGATGATGACGGGGGCAGTATTGCGGGCGGAGCGAAGCTGCCGGAGCACTTCGAGGCCGGACATTTGCGGCAGCCCGATGTCGAGCAGGATTACGTCGTAGGGGCTGACGCTGGCGGCGGCGAGAACCTCGTCGCCGCGCATGAAGTGATCGACCACGTATCCGTCGAGTTCGAGAGCGCGCTTCATCGCGGCGCCGAGATCGAGATCGTCTTCCGCAACCAGCAGGCGGGGCAAGGCACGGCTCCCAGCGAGATTGAACGCCCGGCAACGGGACCGGAAGGCTTGAGCCTTGGCTCGCGAAACGCCGGACTACGCCAGCTTCCAGCCGCCCGTCAAACCGCGAGAGATCTTTTTTGCGCCATCAGCTTCGCATCAGCTTCGCGGCCTAGGGGCGCTGATCGACCTGAACGCAGGCGCCGTTTCCGGAAGCGAAAACGCTGCGGACGGCGACAGGAACGGCTAACGAAAACATGACGATACACAAGTCCCCGCGAGAGATCGCGTCCTATTCCTCCCTCGAATCCGCTTTCGGGAGTGTGCCGGTGCGAAGCCGGGGCGTCCTGGCGCCCTGCGTGGCCCTGATCGGCTGCGACGGTTCGGGCAAGTCCACGCTTGCGCGCGATCTCGTTGCGCTGCTGGACCGGCAGTCTCCCACGCGGTCGATGTATCTCGGGCTCGGCACGGGCGATCTCGGGCGCCGGATCGGCGAACTCCCGCTGATCGGCCGACTTGCCGAACGGTTTCTTACGAGGAAGGCAAAGAAGGCGCACGAAGGGCCGGACAAGCGCCTGCCCGGGCTTGCCACGGCGCTGGCCATGTTCGGCTTTTCGCTGGCGCGGGGCCGCCGGTTCCGCAAGGTGCTCGACTACCGCCGGGGCGGCGTCCAGGTCATTACCGACCGCTATCCGCAAGCGGAAGTTCCCGGCAGCTTCGATGGCCCCGGGCTTTCGTGGAAACGCAGGGGTTCGGCTGTGGTGGAACGTCTCGCCGCGCGGGAACGGGCGCTTTACGACGACATGGCCTCCTATCGGCCGACCGTGGTGATCCGCCTCAACGTCGATGTCGATACTGCCCTTGCGCGCAAGTCCGATCACCAGCGCGACATGCTGGAGAAGAAGCTGGCCGTCGTGCCGACGCTGCGCTTCGGCGGCGCGCAGATCGTCGATGTCGATGCGACCCGCCCCTATCACGAAGTGCTGGAAACCGTTCTCGCCGTGCTGCGGCGGTACGGGCTGCACAGCTGATCCTTTGCCGACGATCTTTCATTCAGGCCTTACGATGAACAAGACAACTCTTCCGCCCCTCATCGCCGTTATCGGTTGCGATGGTTCCGGCAAGTCGACCGTGACCGAAGCACTGCGCGCCTGGCTGGAGGAGCGGCAACCGGCGCGGATCTGTCATCTCGGCAAGCAGTCCGGCAATATCGGCCGCCGGATCGCGCGCCTGCCGCTGCTGGGCGGCAAGCTCGACAAGTCGATCCATGCCAAGGCCCGGAAAGCCCAGACCGACAAGGGCCCCGGGCTGCTGGCGGCACTGGTGATCTATGCGTTTTCGATGCGGCGCGTGCGCCGTTTCCGCCGGATGATGCGGCTGCGCCGGGAGGGCAATGCCATCATCGCCGACCGTTTTCCGCAATTGGGCGTGCCCGGGCCGATGGACGGGCTGGGACTTGCCAGTGCCGGCCGGTCTGGTCTCGTGGGCTTGCTCGCCCGCTCGGAGCGCCGCCGCTACGAGGCGATGGTGGTGAACCGCCCCGACCTCGTGATCCGTCTCAACGTCTCGCTCGACGTGGCGGTGGCGCGCAAGCCGGACCACCGCCTGTCCTCGCTCGCCCGCAAGATCGCGGACGTGCCGCTCCTGATGTTCGAGGGCGCTCCCATCGTCGAGATGATCGGAGCAGCCCCTTGCCGAGGTCCTTGCGCTTGCGAAGGCCGCCATCGAGGAGCGCCTTGACCGGAACGAGGCGCCTGCCTCATCGCCGTTGCAGGAGTGCGCGGCGTGATCAGGACCCTGCCCATGAAGCAATGGTTTGCCGATGGGGTGTTCCGCACCATCGTCCGCAATGCCTCCTACCTCGGTTCCAGCAAGCTGGTGGCCGCATTGCTCGGCCTCGTTGCGCTGGCCTGCGCCGGGCGCGGCATGAGCCCGGCGCTGTTCGGTACGCTGGTGCTGATCCATTCCTATGCCAATGGCGTAGGCGCGCTGGTGAAGTTCCAGACCTGGCAGTTCATCGTGCGCTACGGCGCCCCGGCGCTGGGCCGGGGTGACGTGGACGAACTGCGCGACGTGACCGGCTTCGCATTCGGGCTCGACCTTGCCAGCGGCCTTGTCGGCCTTGCGGGCGGGCTGGTCCTGCTGCCGTTCCTTGCCGAATGGTTCGGCATCGGCGCCGACGATGTCGGGCTAGCGATGCTTTACTGTACGCTGATCCCGACGATGACGGCGGCGACGCCCACGGGCATCCTGCGCGTGCTGGACCGGTTCGACCAGATCGCCGTGCAGCAACTGGCGACCCCGCTGCTGCGTGCGGTCGGCGGTGCGATCTCCTATTTCGGGCACTTCGGCTTCGCCGGCTTCGTGCTCACCTGGTACATCGCCGATCTCGCTGGCGACCTCTGCCTGTGGTTCATGGCAGTTCAGGAACTGCGCCGGAAGGGCATTCGCGGTGCGCTGCGTCCCGGCCTGTTCGGTCCCGGCCGCCGCCTTGCCGGGGCCTGGGACTTCGTGTGGACGACGAACTTCGCCCACTCGATCTGGGCGGCGTGGGGTCCGGTGAGCAATCTCATCGTCGGCGCCATGCTCGGCCCGACGAGCGCGGGCCTGTTCAAGATTGCGGCGACCTTCTTCGATTCCGCCAGCAAGCCGGCCGACCTGCTGTCCCGCAGCTTCTATCCCGAGATCATGCGTCTTGATCCGACCAGCCGCCATCCGTGGCAGCTGGCGATACGCAGCGCGACCATATCCGGCGCGATCGGTTTCCTGATCCTGCTGGTGGTGATCCTCGGCGGCGAGCCGGTGATCGGGCTGGTTTTCGGCAAGCGCTATGTCGAGGCTTACGACCTGCTCCAGCTCATGACCATTTCGCTGATCGTGACGATGGCCAGTTTCCCGCTCGAATCCCTGCTCTACATGGCCGGGCGCCAGCGGTCGTCGCTGGTGGCGGAGGGCAGCGCGGCGCTGGGCTATGCGGTACTTCTTTTCGCGCTGATCCACATGTTCGGCATCACCGGGGCGGGCCTGGCCTATGTCGCCGGGGTATGCCTCAAGGCGCTGTTCATGCTGATACCCACCGTCTGGGCCTACCGGGAGCGGCACCGCCTTTCGCATATCATGGCGCAGGGCGCGCAGGCATGACGGTGCGGTCCATCAGGAGCCGGGCGACGAACCGGGAAGAGGTGTTTACGCCCGAAACGCTGGAGGCGCTGTTCGAGGCGGTCGAGATGGACGATGTGGTCGATCCCGTCGTCAGCCTGCCCGATCCGATCCCGGTGGATTGCACGGAAGCGGAAATGCGGCGCTGCCTCTCGCTCTGCGTGGAATTCTGGCGCGCGGGGACCGATCGCGGTGCCATGCGCGATCTTGCCGGAACGCTCGTGCTGACGGGCGACCTGCCGCAGGATGCCCGCGTCCGCTACAAGCATATCCGCGCGCGCTACAAGCAGCTGCGTTTCGCGCTGGTGCTTTACGGCAGAAGGCACAAGGCGCCGCTGCTGTTCCGCTCCACCGTGGCGGTGATGGGCCACTTGCAGGATTCCTTCCGCAACCGCAGGCGCCTTGCCGTGCTGGGCTACGGCATGGCCTTGCGCCTGATGATGGCTCGGCCCGTGTGGATGGCGGTGCTTTGGGAACTGCGGCGCGTGCGGCTTGACGATGCGGACGGGTTCCTTGCCTTCCGCCGCAGGGAGTTCGCGCGGCTGGGCCGGGCCCTGGCCGGCGGTCCGGTAACGGGGCACGCCTTCCACGTCATGCGCAAGATCGTCAGCCGGCAGGTCTCCTACTACGATACGCGCCGGACGCTGGAACCGGAGGAGAACCTCTACCGCATGTCCCGCTTCCTGAGCGCGATCAACGGGCTGATGGGCAGCATGCACGACGATCTCGTCGAACAGGCGGGTGCCGGGCATCGGGACTATCACCGGGATCGTTTCCCGCTGCCCGAGGATATCGGCTGCCGGCTTGAGGCACTGACGGCGGCCTGCCTGGGCGAAAGCCGGACCGGCGCCGTCATTGCGGCGCGGGGCATGCCTTCGCTGGAGCCGGCGGAATGACCGGAGCCTTGCTCCGCGCCGCATAACGCCGGGCAAGGGTGGCGCAAACGAAGAGCTGCGCCTGGTGGAACAGCATCAGCGGCAGCACGATCATGCCCACCGCGTGCCCGGGGAACAGGATCGTGGCCATGGGAATTCCGCCCGCCATGCTCTTTTTCGACCCGCAGAAGACGATGGCGATCTCATCCTCCACCGGGAAGGAAAGCGCGCGGCTGGCGAGCGTGGTCAGCGCGATGACCAGCGCGAGCACGGCAATGTCGATGGCGAGTATCGCCGCAAGGCCGCGGACCGAAAGCTGGCTCCAGATTCCCGCGACCATCCCGGCGCTGAACGCGGCGTAGACCACGACCAGAACCGAGCCCCGGTCCACCACTGCCGTCAGCCGGGGATGGCGTTGCAGCCAGCCGGCGATCCATGGCCGGATCGCCTGCCCGGCCAGGAACGGCAGCAGGATCTGGAGTGCGATGTCCTCCAGCGCCTTGGGTGAGAACCCACCGGTAGCGGCGGGCAGGACGCGGGCGACAAGGAGCGGGGTAATCACCACGCCCAGCAGGTTCGAAACTGACGCGCTGCACAGCGCGGCAGGGACGTTGCCCCTGGCGATCGAGGTGAAGGCGATGGAGGACTGCACCGTCGAGGGCAGCAGGCAAAGGAACAGCAGCCCGGTGACGACATCGTTCGGCAGATGGCCCCGTGCGATCAGGCCGACCCCGAGGCCGATCAGCGGAAACAGGGTGAACGTGCTGGCTAAGACAAGGGCCTGCAACCGCCAGTTAGCCATGCCGGACCAGATCGCCTGCGGCGCAAGGCGGGCACCGTAAAGCAGGAAGAGCAGCGCCACGGCGCCGGTCACGCCCTTATCGACCAGACCCGCCGCGCTGCCCCGCGCCGGCAGCAGCGCGGCCAGCGCAACGGTGGCGATCAGCAGCAGGAGGAACCGGTCGACAGGCAGCCGGGAGAGCGCCTTGCGGATCGTGGTCATGGGCGTGTCTTTCCGTAGGAATCGAAGTGCCCGGCTGAACTAGGGACGGCCTGTTAAATTCACAATTCCGATAGAATGGATAACAGTCATCATGTATCATGATGACTATGGACCTGATCCCCGTGGACTTGCTGGAAACTTTCGTGGCCGTTGCCGAACTTGGCAGCTTCACGGGTGCTGCCCGGATGCTGGGGATCAGGCAGTCCACCGTCAGCCAGCATGTGCAGCGCCTTGAACAGCGGGCGGGCCGGCGGTGCATCGACCGCACCACGCACCGGGTCATGCTGACGCCGGAAGGCGAAGTGCTGCTCGCCCATGCCCGCGTGATCCTCGACGGGCACCGGCGGCTTCAGAACCACCTTTCCGCCGCACCGCTGAGGGGCCGCCTTCGCCTTGGCGCATCGGAGGACTTCGTCCTTTCGGCGCTGCCCGATGTGCTGGCCGCCTTCGCGCGGCGCCATCCCGACGTCGATCTCGAACTGCGCGCGGGCCTGAGCGACGATCTCTACGACGCTTTCGACGCGGGCCAGTTGGACCTGATCTTCGTCAAGCGGAGGCAGGGCGATCGGCGGGGCACTTCGGTATGGCAGGAGCCGATCGTCTGGGTGGGCCATCCCGAATTCCCTCTCGTTCCGGACGCGCCGCTGCCGCTCCTGCTCTATCCGCCGCCCAGCGTAACCCGCGCGCTGGCGCTGGACGTGCTGGAGCGGTCGGGGCGAAGCTGGCGGGTGGCCTTCACCAGCGCCAGCCTCACCGGACTGAGCGCGGCGGCGCGCGCGGGTATCGGCCTGATGCCGCATTCCGGCAGGCTGATGCCGCCCGGCCTGTCCATCCTCGCGCCGCGCGAGGGCCTTCCCGTGCTTCCCCTGATCGAGTTCGTGGTGATCGGACCGGGCGGGACCAACCCGGCGATAGACGCCCTTTGCGCAACGATCCTGCATTGGGGCGGCAGCGCGGGGCGGGTATAGCGGCGGGAAAGACGCGGCGTTTCGAAAAGGCTTTCGGACACAGGGGGTGGACGCGGCGGCTTCTGGGCTGTCTATAGGGCCCCATGCAGCAGCAAGCACTTGTCTTCGCGCTGATCGGCATTCTCGGTATCGGCGCGCAATGGATCGCGTGGCGTACCGGCTGGCCGGCCATCGCCCTCATGCTCGCCGCCGGTGTCCTTGCGGGTCCCGTCACCGGCCTTGTCGTTCCCGAACATACATTTGGCGACCTGCTGGAACCGATGGTTTCCGTCGCCGTGGCGTTGATCCTTTTCGAAGGCGGCCTCAGTCTCAATTTCCGCGAACTCAGGAAGACCGAGGGCGCGGTGACGCGTCTCATGGTCATAGGCATCCCGGTCGGCTGGGTCCTCGGGACGCTGGCGTGCTATTACGTGGCCGGGCTGGTCTGGCCGGTGGCGATCCTGTTCGCGGGCATTCTCGTGGTCACTGGCCCCACCGTGGTCATCCCCTTGCTTCGCCAGAGCAACGTGGCGCCGCGTCCCCGCGCGATCCTCAAGTGGGAAGCGATCGTCAACGATCCGTTCGGCGCGCTTTGCGCCGTCATAACCTACGAATATCTGCGCCGGGTGGACGAGGGGGGAACCCTGCTTTCGGTCCTTGCCGCGCTGCTGGCCGCGGCGGTCGTCGCCGGGCTGATCGGCTATGCCGTTGCCCGCGCGATCGCCTGGGCCTTCCCGCGCGGCCATGTACCCGAGTACCTGAAGGCCCCGGTCCTGCTGGTGGCGGTGATCGGCACGTTCGTCCTCTCCAACCTGATCCAGCAGGAAACCGGCCTGCTCGCGGTGACGGTGATGGGCGTGGCGATAGCGAACATGCGGCTCGACAGCCTGCGCGACATTCATCCGTTCAAGGAAAACGTCACCGTTCTCCTCATTTCCGGCGTCTTCGTGCTGCTTTCGGCCTCGCTCGATTTCAGTGTGCTGCGCCAGTTCGAGTGGCGCTTCATCGCCTACCTGCTGGCGCTGCTGTTCCTGGTTCGCCCGGCGACCGTGCTGCTCAGCCTGTCTTTCAGCAAGATTCCCTGGAACGAGCGCCTGCTGGTGGCGTGGATAGCGCGCGCGGCGTGGTGGCGGTTGCGATGTCCGGCCTCTTTGCCCTCCGGCTGGACCAACTCGGCTACGGCGACGGCAGCATTCTGGTGACGCTGTCGTTCTCCGTGGTGGTCGCGACGATCGTGGCGCATGGTTTCAGCATCCGTTTCGTGGCGCGCTGGCTCAAGGTCACGGGTGCGACCAAGAAGGGGCTGCTGGTGGTCGGCAGCACGCCGTGGAGCCTGTCGCTGGCGGACCAGCTTCGCCAGCTCGACGTGCCGGTCATGATCGCGGATACGAGCTGGCAGCGGCTTTCGGCGGCGCGACAGGCCGGGATATCCACCTATCACGGCGAGATCCTGGCGGAATCGACCGAGGAGCGGCTCGATCTGGCCCAGTTCCAGGTTCTCGTCGCCACGACCGACAGCGAAGCCTACAACGCGCTCGTCTGCAGTGAGTTCGCGCCCGATATCGGCCGCGATTCCGTCTACCAGCTTGGCGGCATGGGGGATGACGAGGACCACCGCAGCCTTCCCGAGGCGCTGCGCGGGCGCGCCATGTTCGCTTCCGGCCTCGGCGTTGCCGAGATCGCGGAACGCGAGCGTCTGGGCTGGACCTTCCGCAAGACCCGGATCAGCGAGCAGTTCGATTTCGCCGATGCCCAGGCTGCACTGCCGGACGAGGCGGACATGCTGTTCCTCCTGCGAAAGGACGGCAAGATCCGCTTCTTCACACATGCCTCGCGCCCCACCCCCCAGCCCGGCGACACGATCATTTCCTACGGCCCGTCCCGTCACGGGGATCCGGAAGGGCCGCGTGAAAGCACTCAAGACAAGGAGGCGGTCGCATGAATATCGCGCCCAAGTATCAGGTCCTCCCCTCTCTCCTGCCGGCGCTGCTGCTCACATCGCTTTCCGCGTGCGGGCAGGGCGAAGGCACACCGGGAGCAAGCGGGACGGATGAAGCCGGTCCTGCCCTCATTTCCGAATCCACCGCCAGCGAGGCCGTCGTGCAGGCGGCCGACGAGGCGAAGAAATCGATCATCCGCGACGATGTGGCGGTCGGCCCCACCGAGGCGCCGCCGCTGGAAGCGGTGCATCTTGTCGTGCCGTTCCCGGCAAAGGGCGCGAAGCCGGACGATGCCGGGCGCGCGCTCATCGATGGGCTGCTTGCCACGCCGACCTTCCAGGCCGGCGGGCCTGTCACACTCTGGGGGCACAGCGATTCGCGCGGCTCCGACGCCGAGAACCTGGCGGCATCGCGCCGCCGCGCGGAAGCGGTGCGCGATTACCTTGCGGGCAAGGGTGTCGATCGCAAGCGGATCACGGTGATCGCGATGGGCGAAGCGCGGCCGATCGCGCCCAATCGCAAGCTGGACGGGAGCGACGATCCCGAAGGGCGGAACCGGAACCGCCGCGTGGAGATCGAGGTTCGCCCGCCGGAGCCGCCCAAGGAGCAGGGCGCGGATGGCCCGCAGCCGGAGGCAGGTTCAGCGCAGCCCTTCTAGCCACTGCGCGATCATGCCCTGACCGGCGGCCACGGCCTTCGGGCCAAGGCTGTCATGCGCGGCGCGGAGCGAGGCTTCGTCTCCTCCCGCCTCGATCACCGATTCCGGCCATTGCTCGATCCAGGCGTCGAAACGCGGGTCCATGCCCATCTCGGCATGGAACTGGAGCGCAAGGATGTTCGGGCCGCGCCGAAACGCCTGATGGTCGTAGAGGTGGCTCGAGGCCAGCAGTTCGACGTTGTCCGGCAGCGAGAAGGTGTCCCCGTGCCAGTGCAGCACGGGCACGCTGGCGATATGGCGCAGCGGGCTGTCAGGCACGTGTTCGTGGACCGTCACGCTATGGAAGCCCACTTCCTTGTGCGGCCCGGCATAGACATCCGCGCCCATGGCCGCCGCGATCATCTGGGCGCCGAAACAGACCCCCAGGGTCGGCCGCCCGGCTTCCAGTCGCAACGCCAGACGGCGCATCTGGCAGGCGATCCAGGGGTGGGTGTCCTGTTCGTAGACGCCCATGGGGCCGCCCATCATGATGAGCAGGTCGGGCTCGCGCAGGTCGAGCGAGGAGAAGGCCGGATCGGTCACGTCGATGCGATCGACGTCGTAGCCGGCGGCCTCGATCGGCTGCCGGTAGCCGGCCACGCCTTCATAGGGAACGTGCCGGATGATGAGGGCGGTCTTCGTCGTCACGGCGCGCTTTCGTATGGGTTCCGGCATTGGCGCCTGCCGCACCGGCCTTGCGGCCCGGCGACATGCGCATGTCATTTTCCAGAGCAGTAGATGCTCGCGCGATTCCCGTCGAGTGCCCAAGGCGCCCGGATGGAAGCGGTTACGGCAACTTTGTTTCAAACCGTTTCCGCGGCGCACGGAGGGCCAAAAAGACGGATGCAGGATTTGCAATCCTTAACGCATGCCGCCATGGTCCCCGGCAGAAACAGGAAAGGATTAAGGTTTGGAGTCAGTTTCGGTCGTACTTTTCTTGCTGCTGGCAGTTGTCGTCAGCGGCGCGATATCGAGGATGCTGCCATGGTCGGTGCCGACACCGCTGGTGCAGATCCTGCTGGGCGGGGTGATCGGTCTCTCGACCTCCTACAGCGTGTCGCTCAATCCCGAACTGTTCCTGCTGCTGTTCCTGCCGCCCCTGCTG
The DNA here is from genome assembly GCF_001298105.1 of Novosphingobium sp. ST904. Taxonomy (GTDB): domain Bacteria; phylum Pseudomonadota; class Alphaproteobacteria; order Sphingomonadales; family Sphingomonadaceae; genus Novosphingobium. The sequence goes on along the minus strand of NZ_LGJH01000143.1, from coordinate 28,736 downwards.
TTCCTGGACGGCTGGCGGATTCCCAAGGACGAATTGTTCAAGGACGTCTCCACCGTCGTCGAACTGGCGCTGGGGCTCGTGCTGACTACGGTGGTCGGCATGGGCCTGTTCATCCACTGGATGATCCCGGCCATTCCGCTGGCTGTGGCCTTCGCGCTGGCCGCGGTGGTTTCCCCGACCGATCCGATCGCGGTCTCGGCCATCGCTGCGCGCGTGCCGATCCCCAAGCGCATGATGCACATCCTCGAAGGGGAATCGCTGCTCAATGACGCCTCCGGGCTGGTCTGCCTTCGCTTCGCCATCGCGGCGGCGCTGACCGGGACGTTCTCCGCCGGCGCGGCGGCGCTCAACTTCCTGTGGGTGGCGGGCGCGGGCCTTGCGATCGGCGTTGCCGTCACCGTGGTCGTCTCGCGCGCGAAGACCTGGGTCAATCGCCGCTGGGGCGAGGATACCGGCTCGCAGATCCTGGTGAGCCTGCTCATCCCCTTCGGTTCCTATATGCTGGCCGAGCACTTCCACGCCTCCGGCATCCTTGCCGCCGTGGCGGCGGGCGTGACCATGACGTTCGCGGAAATCTCGCGCCAGGCCATGGCGGTCACGCGGATGCGCCGCAACTCGGTGTGGGACACGATCCAGTTCACCTTGAACGGCATCATCTTCGTGCTGCTGGGCGAACAGCTTCCCGCCATTCTCGCAGGCGCCAAGCGGACCGTCGCGATGACCGGCCATACCGAGCCGGGCTGGCTGGGGCTTTATGTCGTCGCGATCGTGCTGGGCCTTGCGGCGCTGCGCTTCGCCTGGGTGTGGCTTTCGCTCAAGTTCACCATCCTGCGCAAGCGTCAGGCGGGTGAAAGCGTGAGCTTGAGCAGCCCGAACTGGCGGCTGGTGGCGGCGATGTCGTTCGCGGGCGTGCGCGGCGCGATCACGCTGGCAGGCGTACTGACCCTGCCGCTCGCGCTGAACGATGGCAGCCCGTTCCCGGCGCGCGATCTGGCGATCTTCCTGGCGGCGGGGGTCATTATCGTCTCGCTGGTGGTTGCCAGCCTGGCGCTGCCGGTCCTGCTCAAGGACCTGACGATGCCGGCCGAACCGTCGAAGCAGGCGGAGGAGGATGCCGCGCGCATCGCCACGGCCGAGGCGGCGATCTGCGCGATCGAGCGGCACACGCACGCGCTGGCGGAAAACCGCGGCGATGCCGACCGTTATGCCGCCGCCGGCGGCCGCGTCATGGACTTCTACCGCGAACGCATCGAAGGGTTGAGCGAGGACGAAAGCGACGCGGCCCGTGCGCAGGAACTGCTGTTCCGCGATTTCCGCCTCGTCGGCGTCAAGGCGGAGCGGATCGCGCTGGCTGAACTCATCCGCGAGCGTCGGGTCGGCAGCGAGACCATCCGCAAGCTGACCCGCGAACTCGATCTCGCCGAAGCGCGTCACCGGGGCTGAAACACCTCGCGTCCGGTACGTGGACCGGCCGAGGCTTTCACTCAGGCGGTCCGCGAAGTGAGCAGCGCGGCACCGAAGCCGACGAAGATGGAGCCGGTCACCCGGTTGAACACGCGCTTCACCGAGGGCTTGCGCAAGTGCCGCGAGAGCGAACCGCCGGCCATGGCGTAAGTGCAGTACCAGAGCATCTCGATCACCGCGAAAGTGCTGACGAGCACCGCGAACTGCGGGGCCTTGGGCTCGGCTGGATTGATGAACTGGGGGAAGAAGGCGGCGGCGAAGAGCAGCAGCTTGGGGTTGCTGATCGCAATGGCGAAGCCGCCACGGAACAGCGCCCAGGGCGAACTGCGCCGGTCGATCCTGTCGTCGCCTTCTTCGATCTGGGAAACGTCGGAGCGCCAGGACTTGATGCCGAGATAGACGAGATAGGCGACGCCGAGGTAGCGCAGCACCTCGAAGGCGCCGGGGATCGCCTTGAGCAGCGCGGTAAGGCCGGCTGCCGAGGCGGCGAGCACGAGCGTGATCGCCAACATGCATCCCGCCATCGCGGCCATGGCGCGGCGGAAGCCGAACTCGACGCTGCGTGTCATGACGTGGAGCATGTTCGGGCCGGGCGTCCCGAAAGCAGGAACACGGCAAAGGCATAGAGCCACCAGGTCTGGAGCGTCATCGTTCGTCTCGGCCTAAAAGGGAGAATTCGCTTAGGTCCGGAGCGGCGCCATCGCAATCGGATTTTGGCGGCGCGCAAGCCTGTCGGTCTACGCCGCCTAGGTCTCGATGAGGACCGTGTCGATTGTGAACGAGCCGTCGGCTTCGATCTCGAAATGCGCGGACACCTCGCTGCTGGCGGCCCTTTGCAAGGCGCGGATCGCGGCCACCTGTTCCGGCGGGGTGCGCATTCGCCCGGTCCAGTCCGCGAAATCCATGCGCAGGCGGGCCGTGGTCATCCGTTTCGCGGCGAACCCGGCGCGTGCCAGCATCGCGAGCCACTCCGCCGCCGCATAATCGCGCACGTGGGAGAGGTCGCGCAGCAGTTCGACCGCCTGCAGATGCGTATCGGCGGCGGGATCGGCGGGCGCGATCACGTCGATGAAGATCGCGGGGCAACCGGGTGCCAGCACGCGCCGGGCCTCGCGCAGTCCTGCTTCGGCATCGCGCCAGTGGTGGGTGGAAAAACGGCAGGCGAGAAAGTCGAAGCTGTCGTCCGCGAAAGGCAGGGCTTCGGCGGGAGCCGCGCGGGTCGCGATGTTGGTGATCCCGCGCCGGGCCGCCTCGGCCGCGATCACGTCCAGCATCCGGGGCGAAAGGTCGCTGGCGGTCACGGCTCCGGCATGGGGGGCGATGGCATATCCGGCATGGCCGCCGCCCGCGCCGAGGTCGAGGGCATGGCGCGGCGCGGCCTCGCGGGCGCGCAAGGCGATCCGGTCGAGGTCGGCGCCCGAGGCATGGACCTTGCTGGTGACATAAGCGGCGGCGGTGGTGCCGAACTGGCTTTCCACCAGTTCGTGCCGGTCTTGCGGTGCCGCTGTTTGGCGGGAATTGTCGTTGGTCATGGGGTAATCTCCTTGCGAAGTCCCGTTCGCCCGGATTATAGCCTGTTACAATGAACATTGTTATCCTGTTATAAAGCTGACCATGCAGACCGACGAGCAGCGACGTTTACTGGGCGCCTTCGTTCGCACCCGCCGTGAGAGCATGGCGCCTGAAGGGCATGACCGCCGCCGCCGCACTCCGGGGCTGCGCCGGGAGGAGCTTGCCGCCCGTGCCGCGATCGGCACGACATGGGTGGCGTGGATCGAACAGGGCCGGGATGTGCGCCCTTCCGCCGAAACACTCTCGCGGCTGGCGGTGGGCCTCAGTCTTTCGGTGGCGGAGCGGGACTATCTGTTCGCGCTGGCCGGCAGGCATGATCCGGTCGATCCCTTCGCCCATGCCCGGCAGGCCGCACCGCTCGCCATTTCGGCGCTCGTCGAGCGGCTGGACTGGCCCTGCTATGCGCTCGACCCGGCATGGGCGGTCTGCGCGGCCAACGAGGCGGCGCGGCGCCTGTTCGTGGGCCTGTTCGAGGGCGATGCCGCCCCCAACCTGCTGCGCTATGTCTTCACCCATCCCGCCGCCCGCGTCCTGCTGCCGGACTGGAAGGAGCGCGCGGCGCGCCTGCTGGCGGAATTCCGCCGGGATTACAGCCATGCCCTTGCAGATCCGCGTGTGCGCGGGGTGGTCGAATGGCTTCAGGAGAACAGTCCCGATTTTCGCGAATCGTGGGACGGGCAGAGCGTGCTCGCGCGCGAAGGCGGAACACGAACATTTCGCCACCCCGATGAAGGTATGATACGCTTCACCCAGCATACCCTTGCGGACGTTGAGCGCGGCGATTTCCGGGTTGTCTTCCTGCAACCGGCGGAAAAGCACATATAACCTTCACCCGGCCCGCCCTTTCCAGGAATGCATGACCGCCAATCATGAAATTGATTCATGAGAGTATCCCGTCCAGCGCATTTTTCTAACGGGGATCAGGTCGTTAGGGGCTGAACTATTCCAGCAGGATTTCCCGTCCGTTTCTGATGTCACGTGCAGCAGAGGGTCGCAGCGGGGGAAACCCAACCAAAAAATGAACCGGAGAGGAATTCGCCTGTCCTGCGCGCGTCTTGCGTGCGGGGCGGCCTATGGAGTTCTCGATGCTAGGTATCGTCAAGACCGCGCTGCACCGCCCCCTGACCTTCATCGTCATGGCCATCATCATCGCCATCGGCGGCTTGCTCGCGGCTTTCCGCACGCCGGTCGACATTTTTCCCGAAATCAAGGTGCCGGTCATCGCCGTCGCCTGGACTTATGCGGGCCTTGCGCCGCAGGACATGACGGACCGCATCGTCACGCCCTATGAGCGCGTGCTGACCACCACGGTCAACGATATCGAGCATATCGAGAGCCAGTCCCTTCAGGGCACCGGCATCGTCAAGATCTACTTCCAGCCGGGCGCCGACATTCGCACCGCCACCGCGCAGGTGACCTCGGTTTCGCAGACGGTGCTGCGTCAGATGCCGCCGGGCATCACCCCGCCGCTGATCCTGAACTACAGCGCCTCGACCGTGCCGATCCTCCAGCTCGCGCTGTCGGGCGAGGGCATGACCGAGCAGCAGCTGTTCGACATCGGCCAGAACCAGATCCGCACCGGCCTCGTCACCATTCCGGGCCTTGCCATGCCGTTCCCCTCGGGCGGCCGCCAGCGCCAGGTCCAGATCGACCTCGATCCCCAGGCGCTTCAGTCAAAGGGTCTTTCCGCGGTCGATGTCGGCAATGCCATCGCCTCGCAGAACCAGATCAACCCGGCCGGCTTCGTCAAGATAGGCGCGACGCAGTACTCGGTGCGGCTCAACAATACGCCGGATTCCATCGAGGCGCTGAACGAACTGCCGGTCAAGGTCGTCAACGGCGCGACCATCTACATGCGCGACGTGGCCTATGTCCGCGACGGCAGCGCCCAGCAGCAGAACGTGGTCCACGTCGAAGGCCGCCGCTCGGCCCTGCTGACCGTGCTCAAGAACGGCGCGACCTCGACGCTTTCCATCGTCGAGGGCGTGAAGGGAGCCCTGCCCAAGATCGCCGAGACCCTACCGGACAGCCTCAAGATCCTGCCGGTGGGCGACCAGTCGCTGTTCGTGAAGGCGGCGGTCAACGGGGTGATCCACGAAGGCGCCATCGCCGCCGCGCTGACCTCGCTGATGATCCTGCTGTTCCTTGGTTCCTGGCGTTCGACCGTCATCATCGCGCTGTCGATCCCGCTTGCGGTGCTGGCCGCGATCGCCATGCTGGCTGTGTTCGGGCAGACGCTGAACGTGATGACGCTGGGCGGATTGGCGCTGGCGGTGGGCATCCTCGTCGACGACGCGACCGTGACCATCGAGAACATCAACTGGCACCTCGAACAGGGCAAGGGGGTGATGGAGGCGATCCTTGACGGCGCCGCCCAGATCGTCACCCCGGCGTTCGTCTCGCTGCTCTGCATCTGCATCGTCTTCGTGCCGATGTTCTTCCTGCCCGGCGTCGCGGGCTACCTCTTCGTGCCGATGGCGCTTTCGGTGGTCTTCGCGATGATCGCCTCGTTCGTCCTGTCGCGCACGCTGGTGCCGACGCTGGCGATGTACCTGTTGAAGCCGCACACGACCCACGACGAGAACCCGCACAACGCCGGAACGCCGGAATCGCACAACCCCCTCGTGCGGTTCCAGCGCGGCTTCGAAGCCCGCTTCGAGAAGCTGCGGGACGGTTACCTCGGCATTCTTCACCGCGCATTGCAGGGCCAGAAGGCCTTCATGATGGGTTTCCTCGCGATCGTCGTCATCTCGTTCGGGCTGATGCCGTTCCTGGGGAGCAACTTCTTCCCGACCGTCGATTCCGGCCAGATCGCCATGCACGTCCGCGTGCCGGTGGGTACCCGCATCGACGAGACGGCGCTGCGGTTCGAACGGATTTCGGCGGAAGTGCGCAAGCTCATTCCCCGCACCGAAGTCGGTTCGATCACCGATAACATCGGCCTGCCAGTCAGCTCGATCAACACCGTCTACAACAACAGCGGCACCATCGGCCCGCAGGACGGCGACATGCTGATCACGCTGAACAAGGACCACGCGCCGACCGGCGATTACGTCGAGAAGCTGCGCCGCGAATTGCCGCGCCTGTTCCCCGGCACCCAGTTCTCGTTCCTGCCTGCCGACATCACCAGCCAGATCCTGAACTTCGGTTCGCCTTCGCCGATCGACGTGCAGATCGCCGGCAAGGACCTGGCAGGCTCGCGCGTCTATGCCCAGAAGCTCATGGCCAAGATGGCCCGCATCCCCGGCCTTGCCGACATGCGCCTCCAGCAGCCGGCCAATTCGCCGCAGCTCGATGTCGACGTGGATCGCGCCCGCGCGGGCCAGTACGGCCTCACCGAACGCGACGTGACCACCAGCCTCGGCAACTCGCTGGCGGGAACCTCGCAGACCGCGCCGGTGTTCTTCGTGAACCCCGACAACGGCGTGCAGTACGCGGTCGTCGCACAGGCGCCCGAATATGCGGTGGATTCGATGAGCAAGCTGTCGAACCTCCCGGTTTCCGGCGCTGCGGCCGGAACCCGTCCGCAACCGCTCGGCGCATTGGCGACGGTCAATCGCTCGACCACGGCTCCGGTCCTTTCGCACTACAACATCGCCCCGGTCATCGACATCTACGGCACTCCGCAGGGCCGCGATCTCGGCGCCGTGGCGGGTGACGTGCAGAAGGCGATCGACGAGCTGAAGGCCGAAGCGCCCAAGGGCTCGACGATCACTATCCGCGGCCAGTACCAGACGATGAATACCGCGTTCTCCGGCCTCGGCTGGGGCCTGCTGGCGGCGGTCGTGCTGATCTACCTGCTGATCGTGGTCAACTTCCAGTCCTGGCTAGATCCCTTCGTCATCATCACCGCGCTTCCGGCTGCGCTCGCGGGTATCGTCTGGATGCTCTTCGCGACGGGACCACACTGTCGGTCCCGGCGCTGACAGGCGCGATCATGTGCATGGGCGTGGCCACCGCCAACTCGATCCTCGTCGTCAGCTTCGCGCGCGAAAAGCTCGCCGAGCTGGGAGACCCGGTGAAGGCGGCGATGGAGGCGGGCCTCGTCCGCTTCCGCCCGGTGCTGATGACTGCGCTGGCGATGATCATCGGCATGGGCCCCATGGCGCTCGGCCTCGGCGAAGGCGGTGAGCAGAACGCCCCGCTCGGCCGCGCCGTCGTCGGCGGCCTGATCTGTGCCACCATCGCAACCCTCCTCTTCGTTCCCACCGTCTTTGCCTTCGTCCACGGCCGTCGCCGCGAGAAGGCTGCCCCCCCAGGAAGTGCAGGCCGCCCATGCATGATTCGACCTCTGAACTCGCCGCCCAGCCCACGGGGCCGGAAACCCGCACGCTGAAGCGGGTCGGCATCGGCGCCGCGGTGATCGCGCTGGCCGTGGTCGGCGCGGGCATCGCCACGCGTCTCAGCGCCACGCGCGATCTCGAAGCCGTGGCCGAGGATGCCGCCGTGCCCACCGTCGCCGTCGTTACCCCGGCGAGCGCGGCGGACGCGGGCGGCCTTGCGCTGCCGGGCACCGCGCAGGCGTTCAACAGCGCCGCGATCTATGCCCGCACTAACGGCTATGTCCGCAGCTGGCAGGCCGACATCGGGGACAAGGTGGGCGCCGGGCAGACGCTCGCCGTGCTCGATGCGCCCGAAGTCGACCAGCAGCTGGCGCAGGCCAAGGCGGACTATCAGACCGCGCTGGCCAACCAGCGGCTCGCCGCCACGACCTCGAAGCGCTGGAGCGCCATGCTCAAGCAGGACGCCGTCTCGCAGCAGGAAGTGGATGAGAAGGCGGGCGATCTCGCCGCGAAGACCGCGCTCGCCAATGCCGCGCTCGCCAGCGTTCGCGAACTGGAAGCCACGCGCGGCTTCACCCGCCTCTCAGCCCCGTTCGCGGGTGTCGTGACCAGCCGTTCGGCGCAGATCGGCGCGCTGGTAGTGGCGGGCAATGCCGCTGCGCAGCCGCTGTTCACCGTTTCCGACGTGCACCGCATGCGCGTCTATGTCCGGGTGCCGCAGATCTATTCGGCGCAGGTCATACAGGGCGTGAACGTCGATCTGACCCTGCCCGAGTTCCCGGGGCGCAAGTTCCCCGGCACCGTTACCCGCAGCGCGGGCGCGGTGGATGCGCAGTCCGGCGCGGTCCTCGTCGAGGTCCAGGCCGACAACAGCGAAGGCGCACTGAAGCCGGGCGCCTTCGTGGAAGCCCACTTCGACGTGGCGGGCGGCGTGCAGGGCCTGACCCTGCCGGGCAGCACGATCCTCTATACGGACAAGGGTCCGAGCGTGGCCGTGGTCGGCGCGAACGACCGCGTTACCGTGCGCCCGGTCACCATTGCGCGCGATCTTGGCAAGACGGTGGTGGTTTCGGTCGGCGTCAGGCAGGGCGACCGAGTGGTGGACAGCCCGCCGGATTCGATGCGCAGCGGCGACCAGGTGAAGATCCAGAAGGCCGCGCCGAAGCCTGCCGCCCCTGCGGCTGCAAAGGGCGCCGCTCATGGCGGCTAGGCTGCGCGCAGCCGCAGCGCTGCTTTTCGCCGGGTGTTCCATGGCCGGGTGCTCGATGGCGCCCGACTATCACGCCCCCGAAACCGCCGCTCCGCCGGCTTTCCGCGAAGTGGCGGGCTGGTCGCAGGCCGCCCCGCGTGATGCCGAGGCGCGCGGCGAGTGGTGGACGATGTTCGGCGACCCGACGCTGGACGACCTGGAAAAGCGGGCCGAAACTGCAGCCCGACGCTGGCCGCAGCGCTCGCCCGCTACGATCAGGCACGCGCCGCCGCCGGTGTCACCGCCTCGGATCTCTATCCGACGGTCGGTGCCAGCGCGGAGGCATCGCGAGACCGCGTTTCGGCTGGCCGCCCGCTATCGACGGGTACGGCACGCACCTATAACGACTACGTGGTCGGCGGCAGTCTGTCCTACGAACTCGACCTGTGGGGCCGGGTTCGCAATTCGGTGAAAGCCGCCAATGCCGAGGCGGTGGCATCCGGCGGCGATCTCGCCTCGGCGCGGCTCAGCCTCCAGGCCTCGGTGGCGGATGCCTACTTGCGGCTGCGGGGGCTCGATGCACAGGCGGACCTGCTAAGCCGTTCGGTCGAGGCGTTCGAGCGCGCGCTCAAGCTCACTGACACGCGGCATTCGGGCGGCATCGCCTCGGGCATCGACGTCAATCGCGCCCGCACCGTGCTGGGTAATGCCCGTGCGCAAGTCTCGGCCATCGCCAACGAGCGTGCGGCGACCGAGCACGAACTGGCGGCGCTGGTCGGCGTGGTTCCTTCGGAATTCTCGTTGCCTATGCGCAGCGAGCCGCTCGACGTACCGGACGTTGCCGTGGGCGTGCCTTCGGAACTGCTCCAGCGCCGTCCCGACATCGCCGCAGCCGAGCGCAGGGTCTTTGCCGCCAATGCCCGCATCGGCGTGGCCAAGGCGGCGTGGTTCCCCTCGATCGGCCTCGGCGCGGCCGGGGGCTGGCAGACCACGAATGGCGACCTGCTGAGGACGCCCAACACCTTCTGGTCGCTCGGCCCGGTTTCGGCGCTGCTGACGCTGTTCGACGGCGGCGCGCGCAAGTCGCAAGTGAAGATGTCTCGCGCGGAGTACGAGGAAGTGGCGGCCAGCTACCGTTCTACCGTGCTCGGCGCGTTCCAGGACGTGGAGGATGCGATCGCGGCGATGCACCACCTGGAGACGCAGGCCGGGGCCCAGCGCGATGCGGCGCAGGCCGCGCAGCGCACCAGCGAGATCGCCCTGTCGCGCTACCGCGACGGCGCTTCGGACTATCTAGAAGTGGTCACCGCCCAGACTGACGCGCTCGACGCGCAGCGCTCGTGGATCAGCGTACAGACGGCGCGGCTGCGCGCCAATGTCGCTTATGTCCGGGCGATGGGCGGCATGAGCTAGGTTCGCATACACTTACCTCCTTGCGTGCGGCGCGCCGCGCGCAAGGACGGCGAAAGCTGCGGTCAGGCCAGGGCCGGTGAAAGCCCGGCGACGCGGGAGACGATGTCCGCGGCAAGGCGGATCGGGTCCTGGGAGGCGATGAAGGGCGTGCCGTCCGGTTTCCAGTCGAGCCCGCCGATCGAATAGCGCATGCGCTCCTTCTGCCAGGCCACATAGGCGCGGTGGTCGGCGAAGGCCTGGTCGATGGCCGCCACGGGATCGGCGTCCGGCGCCACCACATCACCGAAGTGCCACATCGCGTAGTCCTCGCAGTCCTGCCACTGCGCTTCGTGCGCGTTGACGAAGAGGCACGGCCTCGGGCGGATCAGGAACTCATAGACCTGGCTGCTGACATCGCCGAGATAGAGATCGGCGCTGCAGGTATATGTCATGTCGTTGCAGCGCGGCGAGCCGAGGTCGACGATCACTTGCCCCGGCACTGCCAGCGCTTCCCACTCGCGTCGGCGGTTTGCAGACCAGCGGGCCGCCATCCGCACATGGGGCGCGACCACGAGGTTGTAGCGCCCGTCACGCACCATCGCATCGATCAGTTTCGCGGCGAAGGCGTCGAAGGAATTCAGCTTCTTGGTGAAGTGCGGGTTGTAGAGGATCGTCTTGCGGCCATTGTCGAACAGCGGCGCGGGATGGAGCCCGGCGCGCAGCATCGCAGCCAGCTTGATCGGCCCGGCGGCGGTGCAGTGTTGCGGCGTCACCAGCCCGGCAGCCAGCAACCGGTCGCGGTCCTTTTCGCCCGCCACGATCACATGGTCGAACAGTTCGAAGCGTTTTTCGAAGCCGACCGCCCGGTCGCCGGCGCCATGGGGAATGTGCACCAGCGGCGGGCACTGCTTCCAGAGGCGCGGCAGGATCGTGGAGGTGCGTTCCGCGCAGAGGATCAGTTCGGCATCGCGCAGAGGATCAGTTCGGCATCGCGCAGCAGCGGCGACCAGTAGATCAGCCGCGCCATCTTTCGCGCGAAGCCGGGAACGAGTGCATTCAGCGGGGCAGGCAGGCGCATTTCCACCAGCGCCGGCAGAGGCATGCCCATTCTCGCCGCGAGATCGCGCACGGCCTGCACGTCGGCGGCCTTGGGGACGAATATGGTCACGCTGCCGGGATGGCGCCGTTCCAGTTCGCAAGCCACCGGTACGATATGCGGCAACTGGTGCGCGCCGCCGATTGCCAGTACATGGATCAGGCGCGGCGCGGCGCCCTTCAGGGTGGTGGCCGGAGGCGGGAGGACGACTTGCGATGCGGCTGCAACAGTTGCGTTCATGCTCGGCCTATGCCGCGCCAGTGTCTCGCCATGATTGCGGAAACATTTGGATTTGCCCATGTTGCATTCGGCTCGCCGCACTCGACGTGGGCGCGCGGTGCCGGTACGAGCACATGTTCCTGCGATCACGGGCCGACGATAACCGCATATGCAGATCCTGCTTGTCGAAGACGATGCCAGTCTGGCTGCCCATGTCGCGGCGGGTCTTCGCGAGGCCGGGCACATTGTCGAGCATCGGGCGGACGGGCGCGAAGGGCTGATCCAGGCCACTTGCGAGACCTACGACGTCATCGTTCTGGACCGGATGCTCCCCTCGCTGGACGGGCTCAAGCTGCTGGCGGCGCTGCGCGCGACGGAGAACGCCACGCCGGTCCTGATCGTCAGCGCCCTGGGCGATGTGGACGAGCGCGTGCGCGGCCTGCGCGCGGGCGGCGACGATTACATGGCCAAGCCCTTCGCGATGTCGGAACTGCTGGCGCGGGTGGAAAGCCTCGGTCGCCGCGGCGCCGCCGTCACCGAGCCGAGCGACTTCTTGCGGGTGGCCGACCTGGAGATCGATCTTGTTGCTCACGTGGTTTCCCGGGGCAGCCGGCGGATCAACCTGACCCTGCGCGAACTGCGGATTCTCGCCTATCTCGCGCGGAATGCGGGGCGGGTGGTGACCCGTTCGATGCTGCTGGAGAACGTGTGGGACTACAATTTCGATCCCCAGACCAACATCATCGACCAGCACATTTCCAAGCTGCGCCAGAAGATCGCGCAGGACGACGAGGCGCCGCTGATCCACACGATCCGCGGGCTTGGCTACGTCATGCGGCCGGAGTGACAAGGCCATGAAGCGCCTGCTGCGCAGCCTGTCGTTCCGGCTCGCGCTGACTTACGCGGTGCTGTTCAGCCTTTCCGTCGGGCTGATGATCGGCGCGGGCTACTGGTTCCGCGTGGAGCGGCCGATGGATCAGGTCAGTTCGGTGGTGGAGGCCGAGGCAAGCGAGATCGCCGCGATCTACCGCGCGCACGGGATCGCGGCGGCGCGGGCGGCGCTGGAGCGACGCTCGCACCGCGCGGACCAGCGTATCCCGTTCCATGCCCTGATCGCGCCGGACGGCGAAATCCTCGCCACCAACCTGCCGAGCTGGGCGCCGGTACCGAACCGGCACTTGTCCATCATCGAGGCCGACAGGTTCGTGGACGGTTTCGAGATCGACCACTCCGCGCTGGTGCGCGACCAGACGATGCCGGACGGCGGGCGCCTGATCGTGGGCCGCGATGTCGAGGATATCGTGGACGATGAAGACATGTTGCGCACCGGCGCGCTGTGGATGCTCTGCGGCACGCTGGCGTTGGGGCTTACCGGCGGCTGGCTGATGAGCCACACCATCGGCAAGCGGATCGACACGATCACGTCCACGGCCTTGCAGGTGATGGAAGGCGACCTTTCCGGCCGTGTGCCGGTGCGGGGCACGAACGACGACTTCGACCGGCTCTGCGTAACGCTGAACCTGATGCTTTCGCGGATCGAGAGCCTGTTCGACGCGGTCCGCCGGGTGTCCGACAACGCCGCGCACGAACTGCGCACCCCGCTGGCGCGTCTGGCGGGCAAGCTCGAAGTGCTGGAACACGATCTCGGCCACGACCCGGCAGCCCGCATCGCCATCGGCGAGGCCATCGTGGAGGCCAACCGGCTCCGCCAGATATTCGCCGCCCTGATCCGCATTTCCCGGTTGGAAGGCGGCCGGGCCACGGTGCGGCTCCAGCGCACCGATCTGGTGCAACTCCTGGAAGACGTGGTCGAATTCTACCAGCCGGAAGCCGAGCGGAGAGAGATCGAGCTGGAGCTTCTCGCGCGGCGCCCGCTGGTGGCCGATCTCGACCTCGACATGGTGTTTCAGGCGATTTCGAACCTCCTCGACAACGCGCTCAAGCACGCGCCTGACGGGGGAAGGGTGGAAGTCCGCGCAGTCCGGCGGGCGGATGAGGTGGTGCTGAGCGTGGCGGACGACGGCCCGGGCCTAGCCCCGGCCGACCGCGCGCGCGTGACCGAGCCGTTCTACCGTGCGGAAGGCTCGGCGGGCATTCCCGGCGAAGGGCTCGGCCTGAGCATGGTCGCCGCCATCGCCCAGGTCCACGGTGCCAGAATCGAATTTGCCGACGCGGCACCGGGCCTGCGGGTAACCTTGCGCTTCCCCGCACAAGCTTCGGCAAGCATGCCCATCCAGGCCGCCTCGGATTAAACACCTGCATAGCGCCCAACCAAGCCGTTCGACCGAGATTTTCGCAGGCTTGGGAGCGGACATTCAGATTATGACCGGACCTAGCCAAAGCAGACCCTTCGGCCAGTTGTAATGCTAGTGTCCATCGACCGAGGCCGAGCAGAGTGCTGTCGGATGGCTTCCGATGATAATAACACCATAAAGGCTATTCTTTCGGCAGATTATTCTGAGACCTTGGTTCAAACTACCCTAGCCGGACAAGCACCGATGCCCATCGATCGATTGTCCCGATGACCGGGTGCGCCGCTTCGCCAAGCGAGGTCAGTTCATAGACCTTACAGCCAGCAGGGGCTGTCAGCGCCCGCCGGCTTATGATCTCGGCTTCTTCGAGCTCGCGCAGCCTACGCGCCAGGATATTGGCTGAGACGGCGGGAATGGCCCCTCTTGTCCCGACGACAGCGCCGCCTCAACCTCTGCAATGCGGGCCTCGAGACCGGCGATCCACCGCCGCTGCTCTTCGAGTGGATCATAGGCAGCGGCGTGGTCGAGCACCTCGAGATAGCGCCAGAGGCTCGACCAAGTGCTGCGCAACCTTTCACTTATTGCCATGGAACATCTCTCGATAGACCGGACCTCGTCCTGAAGATGGCGCTGCTCATGCCAGGCGTTCCCGTGGCGCCGGGCCGTGCGCGGTGGCCTGCGTCGCCGACCGGTCATCGCCCGATGGCGGCGCGATGCGATACCAGAGTGCGTAGAGCGCGGGCAGGAACAACAGGGTAAGGACGGTCCCGCCCAAGGTGCCGCCAATCAGCGTCACCGCCATGGATCCCCAGAACACCGAACTGATCAGCGGCACGAACGCCAGCACGGCAGCCAGCGCTGTCAGGATGACGGGACGCGAGCGCTGGACCGTCGCCTCGACCACCGCATCAAAAGGAGACAGTCCGGCATGCTCGTTGTCGTGGATCTGGCCCATGAGGATCAGCGTGTTTCGCATCAGGATGCCCGCGAGCGCGATGAGCCCCAGGATTGCGTTGAACCCGAAGGGCTGGCCCGTCAGCAGCAGGATCGGCACCACCCCAACCAGACCGAGCGGCGCTGTCAGCAGGACGATCCACATTGCCGACAGGCTGCGCACCTGAAGGATGATCACGATCATCATCAGCACGATCATGATAGGGAAGATCGGCGCAAGCGCGGCATTGGCCTTGCCAGCCTCCTCGATCGAGCCCGCCATGTCGATATGATAGCCGACCGGCAGATCGTCGATGATCGGCTGCAGCTTCTTCGCCATCGCCGCCGATACGTCGGGCGGCTGAAGCCCATCGGCGATATCGCCGCGCACCGTGATGGTCGGTACCCGGTCGCGGCGCTGGAGGATCGGGTCCTCCATACGGACTTCCATCCGGCCAATCTGGCTGACCGGGACGCGCTGCCCGTCCGCGCCGGTGAGGGTGTAGTCGCCGATACGCGCCGGATCGAGCCGATCGGGCCCCTCAGAGCGCACTACGACATCGACGGTACGGATGTCTTCGCGAGCCTGACTCACGGTGACGCCGGTCAAGAGGAACTGAAGCTGTTGCGCTACGTCGCTGGAGGAGAGGCCAATCGCGCGCAGACGATCCTGGTCGAGCACGAAGTGCAGCGCGGGCGCCCGCTCACTCCAGTCGCTGTTGACGGTGCGCATCATGGGATCGGCTTGAAGGACGTTCTGGACCTTGGCCGCGATGGAGCGGACCGTTGCGAGATCGGGTCCGTTGACACGGAAGGCGACAGGGAACGGCGAATAGGGACCAAACACGAGCTGCGTCGCGCGCACGCGTGCGGCAGGCGCGAGCCCATCTGCCGCAGCCCGGCGCAAGCGGATCTTGAGCGCATCACGCGATTCCTCATCCGGCGTGCGCACGATGATCTTGGCGAACGACGGATCGGGCAACTCAGGCGAAAGGGACATGAAGAAGCGCGGAGCGCCTTGTCCGACATAGGTTGTGACGACCTTGGCTTCCGGCTGCTTGCGCAGCCAGGCCTCGACCTCCTGGGCGGATTTCGCCGTCTGGGCGATCGCAGTGCCCTTTGGCATCTGCACCTCGACCAGCACTTCGGGCCGGTCGGAAGCGGGAAAGAACTGCTTCTTCACCAGCGGCATACCCGCGCCGGCAACAAGGAATGCGCCAAGGGTCGCCAGTGCGACCAGCTTCTTACGGCGCACCGCCCAACCTATGACCCGGCGCACCTTCTGGTAGCGCGGCGTCTCATAGATCGCGGAATGCCCGCCTTCGACCGGCTTGATATTGGGCAGCAGCTTCACGCCCATGTAAGGGGCGAAGATCACCGCCACGAACCAGGAGGCGATGAGGGCAAAGCCTACTACCCAGAAGATGTTTCCGGCATATTCCCCAGCCGTGGACTGGGCAAACCCAACCGGCATCAGGCCGATGACCGTCAGTAGCGTGCCCGCCAGCATCGGTGCGGCCGTGTGGCTCCAGGCATAGGCCGAGGCCTTGATGCGGTCGTAACCTTCCTCCATCTTCACGACCATCATCTCGATGGCGATGATGGCGTCATCGACCAGAAGGCCAAGCGCGAGGATGAGCGCGCCCAGCGTGATGCGGTCGAGGACCCGGCCAGTCGCCCACATGATGACCAGCACCACCGCAAGCGTCAGCGGCACGGCGGCCGCGACGACGATGCCTACCCGCCAGCCGAGGCTGACGAGGCTGACGATCATCACGATCGCAAGCGCCTCCAGGAATGTATGCATGAACTGGTCGACGGCTTCGCTGATGTTCACGGCCTGATCGGTCACCGGCGTCAGGCTCATGCCCACCGGAAGCTCGGACGAGATTTTCTCGATCTCGGCGTTGAGCGACTTGCCAAGATCGAGACCGTTCCAGCCCTCGCGCATGATGACACCAAGCAGAATGGCGGGTTCGCCCTCGCTGCGAACCAGGAATGTCGCCGGATCCTCATAGCCGCGCGTCACACTGGCGATGTCGGACAGGCGCAGTGTCCGCCCATTGGTGACAATCGGCACATTACGGATCTTCGTCAGGTCGTCGAAGGCGCCATCCAGGCGCACCAGGGTTTGCTGACCTTTCGTTTCGATCGCGCCGGCAGGGGTGATCAGATTTTGGCTCGCAAGCGCCGTGAAGATATCGCGAGGGGATACACCCAGGGTCGCCAAACGCTCTTGGGCGAACTCGACATAGATGCGCTGGGGACGCTCGCCGACGATGTTGATCTTGTTGACGCCGGGAACGTGGAGCAATCGCTGGCGCAGGCTCTCCGCTTCGCGCGCGAGCAGCCGCTGCGGTTCGCCCTTTGCCTTCAACGCGTAAAGAGCGAACGTGACGTCGCCATATTCGTCGTTGATGAAAGGTCCAACCACGCCCTGAGGCAGCTTCGCGGCTTCATCGCCCAGCTTCTTGCGGGCCTGGTAGAATTGCTCCGGCACCTCTTTCGGGGGCGTCTTGTCGATCAGCGTCAGCGTGGTGAAGGCAAGGCCGGGCCGCGTGAAGGTTTCACTGCGGTCGTAATAGCGCAGTTCCTGCAACCGCTTCTCGAGTGGCTCGGCGACTTGGTCCTGCATTTCCTGTGCGGTCGCGCCAGGCCAAGCGGTAACCACGGTCATGACCTTGATGGTGAAGCTGGGATCTTCCGCCCGGCCAAGGCTGAGGAAGGAGAAGATACCTGCACCGACGATGGCAATCAGGAAGAAGAGAGTAACGGATTTCTCGCGCACGGCGAGCGCGGAGAGGTTGAAACCCCGCTTTTCGGGCGCATGCTCGCTCATTGCGCGGCTCCCGGCACCAGCGCAGTGCGCACGGCCTGACCCTGGTGCAGCATGTGGGCTCCCATGGCAACGAAGCGTTCACCTGCCTTGAGGCCCGATGCGATCGTCGCAGTCTCCTCACCGACCGCCGCGATCCGCACAGGCCGCCACGCGAGCCTCGCGGGCGAGCCGGAGCGGATCACCCAGACACCGGGACCTTTGCCCTCGTCCCGAATTGCGCCGAGCGGCACCACGGTCGATGACGCATCTCCGGGCTGCGCCAGCGAAACAGTAACCGTCGATCCGAGCGGAGCGTCCGCCGGTGCGCCTTCGAGAACGTAGCGGGCTTCGAAGGTGCGCGTCGCCGGATTGGCAGCATCGGAAAGAAGACGCAGGCGCGCCGGCCCCGTCGCGCCGCCATAAGTGCGGGCACGGGCCGTCGAGCCGGTCGCCGGTCGGATCGTCTCTGGCAATTGCACCAGGGCTTCGCGTGGGCCGGACCGGGCCAGCCGGACAACAATCTGGCCTGCTGCCACCACCTGCCCAGGTTCCGCAAGCGTCTCGACGACCGTGCCGTCGGCATCGGCCATGAGGAGGCTGTAATTCGCTTCGTTGCGCGAAACCCGGGCCTGCGCTTCCGCCGCCGCGAGCTGAGCACGGGCCGAATCCGCTGCGGCCTTTGCCTGATCGTAAGTGGAAGCCGAGACCGCTCCCGCGCCGACGAGGTCGCGCAGACGCTTCTCGTCAGCTGCGGTCTGCACCGAGCGTGCACGCGCGGCCTGCACCGTTTCTTGCGATGCCCGCGTTGCAAGCGCGAGATCGGTCTGATCGATCCGCATAAGCGGCTGGCCGCGCCGGACGAACTGTCCGGCATTTACGAGGCGTTCGATCACTTTGCCGCCGACCCGGAAACCCAGATCGCTCTGCACACGGGCTGCGACGATGCCGGTGAATTCGCGATTGATTCCGCCCTGCGACGCGGACGTCATCACCCTTACCAGGGGCGGCTCCGTACGCGGGTCGCCATCCGCCTTGCTGCATGCTGCGAGGGAAAGCGGGAGAGCAAGGACGCAAAGGCCTGCTCCTAGAAAACGACTCGACAAGGCTGGATCCTCCAAACTTTGGAGGAGCATTGTTGTCGTGTAACCATTATGTCAATGGGTCACTAGTCATTGTCACGGCGCGAGGCTGCGCAGAATGAGGCTCATCACTTCAGATGGAGCTTCGGGAAGCAGGTCGAGATTGCGCTCGAGATGGAGCGGATCGACAAAGGGCGTCATGGCATGGAAGATCGCCCTGCAAGTCTCGTCGAGCGGCGTCTTGCGCTCGAACTCGCCGCTTTCTCGGCCGCTCTTGATGATTTCGGCAAGCATGTGGTTGAGCGTCTGCTTGTATGCCAGGGACGAACCCCATTGCTCAGCGGCAGAATGGGCCGTGATGTCATAAATCTTGCGATCATGGAAAAAAAGGTCAACGCTTCGGGTTGTCAAGCTTTTGAACATGCGACGAAGACGATCTGTCGCGCTGTTGCCTTGATCGATCGCAGCGCGCGCCTCTGTTAAGATCTGCTCCAGTCGCGAACCGCAGATTGCTTCCCCGATCGCCTGCTTCGACTCGAAGAAGCGATAGATATAGGCTTTTGAGAATCCGATCTCCTTGGCGAGGTCGGCCACGGTAGTCTTGGCATAGCCATAGCGGGCAAAACATTCGTGCGCCGCCGCGATGATCTGGTCGCGCACGGCATGTTCTGCGGGCCCTCGGACCGGGGAGTCATTGGTGTAGGTGCTGCTGCTCATCGCTCAAGCATAATGACATAGGCCATGATTGACAACGAGTGACCATTATATATATCAGTCATATCTTGCCATTTGCGTCCTGAGGAAGCGATGCGTCCCCTGAACTCGATTCTTTCCGCCGTAGGCGGCTCCGTCCTTCTTGCCGGCTGCGGAGTTGGGCCACGCTATGTAGCCCCGGTGTCGATACAGCCGGCCGCCTTTACGAGCGGACCTGCGGTCGAGGCGCGATCGTCCGCATCGGAATCCGCAGACTTGGTTGCATGGTGGCGCACGTTCGATGATCCGCTGCTTACAAGTCTTGTCGAACGGGGACTGGCGCAGAATCTTGATCTCCAGCAGGCGGCCGCACGCGTCGTCCAGGCGCGCGCGGCGCTTAAGGGTGCGGATGCCGCGCTGATGCCCTCGGGTCAGGTCAGCGGACAGGCCGGTGAGGTCTATCAGTCCCGTGACACGCCTATCGGACGGATCGGCAGTGCTTTTCCCCAGTTCGAGCGGTCGACCGAGACCTATGAGCTGAACCTCGGTGTCAGCTGGGAAATCGACCTGTTTGGAGGGCGCGACGCAGCTCGCGATGCGGCGCGCGCCGACTGGCAGGCGTCACAAGCCGGCGCGGTTGCCGCGCGCCTATCCGTCGCGGCGCAAATCGCCGATACCTATGTTGCCATCCGAATGTTGCAGGCGCGGCTCGATGTCGCGCGTTTGCAACTCGAAACCCAGCAGCGGCTGGTCGACCTTGTGGCGCTCCAATATCGCAAGGGTGTGGCTGCCGAATTGCAGTTGAGGCAAGCGGAAGGCGCTTTGGCGCAGGTCCGCGCCTCCGTCCCGGCTCTGCAGAACGAGCTCGACATGGCGATGAATGCACTCGACGTGTTGATCGGCGTTCAGCCCGGCACGACACGCCCCGAACTTGCAGCCTCGACGCCAGTCCCAGCACCGCCTGCGATCTCGACGGCCGGAGGGCCGGCCGCCTTGCTGCGCCGTCGCCCCGACATCATAGCTGCGGAGCGCACGCTTGCGGCGTCCAACGCGCGCATTGGTGTGGCGGTATCGGAATATTATCCGAAATTCTCTCTGAGCGCCCTGTTGGGAACGGCGACCACGGCTGCAGGCGGGCTGTTTACCGGAAATGCCACGCAGGCCAATGGCGTGTTTGGCCTGCGCTGGCGGCTGTTTGATTTCGGGCGGGTCGACGCCGAGATCAAGGCCGCCAAGGGACGCAATGTCGAAGCGCTGGCGGCTTACCGCCTGACGGTTTTGCGCGCCTCGCAGGATGTCGAGGACGCATTCTCCACACTGCTGCAACAGGAAGCGCGCGCGACGGCCCTCGTCCAGGGCGAAGGTTCGCTGTCACGGGCGCGAGACGCTTCCATGGCCGCCTACAAGGGCGGAATGGCAAGCCTGATCGAGGTGCTGGATGCCGACCGTCGCCTGCTCGAAACCCGCGATGGCGCGATCCAGGCGCGCGCCGCAGCAACGCGAGGCGCGATTGCATCGTTTCGTGCCCTTGGCGGAGGATGGAGCGCCGCGGGTTGATCGCCACCGAAATTCGGCTCTTTAGACTGTCAGTCGCAGATTTTCCGATGAGCCGCTTGTGAAAGCAACCTGTGGCCCCCTCACGTTGAGGCGTAGTGAGGCAATTGCCAGGCAAGTGGGACGGCGGCGGCCATTTTCGGTGAAACCCTTCATTCATACCGCCCCTTCAGGATAACTTTTTTGGTCGGCGGCCGACGCCGCCTAAGCGTTAGCTATCTCCACAACCAGGCCCAGTACCCGACGGTCGCCTATCGGCCAGTCGAAGGCATCCAAAATGGGAAAGCTGCCAGTCCGCACCTGAGAGCGTAAAATTGGGTGCTGAACGACCGGGCAGGGGCGAGCACGGAACGGCGAGCACGGCATCAAGCCTTTGAGAGTCGACAGGTCTGCCAGGCGCCCTTTCAGTCTGGCGAGTGCGTCTTGCTGGAAATGTGAGTGAGGCATAGATGCCCGACCATGAAACCGATCGCTCCTGCCCAAATCGACGACCAGGTCATCCGCTTTGCTCGCATCGCACTCAAGGGTGTGCCCGAGTGGATCGAGGTGGAGCCTCTAGAGGGAAGCATGCAAACCGAGTGCTTCGATAACGTCGATCGGGCGATCCGCGCTCATGGTGGCAAGGCGATCATGGGATGGATCATTTGGGAAAAGCCTGGCGTATGGCTGGAGGCAGAGCACCACGCGATATGGGAGCAACAGGACGGCACCCGGCGCGACGTTACCCCTACGGTTGGTGGGGAACCGCGCATCGTGTTCGTGCCGGATGACAAGGCAATTCGCACCCATCCTCGGTTTGGGCTACCGACCCGCTACGTCTCGATCTCCAAAGACCTGGTGGCGGTCAATGCGATTAAGAAGGCGCAAAAGATGATGGAGGTTCGCGCCGAGATTCTCGCCGCCGGGGGTATCAGCCCAAAGCTGATGCCGAAGGCGCAATTGGCGCATGAGCGTTTCATCAAAGCGCTGGAAGCGATCGACGCAAAACTCGCAGCGCAGGCCAAGGTCGAAAATGACGACACGCCGGAGTGATGGTGTGCCTACCGTTGTATGCGGCGCGGGCGGCAGCAATCGAGAACGCGGAACATCCTGACTTGAGGTTGGAAAATTGATGGCTGAACCACGATAAAGGGTCCGCTGTGATGGGCAAGGCCTGGGACAACTCTTCCGTTCCGCGGAGAGTCCAGCGGCTGGTTCATTACCATAAGCCGTCACTCAACGGTCGGCTCGCTGGGCGCGAATTGCGACCGGAACTGGGCCGCTAGTTACCTGTCCGCTTCCGAGACGGCGGGCCACCGGTCGTCACCGCAACCGGAAGGCAAACGGTCGACGTTCAGCGTCTCGACCTTGGAAAACGCTGCGGCCATGAAATCCATGAACACCGTGGCGCGACGCGGAAGAAGGCGGTTGGCGACGTAGAGGATGTGTATGGGAACGGGGGTGGCCTCATATCCGGTGAGGATCCGCTTGAGGCGACCGCTCCTGAGGCCGTCCTCGAACAGCCAATGCGGCCCAAGGGCGACGCCCAGGCCGGCCAGGGCGGCCTCGCGCGCGCCTTGTGGGGCGCTCACGCGAAGTCGGCCGGACACCGTAACTTCCAAGTCGGCGAAGCGCCAGGTCGCGCCCGTCGACAGCAGGGAATAGACGATGCAGTCATGGTTGATCAGGTCGCCCGGCGTTTCGGGCGTGCCGCGCGCGTCGAGATAATCCGTCGCCGCCACGCAAATGCGCGTGAAAAGGCCGACACGCCGTGCGCGCAAGGCGCTGTCGCTGAGGTGTCCGATCCGCAGGGCCAGCTCGACGCCGTCGTCGATGAGGTTCACGAAACGATCGGAAATCTGCAGGTCGAGATCGAGACCCGGGTAGGTCCGCAGAAACTCAGGGACTTGGGGCATCAGAAACGCGTGAGCAAAGGCCGTTGGGCAAGCGACGCGGAGCAGACCAGAGGGACTGGCCTCGCTCTTCAGCGCAGACTCGGCTTCGTTCACGGCGTCGAGGATGCGGCGAGCTTCGACATAGTAGCGTTCGCCTTCGGGCGTCAGGTGCAGTTTGCGGGTGGATCGTTGCAAGAGCCGCTGCCGAAGATGCGTCTCCAGGGCCGCCACATTGCGGCTCACGTTCGGCTGGCTCAGCCCGAGGTCGCGCGCGGCGGACGAAAAACCGCCGGTCTCGACCGTCCTGACGAAACACTCCATGGAAAGTAGACGGTCCATCTCGTCCGATCATGCGCAAACAGTATGAATTATATGCGGAACGACTGACTTATCATATATCGCGCATGAATGCATCTTGAGATCACCGAGCCGAACCCAATCGCCTCGCTGTTTCTCAAGGAGCATCCGATGTCTCGCCTTTCCGGCAAACGCACTCTCATCACTGGCGGCACGAGCGGGATCGGCCTCGCCACCGCCAAGAGCTTCCTCGCCGAGGGCGCGCGCGTCATCATCACGGGCGTAAACCGCGACAGGCTGGCCAACGCCCGGGCCGAGTTCGGCTCGGACGTCACTGTGCTCGCCGCCGATTCCTCCAGCGTCGAAGCGCAGCGCGAGCTTGCCGCCGCCATCGCCGCCGAATATGGCCAACTCGACGTCGCCTTCATCAACGCCGGCGTGTCGGTCTGGCAGCCCATCGAGGCGTGGACCGAAGATGCCTACGACCGATCCTTCGCGATCAACGTCAAGGGTCCCTACTTCCTGATCCAGTCGCTGCTGCCGGTCTTCGCCAATCCCGCGTCCGTGGTCCTGAACACGTCGATCAACGCCCATATCGGCATGACGAACTCTTCGGTCTACGCCGCGACCAAGGCCGCGTTCCTGAGCTTCTCGAAGACGCTCTCGACCGAGCTGATCGGCCGGGGCGTGCGCTTCAACGCCGTCAGCCCCGGCCCTGTCGAAACCCCGCTCTACGACAAGCTGGGGATTCCGGACGCCCATCGCGAGCAGGCGACCCAGGCGATCGCAGCCAGCATCCCGCTCAGCCGCTTCGGCACGCCCGAGGAAGTGGCCAAGGCGGTGCTTTACCTCGCCTCCGACGAATCCGCCTGGACTCTGGGCGCCGAGATCATCGTCGACGGCGGGCGCACCTTGAACGGCTGAACACCGAACCCAAGAGCGCCTTGATCCTGATCGAAGATGTCAATGACTGGCTTTCGCCGACAGGCGGAATCTATCCCTCGTTCGAGGACCGTGAGCAGGTTGACGTCGCGATCGCCAATTCGAAGGTCGCGCTCACTGAGGCCCGCCGTCGCGGCATGCATGTGATCCACGCCTCGCTGAAGTTCGAGCCCGAGTTCAAGGTGCTGGGCGAGGGCAAATATGGGCTGCGCAAGATGATGCGCGATTATGGATCGTTCCTGGGCGAGCAGGCAGCCTTCTTCCCAGGCTTCGAGCCCGCGGAGGGCGAATTCGTCGTCCGCGAGCGCGGCTGCGGGAGCAGCGTCTTCGTCGGCACCACGCTCGACAACTATCTGCGCAATAATCGCATTTTCGACATCTATCTCGCTGACTTCTCGCTGCGGCAGTGCGTCGAATCCTCGATGCGCAACGCCCACGACCTCGGTTACAACACCAACGTCATCTACGACGCTTCAGCCGGCTACAGCCGCAAGCAGCATGATGACTTTGTGGCCGAGATCGCGACTTTCTATGCCAACGCCATCACCACGCGAGAATTCGTGGCGCAGTAATTGGCCGTGGCGGCCGGCTTGATCTGCCTCGAGCCGGGCCGCCCCTTCTCTCTACAGGAAGTCGCCATGACGAACTCAAGTCTGACGCTGATCAGTCATCCGCTCTGCCCGTTCGTGCAACGGGTCGCCATCGTACTGCAAGAAAAGAACATTCCCTTCGAGCAGATTCAGATCGATCTCAACAACAAGCCCAACTGGCTTCTCGCCATCTCCCCCGCCGGCAAGGTGCCGCTGCTCAAAGTCGAGCGCGACCAGGACCGGCCGGTCGTACTGTTTGAGAGCATGGCCATTTGCGAATACCTGGAGGAGGTCTATTCCGATCACCCCGTTCATCCAACCGATCCCTTGACGCGCGCGCAACACCGCGCCTGGATCGAGTTCTCGTCTGCGATGCTGATGGACGCTTGGGGATATCTGAACGCCGTCGATGAGACCGTCGCCACGAACAAAGCCGCTGATTTCAGGAAGAAGCTGGAGCGCTTCGAGGCAGTTCTGTCGGACTGACCCTATTTCGCCGGCGCTGGCTTCAGCATGGTCGATGCGGTAACCGCCCCAGTATTTCGCTACTTCGACATCCTGGGAGACGGTGTCCTTCACGACATTTTCGGCAGCCTGAGCCGTGTCGCATCATGGCGACGCGCCGTGAAAGAGCGTCCTAGCGTCCGCGACGTAGTAATGGCGGCCTATCGCGCGCGTTTCCGCACCCACCTGAAAGACCACGGCGCGCTCCTGACTTCGACCTAGGCCGCCGCCCAGTTCTGCGACGCATCGACAATGGCGCCGTCCGCATCGCAACAGACGCCCCACGGAAACGCGTCAGCGTGGACCTTTGCGCGAAGAGCGCGGCTATCGCTCAGCCGCTTCAAGAGCATTCGTCGCTACCCTTGATCGAGCTCGGCGCGCATCGCCTAAATGGCTCTCATGGCGCCTGTCAGCCGCGCGCAGCATAAGTGGGATCGCGGACGGAAGGCCCAAAAAAATGCCCGGTTTTAGTGAAAAGTTGGTCATTCCGCCGGTGAAGCTGGAACGTCTGTATCGGTAGGTGCCTCAAGGCGCTCCTGCTACTCAGGCCCAAAGCGTTCTTCAGACGGCCACTTTGACGATCGGATCGTGGAGATACCCGCAACTCAGCCCACCGCCACCGCGCTCCATGTCTGGAATGCTGAAGAGCGGTCGCGCGAAGCGCGCCGTGAAACCCAACAGAATATGGGAAATCCATTTTACGTCAATCAGGGTCGCAAGTATGACCGGCCGAGCTGATCGATCACTTTTATCATATGTTCCCGGAGCGCGGGCGGCCCAATCACTTCGACATCGGTTCCAAATCGTAGAAGCTCGGAGCAGGCATGGGAGATAGAGCCGACTGGAAGCGTGGCAACCCGAAAACCTGCGTCATCCTCATCGCCGAGTACCATCTCCAACTGCGCATACGGGGATAGGAACGCCGGCAGCATCTTGATGCCTGCCGGTGTCAGTCGGACGACGGCCGAGGCGGAATGAAGCTCTTCCTCCAGCCTTGCCGTGCTCTCTCGCCAGTAATCGGCAAGATCGAAAGCCGCAGGCCGTTCGAAATGCTCGTCGAGCAATGCCAGTTCGCAAATTCGGCTGATACGATAAGTGCGAACGCTCGCCCCGACTGATCCGATCAAATACCAGGCGCCCGCTTTCAAGACGAGACCAAGTGGCGCTACCTGTCGGCGCCGCTCGGATTTCCAGCTCCGGTAGCGGATGTCGATAAGCCGATCGTGCCACACTGCCTCAAATACGGTCCGCAGGTGCTCGGGCGTTTCGCCTCTATCGAGCCACCCCGGCGCATCGAGATGAAACCGCGTCCGCGTACGATCCGCTGACGACCGCATCGACTCCGGTAGCGCCGTCGACAGCTTGAGTTGTGCGGTCACCAGCGTTGCACCTAGTCCGAGAGCGTCGGCTGCCCCGGGAAGTCCCGACAGGAACATTGCCTGCGCCTCCCGCTCCGACACGCCGTTCAGGCGCGTGCGATACCCTTCAAGCAACCGATACCCGCCTTCCGAACCACGATCGGCGTAAATCGGTACACCTGCCGAACTGAGTGCATCCACGTCGCGGTAGATCGTCCGGACCGATACTTCGCACTCTTCGGCAAGTGCGGAGGCCGACACCCGGCGCCGTGCCTGAAGGGTCATAAGGATCTTAAGCAGCCGGGTCGCCCGCATCGTTTAAAACTATCCGCATACCTGACAGAAGATGTCAGCTTGGCGGTTCGATAACGGCTTGTCGACACCGATCAGGAAACCCGCCATGAACCCAATCGAGCCAATTACCCTATTTCACGCGCCACAATCGCGCTCCGCCGGCGTTCTAACGCTTCTGGAGGAGCTCGGCGCGGCCTATAAGCTGGCCATTTTGAACATCAAAGCAGGCGAGCAACGAAAACCTGATTTCCTCGCGGTCAACCCGCTCGGCAAGGTGCCTGCGATCCTGCATCGCGGGGTGCTCGTAACGGAGCAAGTTGCGATCTTTATCTACCTTGCCGATCTGTTCCCGAATGCGAAGCTGGCTCCAGCCATCGACGATAGTCGCCGAGGCTCCTACCTCCGGTGGCTCGTCTACTATGCTGCGTGCCTTGAACCTGCAGTGACCGACAAGGCACTAGGCCGCGAGCCCGGGCCCTCAGCAATGTCACCCTATGGCGACTACGATCATGTCGTAAACACGCTGGAAGAACAGTTGCGGAGCGGGCCGTATCTGCTTGGGGACGATTTCAGCGCTGCGGACATATTGTGGGGCGGCGCATTGAACTGGATGATCGCGTTCAAGCTGATACCCGGCAACGACACTTTCCGTTCCTATGCTGCGCGGATTGCCGGCCGCCCTGCGGCGATCAAGATTGCGCGTCAAGATGAGGCACTCGCCGCCACTCATCAGCGGGCTGTCGATGCAAGCAGGGCAAATGACCTGCCGTAGTTCATTGCTACCTTTGGGTACCGAGGCCGAAGCCGCCAACCGGCGACGTCTCGGCTACCCTCTCCATTCCCGCAATGAGGGGACGTCCTCTCATGATCGCGTCTCGCACCGAGGGAAGCGCCAAGGAAGCCGCGTGCAGGTCCTTCGATTCCCAAACCTCAGTGATCCAGATGATGTCCGAATTCGTCGGATCAGCGGCGACGACGTAGCTTAAACAGCCGGGCATTCCGGCAACGCCGGCTATCAGAATCGCCGAAAGGGCGTCCCACTCCCCGCGGCGTGCAGTCATCTTGCTGATCAATCCGTACATGGCGTCCCCTTTTTCTGCTGCGGCAGCTGGTCCAACTGCCGAGAATGCCACCATGCCCGTGAGTACGGTGCGTCGCTCAATGTCCATTTCTCCACCATAACGAAAGGTTACGCGAGAGGAAGGAACATCAGCAGCTGTAGCTACCTGCGGGACTACTGATCCGCAGCTATCCGCGTCAACCGCAGATAACTGCCGGGCGGAAGCGTCCCTAGGTCCCGCCACTGCTCCTGTCCGATCCCGACATTCGCACCTCTAATGAACGACCTAGTTTGGTCGGTACTGCTATTACCGCGAGCTGCTCGCCGAGACCATCGCGCACGCCAATGGCTCGCTCCAATCAAACCCTGCCCGAACGATCGCCTCATCCTCAAGCAGTGGACCGTATCGCCGGCGCAGGCGACTTCGTACGTCCTCATGGCCGCTTGCAGTCATGGCGGCGAAAACCTGAACATGCTGATCGCACACCAGGGCGCTGATCGTGAAGGTTTAAAGTTCCGGATCATTAAAACACCCAACGTCCGAAGCCTTTCGGCTCGGGGTTTTTCAATCTTGGATGGTTTGCTTTCCTGCGTTGGAAACCGCAAAACTGCGTAGGCCCGAGGTCCCAATGTCAGTCTTTCCGGCCGTTGCTCACCATCCAATGAACGAATGGCGGGTTTCAGCGATACCGGACCTTCCGCACTTGGCGATCAGGATTTGCACCCTGAGTGGCCGCAAAGGGTCGATTGACCCTCGACCTTTCCATCAGGACCAGCGATATCGCCTTATGGCGTCTGATCGTAAAACCGTCGAATTCCTTGTTGAGCAGATGGCAGGCGGGGGCACCGTTACAGCCAAGGCGATGTTTGGCGAATTCGGCATTTATTGTGATGGGAAAATGGTCGCATTGGTCTGCGACGACCACCTATTCGTAAAGTCCACGGTTGGAGGGCGGCATTCGCTGCCGGCGCGGAAGAAGCACCTCCGTATCCCGGTGCAAAGCCCTGTCTCCTGATCGACGCGGAACAGTGGGATGACAGTGAGTGGCTTGCCGAGATCGTTCGTATCACATTCCAGGAATTGCCTGCTCCCAAGGTCAGGGCCAAGCGCAAATCCGGTTGATTCAACGCCTGGCAGAAGCCGGTGTTCGTTAAACGACTGTCCGCTTTGTGTGGTGGGTTCAACGGGTGGCGGCAACACAGGCTTGAAAGCGCTCTGCGGGTGTTTGGTATTCGAGCGTTTTCCTTGGCCGTTCGTTGAGTTGCCGGGCAA